>NZ_JBEXMW010000040.1:0-89866 GCF_040610775.1 Nonomuraea sp. NPDC003709 | reverse complement strand
GATGGTACTGCACTCGGGAGGGTGTGGGAGAGTAGGTCGCCGCCGGACAATCTTTGGAGGGGGTTCGACGCCTTGTGCGTCGGACCCCCTTTTTTGTGTTCAATGGGTGCCGAGCGTGGCGGCCGCGACCACCAGGAGCATCGTGCCGGAGACGGCCGAGATCCGGCGGGCGGCCTTCGGGGTCCGGGTCAGGGCGTGGCTGGCCCGTGCCGTGGCCAGGGCGAGCAGGCCGTACAGGACGGCGCAGTTCGCGACATGGAGCAGGCCGAGTACGGCGAGTTGAAAGCCCAGAGGGACGCCTGTCTCCGTGGAGATGAACTGGGGCATCAGCGACAGGTAGAGCAGCACTCCCTTCGGGTTGAGCAGGGCCGTGAGCATGCTCTGTCGCAACACCCTGCCCGTGGGCTGCGGGGTCGCGCCCGGGACCGGGGTGGCGGGGTTCCTGAGCGACGCCAGGGTCTTGATCGCCAGGAAGACCAGATACGCGGCGCCGGCGTACCGCATCGCGGGCAATGCGGCGGGGACCGCGCGAAGTGCGGCGGCGAGGCCGGCGGCGGCCAGGACCGTGTGCACGGTGTAGCCCGAGCAGATCCCCGCCACCGCCGTGAGGCCGGTGCGGCGGCCCTGGCCGAGCGAGCGGGCCATGACGTAGAGCATGTCGGGGCCCGGCGTGTAGATCAGCAGCAGGTCCATGCCGAGGAAGAGCACCAGCAGCCGGGTTTCCATGAGAACCACCTCCTTGTGGGACGGTAGTCAAGGAGGGCTGGCACGCGATGGTCTGTTCGTGCTGCTTCGGGCGGCGGAGTGGCAGGATATTGCGCTGTGGACAGGATTGACCGCAGGATCCTCCAGGAGCTGCAGCGGGACGGGCGGCTGAGCAACACCGAGCTGGCTGACCGGGTCGGGCTCACACCGTCGCCGTGCCTGCGCCGGGTGCGGCAGTTGGAGGAGTCCGGCGTCATCCGCGGCTACCGGGCGCTGGTCGAAGGGGACGCGGTGGGCCGGGGGTTCCAGGCGTTCGTCACCGTGGTGATGAGGTATGAGGATCACGACACGGTGGCGGAGTTCGAGCGGCTGGTGGCGGGGATGCCGGAGGTGGTGGAGGCGCACCGGCTGTTCGGCGATCCGGACTTCCTGCTGCGGGTTGCGGTGGCGGATCTGGCGGCGTACGAGCGCTTCTACTCCGACACCCTCTCCGGGCTGCCGGGGGTGGCGCAGGTGACGTCGCACCTTGCAATGAAGGCCGTGAAACCGGACACGGGTCTGCCGGTGGACGCTTAAGATCCGACGCCCGCACGTCACGCGTCCACGTGCGCACGGCGGATGTTGGCGTCTGCGCGGCGGATGTCAGCGCCCGCACTCGCGCGTCCATGCCCGAACGGCGCCCGCACGGCGCCCGCACGGCGCATGTTGACGTCTGCGCGGCGGATGTCAGCGCCTGCACGTCGCGTCTCCACGTCCGCACAGCGGATGTCAGTGCCCGCACGGCGAATGTCGACGCTTGCACAGCGCACGTAGACGCTTACACAACGCACGTAGACGCTTGCATAGCGCACGTCGATGCCGCGCATGTCGTCATGGTCGTTGCGCGGCCGGTGTACCTTTCAAGCGACGGGCATGGCGTCGCGTCCGACTCCATGTAGGGCGTCAGAGCACGGCGGCGTGTGTCTGATTCCCGCTCAAGGCGTCAGAGCGCGTCGGTGTAGGCCTTGGCGAGGCGTTCCATGACGCTTGGGCCGTTCCGTTCCGGCGGTGGGGCGCCGAGGTGGATGGTCCGGAGCTCGGCCATGAACTCGCTCCACAGCTCCGGTCCGCCGGCCGCGAGCAGTTCCGCTCGGACCCTCAGCCGCTTCGTGGTCGGGCGGTGGCGTAGCCCCCACTCGCCGAGCTGCGCGAAGATCGGGACCAGCTGGATGGATGCCTCGGTCAGGCTGTAGGCTGCCCGCCGTCCGGGGCCCGCGTCCTCGCGGGTCAGCAGGCCCGCGTTCACCAGGCGCTTCAGCCGGTCGGCCAGGATGTTGGAGGCGATCCCCTCCTCGGAGCCGGCGAGCAGCTCCCTGAAGTAGCGCCGGCTCCCGAACATCACGTCCCGCAGCACGAGCAGGCTCCAGCTGTCACCGAACGCCTCGACCGCAGCATTGATCGGACAACCAGAACGCGCCGACTCCGCCAACTCGCACCTCACCTCCGAACTGGTTGCAATCTACCACCGGGTGGCCTAGCGTGAGATTACCGGTTGCAAATCGCAAGCAGATGCAGGAGGCAACGAATGAGCGACACCGAGCCGCAGACCGCGGGTGGAAAGGTGCTCTGGCACTTCACGATGTCGCTGGACGGGTTCGTGGCGGGGCCGAACCATGAGATGGACTGGATGGCCGGGAACTCGTTCCGGCCGGACCTGGTCGGTGAGTACGTCGAGACCACGGGCGCCGTGCTGGGCGGTCGAGACGGCTGGGACCGTTACCCGGATCCCAGCGGCATCTACGGTGGCGCCTGGAAGGGGCCGCTCTTCGTGCTCACCCATCACCCGGAGGACGCGACGCCCACCGACGGAGTCACGTTCCTGAGCTGCGAGCCGGCCGAGGCGGTGCGGATCGGCCTGGAGGCGGCCGGGGGTAAGAACCTCGAGGTGTTCTCGCCGACCATCGGCCGTCAGCTGCTCGAACTGGGGCTGATCGACGAGATCGACCTGCACATCGCGCCGGTCCTGCTGGGTGAGGGCATCCGGCTGTACGACAACCCCGGTGCCGAGCCGATCCGCCTCCACCGGCTCGGTGAATCCGACCCCGCGTCGGTCATGAACGTCCGCTACCGGCCCGCCGCATCGGCGAAGACGAGCTCGCCTCGGCCGTGAACGTGCGGTGCCGGCCAGCCGCAACGGCGAAGGCCCTCGAGTAGGTGGGCGCGGCCGTGCCTCATCGGTGGAGGTGATCTCGCGTCGGGTCGTGAAGGTCCGTTTCCGGCCCGCTGCAGCGGCGAAGGTGCCCACGTGGGCGGGCGCGGCCGTGCCTCGCCGGTGGAGGTGACGTCGCGTCGGGTCGTGAACGTGCGTTGTCGGCCGGCCGCAGCGGCGAAGGTGCCCGGGTAGGTGGGGTGCAGCCGTGCACCAGGGGCTGGTGGCACGGCTGCGGTTCGTTCGGGCCTGGTGTGTTACTTGGGCAGGACCAGGAGGGCGTCGCCGACGCCGCGCTCCACGCCGTCCGAGGGCCGGTTGATCAGCTTGTTGCCGACCACCATGGCCGTCGAGCCGCCGCCGTCCAGGTTGATGGCCTGCGTGGCACCCAGCCACCGCATGAACTGGGCGGCCTCGAGGAAGTTCGCCCCCACGGTCACGCCCGGGTTGCGGCCGTCGATGGTGGCGATGATGAGGCTGCCGTTCCTCGTGGTGCCGAGGAGGGTGCGCGGGTGGCGGCGCAGGATCATGTTGACGGAGTCGTGGCCGTCCTGCTTGGCGGTGATCTTCACCTTGCCGTTCCGCACGAGGCCGACGCTGCCCGCGATCACGTTGAGGTCCGGGGTCAGCGCGAGCGCCTTGTCGGTACGTAGGTCCACGACCTTGGTGTCGACCTTGACCGTCCAGTCCTGGAAGGCGTGCTCGTTGAGCCAGTCGGCGGCCAGGCCGTTGCCGTGCAGCACCCGCGTGCCGGCGGCCACCGCGGCGCCCGACTCGCGCAGGCCGACGACCTTGCCGTTGGCGTCGAGGACGGCGTCGGTCCCGCCGGTGGGCGTCTTGGCGCCCCACTCCTCGGTGTACAGCACCAGCTCGTCCGTCGTGACGGCCCGGTTGACGCCGTTGACCTCGGTCTTCTGGCCGTCCTGGGAGGTGGCGGTGACGGTGGTCTTCAGCTCGGTGATCTTGGCCGTACGACCCTTGAGCACGACGGCCGAGCGACCGGGGACGGCCTCGCTGAGCAGCTTGCCCTTGACCACGGACGCGCCGACGGGCTCGCCGCGCAGGGCCTTGTCGGTGTGGATGTTGAAGAAGCCGCCGTTGACGCCGACCAGCGCGTTCTGGGCCTTGGCCATCGACGAGACGGTCTCCCGCTTGGCCACGCTGGTGCCGAGCGAGGCCGCGAACGAGCCGCCGAACGCCCCGGCGTCGATCATCACGACCTTGACGTCCCAGGGACCGGTGGTCTTGAGCCCGTCGTCGCCGAGGTAGTCGACCTTGACCTTCAGCCCCGCTTCCTTGAGCTTCTTGGCGGTCTCCTCGGCCTTCTTCTTGTCGTCGAGGGACCAGAGGCCGACCCGGACCATGTACACGGTCTGGGAGGCGGCGTCGGCGACGCTCGGCCGTACCACCTTCTGCACGCTGGGGGTCTCGCCGGCGGCCTCCACCTCGGCGGCCTTGGCGTCGGCGGTCGTCTGCATTCCGTAGTCGCGGCCGCTCGGCATCAACACGGTCACCGTGTAGCCGTCGGTCGCCGAGCCGGCCTTCACGTCGTACATGTCGATGCCCTGCGCGACGGCGGTCATCGTCTTGGTCGGCACGGGCCTGCTGCCCAGCGGGAACTTGGCCGACGGGAACCGCACCGACGCCTGCTCCGCCGCGGCGGGCAGGGTGGTGAGAGAGAGCGCGGCGGCTATGGCCAGGCCACCGGCGAGGGTGCGTCGAGACATGAATTCTCCAGAGGGCGGAAAAGGGACCGCACCATACTGGCGAGATCATGGTCGCCGGGGCAGGCGAACACGCGAAACGGTAAAAGAGGTTACGAGATTGACACCGCAAACGGATACACTTCGCGTATGACACGCATCAGCATGTGGTGGCGGCCGGCAGACGGCCGCTGATTTCCTCATGCACGGGCCGTCTTCGAGACGGCCCTCCAAGCGTGCGGTCCTCTCCGAGACGGCGTGACCTGAAAGAGAGAGACCGAAATGAACGACGTCGTACTCACAGGTGACCGTCCGACCGGATCGCTGCACCTGGGCCATTACTTCGGCTCGCTGGCCAACCGCGTCGCGTTGCAGGACAAGTTCCCGATGTACGTGCTGATCGCCGACTACCAGGTGATCACCGATCGCGATCTACCCGGCGCGATCCAACGCAACATCACCGAGCTGCTGCTCGACTATCTGGCGGTGGGCATCGACCCGGCCAAGGTGACGATCTTCCAGCACAGCGCCGTCCCCGAGCTGAACCAGCTGCTGCTGCCCTTCCTGAGCCTGGTGTCGGTCTCCGAGCTGTACCGCAACCCCACGGTCAAGGACGAGATCGCGCACAGCTCGCAGCGGGCGGTCAGCGGCCTGATGTTCACCTATCCGGTGCACCAGGCGGCCGACATCCTGTTCTGCAAGGGCACGCTGGTGCCCGTGGGCAAGGACCAGCTCCCGCACGTGGAGGTGACGCGGCTGGTGGCCCGCCGCTTCAACGAGCGCTACGGCGAGGTGTTCCCGGAGCCCGAGGCCATGATGGGCGAACGGCCGCTGCTGCAGGGGCTCGACGGCGGCAAGATGAGCAAGAGCCGCGGCAACGCGATCGCCCTGTCGGCCACCGAGGACGAGACGGCCGCCCTCATCCGCAAGGCCCGCACCGACTCCGAGCGGCTGATCACCTTCGACGAGACGCACCGGCCCGAGGTGGCGAACCTCCTCACCCTGGCCGGCCTCTGCCTCGGCCGCTCGCCACAGGACATCGCGGAGGAGATCGGGGACGGGGGCGCGTCCGCGCTCAAGAGGCTGGCCACCGAGGCGGTCAACGAGTTCCTGCGGCCGATCAGGAAGCGCCGCGCCGAGCACACCGAGGAGGAGGTGCGGCAGATCCTGACCGCGGGGAACGCGGCGGCGAGAGAGCGGGCGATCATGACGCTGGACGAGGTACGGGCGGCGATGGGCTTCTAGCGGTTATTCCCGGGGTCCGCGGCGGCGGGCGGCCGATGGGCTTCGCGGCGGCGGTGCTTATCGTGGCCGGTGGGCGGGGAGCGAGGCCAGGGCCAGTTCGGTGGGGACGGAGCGGAGGGGACGGCGGTGCCGGGGCGCGCGGAAGCCCGCCGCCCGCAGCAGCTCCGACACCTCCCGGAAGCCGCGCACCCTGCCGCCGGCCGTGACCAGGTAGTTCAGGTCCAGCAGGTGCAGCAGGGCGCGGCTGGCCCGGCCGGGCATGACGCTGTCCCCGAACTGGTCGCCCACCACGACCGTCCCGCCCGGGTTGAGGGCCGCGGCCACCCGCCCCAGCAGGGTGGCGGCCTGCGCGTCGTCCAGCCCGTGCACGACGTTGAACAGCAGCGCGATGTCGTACCCGTCGCCCAGGTCGCCGTCCAGGAACGACCCGGCACGCACGCTCAGCCGGGGATGGGCGGCGGTGGCCTGGAGCGCCTGCGGCAGGTCCAGCACAGTGGCGTGGAGCCGGGGGTGCCGCCGCAGCAGCTCCAGGCTGAACCGGCCGTGGCCGCCGCCGACGTCCAGGACCCGGCGGGCGGCGCGCGGCACCGGGACGGCCCTGGCCATCGCCGGAGCCTGCCGCCCGGCCAGCGCCGCCGTCCACGCCTGGAACGACCGGGACAGCTCGGGATCGCCTTCCAGCAGCTCGTAGAAGGGCGTGGCGGGCGCCCCGTCGCGCACCGCCCTCTCCAGCCGGGGCCAGATGACGCACGCCGTACGTTCCCAGAACTCCAGCCCCGCCACCAGGGACTGCGGCGAGTCCGTCGTGAACCACAGCCGCGAGGCGCGGGTCAGGCGGTAGCGGCCGCCGCGGACCCGCAGGTAGCCGAGCCCGGCCAGGGAGCGTAACAGCATGTCCGAGGAGCGGGCGTCCAGGCCGAGCGTGACGGCGAGCTCGGCGCCGGTGGACGGCCGCTCGCGCAGGGCGTCGAAGACGCCCGTCCTGGCCGCCGCGACGAGCGCGTGCAGGCCCAGGACGCCGAAGTAGTCGAGCATCGGAGGCACGATCGACAGCCGGTGCGCCGCGGCCTCCACGGCGTTGAAGAAGAGGGGCACGAATGCGACGCTAGGCGCCCGGGGCGGTCAGCGGGGTTCGCGGCGGAAGGACTCCAGGGCCAGGAGCGCGACGTGGAGTGACATGCAGGACTCGACGTCGTCCAGATCGGTGTCGAGGACGCGTTCGAGGCGGCGCAGGCGGTCGTAGAAGGCGGGCCTGGACAGGTGGGCCTTCTGCGCGGCGACCGCTTTGTTGCGCCCCGCGTCGAGGTAGATGCGCAGGATCCGGGTCAGGTCGCCGCCCCGCTGGGCGTCGTGCGCCAGCAGCGGCCCCAGCTCCCGCTCCGCGAACGTCTGCAGCCGGGCGTCGTCGCGCAGCAGGTGCAGCAGCCCCCGCAGGCGCAGGTCGGGCAGCCGGTAGAAGGCGCGCCCGTCCGGCTGGCGGACGGCCACGTCGGCCACCTGCTCGGCCTCCAGGAAGCTGCGCCGTACGTCCCTGATGGACTCCACGACCGAGCCCGCCGCCAGCACGAACGCGAGCCCGCCCGGCCGCCACAGCACGCGCAGCCGCTCGGCGAGCGCGGTCAGCGCGGGCTCGGCCTGCGTGCGGGGCGGGAGGGGGAGCAGGACCCCGACGCGTTCCTGGTCGAGGGCGCCGACGAGGGCGGGCAGGCGGGCGTCGCGGCAGGCGGCGGCGGTGGCCTCGGCCAGCTCGCCGAGCTGGGCCTGGCCGTCGAGTGCCTGATCGGCCGGCTCGGTGGGCCTGATGACCACGCTGATCAGCTTGCGTCCCGTGAGCGGCACGCCGACGGCCCTGGCGCGGGCGGCGGCCTCGTCGGGGTCGGCGTAGGCGTGGGTCAGGATGCCGGTGATGATCGTGCCGTGCGCCTGGCGTTCGAGGGACTCCTGGTGGCGTTCGAGCAGGCGGCCCAGGGCGAGCGTGGTGGCGGCGCGCTCGGCCAGCACCATGTCGCGCGGCGTCGGCGCCGAGTCGCAGATGAGGATCAGCCGGCCCCAGTCCTGCCCGCGCGCCCCCACCGTGGTGACCACCCATCCGGAGGCGGCGTCGTACGCGGTCCGCTCGGCCGGGGCCACGCCCCTGGACCTGGCCTCCCAGCCGGCCAGCAGCGCGCCCGCGTCGCGCCCGGCGGACTCGCAGGCCAGCACCTGGTGGGCGAGGTTCTCCAGCAGCACGGGCCGGTTGGACAGCCTGGCCACCTGCGCCAGCACCTCGGCGGGCGAGGCGCCCTCGACCGACAGCTCGGTGAAGACCTCGTGGAGCTGCTCGGAGGCGCGCAGCTCCTCCAACTGGATGTCGATGATCCGCGCGTGCACGGACTCGGTGATCTGCACGAACGGCGTCTCGCGGGCCAGCACGATGAGCGGCAGCCCGTGCTCCTCGGCCTTCTTGACCACGGCGGGCGGCAGCTCCTTGACGAACCTGCGGCCCAGCTCGACGATCAGCCCCGAGGCGCCCACGGAGGAGAGGTCGCCGATGTAGTCGGCGAGCTTCTCCGGGTCTTCGGGCAGCGCCACGCCCGTGGTGAGCACCAGCTCCCCGCCGCGCAGCAGGTGGGCGAGGTCGGCGATCTCGCCGACGTGCACCCACCGGACCCTGGTGTCGAGCCGGTCGGCGCCCGCGACCACGCGCGGGCTGCCCCGGCGTACGGTCTCCAGTGCGAGGACATCGGCGATGGTGGGCAACACGGGGCAGAGCCTAGCCGATCGTTCTGTAAGAACGGCCATGCTCCCATTTACGCTTTGTCACGCGCTGAGGTCCTCCTCCCGGTACTCCTGGCGAGGTTCCCGCACCCGCAGCTCGACCCGGCGGATCTTGCCGGAGATCGTCTTGGGCAGCTCGGCGAATTCCAGCCGCCGCACCCGCTTGTAGGGCGCCAGTTCTCTGCGGCAGTGCTCGAAGATCGAGCGTGCGGTCGCCTCGTCCGGCTCGAACCCGGGCGCGAGCGTCACATAGGCCTTCGGTACGGCCAGGCGTACCGGATCGGGGGCGGGCACCACGGCGGCCTCGGCCACGGCGGCGTGCTCCAGCAGCACGCTCTCCAGCTCGAACGGCGAGATGCGGTAGTCGGAGGCCTTGAAGACGTCGTCGGTCCGGCCGACGTAGGTGATGTAGCCGTCCTCGTCGCGGGTGGCGACGTCGCCGGTGTGGTAGAAACCGCCGCGCATCGCCTCACTCAGCCCACCGACATATCCGGACATGAGGCCCATGGGGCGGCGGGCGTCCAGCGGCAGGCAGATCTCGCCGTCGTCCCCGGGCCTGCCGCTGACGGGGTCGATCAGCACGACGTCGTAGCCGGGCAGTGGACGCCCCATCGATCCGGGCTTGACCGGCTCGTCCGGCGCGTTCCCGATCTGCGCGGTGGTCTCGGTCTGGCCGTAGCCGTCCCGGATCGTGATGCCCCACGCCTTGGCGACCTGGTCGATGATCTCCGGGTTGAGCGGTTCGCCGGCGGCCACGGCCGTGCGCAGCGGCACCCGCCACCCGGCGAGATCCTCCTGGATGAGCATCCGCCACACCGTCGGCGGCGCGCAGAACGTGGTGACCCGCTCGTCCCGCAGCACCTCCAGCAGCGCGGGCGCGGAGAAGCGGTGGTAGTCGTGGATCAGCACGGTGGCGCCCGCGTTCCAGGGGGCGAAGACGTTGCTCCAGGCGTGCTTGGCCCATCCGGGCGAGGAGACGTTGAGGTGCACGTCGCCCGGCTTCAGCCCGATCCAGAACATCGTCGACAGGTGCCCGGCCGGATAGGACGCGTGCGTGTGCTCGACCAGCTTCGGCTGCGAGGTCGTGCCGGAGGTGAAGTAGAGCAGCAGCGTGTCGGCGGCCCGCGTCGGCGCGTCGGGGACGAAGAGCGGGTCCTCCTCGTACGCCTCGTGGTACGGCAGCCAGTTGTAGGCGTCGCCGACGGCGATCT
Organism: Nonomuraea sp. NPDC003709; assembly: GCF_040610775.1. Taxonomy (NCBI): domain Bacteria; kingdom Bacillati; phylum Actinomycetota; class Actinomycetes; order Streptosporangiales; family Streptosporangiaceae; genus Nonomuraea; species Nonomuraea sp. NPDC003709. The sequence continues at coordinate 80,057 of NZ_JBEXMW010000040.1, read as the reverse complement.
TCGTGTATTCGCCGGCCCCGAACTTGCCCGCGTCGGCGGCGTTGGCGATCACGTGGGCGACGCCGCCCCTGACGATGCGCTCCGAGATGTCCTTGGCGGTCAGCAGCGTCGTGGCCGGGATGATGACCGCGCCCAGCTTCATCGCGGCCAGCAGCGACTCCCACAGCTCGGCCTGGTTGCCCAGCATGAGCAGGACCCGGTCGCCCCGGCGCACGCCCTGGCGGTGCAGCCAGTTGGCGACCTGGCCGGAGCGGGCGGACAGCTCGGCGAACGTGTAGCGGGCGGTGCTCGCTCCCACGATCTTGAGAGCGACGGCGTCGGGGGTCTCGGCGGCCAGCACCCCGTCGAACCAGTCGAGCGCCCAGTTGAATTCCTCGAGCTCCGGCCAGCGGAAGTCGCGGCGGGCGGTGGCGGCGTCGGCGTGGAGGAGGAAATCGCGGGCGGCACGAAAATCGCTCATGCCGGGAATCCTGCTACGTCGCCAGCCGCCGCTCAAGGCCGTCGAGCACCGACATGAGCCCGAAGTCGAAGGCCACCTGGCGGAGGGTCTGGGGGTCGTCGTAGGCGGTCATGTCCATGCGCTCCAGCATGTCCGGATAGTCCTTGACCGCCCTGGTGACCATTTCCTTCATCTCGGCGGGGTCGTACTCGTGCTCGCCCATGGCGGAGTTCCAGGCGACCTCGGGGATGGTCATGCCGTAGATGTAGGCGGTGAGCGTGCTGCCGGCGTAGTCGACGTCCATCCCCGCGAACCCGGCCAGCTTGAACATCCGGCGCATCCGGTCGGCTACCTGGATGGCGTTGGGGCCGAGCGCGGGCATGCGGCCGAGGAGGTCGGCCGACCACGGGTGGCGCAGGATCACGGAGCGCATGCTGTAGGCCAGGACCGAGGCCGCGTCGCGCCAGCCGACGTCCTCCGGCTCGGGCATGCTCATCTCGCCCCACACCTGGTCGTAGACCAGCTCCAGGAGCTCCTCCTTGTGGGCGACGTACCAATAGATGCTGGTGGCGCCCGCGCTCAGCTTGGCGCCCAGCTTGCGCATGCTGAGCCCGTCGAGGCCCTCCGCGTCGAGGATCTCGATCGCGGCGCGGACGATCTCGTCACGGCTGCGCCCCGGGCTCGCGGTCTTGCGCGGCTCGCGAAGCCATACGGAGGCGAACTGCTTGCCGGTCATCCTCCAAGGATAAATCCACTCGCACACTGTACGAGGGTTGTCGTACGCTGTGCGAGTGGACTCGAACACTGTACGAGACCCCCGCCGCTGGTGGATTCTCGTCGTACTCTGCTTGGCGCTTCTGGTGCTTGTCGTCGACAACACCGTTCTCAACCTCGCCATCCCCTCGCTGAACGAGGAAATGGGCGCGACGCCGTCGGACATCCAATGGATCATCGACGCGTACGTGCTGGCCTACGCCGGTCTGCTGCTCACCTCGGGCAGCCTGTCCGACAAGTACGGCCGCCGCCTGTTCCTGATCGTCGGCCTGGCCTTCTTCGGCGGCGCGTCGCTGCTGGCCGTGCTCGTCACCGAGCCCTGGCAGCTCATCGCCGCCCGCGCGCTGATGGGCATCGGCGGATCGCTGGTCATGCCCTCGACGCTGTCGATCCTGATGACCGTCTTCGACGAGACGGAGCGGCGCAAGGCGATGGCCTCCTGGAGCGCGGTGGCCCTGGTCGGCATGGTGTCGGGCCCCACCCTGGGCGGCCTCATGCTGCAGCACTACTGGTGGGGCTCGGTCTTCCTGGTGAACATCCCCATCGCGGCGATCGCCATCGTGGCGGCCGTCGTGCTCATGCCCGAGAGCCGCAGCAGCGGGCGGAAGATCGACCCGGTGGGCGTGGTGCTGTCGACGGTCGGCCTGACGGCGGCCGTGTACGTCATCATCGAGCGCGAGTGGAACGTGATCGGCATCGCGATCGCGGTCCTCGCCCTCGGCGGCTTCGTGGTCTGGGAGCGCAAGCAGGCGCAGCCGATGCTGCCCCTGCACCTGTTCGCCAACCGCAACTTCAGCGGCGCGTCGTTCTCGATCCTGCTCATGGCCTTCGGCGCGGGCGCCGTGATGCTCATGCTGACCCAGTACCTGCAGTTCGTGCTGGGCTACAAGGAGATGCAGGCCGGTCTGGCCATGCTCCCCTACGGCGTGGCCGCCGCGATCTTCAACGGCGTGGGCGCCGGCCTGGGCAAGAAGGCCAGCAACCGGGTGCTGATCGGGACCGGCCTGCTGGTGATGGCCGGCGGGTTCGTCGTCATGGCCACGACCACCGGATACCTCCCGCTCCTGACCGGGCTGGTGATCATGGGCATCGGCGGCGGGCTGGCCGGGCCGTCCGCGTACTCCTCGCTCATGAGCGCCATCCCCATGGAGCACGCCGGCGTCGGGTCGGCGCTCAACGACACCGTCCAGCAGGTCGGCATGGCGATGAGCATCGCGGTCCTGGGCAGCGTGCTGGCCGGGCAGTACACCTCGCAGATGCCGGCCGACCTGCCCGCCGCCGCCAGGGAGTCGATCGGCGGCGCGCATCTGTCGGGCTTCGCCGAGGCCGGCAACCAGGCGTTCACGTCGGCCATGCACCTGGGCTCGTGGGTCGGGGCCGCGTTCTGCGTGGCCGCAGCGCTGCTCGCCGTGGGCGTGCTGCGCCCGGCTGCGGCAGCCCCGGAACCGGTGAAGGTTTAGCGGACACGGGGTTCCCGCATGCTCTCCAGGCTGTCGAGCTTGTGGGTGCGCTCGTCGTGGCCGATCTGCCGGAGCAGGTCGGCCACCGAGCGGTAGCGGCCGTACTCGGCGGCGTACGTGCCGGGGTCGGGCACGAAGTCCAGCTCAGGGTTCTCGGCCACGAACGTCATGTACTCGTGCTCGGCGTGGTCCTCGAACTCCGCGTTCAGCCGGTAACTCCAGTCCGGCCTGACCAGGAACAGCACCCAGGACACGTGGTAGTAGAAGAACGCGATCAGCCAGGGCGCGGCCCGGTGCAGCAGCCAGGTCTGCCGCTGCCCGGTGCGCTGCACCAGGTCCTGCAGGATCAGCAGGTGCCACTGCTCGTTGTCCTGGTCGGCGCGGGCCTCCACGATGCGCTCGAAGATCCGTCTGGCCAGGGCCGAGCGGCCCCGATGGTGGTGCACGGCCCAGTAGCCCATCCGCTCCCACGCCTGGTACGGCACGCGGGCGATGATCTCCAGCATGGCGAACTTCGTGTACGAGCCCTGCTTGCCGTACATGATGTCCACGGGCTTGAACATCATCTTGGCCAGCAGGCTGTACTTCATGCGCGGGGTGTCCAGCGTGTCCTGCTGGGCCCGGCGGAGCTGCTCGCGGTCGAGCTTGGGCGGGCCGGCGGGCGCCTCGGGGCGGTGGTCGACGGTGACGGTCATCTCGATGTCTCCTTCGTTCTCGGGATGATCCGATGGTGGCCGACTCCTGTGGCCCCGGTCGTCGCCCGCCAGTGGTCATTCGCGGTGCCTCCGGCGGCGTAGTGGCCGCGTGCCGCGTACATCGCCAGGCGGACGGGACATCCCCTAAGGGGCGACCTCTGGGGAAGTCCAGGTAGTTTGCAGGGTGTAAGTGGATTTTTCCCTCCCCCGACACGTTGTAGCGCGGGGCTGAGGAGAAGAAAAGGGATACTCGGTAACATGTCGGAGCTACTCGCGCGCCATCGGGCAGTCATGCCCAACTGGCTGGCCCTCAACTACAACGACCCCATCGAGATCGTCAGCGGCAAGGGCAACCGTGTCATCGACGCAGACGGCAAGAGCTACCTGGACTTCTTCGCCGGAATCCTGACCAACATGATCGGGTACGACGTGCCCGAGGTGCGCGAGGCCGTCGAGCGCCAGATCGCCACCGGGGTGGTGCACACCAGCACCGTCTACCTGCTGCGCGGCCAGATCGAGCTGGCCGAGAAGATCGCGCGGGTCTCCGGCATCCCCGACGCCAAGGTCTTCTTCACCAACTCCGGCACCGAGGCCAACGAGACCGCCCTGCTCCTGGCCACGTACGCGCGCAAGACCGACCAGGTGCTCGCCATGCGGCAGAGCTACCACGGGCGCAGCTTCGGCACGATCGGCGTCACCTCCAACCGCGCCTGGAAGAACAACTCGCTCTCCCCGCTCAACGTGACCTTCCTGCACGGCGCCGACCAGCATCTCGCGCAGTTCAAGGGCATGTCGGACGCCGACTACATCCAGGCGTGCGTGGACGACCTGCGCCACGTGCTGGCCACCGCGGTCTCCAACGACGTGGCGGCGCTGATCGCCGAGCCGATCCAGGGTGTGGGCGGGTTCACGATGGCCCCCGACGGGCTGTTCGCCGCGTACAAGGAGGTCCTGGACGAGCAGGGCATCCTGTTCATCTCGGACGAGGTGCAGACCGGCTGGGGCCGTACGGGCAGCTCGTTCTTCGGCATCGGCAACCACGGCGTGACCCCCGACATGATGACCTTCGCCAAGGGGCTGGGCAACGGCTTCGCCGTCGGCGGCATCGTGGCGCGCGGCGACCTGATGGACGCCCCGCACGCCGTGGGCCTGGCCACGTTCGGCGGCAACCCGATCTCCATGGCCGCCGCCAACGCCACCCTCGACTACGTGCTCGACCGGGACCTGCAGGCCAACGCCGCACGTACGGGGGAGATCATCATCGGCGGCCTCAAGGAGGCCGCCAAGCGCCTGCCCGTGGTCAAGAGCGTGCGCGGCAAGGGCCTGATGTTCGCCGTCGAGCTGGAGAGCCCCGCCCAGGCCGCCCGCTTCATGGAGGAGACCAAGAAGGCGGGCCTGCTGGCGGGCAAGGGCGGCCTGTACGGGACCGCCATCCGCATGGCCCCGCCGCTGACCCTTACGGTGGACGAGGCCGTCGAAGGTCTCGGCATCATCGTGACCGCTCTGGAAACCATCAACACAGAGGCAGCAGCTCAGTGAAGTCCGTCAAGCACTGGATCAACGGAGCGCTCGCGGACGGGGACTCCCGCGCCGCCGAGCTCTTCAACCCCGCGACCGGGGAGGTCAGCGGCCACGTGGCGCTGGCCTCCGCAGCCGACGTGGACGCGGCCGTGGCCGCCGCCGTCGCGGCCTTCCCCGCCTGGCGGGACGCGTCGCTGGTCAAGCGGGCGCAGGTGCTGTTCCGCTTCCGCGAGCTCATGTACGCGCACCGCGACGAGCTGGCCGCGCTGATCTCCGCCGAACACGGCAAGGTCCACTCCGACGCGCTCGGCGAGGTGGCCCGCGGCCTGGAGGTCGTGGAGTTCGCCTGCGGGATCCCCCACCTGCTCAAGGGCGGCTTCTCCGAGGGCGTCTCGACCAGGGTCGACTCCTACTCGATCCGCCAGCCGCTGGGCGTCGTGGCCGGCATCACGCCGTTCAACTTCCCGGCCATGGTGCCGATGTGGATGTACCCGGTCGCGATCGCGTGCGGGAACGCCTTCGTGCTCAAGCCGTCGGAGAAGGACCCGTCGGCCTCGCTGCTCATGGCGCGGCTCTGGAAGGAGGCCGGGCTGCCCGACGGCGTCTTCAACGTCGTGCAGGGCGACAAGGTCGCCGTGGACCGGCTGCTGGAGCACCCCGACGTGCGCGCGGTGTCGTTCGTCGGCTCCACCCCGATCGCCAAGTACGTCTACGAGACCGGCACCGCGCACGGCAAGCGTGTGCAGGCCCTCGGCGGCGCCAAGAACCACATGCTCGTGCTCCCGGACGCCGACCTCGACCTGGTGGCGGACTCGGCGGTGTCGGCGGGGTTCGGCTCGGCGGGGGAGCGGTGCATGGCGATCTCCGTCGTGCTGGCCGTGGACCCGATCGGCGACGAGCTCGTCCAGAAGATCGTCGAGCGGGTGGACCAGCTGGTGATCGGCCCCGGCGACGACCCGAAGTCCCAGATGGGGCCGCTCGTCACCGAGGTGCACCGCGACAAGGTCGCCTCCTACCTCGACCTCGGCGTCGAGGAGGGCGCGAAGCTGGTCGTGGACGGCCGCGAGACGGCCGTGCTCGGCGGCGGCAAGGCCGCGGACACGCCCGGCTTCTGGCTCGGCCCGACCCTGCTCGACCACGTCCGGCCGGGCACGCGGACGCACACGGACGAGATCTTCGGGCCGGTCCTGTCGATCGTGCGGGTGTCCTCGTACGAGGAGGGCCTGGAGATCATCAACGGCGGCCTGTACGGCAACGGCACCGCGATCTTCACCAACGACGGCGGCGCGGCCAGGCGCTTCCAGAACGAGGTCGAGGTCGGCATGGTCGGCATCAACGTGCCCATCCCGGTGCCGATGGCCTTCTACAGCTTCGGCGGCTGGAAGTCCTCGCTCTTCGGCGACACCCACGTGCACGGCACCGAGGGCGTGCACTTCTACACCCGCGGCAAGGTCGTCACCTCGCGCTGGCTCGACCCCTCGCACGGCGGCGTGAACCTCGGCTTCCCCACGAACAAGTAGGCGTGCCACGCCCGGGGCGGGCGGGACGAGCGTCCCTCCCGCCCCACTCCCCGGTAAGCTCCAGCACACGGACCCAGCACATGGGGACAGGGGGGACATCGTGAATCGTCGTCGTGGTTATGCCCTGGCGCTCGCCGCGTCGGCACTGATCGCAGGCATGGGCGCGGCCCGTCCGACCCCCACCCCCACGCGTGCTCCCAGCTCCAGCCCCACCCCCACGCCGAGCGCGACGCAGAGCGACGGCACGCTCCAGATCCTCACCTACCGCGGTTACGCCGAGTACGGCGGCACCAGCCCCAAGGTCAACTGGGTCGGCAACTTCGAGAAGGAGACCGGCTGCCGGATCGCCAAGCTCGACACCGTGCAGAGCGCGAAGGAGATGGAGGACTTCTCCCGCCAGCGGGCGTACGACATCATCTCCGCCGGGCCCGTGCTGGCCGCCAAGCTGATCGAGGACAAGCAGGCGCAGCCCATCGACCCGGCCAAGGTGAGCGGCTACGACGACATCGACAAGCGCTTCCGCGACATGTCCACCGTGTCCGGCAAGGTGTACGGGGTCCCGTACCTGTGGGGCTATCACGAGTTCATCTACGACTCGACCAAGGTCAAGGGCGATCTCCGGCAGGCGTTCGCCTCCGACCGGGTGGCGCTCAAGGACAGCCCGCTGACGATCGCCGACGCCGCGCTGGCCGACGGCTCGGCGAAGGACCCGTACGAGCTGACCAAGGACCAGCTCGACCGCGCGGTGGGGCTGCTCGAGCAGGGCAAGGCGCGCACGTACTGGGGCAGCCCGATCGACCTGGTGCAGGGGTTCGCGACCGGGTCGCTCGACTACGCCCAGGCCACCCCGTACTACCGCCTGCTCCTGCAGAAGGCCGGGAAGCCGGTCAAGGCGCTCCAGACGCCCGAGACGACCGGGTGGGTGGACTCCTGGATGCTCGGCGCGAACGTCCCCGACACCACCTGCGCCTACCGGTGGCTCAACTGGGTGACCGCGGCGAACGCGCAGCGCGACGCCGCCGCCTGGGTGGGGCTGGCCCCGGCCAACGCCAAGGCGTGCAAGGGGCGGGCCAAGCCGATGTGCGACCTGTACGGGAGAGGCAAGAAGCTCGACCGGGTCGCTTTCGCCGTACGGCCGCCCGGGGATTGCCGGGCGGAAGATGGGGAATGTACGGATTATCTCACTTGGCTGGATAGGTGGCAGAAGCTCGCCAAATGAGGCGGGCGGCCGATCCCCCTGTGACAGTGCCGCGGGCGCGCCCGTTCCCCCCTGGGCGCGGCCCGCAAGGGACGCCCCGGGCCTTCCCCCCCCGTCCCGGGGCGTCTCGTCAGAGCGCGCTCGCTCAGCGGGACGGGAAGGCCACCACGGTCGACTTGGGTGTGGGCAGAAGGGCCTCGGCGCAGTCGCCACAGGCCAGGACTGACGAGTCGTCGGGCAGGCGCCCCACGCGCACGCGGGGTCGCGGCCATCTCTTGTGACAGACGACGCAGGCGTCGCCCTCGCGCTGGGCCCAGGTCAGGCCTTCAGGGTCGAACGTCAACATACTCCGCGCCGTTCTGGTCGGACTCCAGCTCATCATGCTTCCTGCAGTCATCGCCCATCCGTATACCGGAACCGTTATAACCCTGACCGTGGCCGTGAGTGTCCTGCTGAGCGTCAAGTCAGGGTGAATTCTCTACCCGAGCGACGCCACTTACACCACAAAATCGGACATCCAGCCGCAAGCCGGATGCCCGATTGATGGGGTTTGTTCTAGAGTTCCGCGATCGCCTTCTCCAGGATTCCGAGGCCCTCCTCAAGAAGGTGCTCGGGGATGACGAGCGGGGGCAGGAAGCGCAGGACGTTTCCGTACGTGCCCGCGGTCAGGACCAGCAGGCCCTCGGCGTGGCAGCGCTTGACGACCTCCTGGACGGCGGTGGGGTTCGGCTCCTTGGTGCCCGGCTCGACCAGCTCGATCGCGATCATCGCGCCCCGGCCGCGGACGTCGCCGATCACGTCGAAGCGCTCCTGCAGGGCCTTGAGGCGGGGGATCATGATCTGGCCGATCCGGCGGGCCTTCGCGACCAGGTCCTCCTCCTCGATGGTCTCCAGCACGCCGAGCGCGGCCTCGCAGGCCAGGGGGTTGCCGCCGTACGTGCCGCCGAGGCCGCCGGCGTGCACCTTGTCCATGATCTCCGCGCGCCCGGTCACGGCGGCCAGCGGCAGGCCGCCCGCGATGCCCTTGGCCGTGGTGATGATGTCCGGTACGACGCCCTCGTCCTCGCAGGCGAATAGGTCGCCCGTCCGGGCGAAGCCGGTCTGCACCTCGTCGGCCACGAACACGATGCCGTTGGCCTTGCAGAACTCCGCGATGCGCGGCAGGAAGCCCCTGGCCGGCTCGATGAACCCGCCCTCGCCCGCGATCGGCTCGATCACCACGGCGGCCACGTTGCCCGGGCCGATCTGCTTGGTGATCATGTCGATGGCCTGGGCCGCGGCCTCCTCGGCGCAGTTCTCGGGGCCGGTGGGCCAGCGGTACGGGTACGCCAGCGGTACCCGGTACACCTCGGGCGCGAACGGGCCGAATCCGTGCTTGTACGGCATGTTCTTGGCCGTCAGCGTCATCGTGAGCAGCGTGCGGCCGTGGTAGCCGTGGTCGAACACGACGACGGCCTGCCTGCCCGTCGCGTGCCTGGCGATCTTGACCGCGTTCTCCACGGCCTCGGCGCCCGAGTTCACCAGGAACGTGCGCTTCTCGTGCTCACCCGGGGTCAGCTCGTTGAGCTTCTCGCACACCCGGACGTACGACTCGTACGGGGTGACCATGAAACAGGTGTGGGTGAAGTCGGCGACCTGCTTCTGGACGCGTTCGACGACCTTGGGCGCGGCGTTGCCCACGTTGGTCACGGCGATGCCGGAACCGAAGTCGATCAGCGAGTTCCCGTCGGCGTCCTGCACCACGCCGCCGCCGGCGCGGGTGACGAAGACCGGCAGCGTGGTGCCGATGCCGGGCGGGACGGCGGCCTGCTTGCGGGCCAGCAATTCCTGCGACTTGGGGCCTGGGATCGCGGTCACGACGCGCCGCTCCTGGGGAATGCTCATGATTCGACGCTACGGCGGGCTCCCACCTGCGCCGATACGTCGATATGTCACACTGAAGGTGGTCGTCTTTGCCGGAATGGACAAATTTCGCATGCCACCTACGCTCCGGACCGTCGTACGCCGCATGAGGCTCCGGCCGGTGGCCGGAATTCCCGGCCATGGGGCCCGCGGCGTGCTGGACGCCGCGGTGCGCTGGGTGGCGGTCAGCGAGCTCGCGGACCCGACACCGTACCTGGAGGGCGGGGAACTCCTCCTCACCACGGGCATGCGGATGGAAGGCGACCAGTCCCAGTATGTCGCCCGCCTCGTGACCCGCGGCGTCGCCGGGCTGGGCTTCGGGGTCGGCGTCTCGCACGAGGAGGTGCCCCCGGCCCTGGTGGCCGCTGCCGAGGAGGCGGGGCTGCCGCTGTTCGAGGTGCCGCGCGAGACCCCGTTCATCGCGATCGGCAAGGGGGTCAGCGAGCTGCTGGCGGCCGAGCAGTACGACGAGATCAGCCGCGCCTTCGCCGCCCAGGGCCGCCTGACGCGGGCGGCGCTCCGGCCGGAGGGCATGCACGCGGTGATCGACCGGCTCGCCAAGGAGGTCGGGGGGTGGGCCGCGCTGCTGGACGAGGCGGGCGAGGTCCGTCATGCCACGCGCGGGGCCAACACGGACGCCGTCGTCTCCGAGCTCTCCCGCCTCCGCACCGCCACCCGCCCCCCAGAGCCCCGCCTCCTGGAGCCCGGCGGTGGTGGGCTGCTGCCCGCGAGCCTGGCGTTGTCGGGGCCGGGGGAGCACATCGTGGTGCAGCCGCTGGGCGGCGGTGCGCGGCCACGCGGCTTCTTCGCCGTCGGGGCCGGCCGGCCCTTCTCGCCCGTCACCCACACGGTGATCAACGCCGCGGGATCCCTGCTCACGCTGGCGCTGGAGCAGGGCAGGACCCAGCTGGAGGCCGCGCGGCGGGCCCGCTCCGCCGTACTGGAGCTGCTGCTGTCGGGCGCGGGGGAGCAGGCGCGGGCGGTGCTGGGGCCGCTCGGCGGGCGGCTCCCTGAGGAGCCGCTGGCGGTGCTGGCGGCGGGCGCCGACGCGCTGGAGGCGCTGGAGCCGCTCGCGTTCGCGGCGCTGCTTGCCTCCTTGGGGGAGCGTCCGCTGGCCGTCGCCCTCGTGCCCGACACCGTGGCGGAGAAGGTGGCGCTGGAGGCGGACGCGCCGGTGGGCGTGAGCCTGCCGTGCGGTTACGCCCCCGAGGGCCTGAACGGCGCGCTGGACCAGGCGAGGCGCGCCCTGGCGGCGGCACCCGGGAGCGGCGGGGCGCCGGGGAAGGGGCACGGCCGGGTGGTGAAGTTCGGGGAGCTGGCCGGGCAGGGGCTGCTCGGGCTGCTCGACCGGGCCGCCGCTCAGGCGTTCGCCGCCGCGCTGCTGGCCCCGCTCACCGCGTACGGGTCCCGGGCCGACCTGGTCGAGTCGCTACGCGCGTACCTCGACAGCAACGGCCACTGGGACGCGGCGGCGCAGCGGCTCGGCGTGCACCGCCACACCCTGCGTTACCGCATGAAACGTGTCACCGAGCTGCTGGGCCGCGACCTCGACGATCCGGGCGTGCGCGCCGAGCTGTGGCTCGCGCTCGAAGCCGTGCGCCGATGACGCGCTAATCCTGCTTCTCCACCCGGTAGCAGCAGATGGTCGCCGTCGTCACCGCTTCGTACGTGCGCCCGTCGCGCAGGTGACCGGCGCGTTCCAAGCTGATGGCCCCCTGGGCCGCCGCCCACAGCGCGTCCGCGATCTTGCGGGGCTGGGTCGGGACCAGGTAGCCGGCGGAGATGCAGTCGGCGATCACCCGGTCGAGGATGTTCAGGGCGGCGCGGGCCAGGGTCCTGGCGCGCTCGCTGGGTTCGAAACCGGGGATCGCCCGCTCGAACATCAGGCTGTAGTAACCGGGCTCCGACAGGCACGCCTGGCGGTACGCGGGCCCGAGCGCGCTCAGGTGCTCGAACGGGTTGCGCCGTGTCGGCACCGCCTCCAGAAAGCGTCGGAACCGCTCGAACCCCTCCAGGTAGAGCGCCTCCGCCAGTCCTTCCCTGTTGCCGAACATCGTGTAGATGACGGTCGTCGTGCAGCCCGCCTCGACCGCGATCCGGCGCATGGTCAGGCTCTCTGGCCCGTCGCTCTCGAGGAGGTTCACCGCCACGTCGAGGAGACGGGAGCGAAGTTCGTCGTGGGTGGCGCGCTCACCCAGCAGGTAGGCGCCTTGCAGCCCCAGCGGGGCCGAACTCATGAGGCCTCCTTTGCAGCCAAGGAGCAGCTATGCGTCCTTGTGACCTCACGCTGTTCGGTCACGGGGCCCACGCCTTTCTCAGATCGGGGGCCCGCCGCGCTGGAGACCCGCAAACGATGACTTAGCCATGGCGGAGATCGCTCAAACCACTCCGCATGGTAAACATCCCGAATTGGGTCTACTTCTGTTACATCATGGGTATACCAGGGGGCTTGTACTTAACGGTGAGCCCTGGTGGGAGTCTTGTGCACCATGGTGTAAATCCCCCATCTCCAGCTTGGCATAACGTCATGTGTATGGACGTGCGTACCTTCTGGCTGGCCGGCCGCGCCGCGACCGGGGACTCCGAGCTCACTGTGACCAACCCCGATGACGGCCGCGTGGTCGGGCGGCACTCCGTACCGACAGATGCCCAGGTCGAAGAGGCCATCGCGACCGCGCACGCGGTGGCGCGGGAGGCCGCCGCGCTGCCCGTGCACGTGCGGGCCGAGGCGCTGGCCCACGTGTCGCGCCGGCTCGCCGAGCGGGCCGACGAGATCGCCCACCTGATCACGGCCGAGAACGGCAAGCCGATCTTCTGGGCGCGCGGCGAGGTCAACCGCGCCGTCGCCACGTTCCGGTTCGCCGCCGAGGAGGCCCGCCGCTGGTCCGGCGACGTGCAGCGGCTCGACACCGAGCCCGCCGCGGCCGGGCGGTTGGCGTACGTCTCGCGCGTCCCGTACGGGCCCGTCCTGGCGATCACCCCGTTCAACTTCCCGCTGAACCTGGTCGCCCACAAGGTCGCCCCCGCCATCGCCGTCGGCGCCCCCGTCATCGTCAAGCCCGCCCCCGCCACGCCGCTCTCCTCGCTCGTGCTCGGCGAGATCCTGGCGGAGACGGACCTGCCCGCGGGGATGTTCTCGGTGCTGCCGATCGAGAACGAGCGCGCCTCCGCGCTCGTCCAGGACCCCCGGCTCCCGGTGGTGTCGTTCACGGGCTCCGCGCCCGTCGGGTACGCCATCGCCGACCAGGTCCCGCGCAAGCACGTGACGCTCGAACTGGGCGGCAACGCGGCCGCCGTCGTGCTGTCCGACGCCGACCTCGACTGGGCCGCGCAGCGCATCGCCCTCTTCTCCAACTACCAGGCCGGCCAGAGCTGCATCGCCGTGCAGCGGGTCATCGTCGAGCAGCCCGTGTACGACGCCTTCGTCGAGCGCCTCCTCCCGGCCGTCTCCGGCCTCGTCACCGGCGACCCGGCGGACGAGAAGACCCAGGTGGGCCCGCTGGTCTCGGAGGCCGCCGCGAAGCGCGTGGAGCAGTGGGTCGAGGAGGCCGTCGCCGCGGGCGCCCGCGTCCTGGCCGGCGGCACCCGCGAGGGCGCCACGATCGCCCCGACCGTGCTCGCCGACGTCCCGCACGACGCCAAGGTGGCGTGCGAGGAGGTCTTCGGCCCCGTCATGATCCTCCAGCGCGCCGCCTCGATCGACGAGGCGTACGCGATGGTCAACGACTCGAAGTACGGCCTGCAGGCCGGCGTGTTCACCCGCTCCCTGGACGCCGCCTTCCGGGCGAACCGGGAGCTGGAGGTGGGCGGCGTGATCATCGGCGACGTCCCCTCGTACCGGGCCGACCAGATGCCGTACGGCGGGGTGAAGGACTCGGGGATCGGACGCGAGGGTCTCCACTCGGCGATGGACGACCTCACGTACGAGAAGGTCATGGTGCTCACGGGCTTGTCTCTTTAGAGCGGGGTCGCGCAGGTCTGGCTCTTCCGTGAGGAGGTTAAGCGCCTCGCGGAAGAGCGGGTGGCAAGCATTCAGCACCGTGCTTGAGCCGGCCGTCGAGTTGCGACGAGCGTGCGTGGAATGTGTTCGCGACGGTAAGCGGGAGTGCCGCCCACCAGAGCGTGAGTCAGCCGGGCGAGCCGGGGATCCAGCGTGGGCACGACCAGTCCCAGCCTTTCCCGCACTGGGCTGCGTTCGCGCCCTCGCGTTTGGCTGTGAGGCTCGGGTTGGTCGGCCGACACCGACCGCACGGACTGCGGCTCCACCTCTGCCGGGATTGCCAGAGCGTCACTCACCGGCGGTGATGGGCACTGGAGTCGATGATCATGCGGGCAGGCCCGTGTCCGGGTCGTAGAGGTGATCGGTGGACGGCTTGTCGCGGCCGAGATGGCTGCGCATGTCAGCCGCGATGGTCAGGATGCGTTCGGCTCTGCCGGCGGCTTCGTTACGGCGTTCCAGCGCTTCCAGACGGCGTTCGAGCGCTTGGGCGGCATGTTGGGTTTCCTCCGCCAGCCGGATGACTCGGCGAGCGAGGTCGTGGCTCATGGTCACTCGACACTCTCGGTCTCGTCACCTGGCCGGTGGCTTCGCGTAGCTCGTGGCCGATCGCTGCTCCCGCTGGTTACGACGTCGACCAGGTCACGGGCTGTGTCATCAGATCGGCGCCGCTTGTCGCTCGGTGACCGGCTATGGGCTCTGCCGGCCACCGATATCTGGGGATGACAGCCCTCCCGCCGGCCGGAGGAAGCCGGCATCAGAAGCCATCAGCTGACGATGACCTGGGGGCCGGAGTCGTCGTCGAGGTCGACGTCGACGCCCATCTCCTCGGCCAGCCGGAGCGCCTCCTCGATCAGGGTCTCCACGATCTGCGACTCCGGCACCGTCTTGATGACCTCGCCCTTGACGAAGATCTGCCCCTTGCCGTTGCCCGAGGCCACCCCCAGGTCCGCCTCCCGGGCCTCCCCGGGGCCGTTGACGACGCAGCCCATCACGGCCACCCGCAGCGGCACCTTCAGGCCCTCCAGGCCGGCGTGCACCTGGTCGGCGAGGGTGTAGACGTCCACCTGGGCCCGGCCGCACGACGGGCAGGAGACGATCTCCAGGCCGCGCTCGCGCAGCCCGAGCGACTCCAGGATCTGGGCGCCGACCTTGACCTCCTCCACGGGAGGCGCGGAGAGGGAGACGCGGATCGTGTCGCCGATGCCCTCCGCCAGCAGCGCGCCGAAGGCGACGGAGGACTTGATGGTCCCCTGGAAGGCGGGGCCGGCCTCGGTGACGCCCAGGTGGAGCGGGTAGTCGCACTTGGCGGCGAGCAGCCGGTACGCGTTGATCATCACGACCGGGTCGTTGTGCTTGACCGAGATCTTGATGTCGCGGAACCCGTGCTCCTCGAACAGCGAGCACTCCCAGAGCGCCGACTCCACCAGGGCCTCGGGCGTGGCCTTGCCGTACTTCTGGAGCAGGCGCGGGTCGAGCGACCCGGCGTTGACGCCGATGCGGATCGGCACCCCGTGGTCGGCCGCCGCCCGGGCGATCTCGCCCACCTTGTCGTCGAATTTCTTGATGTTGCCGGGGTTGACCCGAACCGCCGCGCAGCCCGCCTCGATGGCGGCGAAGACGTACTTCGGCTGGAAGTGGATGTCGGCGATGACCGGGATCTGCGACTTCTTGGCGATGATCGGCAGCGCGTCGGCGTCGTCCTGGGACGGCACGGCCACGCGTACGATCTGGCAGCCGGACGCCGTGAGCTCCGCGATCTGCTGCAACGTTGAGTTGACGTCGGCGGTCACCGTGGTCGTCATCGACTGCACCGAGACGGGTGCGTCGCCGCCCACGGGGACGCTGCCGACCATGATCTGGCGGGAGTGTCGGCGTTCGGCGAGCGGCTTGGGACGGACCGTCGGGATACCGAGAGCTACAGAAGACATTTCAACCCTTACTGTGACGACGGTTTCCAGTCTAGGTAGTCAGCGGGACAGCTCGATCGCGCGGGCCCGGGCCCAGGCGTCGGCCGCGAGCACCTCCTCGACCGAGTCGGCCGGGGTGACCTGGTGCTCCTCGACCACCTTGGCCACGGTGTCGACGATCGCCAGGAACGGCAGCTCGCCCCGCATGAACGCGTCGAGGCACGCCTCGTTGGCCGCGTTGTAGACGGCGGGCGCGGTGCCGCCCTCGCCGCCGACGTGCCTGGCCAGCGCGACGGAGGGGAACGCGACGTCGTCGAGGGGTTCGAACGTCCACGTGTGCGCCTTGGTCCAGTCGATGGCCCGTGCCGCACCCGGGATGCGGTGGGGGTGGCTGAGCGCGAGCGCGATCGGCAGCCGCATGTCGGGCGGGCTGGCTTGGGCCACGGTCGAGCCGTCGACGTATTCCACCATGGAGTGGATGATCGACTGCGGGTGGACCACGACCTCAATGCGGTCGAAACCCAAGTCGAACAGCAGGTGTGCCTCGATGACCTCCAGCCCCTTGTTGACCAGGGTGGCGGAGTTGATCGTGATGACCGGGCCCATCGACCAGGTGGGGTGGGCCAGCGCCATCTCGGGCGTGACGCCGGACATCTCCTCGCGCTTCATCCCCCGGAACGGCCCGCCGCTCGCCGTGATCACGAGCTGCTTGACGCTGTCGGGGTCGTAGCCGTCGGGGCCCGAGGCCCACAGGCACTGCTGCACCGCCGAGTGCTCGGAGTCGACCGGGAGGATCTGGCCGGGCTTGGCGAGCCGCTTGACCAGCGGGCCGCCGATGATCAGGGACTCCTTGTTGGCCAGCGCGAGGGTCCTGCCCGCCTCCAGCGCGACCAGCGTGGAGGTCAGCCCGAGCGCGCCGGTGATGCCGTTGAGCACCGTGTCGCACTGCCAGGCCGCCACCTCCGCGACCCCTTCGGGCCCGCCGAGCACCTTGGGCTTCGCACCGTGCGCGGACAGCGCGTCCTTCAGCTCGGGCACGGCCGCCGCGTCGGCCACCGCGACCACCTCGACGCCGAACGCCGCCGCCTGCCTGGCCAGCAGGTCGACCCGCCCGCCGCCCGCCGCCAGCCCGGCGACCTTGAAGCCGCCGGGGTTGGCGGCGATGACATCGAGGGCCTGGGTGCCGACGGAGCCGGTGGAGCCGAGCACCACGACGGATCGGAGGGTCTCTTCTTGCACGTGTCCATTGTCCCCGCTGCAGGGCGCGCTCGGGCACGCGGCACCGACCGCGTCGAAATCCCAGCACTTATGTGACCCGAGATAACGCAGTGAATTAATGCCGGAATGCGGCTATATCGGTATGCGCAAATCTTGAGAAATCCGGATATTGCTACGGCTACCTTCCGTACCCCAGGTCCGGTTTTCGGGAGGTACGTAATGCACCGCGCAGTCGTTCTGCTTTCCATCCTCACCATCACCGCCGGCGGCGCCGTCCTGCTGCCCGCCGGTGGGGCGCAGGCCGGCGTACAGATGAGGCCCAAACCCGCCCAGTACGCGGCGGCGGACACCGCGTCCGAGCAGCGGCAGGTCCTGACGTACTGGACCGAGCAGCGGATGGAGGCGGCCCAGCCGCTGGACGCGCCCGGCCCGAAGAAGGGGGCGAAGATGGCGCTGGGAGAGCCTGCCGAGGGCACCCCGTGGACGGCGCCGCCCACCGGGGCGACGCGTGCCGGGGCGGAGTTGCAGTCGGCCCGATCGTCCGGCGAGCCGTGGACCGGCTCCGGCGCGGTCGTGAAGACCACCGGCCGGATCTTCTTCACCACGCAGGGGCGCAACGCGTCCTGCTCGGGTTCGGCGGTGACCAGCGCGAACAAGAGCGTGGTCCTGACCGCCGGCCACTGCGTCAAGCTGAACGGAACGTTCCACACGAACTGGGTCT
Organism: Nonomuraea sp. NPDC003709; assembly: GCF_040610775.1. Classification (NCBI taxonomy): domain Bacteria; kingdom Bacillati; phylum Actinomycetota; class Actinomycetes; order Streptosporangiales; family Streptosporangiaceae; genus Nonomuraea; species Nonomuraea sp. NPDC003709. The sequence continues at coordinate 62,702 of NZ_JBEXMW010000040.1, read as the reverse complement.
TCGTGCCCGGCTACAACAACGGCAACCGCCCGTTGGGCACCTGGGCGGCCACGAAACTGCTGACCACGCAGCAGTGGAACGCGAGCGAGGACATCAACTTCGACGTCGCCGCCGCCGTCGTCGCGCCGCTGGAGGGCAAGGCACTGGTGGACGTCGTGGGTGGCCAGGGCGTCGCGTTCAACCAGGGGAGAAGACAGCAGATGTACGGGTTCGGCTACCCGGCGGCGGCGCCGTACGATGGCTCGAAGCTCATCTACTGCAGCGGTCGGACCTTCGACGACTTCCTCGCGAGCGAGGACCACGGCCTGACCTGCAACATGACCGGCGGTTCCAGCGGCGGGCCCTGGATGCTGAATTTCAACGAGTCGACCGGCCTCGGCACCCAGAATTCGGTCAACAGCTTCAAATACAACTTCGCCCCCAACTGGATGTTCGGCCCATATTTCGGGAACGAGGCGCAGAGCGTCTACCAAGCGGCACAGAGCACCAACGCACTCTGAGGTATTTACCGAAAGTAGTCACAAGAACACATCTCGTAGTGCAGACTCGGGGGGCATGACCTTGAGCACCCCCCTGCTAGCGGCCGCCCCGCTTCTGGCGGGGCTGATCGGGCCCGCCCTCCTCGGTGCGGCCCCCGGCCAGCAGCAGGCCGACCCACCCGACCACAGGGCGATGCGACACCAGATAGTCGAGCACGTGGCCGCCCGCACCAGCGCCGAGCAGCGGCGCGTGCTCGACTACTGGACGCCGGAGCGCATGGCCAAGGCGCTGCCGATCGACCTGCTGGACAGCGTGACGGACGGCGCGGGCCTGCTGAGCGGCGTGACGGAGCACACGGAGATACGCACCGCTCCTGACGTGTCGAGCCGGCGCCTGACTCCGCGAGGCGACGGCGTGACCACGGGCGTGTCGGGTGACGGCCTGGCCGCCTGGCTGTGGGGCCGCACGCCCCGGCACCAGGTGGCGGCGGTCCGGAGGGACCAGGGGGGCGCGGCCAAGCGGCCGGAGACCAACACGGTCGGCTCGCGCTGGATCACCGGCGGCGCCGTGGCCAGGACCACCGGCCGCGTCTTCCTGACCGTGCGCGGGGCGGACTTCGTCTGCTCGGCCAGCACCGTGCGCAGCGCCAACAGGGACGTCGTGGTCACCGCCGGGCACTGCGTCAAGGACGGCGCGGGCGGGTGGGCCGCCAACTGGACGTTCGTCCCGGCGTACGGGATGGGCGGGGCGCAGCGGTTCGGGCAGTACGCGGCCCGCCGCATGTTCGTCGCCGGGCCCTGGTCGAGCCGTGGCGACGACAACTTCGACGTGGGCATGGTGGCGCTGGCCACGTCCGGCGGCAGGCACGTGGCCGACGTGGTGGGCACGCAGGAGATCGCCTTCAACGCCGCTCGCGGGGGTCAGGTGTTCGGCTTCGGCTACCCCGCGGACCCGCCGTACGACGGGCATCACCTGGTCTACTGCGCGGGGCGGCTGCGGGCCGACCCGTACGGGCAGAGCCGCGACCAGGGGCTGGGCTGCGAGATGACGGCGGGATCGAGCGGGGGGCCGTGGATGACCACGTTCGACCCGGCCACGGGCAAGGGGACGATCACGTCGGTGAGCAGCTTCAAGTACAGCGACGACCAGCGCACCATGTACGGCCCGTACTTCGGCGACGCCACCAAGGCCCTCTTCGACACGGCGGAGCACGCGTAGCCCAGTCGCCGATGGCGATCAGCGCAGGGATTCGCGCGCTTCGGCGACGATTTGCATGACGTTGCTCTTCGGCAGGTTGGCCAGGAGTTCGTCCCGGTCGGGGCCGCTGATCAGGGCCAGATCGCCAAGTATGGCCTTGACCAGCGGCCCGACCTCGATCGAATGCCAGTCCTTGATCGCGCGAAGGTAGATCTCACGACGCTCCTGGCCGCTGTCCAGTCTCAGCACCTCCAGCAACCCCCGCAACGGCGCCCCGCGCCCCCAGCCAGGGTCGTCCTCGACTTCGTTTATGAACGGCACTATGGCCTGGAAAAGCGCCATCTGGTCCGCGTCGTAGCAGAAGCGGGCTTCGAGGAAGAATCGCATGATGCCACGCGCGTCCAGGAGCGGGTTAGGCAGAGGGTCGAGCGGGAGGCCAAGAGCATCCGGGCCCAGCCGGAGGGCCATGTCCGAGAGCTCTGGGACCGCGTCGATCATGATGACGAGGCTGCCCCACTCCTCGGGCGCACTGCGACCGCCACAGCAGCGCGTACCCCCGCCATTCCCGGATCACCGGTTCGTGCCCCGGCATCAGCGCACTCGCAGGCAGGTCTCCGCAGACCAGCGCGAGCAGCACCAGGTTCGCCGAGTAGTAGGCGAACCGCCGCTGAGGACCGGTCTCCCACGGGCGATACCGGTAAGGCGGCTCGTCGCGCGACTCCAACCGCCGGAACAGCCGGACGATCAGCGGCTGCCACTCCGGCTTCGAGAGCTCCTGCAGGAAGTCGATGACGGGATGGCGGCTGGAGAGCGTCGCCCAGGACAGCAATGTCCTGAGCAGCCCGTCGTCGACCTCGCGCAACACCGAGTTGGCGTCTCCGACGATCTCGTTGAGGAGAGCGGCCACCAAGCGCGTGATGAGGAACTCGCCGAAGGTCGCGTGCAGGAATCAGATCCTGGTCGAACTCGGTGCTGGTCGCCCACTGCCGCCCCCGGTTGAACATCGAGAAGGCCACACACGCGAGATGCACCAGCTCCCGCTCGACCAGCCCGGCCACCTCGGCACGCGGATGCGCCTTCTCCAGCTCGCGCTCGACGAACCTCCTCACCAGGCGCTCGTAGAGCTCCGCCCGGCCCAGCTCGGCGGCGGAGTGCAGGGCGTTGCTGTCGGCGTCGTACAGGGCGAGCATCAGCAGGAGCAGCGGCTGCCCGGCGAGGGCGGCCTGCCGGCTCACCACGTCGGGGGTGAGCCGGCGCTGTCCATGCTGCTGGAAGTAGGCGGCGTTGGCGCTGTTCCAGATCCGCAGCCAGTGCGCGATCTGTTGCTGGTCGAACGGTGCCAGCCGAGCACGACCAGCGGCCGCTCCGTGGCGCCCCTGCTCGTCAGGAAACCGGCCAGGAACCCGGCGAGATCCTCCCTGACCTCGGCCTCTTCCCACCAGGACTCGGCGCTCGGGTCGTCGGACGCGGTCGTCTCCGCGACCTGGTAACGAGGGGCGAGGTAGGCCTGGTCCAGCGTGGGCAGCTCCATGCCCGCCGGGACGTGCCCCGTCTCGGCGACCGGGCGGGTCAGCGCGACCCGGTGCAGCCGGGACACGGTCTCCAGCTGGGCGGGCAGCGCGGCGCCAGAGGCGAGCATGCCGAGCAGTCGTCGCAGCTCGGCCAGGCCCTCGTGGGTCGCCTGGTGATCGACCTGCCCGGCCCAGAACGCGAACTCCGGGACGTCCAGAGCCAGCCGCCGGTAGGCGTCGGCGTAACGGCGCAGGGCCGCTCCTTGCCGAACCGCAGCTCTTTGAGGTCGAAGGGCAGCTCGAAATCCTCGAGTGCCTCCAGGTAGGCGGTGACGACGAGGATCGCGTGCGCGGCCTCCAGCCTCTCGGTACGGCTGCGCCACACCTTGCCGGAACGCCAGTCACGCCACCGCCCCAGCAGGTCGTTCCCGACCTTGATGAGCTCGTTGGTAGGCCGTCGCCGGGCCATCCGCGCCCCGATATACCACGATCACTTCATGCAATCGCGCGATTACAAATTGGCAAGCTTTTCCCCATACTCAACGTGATCAACCGGTCACTCACGGGAGCATCGCAAGGCCTATGAACAGGGAGGGGGCCGGGTGAAGCGGGTCGTTGGGGTTGTCGCCGGTGTCGCGGTGCTCGTCGGAGGGATAGCCAGCGGGGATGGGACGGCGGTGGCCAGCGGTGCGAGACAGGCGCCGGCGGCCATCGCCTGGGGACCGTGTCCGATAGGGAGTAGCGGGAGGCCGGCGCCGGCCAACCTGGAGTGCGGCACCCTACGCGTGCCGCTCGACTACCGGGAGCCGTGGGGCCAGACGATCGAGCTGGCCGTCAACCGCGTCCGGGCCAGGGTCTCCAGGAGCGCCAACTACCTGGGCGCGCTCCTGGTGAACCCGGGCGGGCCGGGCGCGCCGGGGCGGAGTCTGGCCGAGTTCGTGGCCTCGTCCCTGCCGTCGGACGTGAGCGAGCGCTACGACATCGTCGGGTTCGACCCGCGCGGCGTCGGGGGCAGCGAGCCGACGCTGCACTGCGTGGACCCGGCGGTGTTCTTCAAGGCCCCGCGGCCGGATGCGGTGCCGAAGGGACCGGCCGAGGAGCGGGAGCTGCTCGACAGGGCGCGCGAGTTCGCGGACCGGTGCGGCGCGCGCTGGTCCTGGCTGCTGCCGCACCTCACCACCGAGAACTCCGCCAGGGACATGGACTCGATCCGTGCCGCGCTCGGCGAGCAGAAGATCAGCTACCTCGGCTACTCGTACGGCACCTACCTGGGCGCCGTCTACGCCACGCTCTTCCCGGCCAGGGTCAGGCGGCTGGTCATGGACAGCACGGTCGACCCCACGGGCGTCTGGTACGACGCGAACATCCGGCAGGACAGCGCCTTCGAGCACCGTCACCGGCAGTTCCTGGCCTGGACGGCCAAGCACAACGACGTCTACCGGCTGGGCACCTCGCTCAAGCAGACGTCGTTCGCCTACTACGCGATGCGCGACCGGCTGCGGGCCCGCCCGGCCGGCGGCATCGTGGGGCCGAGCGAGCTGGACGACACCTTCACGGTCGCCGGGTACAGCGACCGGGTCTGGCCCGCGTTCGCCGCGGCCTGGTCCGCGTACGTGCGGCAGGGCGACGTGAAGGGCATGGTGGACATCTACAAGAAGCACGGCGAGGACGACAAGGCGGACGAGAACGGCTACGCCTCCTACCTGGGCGTCCAGTGCAGGGACGCCAAGTGGCCGCGCAAGTGGGAGAAGTGGCGCGAGGACATGACCCGGCTGCACCGCCGGGCGCCGTTCCTGACCTGGCCGAACGCCTGGTTCAACGCCCCGTGCGCCTTCTGGCCGGTGCGGGGCGGGACGCCGATCGAGGTGCAGGGCTCGTCGAACCTGCCGCCGGTGCTCCTCATCCAGTCCCGTGACGACGCCGCGACGCCGTTCAAGGGCGCCCTGGAGATGCGCAGGCACTTCGTCCGCACGGGCATGGTGATCGACGCCGGCGGCAACCACGGCGTGTCGCTGACGGGCAGCGAGTGCGTGGACGAGCACCTGGCCGCGTACCTGCGGGACGGCACGGTGCCGCCGCGGGACGTGGAGTGCGCCGCGCAGCCCGAGCCGCGCCCGTCGACCCACATGACGGCGGACGCCGTGAGCCCTCCGGCCGGACTGCTCGGGATCCTCGGCACCCTTGGGCTCTGACTGACGTCAAGAAAGGATTACCGTGGCCGTCACCCACTGAGCCAATCGGTGCCCCTTCGCGTAGTGTGACCTTTGTGATGCTGCGTACATCGGCGTCGCGCGTGCTCGACGACAGCGACCGGGACGAGGTCCTAGCCCTGCTGGACACCGACCCGGTCGCGAACGTCTTCGTCTCCTCCAGAGTGCGGGCCGTCGGACTCAATCCGGCGAGGCTGGGTGGGCAGATGTGGGGGTTCGGCGCGCGAGGCGGCCTTGTGTCACTCTGTTACGCCGGGGCCAACATGGTGCCCGTCAACGCCGGCCCCGAGGCCGTGCACGCCTTCGCCGACCGTGCCCGCAAGCAGGGGCGCCGCTGCTCCTCCATCGTGGGCCCGGTCGACGCCGTCTCTCTGCTGTGGGAGCGTCTCGAGCCGCACTGGGGCCGGGCGCGCGCCATCCGCTGGGCTCAGCCGGTCATGGCCACCTCACGCACGCCGCCGGTGCCCGCCGATCCGCTCGTACGCCGGGTGCGGCCGGAGGAGTTCGACATCCTGCTGCCCGCCTGCGTGGCCATGTTCACCGAGGAAGTCGGCGTCTCGCCCAACCTCGGCGACGGCGGCGCGCTCTACCGGACCAGGGTCGCCGAGCTGATCAGGATCGGCCGCTCCTACGCGCGCATCGACGACGGCCGGGTGGTGTTCAAGGCGGAGGTCGGGGCCGTCACGCCGCAGGCCTGCCAGATCCAGGGCGTCTGGGTCGCCCCCGAGCTGCGGGGGAAGGGCCATGCCGTGGCCGGCATGGCCGCCGTCGTGGAGGCCGCGAGGAGCCTGTTCGCCCCCGTGGTCACGCTGTACGTGAACGACTTCAACCTCTCGGCCAGGGCCGTCTACCGCAAGGTGGGCTTCCAGGAGGTCGACACCTTCATGTCCGTCCTTTTCTAGATACGCACGAGTTTGTCGAACAGCCTGGCCAGCTCGGTGTCGGGGTCGGCGGTGAGGCCCGCGTGCACGGGCCCGGTCTGGATGATCGTGCTGCGCGGCGCGGTCAGCCAGCGGAACCTGCCGCCGAGCGACTCCTCGGCCAGCGGTCCCGGCCGCTCGCCGCAGGCCAGCTCGTACGCGCTGAGCGCACGGCGTACCTCGTCGAGGTCGGCGTTCGGGTCGAGGGCGCGCAGCCGGGCGGCGTCGAGCTCGACCCGCGCGCACAGGTAGCCGCGCGGCTGGCAGTAGAGGAGCACGCCCGCGTTGATCAGCTCGCCGCGCTCGACCCTGGGCACCACGCGGATCACCGCGTACTCGTAGACGTCCCTGGTCACCGGCTTCCTCCCCGCCAGAACCCGCCCACCGACCCCGGGCCGCCGCGCGGCGCCTTCGCCTCGCCGCGTACGAGCCACTCGCGCGGCCCGTGCGCCCGCTCCATCAGATGATCGACGTACGCCTCGCGCACCGCCTCCGGGCCGTCGAACCCCGGCTCGCCGTCCAGCCACTCGTCGGGCACCATCGCGGTCACGCTCACCAGCAGCTCCCGCGTGATCCGCGCGGCCAGCTGGTCGCCCGCGGCCTCGACGTCACCGGCGAAGGGCGCGAGCACGTGGTCGCCCGCGTCGAACTTCCGCTGCGGGTCGGCCGTGCGCCAGTTGTGGTGGAACCAGAGCGCCGCGCCGTGGTCGATCAGCCAGGTCTCGCGGTGCCAGACCAGCATGTTGGGGTTGCGCCAGCTGCGGTCGATGTTGTGGATGAGTCCGTCGAACCACACCACCCTGGCCGCGAACACCGGGTCCGCCGCCCACGCCAGCGGCTCGAACCCCAGCGCGCCCGGCAGGAAGTCGACCGCCAGGTTGAGGCCGGTGCTGGCCTTGAGCAGGTCCTGCACCTCTTCGTCCGGCTCCCGGATGCCGATCTGCGGGTCGAGGTCGATGAGCTTGAGATCGGGGGTCCTGAGCCCCAGCCTGCGGCCCAGCTCGGCCGCGACGATCTCGGCGACGAGCACCCGCCGCCCCTGGCCCGCCTCGCGAAACTTCACCACGTACGTGCCCAGGTCGTCGGCCTCGACGACGCCGGGCAGCGAACCACCCTCACGCAACGGGGTCACGTAACGGGTGGCTGAGATCCTTTCCAGCACAGGACGAAGGCTATCGCCCATCCCGGCCTCTCCTTCTCCCGGGACGGCGCGCGACGGGACCGGTCAGCCGGCCGGGCGGCGGAAGGGGGCGAAGGGGTGGTCGCGGGAGGCGTCGACGGCGGTGAAGGCGTAGTCGAGCATGCGGCGCTCGTACGCGGCCTTGGCGCCGGCGAGGGGCTGCCCCTCGGCCGCGGCCGCCGCGAGCAGCTCGCTCAGCAGGTGGGCGTCCCGCAGGCCCACGTTGGCGCCCTCGCCCCGGCCGGGGCTCATGCTGTGCACGGCGTCGCCGACCAGCGTGACCGCGGGCTCGGCCCAGGGCTCCACCCGCCGTGCCGAATGGAGCTGCAGCACAAATGTCGCCTCCGGGTCGGCCTCGCGCACGATGCGCCGCACGCCCTCGTGCCAGTCCCGCATCGTGTCCATGGCCAGCCGGTGCAGCCCGGCCGGGGAAACGCCGTCGGGCCGGGGGCCGGACACGGTCATCGTCCATGAGAAGTGGCCGGGGACGTTCGTCAGGTGCGTGCCGGGAGCGTGGCGGGCCACGGCCTCGGGCACGGGGGTGAGCGGGCGGCAGGTGGCGACGGCGATGGCCGTGCCGTCGGGGGCGGTGATCCGGTTGAAGGAGTCGATCAGCTCGGGCGGCGTGGCGGCCAGCAGTTCGGGCGTGATCCACGTGCGGCCGTACAGCGTCCAGCCGAGGTCGTCCACCACGGTGCCGGGCAGGAGCTGCGCCCGCACCCGCGAGCCCACGCCCTCCGCACCCACGAGCAGGTCGCCGTCCACCTGGTGGCCGCCCGCGAAGTGGGCGCGTACGCGGCCGCCGTCAAGCCGCTCGTACCGCTGGTAGTCCATGCCGAACCGGACCTCGCCCGCCGGCTCGGCCAGGAGGATCTCGCGGAGCGTGAGCCGGTTGACGCCCAGGCCGTCGACGCCCGGCCGCTGCTCGGGGATGTCCTTGGCGAACTTGGGCCGCAGGCCGGCGTCCATGAAGATCATGCGGGTGGTCGGGCGGATGGAGGTCGCCACGGCCAGGTCGAACAGGTGGTCCGGCAGGCAGGCCCGCAGCGCCCGCGCGCCGGTGTCCTTGAGGCTGATGCGGTAGCCCTGGGGGCGGTGGGCGGCCGAGGGGTCGCGTTCGAAGAGGGTGACGGCGAGGCCCGTCCGGCGCAGGCCCTGGGCAAGGCACGATCCGGCTATTCCGCCTCCCACGATCAAGACGTGTGTGTCGGTCATGTCGCGACTGTAACTGTCGCGACAGTAAATGTCCATGCGGGGTATTCTCGGGAGATGAACGAGAACCGTGGGCCGCAGTCGACGTTCGAGCTGGTGCTGGGGGGAGGGTCGCTGCTCGTGCAGGTGGGCAGGGAGCTGAACACCGAGACCGAGCGGCGCCTGGCGCCCCTCGGGCTCACGGCGCAGCAGGCCGCGCTGCTGCTGCACGCCTCGCGCGGCGGCGGCACGCCCAGCCTGCTGAAACGCCGGCTCGGCACGGACACGGCCGGGATGACCAGGCTGCTCGACCGGCTGGAGGCCAAGGGGCTGCTGCGGCGGGAGCGGCATCCCGAGGACCGGCGCTCGATCGTCATCGAGCTGACGGACGGGGGGCGGGCGCTGGTGCCCAGCCTGCCGCCGATCTTCGGGAGGATCAGCCACCAGGTGTTCGCGGGGTTCTCCCCGGAGGAGGTCGCGCAGGTCACCGACATGCTGCGGCGGATCCTGGAGAACCTCGCCGAGGAGGGGCCGGGCGCCTAGAGAGGCCGGGTGGCGCGGGCGCGGAGGGTGGCGAGCATGATACGGCGGATCAGGCCGCTGCCCAGCCGGATCGCCAGCCAGTACCGCAGGAACGCGCGCCGCGCGTCCTCGCTCGTGGCCACCACGCGGGTCTCCGTGACGAGCCTGATCCGCCCCTCGCCCGCCTCGTCCAGCCGGAAGCTCAGCGTGCCCTTCGCGTAGCCGGGGCGGTCGAACGCGTGGAAGTCGGCGGCGCCGGAGATCGTGCCGCTCTTCTCGGCGTGCCCGAGGCGCCACCACTGTCCGATGAGCCCCATGACCAGCTCGTGCCCCGGGTCCTCGCCGAGCGGCGTGAAGCGGGGCGCGCTCCGGTGCGGCCGGCCGCCGCTGAGGCGCGCGGCCAGGTTGCGGACGGCCACGACGGCCCGCAGGTCGAACGAGCCCGGGTCCGTGACGGCGGCCCAGACGCGCTCGCGGGAGGCGTTGATCACGATGGAGTGCCGCTCGGAGGCGTCGGGCCGCGGGATGAACCGGTCCGTGAGCGTGGGCATGGGAGGCCACCTCTTTCCATACGGATGCGTATGGTCTGACTATACGGTGGCGTATGGAACGATGGGAGGGTGGGTCGGTTGAACGCGGACGACTGGGCGCGGGCCGCGCTGGAGGCCCTGGCGGAGGGTGGGCTGGCCGCCGTGGCCGTGGAGCCGGTGGCGGTGCGGCTCGGCGTCTCGAAGGGCAGCTTCTACTGGCACTTCCCCAACCGCCAGGCGCTGGTCGAGGCGGCGCTGCGGCGGTGGGAGGCCGGCACCGAGGAGATCATCGCCCGGCTGGAGCCGGTGGCCGATCCGGCCGAGCGCATGCGGACGCTGCTGGAGTGGGCCTTCGGCGACGGGCGTGACGCCGCCATCTCGTTCCGGCTGATCAGCGAGGCCGACGACCCGGCCGTGGGTGCGGTCGTGCGGCGGGTGAGCGAGCGGCGGCTGGCGTTCATGCGAGCCGTCCTGGAGGAGGTCGGCCAGCCGCCGGACGAGGCGGCCCGGCGGGCGCTGACCGCGTACGGCGGCTATCTCGGCCTGGCCGCCCTGGCCCGCATCGGCGCGGTGACGGAGTCGCCGAAGGGCCTGGCCGAGGCCCTGGAGGAGCTGGGCCTGCGGCCTAGGTGACGTCAGAGCTTGGCGATGACCTCCTCGGCGAAGCGCTCCATGGTGGCGATCTTGAGCTCCAGCGTTCCCTCGCCGTACCTGGCCTTCTCCACCGGGGTGGCCAGCCACCACGGCGCCGCCATGGTCCCGGTGACGCCCTTGGCGGCGAAGCGGCGGTAGGTGTCGGCGTCCGGCATCACCGCGAGCGGCGCGATGATGTCGAGGGGCTCGCTCCGGCCGCTCTCGTCGAGGTGACCGCGGAGCGTGGCCAGCACCACGTCGAACTGCTCCTCCGTGTAGATCCGGTTGCCGATCCAGCCGTCACCCAGCCGGGCGGCCCGGCGCAGGGCCGCGTCGCTGTCGCCGCCCACGTAGACGGGGATCGGCCGGTCGGGGGTGGGCGAGATCGACAGCTCGGGCAGGCCGTCCAGGGCGACCGTCTCGCCGGCCCAGAGCGAGCGCAGCGTCGGGAGCATCGCGTCCAGCCGCCGTCCCCGCGTGTGGAAGTCCTGCCCGGTGCCGACGAACTCCTCCTTGCACCAGCCCACCCCGACCCCGAACGTCACGCGGTCCCTCGACAGCACCGCCGCCGTGGACACCTGCTTGGCCACGGTGAACAGGTCGCGGGCGGGCGCGATGTAGACGTTCGGGGAGAAACGCAGGGTCGTGGTCACCGCCGCCATGGCGCCGATCGTCACCCACACGTCCGGCCAGTGCGTACGCGCGTCCCAGCGCGGCCGTCCGGACCGCGAGTACGGGTACGGCGAGGCGAAGTCGGCGTAGAACAGGTGGTCCGACAGCGTGAGCGTGTCGAACCCGCACCGCTCGGCCGCCCGCGCCAGCTCCAGGAACTGGTCGGTGTCGACGAACGAGGCCCCCAGCCAGAATTTCATTGGAACTCCGGGATGACCTTGGTGGCGAACAGTTCCAGGTTCCGCTTGACCGTGTCCAGCGGCAGAACGCCCTGCTGTCCCTGCATGTAGAGCCCGAACCACTCCAGGTCGGGCATGCGGTCGAGCATCCGCTGGATCCCGCGCTTGACGTCGTCCGGCGTGCCGAACAGCGCCATCTCCACGTCGTTCATCCGCTTGGCGTCGCCCTTCTCGGGGGAGATGGGCTTGTGCTTCTCGTCCTCCTTCTTGCGCAGCACCTCCAGGTAGCCGAACGGGCCGAAGAAGGCGGCGAAGTCCTTGGGGATGCTGCGGCCGAAGGTGTTGATGGCCTCCTCTGTGGTGTCCGCGATGCCGACGATCTTGAGGATGCCGGTGTGCTCGCCCAGCTTGTACTCGCGGCCCTGCTTGGCCGACTCCTCCTGGTAGAGCTTGGCCTTGGCGGCGTGGTCGTCGGGATTGGGGGTGAACATCCACGGCAGGATGTCCTCCTGGGCGGCCCTGATGACCGACCGGTCCGAGATCGTGAACGGCTGCCACAGCTCGGGGTGCGGGTTCTGGTACGGCCTGGGGCAGACCGAGACGGCCTGCACCTTGCCGTCCTCGGAGAGCTCGCCCGGCGCGCCGAACGTCTGGGTCCACTCCAGCGCGGGCCATCCCTCGATGCCCTCGAACGGATACGGCACCTGGTAGTCCAGCACGTCCGACTTGTAGCGCAGCGTCTCCTGCGTCCACGCCATCTTCATGATCTTCAGCACCTCGCCGAAGACGTCGAAGTTCCGCGTGTCGGAGGCCGACCCGTCGGAGCGCGCGGCGGCGGCGTGCCAGCGCTGGCCCAGCACGTTCATCCACCGGTTCTGGTAGCCGCGCGCCACGCCGAGCCGCAGCCGTCCCTTGGAGAACTGGTCGAGCAGCGCCACGTCCTCGGCGGCTCTGATCGGGTCCCAGGCGGGCAGCACCAGGCCGAGCGGCGCGAGCAGGATCCGCTCGGTCCTTGCGGCGAGGTCGGTGAGGAACATCAGCGGGTTGACCGAGAACTCCATGCCTTCGGAGTGGAAGTGGTGCTCGGTCATCATGAGTGCGTCGAACCCGAGCTGATCGGCGTGCACGGCTATCTCCCGCACCTCGTGCAGCAGCTTCTGGTACGACTCCGTGTCGCGCCCGATCGGGCGTTTGGCCTTGGCGTTCTCCTCGGCCGCGTACCCGGAGCCGGGAATCTGCGGATTCAGGAAGATAGAAAACTTCACCGGGGACCTCTTTCCGCGGAATGGTCTTCTGCAAGGTACTCTGGAAATCTTAACCGAGCAATCGCTTGGTTAACTAGGAGGAGGTCCCATGAGACTCGGGGTCACGATGTTCATCACGGATCTGGCCATGCCGGTCCAGGACCTCGCCCGAGCAGCGGAGGAGCGCGGCTTCGACTCCCTCTACGTGCCCGAGCACACCCACATCCCGGTCTCGCGCCGCACCCCTCCCGCGGCGGGGCAGGACGTGCTGCCCGAGGAGTACAAGCGCACGCTCGACCCGCTCGTCGCCCTGTCCTTCGCCGCCGCCGCGACGCGCCGGCTGCGCGTCGGCACCGGCATCCTGCTCGCCGCCCAGCGCGACCCCATCGTGACCGCGAAGGCCATCGCCACGCTCGACCACCTCTCGGGCGGACGTGTCGTGGTCGGGGTCGGCTTCGGCTGGAACGTCGAGGAGATCGAGAACCACGGCGTCCCGTACGCGCGCCGCCGCGAGGTGGCCAGGCGGAACATGCTCGCCATGCGGGCGCTGTGGCGGGACGAGGTGGCCTCGTTCGACGGGTTCGAGCCGTCCTGGTCCTGGCCCAAACCGGTCCAGGACCCGCCGGTGTACGTGGGCGGCGCGGCGGGGCCCAAGCTGTTCGCCCACGTCGCCGAGTACGCCGAGGGCTGGATGCCGATCGGCGGCAAGGGGATCAGGTCGGCGCTGCCGATGCTCCGCGAGGCGTGCGAGAAGGCCGGGCGGCCGATGGCCAAGGTGATCCCGTTCGGGACGCTGCCGACGGAGGAGAAGCTCGACTATTTCGCCGGGCTCGGCATCGAGGAGGCGGTGGCCACCTTGCCCAGCGCCCCTGCGGATACGGTGTTGCCGATCCTTGATGATTATGCGCGACTGATCGATTGCCCGGCATAATCAGGAGATATGTCCGCACTCCGAGCCGATGATCCGCGACAGCTGGGATCGTACCGCCTGTCGCGCAGGCTCGGCCAGGGCGGGCAGGGCGTCGTCTACCTCGGCCACTCCGAGCAGGGCGCCCAGGTCGCGATCAAGCTGCTGCACGCGAGCCTGTCGGGCGACCCCGACGTGCGGCGCAGGTTCCTGGGAGAGGTCGAGGCGGTCCGCAGGGTGGCCGCGTTCTGCACGGCGCAGCTGATCGACGCCGATCTCGAGGGCGACCGGCCCTACCTGGTCAGCGAGTACGTCGAGGGCCCCTCGCTCCTGGAGCACGTGGTCGCCAAGGGGCCGCGCCTGGGCGGGTCGCTCGAACGCCTGGCCATCGGCACCGCCACCGCGCTCGGGGCTATTCACCGGGCCGGGGTGGTCCACCGGGACTTCAAGCCGGGCAACGTGCTGCTCGGGCTCGACGGGCCGCGGGTGATCGACTTCGGGGTGTCCCGGCTCATGGACACGGCGGCCACCACCAACGCGATGCCCGTCGGCACTCCGGCGTACCTGTCGCCCGAGCGCATCAAGGGCGAGCCCGCCGGGCCGCCCGCCGACCTGTGGGCGTGGGGGCTGACAGTCGCGTACACGGCGACGGGGCGGCACGCGTACACGGCGGACACCTACCAGGAGGTCCTGGCCAGGATCCTGTACGGGAAGGCGGACCTCGGGCCGCTGACCGGGCGGCTGCGGGAGATCGTGGCGGCCTGCCTGGCGCCGGAGCCGGGGGAGCGGCCGGACGCGGAGGAGGTGCTGCGGCGGCTGCTGGGGCAGGCGGCAGGGGGCGGCGACGTGCTGTCCTCGGGCGCGCAGGCCGCCGTCGGCCCGTCCGGTGCCCCGCCCGTCACCGGGTCCGGCAGGACGTTCGCCGATCGCGAGCTGAGCACCGCCGGGCTCCGGCTGGTCATGGAGACCGCGCCGCCCAGCGCCGAGCCGGGGCGCATCCACGACCCCGACCCCACCACGAGCTTCCCCGCCGTCAACCGCGACACCGCTCCCGAGCCCCCGCCCCGCAGACGGGTGAAAGCCTGGCAGATGGGCGTGGCCGCGGCGGGCGTGGCCATGGCGGTGGCCGGGTTAGTGTTCTGGCTGCGCGGCGCCCAGGAGCCGGGGCTGGTCGGGACGTGGACGGGCTCGGCCGAGCACTTCACCGCCCAGCGGGTCTTCCCCGTCGAGCTGCGCCTGGGCCCCGACAACGACGGTGGGGCCATGCTGTGGGGATCGGACCTGCACTGCTCGGGACGGCTCCTGCGGCACGGGAGCGGGATGGTCTTCACCCTCGACCGGGTCACGGGCGACGAATGCTATCCGGGGACATTGCGGATGATCCCGACGTCGGCGTCGAACCAGATGGACATCAAGGTGACGCGCGAAGGTAAGGACGAGGTGACCTATTCGGGCACGGTCACCCGCGCATCCTGACCAGCTGTGTCACGGTCAGGCGGCGATGCCCTGACCACAGTTGACTCGGGGCGGCCCGTTGCCTTCAGTAGAAAGCAGGCGAGGGTGGCGGCGAGGGGAGACGCCCGTGCCGACGGCGCAGCCGCTCAGAACGGGGGACCCGCAGCGACTCGGACAGTACGAGCTGTCCGGGCGGCTGGGTGAAGGTGGTCAAGGCGCGGTCTTCCTGGGCTGGAGGAGCGGGGAGACCTACGCGGTCAAGCTGCTGCACGGACCCGTGGGTGACGAGCGGGCGGCGTTCCTGCGGGAGGTCGAGCTGGCCAAGCACGTGGCGAGGTTCTGCACCGCCCAGGTGATCGACGCCGGGTTCGACGAGGGGCGTCCGTACATCGTCAGCGAATATGTCGACGGGCCGTCGCTGCACAGGGAGGTCGCGCTCACCGGGCCGCGGCGGGGCGGGGCGCTGGAGCGGCTGGCGGTCAGCACGGTGACCGCGCTCACGGCCATCCACCGGGCCGGGATCGTGCACCGCGACTTCAAGCCACAGAACGTGCTGCTCGGCTCCGACGGGCCGCGCGTCATCGACTTCGGCCTGGCCAAGGCGCTGGACGCGGCGGCCACGGTGAGCGGGCGCGGAGTGGGCACGCCCGCTTACATGGCGCCCGAGCAGATCACGGCGTCGGCCGTCACGGGGGCCGCGGACGTGTTCTCGTGGGGCGCGACGATGTGCTTCGCGGCCAACGCCACCGCGCCGTTCGGGCAGGACTCGGTCGCGCCGGTGCTGCACCGCATCCTGACCGCGCCGCCCGAGCTGGGACGCCTGGACGGGCGGCTGCGGGTCCTCGTGGAGGCGTGCCTGGACAAGGACGCGCGCAACCGGCCCACCAGCAGGGACCTGCTGTTCGAGCTGCTGGGGGAGTCGGAGGTGCCGTCGGAGGTGCTGAGCTCGCCGCCGGCCCACATCCTGCGGGTGCCGCCGCTGGTGCCCGGGCAGCGCTCGTCGGAGCGGGAGCCGATGGCCGAGCCGGAGGCCACGGGGGTGGCCGGCGGCTACCTGTTGCCCGACTCCCGCGCCGGCGCGTCCGCGCCCACGGAAGAGACCGGCGCGTTCACACCCAGGGCGGAGACCGGCGCGTCCGCGCCCACGGAAGGGAGCGTGTCCGCGCCCGCGTCGTTACCCGCGGGCTCCGGGCCGGGGAACGATCCATCACCGGCGGGGTTGTCCAGGGTCGCCTGGCCCAGGGCCGCGATCGCGGTCTGCGCGGCCCTGCTGGTGACGGCCGCCGTGCTGCTCACCGCCCACATACCCACGGCGAACACGGCCGAGCGGCCCCAGGCGCCGCAGGGGGCCGGCCCGTCAGTACCCCCGCAGTCGGATCCGGTGAAGTCCCGCCCTCCGGCGGACAAGACGACCGCGCAGAAGGTCCCGCTCAAGACCACGGGGACGCTGGAGGCGCGCGGGCCCACGACGCCGCCGCCGTCGGCGGTGCGCCCCGCCGCGGTCCCGGTCCCGGCCCTGGCGGGTATGGACAAGGGCGCGGCCACGAAGGCGATCAAGCAGGCCGGGCTGGTGCTCGGCACCGTCACCCAGCTCGACTCGCCGAAGCGGATCGGCCAGGTCCTCAGCGCCCAGCCCGCCCCGGGCATGCTGGTGACCAGGGGCAGCAAGGTCTCGCTGGAGGTGTCGGCCGGGGTGCCCGTGCCCGCGGTCACGGGCCTGCAGCGCAAGGCCGCGGAGAGCGCACTCACCGACGCGGGCCTGGCGGTGGGCGCCGTCACCCGCTCCTGCATCGACCGGCCGGACGGGCAGGTGCTCTCCACGCAGCCCAAGGCGGGCGGGCGCGTCACGGGCGGCACCTCGGTGGCGCTCACGGTCGCGCGCAACGGCGCCACGGTCCCGTCGGTCGTCGGCCAGGCGCTGGAGGACGGGCGGGCGGCGCTGGCCGCGGCCGGGTTCACGGTGCGGACGAAGGGCCAGGTCGTGGACGACGAGTCGCGGGTGGGCACGGTCCTCGACCAGAGCCTCCAGCCCGGCACCTGCGCCAGGCCGGGCAGCGCGATCGAGATCGCCTTCGGCCTGGCCGGCCAGTCGGGCCCGGACCCGGGTGAGCCCGGTGAGACCCCCACCACCGGCCCGACCTCGGAGGAGTGATCCTCCGCGAGGTCACTCCAGGGTGACGGTCTCACCGTGCAGCCGCGACCTCTCGGCCGCCCAGGCGATGAGATGGCTGTGCAGGCTCTCGCCCGGCGAGGAGAGGATCGGGGAGCGGTCCCGGGTGGCGACCGCGGTCAGGAACGCGTCGACCAGCGCCTCGTCACCGCCCCCGTGGCCGCCCCGAGCCGTCGCGTCCCCGGTGGGGCGGGTGTCGACGGTCTCCTCGCGGCCGGTGACGAAGTCGAAGACGGTCAGGCGGTCGCCGTCGCCCTCGATCCAGCCCCGGGTGCCGAAGATCCGGGTCTGCCGGTGCAGGGAGGGAGTGAAGGCGGTCATGGTGAACGACGCGGTCGTGCCGCCCTCGAACTCCATGTTCACGACCTGGTGGTCGACCACGTCGTTGTCGCAGGCGTACACGCACCTGCCGTACGGGCCCGTCCGCAGCGCCGTCAGCACGCCGGCCTCGGAGACGTCGTCGGTGAGCACCGAGACCGGCCACACCGCGCGACCGGCCAGCGGCAGGTAGATGCGCTTGGCCGAATACGGGCACGTCGCCTCGACGGCGCAGTCCAGGCAGCGGTCGGCGGCGCCCTCCGGGCGGTTCTCCGGGCGGAAGTGCTTGAGCCCGCCGAACGACGACACGCGCGTGACCTGCCTGCCGGTGAGGTGCACCAGCCAGTCGAGGTCGTGGCTCGACTTGGCCAGCAGCATGAACGTGGACTCGTCGGAGCGGCGCCAGTTGCCCCGCACGTACGAGTGCGCCTGGTGCCACCACCCGACCGGCTCCAGGTGCTGGATGCTGACGATCTCGCCGATCCTGCCCTCGTCCAGCAGCGCCTTCAGCGCCCGCGTGTACGGCGTGTACCGCAGCACGTGGCAGACGGCGAAGACGGCGTCGGACCGTCCGGCGGCCGCGACGATGCGCCGGCAGTCGTCCTCGGAAACCGCCATCGGCTTCTCCAGCAGGATGTCGTAGCCCAGCTCGGCGAAGCGCACCGCAGGCTCGACGTGGTCCCTGTCCTGGGTCGCGATGATCACCGCGTCCGCCTGGCGGGGGAGCGCGGCCAGCTCGCGCCAGTCCGCGTACGCCTCGGCCTCCGGGAACCTGGCGCGGCGGGCCTCCAGCGGATCGGCCACCGCGACCACCCGCGCCCGGCCGCTCCCGGTGGCGTGGCGGGCATAGGAGGAACCCCGCGAACCCGCGCCGACGATGGCGAGTGTGACCATTTCGCCTCCATATATGTAACCAGTTCACGTATGTCGGCCCGATGCTAGGATCCTGGCTGTCCTCCGTCAATGGGAGAGTTATGAGAAAAGGTCTCATAAGTTGACCGAGCTTCGCCCAGGTGACGCGTCCCTGCTGCGCAAGGTAAACACCCAGGTGACGCTCCGAGCCCTGCGCCGCGAGGGCGTGGCCACGCTGACCCGGCTCGGCCGCATCACCGGGCTGTCCAGGCAGACGGTGGAGGCGGTGCTCGACGAGCTGGGCGAGCGCGGCCACGTCAGGGAGGTGCCGCCCGACGAGGGCGTGATGGGGCGGCCCGCGCGGCGGTTCGGGTTCCGCGCGGACGCCGGCTACGTGGTGGGCGTGGAGGTCGGGGGCGACGGGATCGTGGCCGCGCTGGCCGATCTCAACGGCGAGGTGATCGCCTGGGAGCGGGCCGACGTCTCCGGCGACGCCGCGGCCCACGAACGGCTGGAGGCGGCCCGGCGTACGGCACTGAAGTGCGTGGACGGCGCGGGCGTCGCGCGCACGCGGGTGTGGGCGGTCGCGGCGGGCACCCCGGGCATCGTGGACCGCACCGGCCGGGTGACCCTGTCGATCACGCTGCCCGGCTGGACGGGCGTGGACCTGGCGGAGCTGGCCGGGCGCTGGTTCGGCTGCACGGGGCTGGCCGCCAACGACGCCAACCTCGCCGCGCTCGCCGAGCACTGGCGCGGCAGCGCGCAGCACGCCTCCGACGTCGTGTACGTGCTCATCGGCCACCGGGCGGGCGCGGGCATCCTCATCGGCGGGCGGCTGCACCCGGGGCGCAACGGCGCCGCCGGCGAGATCGGCACGCTGCGCCAGGTCGGCTGGGAGGACGCGGCCCGCGAGCTGGTCAAGGACGCCTCGGCGGCCGAGGTGTTCGAGGCGGCTCTGGCGGGCGACCGCGACGCGGCGCGGCGGGTCGACCGCTACGCCGAGAACCTCGCGATCGGCGCCTCGGCGCTCGCGCTGGCCATCGACCCCGACCTGCTGGTGCTGGGCGGCGGTCACTCGCAGGCCGGCGACGTGCTGCTCGAACCGCTCCGCCGGCACCTGGCCGAGCTGTGCGTGAGCGTGCCGGAGGTGGTGGCCTCCACGTTCGGGGACGAGGGTGTGGCGCTGGGCGCCGTACGCCTCGCGCTCGACCACGTCGAACGGGAGGTGCTGGGTCTCTAGAAAGCCCGGCAGGCCTCCAGCAGCACCTCGCGGACCCGCTCCTCCGGCAGGTCCATGGTCCTGACCGCGCCCCACTGCAGCGCGCCGAGCAGGGCCCAGCTCTTCAGCCTGGTCTCCGGATCGGGGTCGTCGCCCACGAGCCTGCCGAAGATCTCGTCCCTGAACGTCCTGACCGTCGCGCGCTCCGACTCCGGCGCGCCGGGGTCCTCGGCGGCCAGGTCCTCCATGAACAGGCGGATCACCGAGCGGTAGCGCACCGCGAAGGTCACCAGCGCGTCGACGAACGCCTCCCTGCTCGGGAAGTCGGTCCCGAGCAGCGCCAGCATGTCGTCCCCCGCCGGGGCGAGTAACTCGGAGGCCAGGCGGTCCTTCGGGTGGAAGTGGTAGGCGACGGCGGTCTTGGTCAGGCCCACGGCCGCGGCGATGTCGGCCAGCGAGGTGCCCGCGTAACCGCGCTCGGCGAACAGCTCTCTGGCCGCGGCCAGGATCCGGGTCCGGGTGTCGTCGGGTGTGGTCATCATCTCATTTCCATGCGATGCATCCCCTCCGGATATTTCCTGCTTTATCGTAGTCCTGTACGACCGTACAGGACGGCCGTCGAGAGGGACTTGGGCGATGACGCGGTTTCTTGGGCGGCTGGGCGGCTGGTGCGCGCGGCACGGGCGGTTGGTGCTGGCGTTATGGGTGGTCGTGGCGGCCGCGCTGATGGGCGGGAGCCTCGTGCTCGGCAGCCCGGTCAGCAACGACGCGACGATTCCCGGCACCGACGCGCAGCGGGCGCACGACCTGATGAAGACCGGCTTCGGGCCGGGGTACGACACCGGCGGGACGGCGCAACTCGTCCTCTACTCCGCGGGCGGGCCACTCGTCGAGAAGTCGCGCAAGAAGGCCGTCGAAGACGTCCTGGCGAGCCTGCGCACGATGCCGCACGTCGTCGGGGTGGACACCCCGTTCAGGCGCGGCGGCATCTCCGCCAGCCTGCAGATCGGGCTCATCGCCATCCGCCTGCAGGGCCACGACGGCACCAAGGTCGCCGAGACCACGCGGGCGCTGTCGAAGGCCGCCGACCCGGCGCGGGCCGCCGGGATCGAGGTGGTTGCCGCCGACAGCTCCACCCCCGCCGACAAGGACATCAAGACGGGGCCCAGCGAGATCATCGGCGTGGTGTGCGCGCTGCTGGTGCTGGTGTTCGCGTTCGGGACGCTGGCGGCCGCGCTGGTGCCGATCTTCACAGCCCTGGTCAGCGTCGCCTCGGGGCTCGGCGTGATCGGGCTGCTCGGGCACGTGCTGGACATGCCCAAGCAGGCGGGCATCATGGCCACGATGATCGGGCTGGGCGTGGGCATCGACTACGCGCTGTTCCTGCTGTCCAGGCACCGGCGGCTGCTGGCCGACGGGGTGCCGGTGGTGGAGTCCGTACGGCGGACCGTGGCGAGTTCGGGCGGGGCCGTGGTGTTCGCGGGCGGCACGGTGATCATCGCGCTGAGCGCGCTCATGCTGGGCGGGTTCCCGCTGCTGGCGACGCTCGGCTGGGTCACCGGCATCTCGGTCGTCACCGCCGTGCTGACCTCGGTCACCCTCGTCCCCGCTCTGCTCGGGGTGCTCGGCCACCGGGTCAACGCGCTCAAGGTGCCGTTCCTGCGCGGCGGCGGTTCGTCCGGGTCCGGATGGGCCGGCCTGGGGTCATGGGTGGCGCGCCGGCCGTGGCAGGTGCTGTTCGGCAGCGTGCTGGCGCTGGGCCTGCTGGCCGCCCCGGCGCTGGCCTTGAAGCTCGGGCCGCTCGACGACGGGTACGGCACCAAGGGCTCGGAGCCCAGGCGGGCCTACGAGCTGATGGCCGCCGGCTTCGGCGACGGCATCAACGGCCCGCTGCTCGTGGTCGCCGAACTGCCCGCCAAGGTGGCCGACCAGAAGGACCCGGTCGTCGACCAGCTAGCCCGCGAGGTCGGCGACGTCGACGGTGTCGCGCACGTGGCCACCCCGAAGGTCAACTCCTCGGGCCGCTCGGTCCTGCTCCAGGTCGTCACCGAGTACAAGCCCAGCGACCCGCGGGCGTCCGACGTGGTCAAGGACATCAGGGCCATCGCGCCGCCCGGGGTGAGCGTGCACGTCGGTGGCAAGGTGGCGGCCATGACCGACGCGGGCACCCGGATGTCCGAGCGCACCCCGCTGGTCATCGGCGTGGTGGTGCTGCTGAGCGCCCTGCTCCTGCTGTTCGCCTTCCGCGCGCCCGTCGTCGCGGTGAAGGCCGCGGTGATGAACCTGATCTCGCTCGGCGCCGCCTTCGGCGCGCTCGCCCTGGTGTTCTCGATCGGCCTGGGCAGCCGCCTCGTGGGCATGGACGCCCCGGCCAGCTCCTCGTACCTGGAGACGGTCTTCTTCTCGGTGCCGATCGAGAGCTTCGTGCCGCTGATGCTGTTCGCGGTGCTGTTCGGGCTGTCGATGGACTACGAGGTGTTCCTGCTGACGGCGGTGCGGCAGGCGTACCTGCGGCACGGGGACAACACGCGGGCGGTGGCGGAGGGGCTCGGCTCGACGGGCCGGGTCATCACGTCGGCGGCGCTGATCATGGTGGCCGTGTTCGTGGCGTTCATCGCGTACCCGGACCCGATGGTGAAGACGTTCGGGGTGGGGCTGGCGGTGGCCATCGCGGTGGACGCCACGATCATCAGGGGGTTCCTGGTGCCGGCGACGATGGTCCTGCTCGGGCGGCTCAACTGGTGGTGTCCGCGCTGGCTGGACCGCCTCCTGCCGAACCTCTCGGTGGAGGGTCACGAGGAGGAGGAGCGGCCCGCGCCCGAGCGGCCCGAGCCGGTCAAGCTGGGGGTCTAGTCGGCGTCGGCGAGGTTGCAGGCGGGGACCCAGCCGACGATGCCGGTGGCCGTGTTGCGGCCGTGGTGCCACAGGATGCTGTCGAAGTAGTCGTCGCACTGGAAGAAGCCGTGCTCCTCCGACCGGTCCGACTCGAAGCCCTGGCCCGGGTAGCCGAAGCCGACGAGGACGGCGTCCCTTCGCGGGTCGCTCCAGATGACCACGCCCTCGCTGCCGAAGTCGTACACGCCCTTGGCGCCGGCGGGCTCCGGGCCGGTCATGGCCAGGGCCGTCAGAACCGTGGCCATGGCGGCCCGCCGGACGCGCACCCTGAGTCTTCTCTCCGTCATGACACACAGGGTAAGAGTGCGGTGACGCCGGGTGTTCGTATTTCAGAAGGTGATGACGGTACGCGCCACCGAGCCCTCCCGTACGTGGGCCACGGCGTCGTTGATCCGGTCGAGCGGCAGGCGCTCGGAGATGAGGCCGTCGAGGTCGAGGCGGCCCCGCAGGTACTGCTCGGCCAGCATGGGCAGGTCGCGGTGGGGTGCGGCGTCGCCGCCCTGGGTGCCCATGAGGCGACGGGAGGCGAACAGCAGCCCGGGGTCCACCTCCACGGCCTGGCCCTGGGGCGGGCTGCCGACCATGACCGTGGTGCCGCCGGACCGGGTCGCGGCGAAGGCCTTGGACAGGACGCCGGGTGCGCCTGTCGCGTCGAAGGCGTAGTCGACGCCGCCCTTCACCAGCTCGTCCACCTGCCGTGGCAGGTCGTCGGCCACGAGCGTGTGGGTGGCGCCGAAGCGCTCGGCCAGCTTGAGCTTCTGCTCGGCCACGTCGGCGGCGATGATCGTGGTGGCGCCCGCCAGCACCGCGCCCTGGATGACGTTGAGACCGACGCCGCCGCAGCCGACGACGAGGACGCTCGCGCCGGGCGGGACCTCGGCGACGTTCATGACCGCGCCCACGCCGGTGACGACCCCGCAGGCCAGCAGGCACATGGCATCCAGAGGCGCGTTTTTCGCGATTTTCACGCACATGGCCTCGGCGACGACCGCGTACTCGGCGAACGAGCCGATGCCGATGAACCGGCGCGTCTCCTGCCCGTCCAGGGTGATCCTGGGCGCGCCACCCATGATCGTCTGCAGCCTGGCGGGGCCCGAGCACAGGTGGAACCGGCCCGCCCCGCAGTGGCGGCACCGCCCGCAGGGGCCGTTCATCGAGACGATGACGTGGTCGCCGGGCCGGACGCCGGTGACGCCCGCGCCGACGCTCTCCACCACTCCGGCGCTCTCGTGCCCGAGGATGAACGGCAGTTTGCCGACCACCGGGCTCTTGCCGTCGATGGCCTTGAGGTCGGAGCCGCACACGCCCGACGCCTTGATCTGCACGCGGACCTCGCTCGGACCCGGGTCGGCGATCTCCACCTCGCGGATCTCCATGGGGGCGTGGAAGCCGGTCAGGACGGCCGCGCGCATCAGCATGCGCCACACGGTAACCCGGTCTCGCGATTGCGAGCAAGCGGTTGCTCGGTCACCTCCGGTTGACACCCTTCCTGGGCGAATTTACGCTCGGCGCAAAACCAAGCGAGCGCTAGGCCAAATCGCGGGAGGCCAGGATGGTACGGCGGGTCGCGGCGGCACTCACGGTAACAACACTGCTCGTCTCCGGGTGCGCGGCCCAGCAGAAGAGCCCGGTCGGCTCGGCGGCGCCCGGCGTGACCGACACGACGGTCAAGGTCGGCGGCGTGCTGACCAAGACGAGCGCCAGCGGCTACTCGACGAAGGACGCCGAGATCGGGGCGAAGGCCAGGTTCGAGCGGGCCAACGCCGAGGGCGGCGTGAACGGGCGGAAGATCGAGTTCATCGGGGCGGAGGACGACGGCCAGGACGCGGCCAAGGGCGACGCGGCCGCCAAGAAGCTCGTGCAGAAGGACCAGGTCTTCGCCCTCGTCCCCGTGCACGCCCCGAACTTCGGCGGCGCCGCCTTCCTCGAGCAGCAGGGCGTGCCCTGGTTCGGCTGGGCGACGGGCCCACAGTGGTGCGGCACGAAAACCGGCTTCGGCTACAACGGCTGCCTGGCGCCCAAGCAGGGGGCGGGCTCCCAGACGTGGTGGGGCCGGCAACTGGCCGACCTGCTCGGCGGCGCCGAGGGCAAGAGCGTGTACGTCCAGACTTCCGACTCCAGCGGCAGCAAGTACGGCGGCACCACCATCTCCCAGTCGTTCACCGCCGCCGGATTCAAGCTGGTCGGCGTGAACTCCGGCCTCCCGGCCGCCGCGCCACCCCCTGACTGGCTCCCGTACGTCAACAAGATCATGACCTCGAACGGCGGCAAGGCCCCCGACGTCGTGGTCTCCGTGATCGCGGGCACCAAGTTCAACGTCGGCCTCTATTCGGCGCTCAAGCGGGCCGGCTACAAGGGCGTGCTCACCGACGCGACCAGCTACGACGCCGCCATCCTCAAGGACCAGGCCAGCGCGCAGGCCCTGGAGGGCGTGATCGCGGCGCCGATGTTCGAGCCGTTCGAGTCCACCGCCCCCGAGATCGCCCGGTTCAAGCAGGACGTCGAGAAGGTCGCGCCGGGCGCCGTGCCCACCCAGCACATGGCGATCGGCTACTGGGCCGCCGACATCTTCCTCGACATGCTCGGCAAGGCCGGCAAGGACCTCACCCGCGAGAAGTTCCTGGCCGTCGGCAACGGCGACTACCTCTACGAGAACGCCGGGTTCGGCAGGATCCAGTACCCCAAGGACCACAGCGAGCCGAACGGCTGCGGCGCGCTGGTCAAGCTGGATAAAGGCGCCTTCCAGGTGGCCAAGAGCATGAAGTGCTTCGACAACGTGCCGCTCAAATGATCCTGGGATACGTGCTCAGCGGCCTGGTCACCGGGGCGATCTTCGCCGTCATGGGGTCGGGCCTGACGCTGTCGTACGCGGCGACCGGGGTGTTCAACTTCGCCCACGGCGCCGTCGGATTCCTGTCCGCCCTGCTGTTCTACGAGCTCAACCAGGCGGCCGGGCTGCCCGCGTGGCTGTCGGCCCTGGTGTCGGTGGCGCTGTTCGCGCCCGCGCTCGGATACGTGCTGCACAGGACCATGTTCGGCGGGCTCGCGCAGGCGGGCGAGACCGCGCAGATCGTCGCCACGATCGGGCTGACGATCGCGCTGCCCGCGCTGGGCCTGCTGGTCGTGGACCTGGCCGGGCTGCCGAGCGCGGACGCGACCTCGCTGCCGCGCGGCGTCGGCCCGCATCCGGCGCTCTCCTTCGAGGTGCTCGGGGCCCGGCTGGACACCGACCAGCTCATCACGTTCGGCTTCTCGGCGGTGGCGGCGGCCGGGCTGTGGGCGTTCATGCGGCACTCCTCGTACGGGCTGCGCATGCGGGCCGCCGTGGACCGGCGGCGCCTGGCCACGCTCCGGGGCATCGACGCGGACGCCACCTCGGCGCTGGCCTGGATGCTCGGCTCGGGACTCGCCGGGCTCGCCGGGGTGCTGGCCGTGTCCGTGCTGGGGCTGGACGCGACGGCGTACACGGTGCTGCTGTTCGCCTCGGCGACGGCGGCGGTGTTCGGGCGGCTGCGCTCGATCCCGTGGACGTTCGCGGCCGGGCTCGCGCTCGGCGTGGTCCAGAACCTGGTCGCCGGATACACCGACTTCCTCGAAGAGGTCACCGGGCTGCGCACGGCCGTGCCGGTGATCCTGCTGTTCGCCGGGCTCGTCCTGCTGAACAGGTCGCGCGAGCGGGTCGCGGGCAGCGCGGCCGAGGACGCGCCCCCGCCCGACCACCTGGCGGGGCTGCCGCCGTGGCGCCGCAGGATGCCGTGGGCGCTCGCCCTGGCCGCGCTGCTCGGGTTCACCTTCCTCGCGTCCGAGTACTACGTGGGCGTGGCCGCGCAGGGGCTGGTGCTGGCGTTGATCTTCTGCTCGTTCGTGGTGGTGACCGGGATCGGCGGCATGGTCAACCTGGCCCAGGCCGCCTTCGCCTCGATGGCGGCGCTGACCTGCGGATGGGCGTTCTCGTCCGGGCTGCCGTTCTTCGTGGCGATCGTGCTGGGCGTGCTGGCGGCCGCCGCCGTGGGGATGCTGGTGGCGCTGCCCGCGCTGCGGCTGGGCGGGCGGGTGCTGACGCTGGCCACGCTGGCCATGGCGCTGCTGGCCGACCAGGTGCTGTTCCAGGTGGACGCGTTCAGCAACGGGACCATCGGGTGGCCGGTGCCCGCTCTGGGGCTCGGCTTCGCGGACACCTCGGATCCCCGGGTGCGAGTGGTGGTGCTGCTCGTGCTGATCGGGGCGGTCGCCCTGCTCGTACGGAACCTCGAAAGGTCGGCCTCCGGGCGGGCGATCCTCGCGGTCAGGTCGGCCCCCGCCGCCGCGACGACGTCCGGGCTGTCGGCGCCCCGTACCAAGATCATGCTGTTCGCGCTGGCGTCGGCGATCGCCGGGCTGGGCGGGGTGCTGTTCGCCGTCTCCAAGGGCTCGATCACCGCCACCGACCTGCCGGCATTCTCCGGGTTCGTGTGGCTGGCCGTGGTGGTGCTCCAGGGCGTGCGCCGCGTCGGCGGCGCGGTGCTCGGCGGCCTGATCGCGGTGGCCGTGCCCGAACTGCTCGCCACCTGGGGCGTGTCCGCGCACGTCGGGGCCATCCTGTTCGGAGCCGGCGGCGTGATCCTGGCCAAGCACCCCGACGGGGTGCTCACCCAGCTCGCCGAGCTGCGCCACCGCCGCCGCACCCCGGCGGAGCCGGTCCCGATGCCGCCGCCCGTGCAGGTGGAAGGGCCGCTGTTCAGGCTGGAGGGCGTGGTCGCCGGTTACGCGGACAGCACGGTGCTGCGCGGCGTGGACCTGGCCGTCCGGCCCGGCGAGGTGGTCGCGCTGCTCGGGGCCAACGGGGCGGGCAAGTCCACGGCCTGCGCGGTGGCCGCCGGCGACCTGGCCGTCACCAGCGGCCGGATCCTGCTGGACGGCGAGGACGTCACCGCCTGGCCCGCGCACCGCAGGGCCCGCGCGGGCATCCTGCTCGCGCCCGAGGGCCGGGGCGTGTTCCCCGGGCTCACGGTGGAGGAGAACCTGCGGACCTGGCTGCCCGATCCGGGCCCCGTCTACGAGCGCCTGCCGCAGCTCGCCGAGCGCCGTACCGTGCTCGCCGGCGCCCTGTCCGGTGGCGAGCAGCAACTGCTCACGCTCGCGCCCGCGCTGGTGCGGCCGCCACGGGTGCTCATCGCCGACGAGCCGTCGCTGGGGCTGGCGCCGATGATGGTGCGGCAGGTGTTCGACGTGTTCGCCGAGCTGCGTTCTCGCGGCGTGGCGCTGCTGCTGGTCGAGGAGAAGGCCACGGAGGCGCTGGCCCTCGCCGACCGGGTGGCGTTCATGCGGCTGGGGCGCGTCACGTGGGCAGGGCCGCGCTCGGAAGTGGACAGCGAGCGGCTGACCGCCGCCTACCTGGGGGTGCGGTGAACATGCTGGCCGTGGATAGCGTGTCGGTGGCGTTCGGCGGGGTCAGGGCGCTGGACCAGGTGTCGTTCGAGGTCGCGGCGGGTCAGGTGTGCGGCGTGATCGGGCCGAACGGGGCCGGGAAGACGACGCTGTTCGACGTGGTGTCGGGGCTGCGCCGGCCGAGCGAGGGCCGGGTCAGCGTGGCGGGCCGGGACCTGACCGGGGTGTCCCCGGTCAGGCGGGCCAGGGCCGGGGTGCGGCGCACGTTCCAGCGGACCCAGGTCTTCGGCCGGCTCACCGTGGCCGGCAACGTGCTGGCCGCGCTCGACTGGCACGGCGGCGGTGGCGGGCTCGCCGCCGACCTGGTCGGCTGGCCCGCCCGCCGGCGGCTGGAGCGGGAACGCGGCGAGCGCGTGGCCGAGGTGCTGGAGCTGTGCGGGCTCACCCCGCTGCGCGACGCGTACGCCGCCGCGCTCCCCGTCGGGCAGCGCCGGCTCGTCGAGCTGGCCAGGGCCCTGGCCGACCGGCCCCGTCTCCTGCTGCTGGACGAGCCCACCTCGGGCCTGGACGCCTCCCAGACCGCACGCCTGGGAGAGGTCGTCAAGGCCCTGGACACGACCGTGCTGCTGGTCGAGCACGACATGGGCTTCGTCATGGACACCTGCGACCGGATCGTCGTGCTGGACCTCGGCAAGGTGATCGCCGCCGGCGCGCCGGGCGAGATCCGGGAGGACCCGGTCGTCAGGGCCGCCTACCTAGGCTGAGTGGCGCTCGGTGAACGACAGGATGCGGCGCCAGGAGTCCTGGCACGCGTCCTCCCACTCGGCGTACGTGCGGTCGAAGTACGAGTGCGGCGCGCCCTCGTAGACGATCTTCTCGTGCTCCGTGCCCACCCGGTCGAGCGCGGCCTCGAACGTCTCGAACTGCTCGGGCGTGGTCGCCGTGTCCGCGCCCGCGAGCAGCATCAGGAGGGGCGCGCCGGGCCCGGTCGCCGGCTCCTCGATGGCGCGCAGCGCGCCGTAGAAGCCGATGCCGCCCGCCAGGCCGTTCCCCTCGTACGCCTGCCGCCACGAGTGGGCGCCGCCCATGCAGAAGCCGACCGTGAAGACCGGGCCGTCGAGCTGCTCGGTGGCCGCCCGGGCGTCGGCCCTGACGTGCTCGGCCTTGAGCTGCCCGACGTGCTTCATGAAGTCGAAGTCGTCGTCCCGCTCGCCGAGACCCGCCGTGCGGCCGAAGTAGTCGATCGCGATCGTGCGGAAGCCCGCCTCGGCGAAGCGCACCGCGAGGTCTCGGTAGTACGGGTGCAGCCCGCGCACGTCGGGCAGGATCACCACGCTGCGGCCGTTCGGCTCGGCGGGCTCGGCCCGGTAGGCGAGCAGCCGGTTGCCGTCGGCGGCCGTCAGCTCTATCTGCTCGTGAGAGGCCACCTCGCCCTGGATCGGCGGTGCGGGCGGCCTGCTGTCG
Source organism: Nonomuraea sp. NPDC003709 (assembly GCF_040610775.1). Lineage (NCBI taxonomy): Bacteria > Bacillati > Actinomycetota > Actinomycetes > Streptosporangiales > Streptosporangiaceae > Nonomuraea > Nonomuraea sp. NPDC003709. Next base: position 33,586 of record NZ_JBEXMW010000040.1, on the reverse strand, counting down.
GTGGAATGGCACATGAGGTCAGCATGCCCGCCGTGATTCCGGCTATCCAGGTACTCGGAGTGGCAGGTTCGGCGTGTCCCGGCAGGGCCATCCACGGGCAGACTTGTACCCATGAACCGGGAACTCGGGGCATTTCTCCAGGCCCGCAGGAACGAGGTCACGCCCGAGGACGTGGGCCTGGCGAGCGGGCCGCGCAGGCGGGTGCGCGGGCTGCGCCGCGAGGAGCTGGCCGAGCTGGCGGGCATCAGCGTCGAATACCTCGTACGCCTCGAACAGGGCCGTACCGCCCAGCCGTCCGCGTCCGTGATGGACTCGCTGGCCAGGGCGCTGGACCTGAGCGAGGCCGAGCGGACGCACCTGTTCGACCTGGCCGCGCCGCGTCCCCGCAGGCCGCGGCCGTCCGGCGGGGTGCGGCGGGAGCTGGTGGAGCTCATCGACCGCATGACGGACATCCCGGCCATGATCTTCGACCACCGCCTCGACCTGCTCGCCTGGAACCGGCTGGCCGACGCGCTCTTCCCCGGCCTCTGCCGCCCCGGCGCCAACCTGGCCAGGTACAACTTCCTCGCCGAGCCCGACCTGTACGCCGACCGCGAGGAGGTGCTCCGGGCGACAGTCGGGCAGCTCCGCCTGGCCACCGGCCGCCACGCCGACGACCCGGCGCTGACCGCCCTGATCGGCGAGCTGTCGGTGCACAGCCATCGGTTCCGCACCCTCTGGGCCGGGCGCGTCGTCAAGGAGCGCACCAACGGGGTCAAGCGCTTCACGCATCCGGTGGTGGGTGAGCTGGCGCTGCGGTACGAGACGTTCGACCTGCCGGGCGGGTCGGGGCAGCGGCTGAGCCTGCTCCACCCCGAGCCGGGCGGCGCCAACGAGGAGTCGCTACGGCTGCTGGCCTCCTGGTCCGCTTAGTAGGTGGGGGAGGCGCGGAATGCCTCGATGAGGTGCGCGCGTACCGCGGCCACCGCGGGCTTGGCCAGCGCGCCCGAGCGGACGGCCAGGTAGCCGGTGTTGATCGGGGCCTCGTCGGGCTCGGCCAGCGTGACGAGCGTGCCCGCCGCCAGGTCGCGGCGGCACAGGTAGGCGGGCAGCACGGAGACGCCCATCCCGGCCCGGACGGCGCTGAGCACGCCGCGCAGGTCCGGGATGACGACCTGCGCCGCCATCGCGGGCCGCCTGCCGAACACGGAGCGCCAGTAGCGGCGCACGATGGGCAGGTCCTCGGCGTAGGCCACCAGCGGCACCGCCGCCAGCTCCCTCGGTCCCACCCCGGCGAGCCCCAGGGACGGGGCGGCGACCAGCAGGAACTCCTCGTCGTAGAGGGGGTCCGCCTGCACGCCGCGCACCCGGGGCCGGATCGTGGAGATCACCAGGTCCAGGCGCCCGGCCGCGAGGTCCGCCAGGAGGTCGTCGGACAGCCCGAGCGTCGTGCGGAGCCGCAGCCCGGAGCGCACCAGCGGGGCCAGCATCGGCATCACCTCCTCGCACAGGAACTCGGCGGGCCCGCCCAGGTGCACGGCCGCGTCCGAGGGCAGCTCCGACTCCACCACCCCGTCCAGGGCGTCGAGCGAGGGGGCCACCCGGCGGGCCAGCTCGTCGGCGGCCGGCGTGGGCGCCACCCCGCGCGGCAGCCGGTCGAACAGCGGCCGGTCCAGCACCGACTCCAGCGTCTTGACCTGCGCCGTCACGGCCGGCTGCGACAGGCCGAGGGTCTGCGCGGCGGCCGTGATGGAGCCGGTCCTGTGCACCGCGAGGAACGTCCGCAGCAGGTCGAGCGAGATTGGCGACATATCACTATTCTGATACCTAAGACGATATTTCGTTATTTGTTACTTATGGCGGGCCGGGGCGACGATGTGAGACATGAACAAGCGCATTCTCATCGCCCTGACCAGCCATGACGACCTCGGCGGCGTCGAGCGGACCGGATACTACGTGCCGGAGGCGGCCCACCCCTGGGAGATCTTCCGCAAGGCCGGCTACGAGGTGGACGTCGCCAGCGTGCGGGGCGGGCAGCCGCCCCAGGACGGGTTCGACGCCGGCGACCAGACCCAGGTGGCCTTCCTCGCCGCGATCGGGGAGCGCGACACCGACCGCCTCGCGGACGTCGACGCCTCCCGTTACGACGCCGTGCTCTACGCCGGAGGCCACGGCACCATGTGGGACTTCCCCGACGACCCGGACGTCATCCGCGTCGGGCGCGAGGTGTACGAGCGGGGCGGCGTGGTCGCGGCGGTCTGCCACGGCCCGTCCGCGCTGGTGAACCTGACCCTCTCCGACGGCTCGTACCTGGTGGCGGGCAAGCGGGTGGCGGCCTTCACCAACGAGGAGGAGCGGCTGCGCGGCGTGGCCGACGTGGTGCCGTTCCTGCTGGCTGACAAACTGGTGGAGCGTGGCGCCGAGCACGAGCCGGGCGCCAACTGGCAGGCTCAGGTCGTCGTGGACGGCAGGCTCGCCACCGGCCAGAACCCGGCCAGCGCCGCGCCCCTCGCGGAGCGCGTCCTCGACGTCCTCGCCGAACGGCGGGACTGAGGAGCGGAATCGCCGCCGGATGGCGGTTGTCTGCCACGGCGCGGGCTCTGACCATCGAGGAGTAGCCCCATAGAAGGGATATCAGATGGCATTCCACCCCAACCTCGACCCAGAGATTCGCGCCTTTCTCGAGCAGACTCCGCTCCCGACGTTCGACATGGCGAACCTGACGCCCGAGGAACTGCCCGGGCACCGTGCGCAGATTAACGCGTTCCTCGCCGCCGCGCCGCCGGCCGACAGCGACGTGGTGATCGAGGACCGGCACGTGCCGGGGCCCGACGGCGCTCCCGACGTCCGGGTACGGATCTACCGCCCGGCGGGCGGCGGTGAGGGACGCCCGGGTCTGTACTGGATCCACGGCGGAGGGATGATCATCGGCACGCCCGAGATCGACGAGGCGATGATGATCGGCTACGTCGAGGAGCTCGGGTGCGTGGCGGTCTCCGTCGACTACCGGCTGGCGCCCGAGAACCCCCATCCCGCGCCGGTCGAGGACTGCTACGCCGGGCTGGTGTGGACCGCCAAGGCGGCGGGCGAGCTGGGCATCGACCCGGCCAGGATCGTGGTCGGCGGCGCCAGCGCGGGCGGCGGGCTCGCCGCCGCCACCGTGCTGCTGGCCCGCGATCGGGGAGGCCCCGACGTGGCGTTCCAGCTGCTCGTGTGCCCGATGCTGGACGACCGCAACATCACCCCGTCCAGCCACGAGTTCACCGAGGCGGTGGTCTGGGACCGCAGCGCGAACCTCTTCGGCTGGACCGCCCTGCTGGGCGACCGGATCGGCACCGACGACGTGCCCCCGTACGCGGCTCCCGCCCGGGCCACGGACCTGGCCGGGCTGCCGCCGGCGTTCATCGACGTCGGTGAGCTGGAGGTGTTCAGGGACGAGGACGTCGACTACGCGCTGCGGCTGTCGCAGGCGGGCGTGTCCACCGAGCTCCACCTCTACCCGGGGGCCTTCCACGGGTTCGACGGCATGGTCCCGGACGCCGAGCTGTCCAAGCGGGCGCGGGCGGCCCGGCTGGCGGCGCTCAGGCGGGCGTTCGCGGTCTGAGGTTGGCGCGCAGCCGTACCAGGGCGAGGGCCAGGTGGGCACGCAGGCGACCGGCCGCGTCGGCGAGCGAGAAGCCCAGCACGGACTCGGCCCTGGCGATGCGCGCGGCCATCGAGCTGTGGTGCAGGTGCACGGTGGCGGCCGCGCCGCGGACCGAGCCCGCCAGGCACAGCGCCCGCACCGCCGCCAGGGACTCCTCGCCGAGCCGCTCCATCGCCCGGACGTCGGCCAGCCCCGCGACCGCCGGCTCCGGCAGGTCGGCGAACAGCGCCAGGGCCCCCAGCTCGGACCAGCGCATCACGCGATCGTGCGGGCCGGTGAAGCGGAGCGCCGTCCGCGCGCCGGCCCATGACTCGGCCGCCCGCGCGCCCGGCAGCTCGGGCCCGATGCCCACCCGCGACCCTTCGGGAAGGTCGCGGGGCAGGGTGGTCGCCACCAGGACCGCTTCCGTGTCGCCGATCCTGGCGGCACGCACCTGGTGGCCCATGGCGCGCAGGCCGGCGGCGAGTTCCCGGTCCGGCCCCCGGTCCGGCCCCCGGTCCGGCCCCCGGTCCGGCCCCCGGTCCGGCAGGGCGATCGCCAGCGCCTGGAGCGGGGTGGAGGGGGCGAAGCCGAGCAGGCGCAGGGCCCGGGCGCGTTCGGCCTCGCCGGTCTCGGCCGACAGCACCAGCTCCACCAGCGCGGGGTCCTGCCCCGAGCGCGCCAGCGCGGCCGCGCGTTCCAGGGTGACCTCGGCCGCCACCGCGTACCGTTCGAGGACGATCTCGTCGAGCCCGTGCGCCGGCCCCTCACGCTCCATCCAGACCGCCCCGAGCCCGTCGCTCAGCTCCCTGACCTGGGCCGGGGCCTCGGCGGGCGTGTCCACGGCGCCGCGGGGCGACGTGCGGGTGCGGCGGCCGGTGGCCGCGTCGAGCAGCCCGACCGGGCATTGCGCCAGCCGCGCCGTGGCCGAGAGCAGCGTGGGCACGCTCACGTGGTCGCGAAGCAGCGAGTCGAAGTAGGCGATCACCCGCACCGCGCTCTCCGCGTCGGCGTCGAGCGTGGACAGCTTCAGCAGCAGTCCCTGCATGGCCAACAGACTATGTCCGTAAACGGCTGTTCGGGTTACCAAGCGTGCGCTAGGTTGGTTATGTGGATCTCGACTTCTCCCCGGCCGAGCAGGGCTTCCGCGCCGAGGTTCGCGACTGGCTGCGCGCGCACGTGCCGGGACCGCTGCCGTCCATGGACACCCCCGAGGGCTTCGCCGCGCACCGCGCCTGGGAGGCGCTGCTGGCGGACGCGCGGCTGTCCGTCGTCTCCTGGCCCGAGGAGTACGGCGGGCGCGGCGCCTCCCTGATCGAATGGCTGATCTTCGAGGAGGAGTACTGGGCCGCCGGAGCCCCCGCCCGGGTCACCCAGAACGGCATCTTCCTGCTGGGCCCCTCGCTGATGCGTTTCGGCGCGCCTGAGCAGCGCAGACGGTGGCTGCCGAGGATGGCCAGAGGCGACGACGTGTGGGCGCAGGCCTGGTCGGAGCCGGAGGCGGGCAGCGACCTGGCGGCCCTCACCTCCCGCGCCGAGCGCGTGCCCGGCGGCTGGCGCCTGTACGGGCACAAGACGTGGAGCTCGCGGGCCGCCTACGCCACGCACGGGTTCGGCCTGTTCCGCACGTCGGGGACGCGGCACAAGGGGCTGACGTACTTCCTCTTCCCCCTCTCCGACGTCGCCGTGCGGCCGATCGCGCAGCTCGACGGGCTGCCGGGGTTCGCGGAGCTGCACTTCGACGGGGTGTTCACGCCCGATTCGATGGTGCTCGGCGAGGTCGGCGAGGGCTGGCGGGTCGCGATGGCCACCACGTCCTCCGAACGCGGCCTCACCCTGCGCAGCCCCGGCCGCTTCCTGGCCACGGCCGACCGGCTGGTCGCGCTGGCCCGCTCCTCGGGCGACCCCGTGGCGGCCGACCGGGCCGCCAGGTGCTGGACCGAGGCGGAGGCGTACCGGCTGCACACGTTCGCGACGGCGCGGCGGCTCATGGCGGGGGAGGAGATCGGCTCCGCGTCCAGCATGGGGAAGGTCTTCTGGTCCGAGCTGGACCTGCGCATGCACGCCCTGGCCATGGAACTGCTCGGGGACCGGGCGGGGGAGGAGGGCTGGCTGGACGGGTTCCTGTTCTCGCTGGCCGGGCCCATCTACGCGGGCACGAACGAGATCCAGCGCAACATCATCGCCGAACGGGTCCTGGGGCTGCCACGATGAACTTCGGATTCACGGACGAGCAGCTCGCGCTGGCCGCCACTGTGCGGGACGTGCTGCGGGCGCACTGCCCACCGGCCGCGCTGCGGTCCGAGCGGCGGCCGGCCTGGGAGCAGCTGGCCGCGCTGGGGTTCTTCGGCCTGCTGGCGCCTCCCGAGTCCGACGGGCTGGGGCTCGGGCTGGCCGACGTCCTGCCCGCGCTGGAGGAGACCGGGCGGGCGTGCCTTCCGGGGCCGGTCGTCGAGACCGCCGTGGTGGCGCCGTACCTGCTGCCGGACAACCCCAAGCTGGCCTCCGGCGCGCTGTGCGTCGCCGTGCTGCCGCCGGGGCAGGCGTACGCGCCGGACGCCGACCTGGCCGACCTGCTGCTGGTGGCGCGGGACGACGGGTGGCGCCTGGTCGCCAGGGAGTCGGTACGCCTGGTGCCCAGGACCGGGGCGGACCCGTGCCGTCCCGTGTTCGAGGTGGCCTTCGACGAGTCCGAGGAACTGGGCGGCCCGGTCGAACGGGTGCTGCGGCGGGCCGCGGTGGCGACGGCGGCGCAGCTCATCGGGGTCGCCAGGGAGCTGCTCGCGGTCACCGTCGCGTACGCGCGGGTGCGGACGCAGTTCGGCGCGGCGATCGGGTCGTTCCAGGCGGTCAAGCACCAGCTCGCCGACGCGGCCGTGGCGGTGGAGTTCGCCGCGCCGCTGGTGCACCGGGCGGCCCTCTCGGTGGACCGGATGGCCGAGAGGGCGGATCGGGCCGGCGGGATCGCTGACCGGGACGTCGGGACCGTGGATCGGGCCGGCGGGGCCACAGACCGGGATGTGAGCGCCGCCAAGGCCGCCGCCGGTGAGGCCGCCGTGCTGGCGGCCCGGGTGGCGCTGCAGGTGCACGGGGCGATCGGCTACACCGAGGAGCTGGACCTGCGGTTCTGGCTCGCGCGGGCCTGGTCGCTGTCGGCCGCGTACGGCACCACGGCGGCGCACCGGGGACGCGTCCGAACCGCCCTCCTGGGCGGCGACCTGCGGAGGTGGCCATGAAGTTCGGAGTGCCGCTCGGACTGGTGCATCCGGACGCGTGGAAGGACGTGGCGGTGGCGGCGGACGAGCTGGGGTTCGAGTCGGTGTGGCTGCCCGAGCACCTCGTCTTCGCCACCGACCTGTCGCTCGCCCATTACCCGGGCACGTCCGACCCGGGGATCAAGCCCGGCACGCCGCTGTTCGACGCGCCCGCGTACCTGTGCTGGCTCGCCGCCTTGACCTCCCGCGTCCGGCTCGGCACGGCGGTGCAGCTCCTCGCGCTGCGCCACCCCTTCGTGTCCGCCCGCGCGTTCGCCACCCTGGACGTGGTCTCGTCGGGACGGGCGATCTGCGGGGTCGGCGCCGGCTGGTACCGGGGCGAGTGGGAGGCGGCCGGCGTCGAGTTCCGCACCCGGGGAGCCCGGCTGGACGAGGCGATCGAGGTGGTCAGGCGGCTCTGGAGCGAGCCGGTGGTCACCCATTCCGGGAGGTTCTACTCGTTCCCCGAGGTCGCGTTCGAGCCCAAGCCGGTGCAGCGGCGGCTGCCGGTGCTCGCGGGCGGGGAGTCGGCCGCCGCGCTGCGCCGGGCCGCCCGGCTGTGCGACGGGTGGATCAGCATGCCGCACACCCTCGAGTCCATCAAGCCGCAGCTCGACCGGCTGGGGGCGGGGGTGCCGGTGACCGCGCACGCGTACGCGCTGGCCTCGCCCGACGAGGTGCCCGCCTGGGCGGCGCTGGGCGTGGACCGGCTGATCGTACGGCCCTGGAGCCGCAGCCGGGACGCGGTGTCCCGGCTGGCCGCCTTCGCCGCCGACCACGGGGTGGGGGCCGCCTCGTGAGGGTCGCCTCGTGAGGGTCGCTCACGCGCGGTGGCGGCCCCGCCTCCGGGGCTGACCGGTCGTGCTCCGGCCGGGCTGGCCGGGGGCGCTCCTGCCAGGCTGGCTCGGGCCGCTCCTGGCCGGGTGGCTGGAGGCGCCCCTGCCGGTGCCGCCCGCGCCGACCAGCTGGCGCTCGTCCTCACGCCGGTGCGGCTGCGGTGACCCGGCGGAGGCGTGGCGGCGGCCCGCCAGCGGGGCGTCCTGCGCGAACGGCTGCGCGCCGCCGATGTGCACGCCCTGGGTGGGCGCCGGACGGCGGTGCCGGCGGCCGCGCAGCGGGAGGTCGGCCGTTCCTGGCTCGTCGCCAGAGCGCCCGAGGCGGCGGCGACGTCCCTGGTACGTGGCGCCGATGTCGAAAACGTCGTCGCCCCTGCCGTCGGTCGGGCTGAAGGCGTCGAACGCGCTGGTCGCCTGGGGGATGACGATGCGCTCGAACGGCCCGGTGTCCACGAAGCGCTCCAGCGGCCCGGTGTCCACCAGGATCTCGACCGGCCCGCTCCGGGCGGGCTCGGCCGGGCGGGAGGCGAAGAAGGCGTCGAAGGGGTCGGTGTCCGTGGCCAGGTCGAAGGGGCGCGTGTCGAGCGGGCGCCTGCGGCGTCCGGTGGCCCGGGCGGCGGGCTGGACGGCTTCCAGGGCCGTAACCGGCTGGAGGGCGTCCAGGGCGGTGGCGGGCTGGAGGGCGTCCCGGGCCGCGGGGGCCAGTACGGCGGTGTCCAGGGCTGCAGCGGGCCGGAAGGCTTCCAGGGCGGCTGCTTCCAGGGCGGCGGTGGCCGTGACGGGGTCCAGGGTCGCGGCCGGCTGGAGTGCGGCCGTTCGGCGGCTCGTACGGACCGGCTCGACCTCGAGCTTGCGGCGGCGACGGCGGCGGTTGGCGGCGGGGCCAGGCGTCGTGGCCCCAGCGGTGACCGGGGCGGCCCGCAGGCGGCGGGTCTTGGCCACGGCGAGCAGGGCCAGGGCCGCCACCAGGGCGGAGCCGACCAGCGCCGGCGAGGAGATGGCCGGCATCGGGCCGGTGGCCGAGGCGTCCGCGTGCGTGGGGATCGGTTCGGCGGTCGCCGCCGTGGTGTCGGCCGTCGCCGGCTTGGCGTGCTTGGCCTTCTTCGGCTGCTTGGGGCTCTCGGCGGTCGTGCTGTCCGCGGCGGAGCCGGTGGCGACCTTGGGGGAAGCGGGCGTGGGAGCGGCCTGAGGCTCCTTCTTCGCGGGGGAGCTTCCGGTCTCAGGGGCCCGGGCGGGCTCCTGGATCTCGCTGTGGGGGATCAGGGAGGTGAGCAGGTCGTTCCCGGAGAGCTGCTGGAGCGCACCGACGTCGGTGCCCGGCCCCGGCTGCAGGGCGGCCTGCTCCTCGGCCTTCTTCTGGGCCTCGCGCTGCTGCCGGGCCGCCTCCTCGTCCAGGCGGGACTTGATGCGCTCCGGGTAGCCGTACCCGACGACCTTGCTTGTGTCACGTTCCTTGCGCTTGGCGACGCCGCCGTCGATGTTGCCCTCGATGGTGAAGATCGTGTCACCCTCGACCCTCGTCACGATGCCGACGTGGTCGATGTTGTCGATGCTGTTCGAGCCGCTCCAGTCGTAGAAGACGAACGCCCCGGGCTTGGGCTTGTGGCCCCACGCCCCCTGCTCCTTGAACCACTCCGCGTGCGACACCGTCCACGCGAACTGCCCGATCCAGTCCTCGTACCCGAGCTTGTGCGCGGCCCACGAGAGGTACATGTCGCACCATGGGGCGGAGCTGTAGTCGGCGTCGAACTCGACGTTCTTGCCGTACCAGTTGCCGAACTTGGTGTATGCCCCTGATTTCTCGGCATACCCGAGCTGGCTCTCCAGCAACTCGATGTACTTCTGCATCTCTGGCGTCATGGAAGTATGGGGACACCTTCCGGGCAAGCCGGTTTGTCCGCATAGATCCCGGGTAAAGGGACACCCTGTGACTACTGGGACAAAACCGGAGGCTTGTCGTCTTCCGTGATGAGCGAGGCTACCGTGCCGTCCCGGCAGGTCAAGCCAGCACCAAGAGACGTTCAAGCTTTCCTAGACCAAGAACCCGCTGGTCAAAGATGCTGCCAGAAATGTCCAAGCTAAGGAGGTTTAATCCAAAAAGATCTACCTTGTCCCAGGTGAGAGGCTTGCCCCGAGTCAGTAGCCCGCGCCCGTGAGCAGCCCGCCGTCCACCGTGAACTCGCTGCCCGTGCAGTAGCTGGCCCGATCCGAGGCCAGGAAGGCCACCACGTGGGACACCTCCACCGGCTTGGCGAAGCGCTTGATGACCATGGACTTCACGAAGGCGTCGGCGTCGACCTCGTTCATCATGTCGGGATCCATCGCCATCGAGGTGTTGATCGCGCCGGGATGCACCGAGTTCACCCGGATCTTGAACCGGGCCAGCTCCCGCGCCGCCGACTTGGTCAGCCCGCGCACCCCGAACTTCGACGCCGAGTACGCCGACAGCCCCTCGGCCCCGACGTAGCCCTCGATCGAGGAGATGTTCACGATGGCGCCCCGCCCGGCCGCCTTCATGGGGTCGATCACCGACTTGATCCCGAGCCAGGTGCCCTTGAGGTTGACGCCGATCACCCGGTCGAAGTCCTCGGGTGACATATCGCTGATGCGCCGAAATTTCAGGATCCCGGCGTTGTTGACCAGTACGTCCAGCCGGCCGTGCAGCTCGGTGGCCGTCGCCACCGCCCGCTCCCAGTCCTCGACGCTCGTCACGTCGTGATGGACGAACGCGGCCCCCGTCTCCTCGGCCAGCGCCTTCCCCTCCTCGTCCAGCACGTCACCGAACACCACCCGCGCCCCCTCCTCAAGGAACAGCCGCACGTGCGCCGCCCCCATCCCGCGAGCGCCACCGGTGATCAACGCGACCTTGCCCTCAAGCAACCCCATAACGCCCTCCAGCCGCGACGGCAACCGCCGCCGCCTCCATGGAGCGGTAGACGGGGATCCCCGCCTCCGCCGCGATCCGCCTCACTTCGTCCTCGACGCCCGCAGGCGCGCACTCGCCGTTCCTGGTGACGAGGGTGATCCTGGTGCCCGGCAGCGCGGCCTGCGCCTGCGCCACGACCCGCGTGTAGGCGTACAGGGGCTCCGCCGCGTCCCCGTACGTGAAGAACGCCTGGACGTTCACGTGCAGGACCACGTCGCCGTACGGCCTGCACCGCAGCAGCGCGGAGACCACCTCGGGCACGAGCCCGGCCCGGCCCAGGGGCCCGACCGGCACTTCGAGCGGGTTGCCGGAGGCCACCACCCCGAGCCCGCGCAGCGCCTCCAGCGCGTCCGGGGGCAGCGGGTCCAGCCGTACCCCCGCCAGGTCGAACGCGTCCGCCGCCAGCACGCTCGCGCCCCCGCTCGGCCCCACCACCAGCACGCCGCCAGAGGCGGCGCCTGAGCGCGAGCCGTGCGCCTGGAAGTACGCCAGCACTCCGATCAGATCGTCCTGGCCGGCGACCAGCACCGCCCCCGCCTGCTCGGCCACCGCCTCCCACACCCGCCGGTCGCTCACCATGCCGCCCGTGTGGGACGCGGCCGCCTCCTGCCCCTGCCCGCTCCGCCCGCCGACCAGCAGCACCACCGGCAGCTCCGCGGCGCGCAGCGCCTCGAACAGCTCGCGCCCGTCACGCGGGTCCTCCAGGTACAGCCCGACGGCCCGCGTCTCCTCGTCCCGGGCGAGCCAGCGCAGCAGCTCGGCGGGGGTCACGTCGGCCGAGTTCCCCACGGTGACGACCCGGCTGAACGCCAGCCCGCGCCGCTCCCCGACCTTGATCACCTCGCCCGCGAGCCCGCCGCTCTGCGAGATCAGCGCCACCGTCCCGGCGGGCCCGAGCCCGCCCCCGACGAACGTCTGCCGTCCCCGAGGGCTGTACACGCCCATGCAGTTGGGCCCCAGCAGCCGCGTGCCCGCCGCCCGCGCCGCCTCGACCAGCCCCTCCTCCAGGTCCGGCCGGCCGGTCTCGGCGAACCCGCCGCTCATCACCTGCACGAACGGCACCCCGCGCGCCTCCCGCAGCACGTCGGCGCAGCGTTCGGCGGGCACGGCCACGAGGGCGTAGTCCACGTCCGCCTCGGCGAGCGACGGCACGGCCGGCACCCCCGCCACCTCGGCCGCCGTCGGATGCACGGCCACCAGCGGGACGCCCGCGGCGCGGTAGAAGCCGAGGAACATGTTCCCGAAGTTCGGCCTGGTCGTGGAGGCCCCGACGACGGCCACGGCCTTGGGCTCGAAGAGCGGCAGGAAGTCCGTCGCCGCGCGGGACGCGCCCGCCACGGGTCCCGGGGAAGGCAGGTAGCGAGCGTCGACCGCGATCACCCCGGAAGGGCCGGCGATGACCGGGTTCAGCTCGAACTCGCCCAGTTCGAGCCGTTCCCACAGCCCACCCGGGCCGCCGACCGTCATGAGCAGTTTGACCACCGCGTCCACGTCCACCGGCGGGCCGCCGCGGCTCCCGTACAGGACGGAGGACCCGCGCAGCGACGCCAGCATGCGCCGCGCGTCCTCCTCCGAGACCGGGCAGAGCCGCAGCGCCGTGTCGCGCAGCGCCTCCGTCCACACCCCGCCCAGCCCGGCGAGGAGCACCGGCCCGAACCCGGGGTCCCGCACCAGGCCCACGATCAGCTCCACGCCGGCCTCGGCCTGCTCCTCGACGAGGAAACCCGCGACCTCCAGCCTGGCCCGCATGCCGGCCGCCGCCGCGGCGAGGTCCTCCCTGGAGAGCCCCAGCGCGACGGCGCCGACGTCCGACTTGTGCACCAGTCCCGGGCCGAACGCCTTCAGCACCAGCGGTTCGGCCAGCTCCCCGGCCCGGTCGAAGTCCAGGTCGTGCACCACCACCCCGCGCGGCACCGGCACCCCGGCCGTGCTGAGCAGCGCCTTGACCTCGTGCTCGTACGCGCTCACCCGAGCAGCTCGCGGATCTTCCCGCGCAGCAGCTTGCCGGGGCCGCCGGAGGCGTCCTGCGAGTGCGGCAGCGCGTCGGCCACCACGATGTGGTCGGGCCGTTGATGGGCCGGCAGGGTGTCGGCCAGCGCGAGCGCCAGCTTGGACGCGTCCAGCGTGTGCCCCGCCCGCGGCACGACCGCCAGCAGGACCTCCTGCTCGGAGGCCCCCTCGGGTACGCCCACCGCGCCGGCCTCGGCCACGCCGTCCAGCGCCGAGACCGCCTCCTCGATCACGACCGGCTGCGTCCAGACGCCGCCCTTGAGTATCGAGTCCTCCCGCCTGCCCAGCACGCGCAGCACGCCGTCGGGGGAGAGCGTGCCGAGGTCGCCGCCGACGTACCACTCGCCGCGCAGCACCTCGGCCGTCCGCTCGGGCAGGCCGTCGTAGCCGGTCATGCGGTGCGGTCCGGCCAGGTTGATCTCGCCCACCTCGCCGACCACGCGCTCGCCGTTCGGGTCCGTGATGCGCACCGCGTTGCCGGTGCGGGGACGGCCGGAGGAGCCGAGCGGGATCGTGCCGTCGTCCACCCGGCCCATGCACGTGTACGGGGCCTCGGTCTGGCCGTAGTAGGAGTACACGCCCGCCTGCGGCAGCCTGGCCTTGATCCGTTCGAGCATGGTCGCGGTCAGGGGCTCACCGCCCAGCATGATCACCTGGATGGACGACAGGTCCACGTCCTCGTGCTCGGGGGACGCGAGCAGCGCCGCGTAGAACGAGGGGATCTGCGAGAGATGCGTGACCCGTTCGCGGGGGACGACGCGCAGGAAGTTCGCCGGGCCCCAGTCCTGCTCCAGGACCAGCCGCATCCCGGCGTACAGGGCGGGCCCGACGATGGCCGGGAAGCCGATGCCCCAGATGATCGCGCCCGTCCCGAACACCGAGTCGGGGCCGCGCGGCACGTCCAGCCAGATCTGCGCCGTGGCCAGCGACGACGCGTGCGTGTGCACGACCGCCTTCGGCAATCCCGTCGTGCCCGAGGTGTAGTAGAGGGCCAGCGGGTCGTCGTACCAGCCGCTGATCGGCGGCTCCTCGTCGGAGGCGCCTTCGAGCTCCCGCACGTCGATCCACGTGGTCACGCCGGGCAGCGAGTCCCTGATCTGCGCGACCACGCCCTCGACCGTCGCGTCGTACACGAACGCCGTGCACCCCGAGGCCGCCACCACGTCACGCAGCGTCTCCACCGGCCAGTACGGGTTCAGCGCCGCCGTCACCGCCCCGATCTTGGCCTGCGCGAGGTAGACCTCGGCCACCCGCAGCGTCTCGTTGAGCAGCGCCGCCACCCGCCGGCCCGGCCCGATCCCCTTCTCCAGGAGCGCGTGGGCGCGGCGGTTGACGTTCCTGTTGAGCTGGTCGTAGGTGAAGCTCTGCTCGCCGCAGTACGTGAGCGCGACCTGGTCGGGCGTGCGCAGCGCTCCGGCGGTCAGGATCGCGTGGCCGTAGTTGCCGTAAGGTGATCGCGCCATGGGGGAGGCCTCCAGTCAGAGGGGCTGATAGAGCACGAAGACGTTTCCTGAGGGGTCGCGCAGCACCGCCCGGATCTCGTGCGGCCCTTTCTCGGGCTCCCGCACCACCTCGCCGCCGCGTTCCGTCAGCCCCCGCACGGCGTCCGCCACGTCGTCCACCTTGTACGACGGCGCGACCGAGGTCGTGACGTGCTCCGCGGGCCCGGCCAGTGCCACGGTGACCCCGCCGCCGTCGAGCGCCGCGAACCTGTCGCCGTCCCTGAACTTCACCGGCAGCCCGTAGAAGGCGATCGCCTCGTCCAGGTTCGCGACGGGGATGAGCACGTTGCCGAGCTTCACACGGGCCTCCAATGGGGGAGTTCGTCGATGAACGTCACGCGTACCGGCATGCCGACGCGTACCTCGCCGGGGGCGCACCCCACCACGTGCCCGAACGCCCGCACGCCGGCCGGCAGGTCCACCCAGGCCATCACGTACGGCTCCCGGCCCCGGTAGGCGGGGGCGAACGAGCGGTGCACGACGGTGAAGGTGTGCACGACGCCCTCGCCCTCGACCGGCTCGAAGACGAGCTCCCCGCCACCGCACCAGGGGCAGGCCGCCTCGGGGAGGTGGACGCGGCGGTCGCAGGACGTACAGCGCTGGACGACCAGCTCGCCGCGCCTGCAGGCGGCCCAGTACGCAGAGGTGTCACCGCTCATCGCTTGCCAAGCTAGCGCACGCTTGGTTGCCCCACAAGGCCCCCACTCAGCCGCTAAAGGGGTGGCTCCTCCTCGGGCGTCGAGAGGAGCACCATGGGCTCTTCGGAAGGCCGGCCGGTGGGCTCGTCCGAGGGTCGGGCGAAAGATTCCTCCGACGGCGTAGGCGTCCCGACGGCCGTCCTGCTGTGCTCCTCACTCGGCGTAGGCGTAGGTGGTGTAGGCGGGTGGGGAGTCGGCGTAGGCGTGGGGCAGGCGGGACCGTCGACGGCGACCTCGCTCACCTGCGGCCCGTTCCCCGCCGCCGGCTCCGTCATCACCACGATCCCGACATACACCCGCTTCCCGCAGGAAACGCCTCCAGGATCGTGCGTGACGGCGCTGGTGTAAGCCGTGCTCCCCCGTAAGGTCCGGGTCTCCTGCCGCACCGTCCGGGCCGCCCCGCCCTCCCCCTCCCGCCGCGTGTACGAGATCCGCAACCGTACGGGCCCCGTGCCGTCCGCCGAGACCGTGATCGCCCCCGCCGTGCCGCTCCACCCCACGATGCCGGCGGCCCGCACCGCGGTCGGACGCGGCACCGAGGTCCCGCCCTGCCGCACCGTGGGAGGAGGGCTGGGAGGAGGGGAGACCGTGCGCGCGGGCGTGCTGCGCCGGGGAGCCGCGGAGGTCCGGGTCCGGGTGGGCGTGGCCGCGTCCACGGGCGCCGGCTCCGGCTCGGTCTGTGCCGTCTTGGGCGGCGGCATCAGGATCGTGCCGGGCCCGGGAGGCATGCGCCCGCCCGACATCATGAGCGAGATCGCCACGGCGGCCACCGTCGCCCCCGCCACCCACAGGTACGGCGGCAGCCGGGGCATCCGCAGCACCCGGTCCCGGAGGGTGGTCGTGGCTCCGGAGGCCCGCTCGGTCCTGGCCAGCGGGAAGCGCAGGGCCAGCAGCGTGGCCAGCTCGCCCAGATGCCGCCGCCCGCGCTTCTCCCAGTCCGGGCCGTACCCGGCGACCGCGTCCTCCTCCAGCTCCGCCGCGAACTGCCGGGCCGAGGCGTACCTGGTCGCCGGGTCCTTGGCCATCCCGCGCCTGAGCAGGTCGCGCAGCGAGTCGGGCGCGACCTCCAGCGGCACCGGCTCCACCAGGTGCTTGTCCCGCACGGCCGGGACGTCCAGCGCCCCGTCCTCGCCCTCCTTGACGGCCCGGTACGGCGGTCGCCCCCTGACCGCCTCGAACAGCACGCACGCCGCCGCGTACACGTCCGCCGGCGGCCCCGCCCGGTCCTGCGTCCACAGCTCGGGCGACATGTACTCGGGGCTGCCCGCGGGCACGCCCGGCTCCTCCGCGTGCACGACCACGCCGAAGTCGGCCAGCTTGCTGGTGCCGTCGGCCTGGACCAGGATGTTCTCCGGCTTGACGTCGCGGTGCGGCACCCCTCGCTCGTGCGCGGCGGCCAGGGCCAGCAGCGTGCTCTTCAGCACGGTGAGGGCCGCCTCCGGGCTGATCCCGCGGTGCTCGTCCAGCAGCGTACGCAATGACACGCCGTCCACCAGCTCCATGACGACGGCCGCTCTGGTGGGGGTCTCGACGTACTCGTAGAGCCGGACCACGTTGGGGTCGTCGATCTCGACGAGCTCGTGGGTGTCCGACCGGAAGCGGTCCATGAACTCGGTGTCCCTGCGCAGGGTGGCGTTCAGGTACTTGATCGCCACGTAGGCGCCGGTCTGCTGGTAGGTGGCGAGGAACACGCGGCCGGTACGGCCCGCGCCGAGCTGGCGAACTTCACGGTAACCAGGGACCAAGTCGAACCCCCATCAGCAGCCGTCATCGATTCGACGGTCTCACCCGGGGTTCGGGTTGTCACGACTGGAGATATTTCGCCGGGCGTTAATGCGAAATAACCCTGTGTCGTGGGTGATATGCTGAGGCGTCCCAAGCAAGCGCTCGGCTAAATCGACGGAGGTCGCCCGTGGAGCGCGTGGCCGTGCTGGTGATGGAGATGCAAAGGGGCGTCGTCGGCGATCTCACGAAATTTCCGGATCTGGTGGAGGCCTGTGCGCGGCACGACGTCGTCGCCAACGCCGCCCGCCTCCTCCACACGGCCAGGTCGGCCGGCATCCCGGTGATCCACTGCACGGCGGCCTTCCGCCCCGACCGGTCCGGCTCCCACACGGACAACTGCCCGTTCATCGTCGCCCTGCTCAAGGACCCCGGCCACATGCTGGAGGGCACGGCCGCCACCGAGGTCCTCCCGGAGCTGTGGGACGGCGGCGACCTGGAGAGCCGCCGCCACCACGGGTTCTCCCCTTTCACCGGCACCTCGCTCGACATGACGCTGCGCTCCCTGGGCGTCTCCCACGTGGTCGCGCTGGGGGTCTCGCTCAACCTCGGCATCCCCGGGCTCGCGCTGGAGGCGGTCAACCTGGGCTACCGGGTGACCGTGGTCAGGGACGCGGTGGCGGGCATCCCGGAGGAGTACGCGCAGGCCGTACTGAAACACACGATCAGCCTCCTCGCCACTCGCGCCACCACCGCCGACCTGGTGGAGATGTGGAAGTGATGGACGGGCTGCGCCTGGACGGGCGCGTCGCGGTGGTCACCGGCGGAGCGGGCGCGATCGGCGCGGCCATCGCCACGGACCTGACCGCGCTGGGCGCGGAGGTCGTCGTCGCCGACGTGGACCTGCCGAACGCGGAGAAGGTGGCCTCCGGCCTGCCCGGCGCACGGGCGCTGGCCGTCGACCTGACCTCGCCGGCGTCCGTCGCGGAGTTCGGCGGCGCCGTGGGTCCCGTGGACATCCTGGTGCACAACGCCGGGGTGTCGATCGTGGAGCCGTTCACCGAGAGCGACCCGGCGAACTGGGACCTCATGTGGCAGGTCAACCTGCGCGGGCCGATGCTGCTCACCAAGCTGCTGCTGCCGGGGATGGCGGCCAGGGGGCGGGGGCGGCTGGTGTTCATCTCCTCGGACGGCGCCAGAGCGGGGTCGGGCGGCGAGGGCGCGTACGCGGCGACCAAGGCGGGCCTGTTCGGCCTGGCCAAGACGATCGCCCGGGAGGCCGCCAAGGCGCACGTCACCTCCAACGTGGTCTGCCCGGGCCCCACGGACACGCCGATGCTCCGCCGGGTGTCGGCGGCCGAGCCGGGGCTGGTGGACAGGATCGCGCGGGGCATCCCGCTGCGCCGCCTCGGCACGCCCGCCGACGTGGCGGGCCTGGTGTCCTACCTCTGTACGGACCGCGCCGCGTACATCACCGGGCAGACGCTGTCGGTGAGCGGCGGCGTCACGATGCAGTGAGCGATCATGCGGTGGTCAGAGCGAGTCGTAGACGGCCTGCACCAGGCGCAGGCCGCGCAGGTTGCCGGAGACGGCGTTGGCCATCTTGTTCATGACGTAGCCGATGCCCAGCCCGCGCTCCGGGTCGCCGATGCCGAGGGAGCCGCCCAGCCCGGAGTGGCCGAACGCGGTCTCGGACGGCATCGGGAACGTCATCGACGGCCGCATGTAGCCGAGGCCGAACGACGTGTCCAGGAAGAGGACGCGGTCGGGGCCGTGCACGCGGGGGCGTACGGCGTCGCGCAGCGTCTCGGGGCGCAGCAGGTCGCCCGCGATCAGCGACCGGTAGAACCCGGCCAGCCCCCTGGCCGTGGTGACGACCCCGGCCGCGGGCCAGCCGGCGCGCAGGATGACGGGGTGGTTCGCGCCGCCTTTGAGCCGGTGCATGCCGGGATTGCCGAGCGCCCGGTTCATGAGGCTGTGCGGATCGAGCGCGGCCTTGGCCATCTCGGCCTGCCCTTCGGTGGGTGCCGGGCCCGCACCCGTTTGGGGGCTTTCGCCTGCTTTGAGGCGGGCCGTACGGGCGATCACCGTGTCCGGCGCGCCCACCCACAGCTCCAGCCCCAGCGGCCCGGCGATCTCGGCGGACACCAGCTCGCCGACCGACTTGCCCGTCACGCGCCTGATCACCTCGCCCACCAGGAACCCGTACGACAGCGCGTGATACCCGTGCGCCGACCCCGGCTCCCACAGCGGCGCCTGACCGGCGAGCCGGGCGGCGATGGCCGCCAGGTCCCCGAACTCCTCCACCGGCACCGGCTCCTCCACCACCGGCAGCCCGCTCTGGTGCGTGAGCAGGTGCTCGACGGTGATCGCCTCTTTGCCCCGGGCCGCGAACTCCGGCCACACGTCCGCGACGGCCCCCGGGACGTCCACCAGCCCCCGCTCGGCGAGCTGAAGCAGCACGGTGGCGGTGATCGCCTTGGTGCAGGAGTAGGCGAAGGCGGGCGTGTCGTGCTCCCACGGCCGGCCCGTGTGCCGGTCGGCGACGCCGCCCCACAGGTCCACGACCAGCTCGCCGTCCACGTGGACGGCGAAGGCGGCGCCCAGCTCCGCCCCGTCGGCGAGCTGCCGCTCGAACACCTCGCGCACGCGGGAGAACCGCGGATCGCAGTGCATCACACCTCCGTGTGAGACAGGAGAAAGGAAGCGCTTACTTGGTTCACGAGCCTAACAACTGGGGACGATTCGGCCCAGACGATCAGCGCGGCACCCTCAACCTCCTCACCCCGGCCGTGGTGCTCGACGCGCTGCGCAGCGCCACCACGGGCGAGGTGCTGAGCCTGGCCATGCCGATCAGGGGCGCCACCTCCTCGCCCGCCCCCACGACGGTGCCGCACCTGCCGGGCCGCCCGTTGCCGCAGCACTTCATGTCCGTGGACGGCGGCGACTACGCGGCCGGCGCCCGCGCGATCGGGGAGGGCCTGTACGTGGCCGACGACGCGCTGGTCGTCAGCCACCACGGCACCACGACCCACATGGACGCGCTGTGCCACATGTGGTCCGGCGACGAGCTCTACAACGGCCACCCGGCGGCCCGGGTCCGCTCCTACGGGGCGACCAGGTGCGGCATCGAGCAGGTGGGCGGCGTGGTGGCCAGGGGAGTGCTGTTCGACGTGCCCCGGCGCCTCGGCCTCGACCACCTGCCGGCCGACTTCCGGATCCCGGCCGAGCTGCTGGCGGAGATCGCCACGCCGCGGCCGGGGGACGCCGCGGTGATCCGTACCGGGTGGCCCGCGGTGTGGGGGCGCTCGCGCGAGGAGTACTGGTCGGGCCAGCCCGGGCTGTCGGCGGAGGCGGGCCGCTGGCTCGCGGCGCACGACGTGTCCGTGGTGGCCTCGGACAACGCCGCCATCGGCGGGCTCAACGCCCGCGGGCTCGCCGACGAGGGCCTCGCCGACGACCTGCACCTCATCCTGCTGCACCGGCACGGCGTCCACCTGATCGAGATGCTGTGGCTGGAGGAGCTGGGGGAGAGGGGGTGTACGGAGTTCGTGTTCGTGGTGGCGCCGCTCAGGATCGAGGGCGGCACGGGCAGCCCGGTGACCCCGCTGGCCATCCTCTGACGTTCCCGCATATTTCCTAGCTCGTTTGGATATTTCGTGATCGACCGTTAACCCCTGACTTCGATGGTCTGTCCCGGTAAAACCCTTTTGCTAGGAGACCCATGCGCCGCCTCGCCCTGATCGGCCTCGCCGCCACCGCCCTGACCGCGCTCGCGTCCGTACCCGCCGCGGACGCCACCACAGCCGCCACCACGGCCGGACGCGGGAACCTGCGGATCAACCAGATCCAGACCATGGCCACCCACAACAGCTACCACCGCGAGCTGACCGACGCCGAGAAGGACGTGCAGCGCAGGACCGACGCCAACTGGTGGAACCTGCAGTACTCCCACACCGCCCTGCCGAACCAGTTCGGCGCCCAGCACGTGCGCGGCATCGAGCTGGACGTCTTCCCCGACCCGCAGGGCGGCCTCTACGCCAACCCGCTGGTCAGGCGGGACGCCGGGCTGCCACCGCTGAACGACCCCGCGCTCGCCAAGCCCGGCTTCAAGGTGCTGCACTGGGCCGACCACGACTACGGCACCAACTGCTCGGCCCTGGCCACCTGCCTGCGCCAGGTGCGCGAATGGTCCGACGCGCATCCCGGGCACGTGCCGCTGACGATCCTCACCGAGTTCAAGAGCACCGACCCGGCCAAGGAGGCGATGGGCGGCGCCAAGAGCCCGGCGTGGGACACGGCGCTGATGGACGCCCTGGACGCCGAGATCCGGTCGGTGTTCCCCGGCGATCGGCTCATCACGCCCGACGACGTCCGTCGGCCGGGGCTCACCCTCGAACAGTCCGTGCTCAAGCACGGCTGGCCCGAGCTGTCCTCCTCGCGGGGCAAGGTCATGTTCTTCATGGACAACCAGGGCGAGAACATCCAGACGCCCTACAAGGCGGGCCGGCCGAGCCTGGAGGGACGGGTGCTGTTCACGAACTCGCGTCCGGGCCGCCCCGACGCCGCCTTCGTCGGCTGGAACGAGCCGCAGGGCGCCAACACCGCGCAGATCCAGGACCTCGTACGGAAGGGGTACTACGTACGCACCCGGTCCGACGTGCCCTTCACCGAGGCCAGGTCGGGCGACACGAGCAGGCTGAAGGCGGCGCTGGACAGCGGCGCGCAGATGGTCAGCACCGACTTCCCCGTGATCGGCCTGTCCGCCAGGAACGGCAGCGACTACGTGGCGGAGCTGCCCGGCGGCGCCACGGCCCGCTGCAACCCGGTGAACGCCCCCTCCGGCTGCCGCGACCAGACCCTGGAGCACCTCAGCCGGTAGCCGGCCAGGTCACCTTTCAGTCAGCAGTCGGCCAGGTCACCGGTAGGCATCTCACCCCGTACACCGAGGCGTCGTGCTTCAGCGGCACCTCGGTGGCGGGGACGGCCAGCCGCAGGCCGGGGAAGCGCTCGAAGAGCGCCCGGTAGCCGATGCGCAGCTCGTTCCTGGCGAGCTGCTGCCCCAGGCACTGGTGCACGCCATGGCCGAACGCCAGGTGCCGCCGCGCGTCCGGCCGGTCCAGCCTGAGCGCGTCCGGATCCTCGAACACCGCTCCGTCACGGTTGATCACGGGCAGGGACAGGGCGACCGTCTCCCCCTTCCTGACCAGCTCGCCCGCCACCTCCACGTCCTCGAGCGCCGCCCTGGACGGCGCTCCCTGGTGCAGGATCGACAGCCAGCGCAGCAGCTCCTCCACTGCGCCTTCCACTGGGCCCTCTTCGAAAGGCAGTCCCTCCTTCAGCAGCGCGAACACGCCCAGGGCCAGCATGTTCGCGGTCGTCTCGTGGCCCGCCACGAGCAGGATCAGCGCGACGTAGGTCAGCTCCTCGTCCGTCAGCTCGCCGGTCAGGCCGCTGATCAGGTCGTCGCCCGGCTCGACCCGCTTGCGGCGTACCAGCTCGCCGAGATACGCGGTGAGGTCGGCCGTCGCCTGCGCGCCGTCCCTGTCGGGGGTGACGAGGGCGGCGCTGCGGTCCTGGAAGAAGTCGTGGTCGCTGTACGGCACGCCGAGCAGCTCGCAGATGACCAGCGACGGGATCGGCAGGGCGTAGGCCGTCACCAGATCGACCGGCGGGCCCGCCTTCGCCATGGCGTCGAGATGGTCGGCCGCGATCTGCTCGATGCGCGGCTCCAGCAGGCGCATCCTGCGCACCGTGAACTGCCCGGTGAGCAGGCGGCGGTAGCGGGTGTGCTCGGGCGGGTCGGTGGCGGCGAAGAACCCCGGCGGGGCGGGCCGGGCGGCACCCCCGGGGCGCGCCACGTGCACGGCGGTGTGCTTGAGCTCCTGCCTGGCGCTGAACCTGGGGTCGCCCAGCACGGTGCGGCCCGCCGCCATCGTCGTGGCCAGCCAGCCCTGATGCCCGTCGGCCATCTCCAGCCGGGCCATCGGCGGCAGGTCGCGCAGCCGCGCGGGCGGGTCGAAGGGGCACTCCTGGTTGCGTTCGATGGGAAGTCTCATAATTTTGAGAGTAGACTCTCAATTAAGAGTTGTATAGCGAATCGTCATCTTCTCCTACGATTGGACTCGGGAGGCCGTACACCGGAGAATGCGGAGTCGCGCCACACACGCAGACCCATTGCCGGACGTTCAGCGGCATTTCGGTTTGCGTGCCCCCGCACGCCGAACACAGCTTGGAGGAGGGGAACCAGCGATCCACCACGACCACCACCCGCCCATACCAGGCGGCCTTGTACTCCAGCATGCCCCGCAACTCCCGCCACGAGGCATCGGAGATCGCGCGGGCGAGCTTGCCGTTCTTCACCATGTTGCGGACGGAGAGGTCCTCGATCACGACCGTTTGGTTCTCACGGACGAGCCGAGTGGTGAGCTTGTGCAGGAAATCCCGGCGACGGTCGGCGATCCGGGCGTGGACGCGAGCGACCTTGAGCCGGGCCTTGACCCGATTGGCGCTTCCCCTGGCCTTGCGCGCAAGCGCCCGCTGTGCCCTGGCCAGCTTGCGCCGGTCGCGGCGTTCGTGGCGGGGATTGACGATCTTCTCCCCGGTGGACAGCGTGGCCAGAGCGGTGATGCCCGCATCCACCCCCACCGCCTGCTCCACCGGCGGGAGGGGAGTGAACGTTTCTTCCACGAGCAGGGAGACGAACCAACGGCCCGCCGCATCGCGCGAGACGGTCACCGTGGACGGGGCGACGCCCTCCGGCAGCGGACGCGACCAGCGAATGTCGAGCGGCGCGTCCATCTTGGCCAGCCACAGCCGGCCTTCGCGCCAGCGGAAGGCCGAGCGGGTGTATTCGGCCGACACTCGCGACTTCTTGCGCGATTTGAACGTCGGGTACTTGGCCCGCTTGGCGAAGAAGTTCGCGAACGCGGCCTGCAGGTGGCGCAGCGCCTGCTGCAACGGCACGGAGGAGACCTGCGACAGAAAGTCCTAATCGCCGCTGCGTTTCCATGCTGTGAGGACCGCCGACGACTCCCCGTAGGAGACGCGACGCCCTTCGATGGCGTAGGCGCGAGTGCGCTCCTCCAGCGCCTTGTTGTAGACGAGGCGGACACAACCGAACGTCCGGGCAAGCTCGTCAGCCTGCTCGGGGGTCGGGTAGAAGCGGTATCGGTAGGCCCGCTTCACGGCCTGCGCCGCAGTTAAAATTCTAGTACGCGATCAGTTACGCGCTGTGCATATGTTAGATGCCGCTGCATTGTTTCCACGTACCCCCGCCCTGAAGGACGGGCTTCCTTGCTCAAGGAGATTTGATGAGCGATCGTCCGGGCCTGCGCGAGCGGAAGAAGGCCAAGACCAGGGCGCTGATCCAGAAGGAGGCGCTGCGGCTCTTCCAGGAGCAGGGGTACGCCGCGACGACGGTCGAGCAGATCGCGGAGGCGGCGGAGGTGGCGCCGAGCACCGTCTTCCGCTACTTCGCCACCAAAGAGGACCTGGTGCTGGTCGACCAGTTCCCGCCCTTCATGGAGGCGCTCCAGTCAGTCCCAGCCCACCTCAAGCCCGTGCCGGCGGTAAGGGCCGCGATGCGGGTGATCCTGGCCGGGCAGACGGCGGAGGAGTTCGCCGAGAGCATGGAGCGGGAGAAGCTCATGTTCACGGTGCCCGAGCTGTGGGCGGCCAGCCTGGACAACATCAGCGGCGTGGTCAGGACCATGCACGAGCAACTGGCAGCCCGGGAGGGCCGGCCGGCCGACGATCCGGAGCTGCGTAATGTCACGGGGGCGATCGTGGGGGTGCTCATGGCGGTCTGGCTTGACTTGGTAAAGAACCCGGCTCTGGACGCCTCGGTCGAACTCGACAAAGCCCTAGCTCACCTGGAAGCGGGCCTCCCCCTGTAACCACCACCCACCTGGCTGACCACCACCCACCTGGCCCCAATCCGCCCAGCCCACGCCCACCCGGCCACGCCTGCCCTCACGCGCCCGCCCGGCCCGCTGTCCATCCGGGCTCGTCCGGCTACACCCGCCCGGCCAAGCCCCCAGCCATCGCACGCCGCGCCCGCCGCCCCCGTCTGTCCAGCGCCCGCCCTCCCGCGCGCATGCCCGCTCGCAGGCGCTGGCCGACGGGCACTCCGCCTGGCTGTGCCCTCCCATCCGCCCGCGCCCGTCCACCCGCGTCCATGCGCCCGCGTCCTGCGGCCGTTGGCCGGTAGCGGCAGCCTGGGGTCAGGTGCCCGGGTAGTTGCCGCCGCCGTGTGCCGAGTCCAGGGCGTCATAGTCAGGGGTGAAGCCGCGCTTCGGTATCGCGTCCACGAACGCCACGTGGCTCGGCTTCTTGTACGACGCCAACTGCGTCCTGACGTGCTCGACGAGCTCGTCCGCCGTGGCGGTGGCGTCGGGTTTGAGGGCGACGACGGCCTTGACCGCCTGGTGCCACGTGGGGTCGGGGACGCCGATGACGGCGGCGTCGGCCACGGCCGGGTGGGATTTGAGGGCGCGTTCCACCTCGGCCGGGTAGATGTTCTCGGCGCCCGATTTGATCATCCGGAGTTTGGGGCCGATGAAGGTGATGGTGCCGTCGGGTTCGCGGCGGCCGAGGTCGCCGGTGTGGTGCCAGCCGTACGCGGACTTGGCCGTATTTAAGTCGGGCCGGGCGAAATATCCGGAAAAGAGGGTCTTGCCGCGGGCGCAGATCTCGCCCACCTCGCCGGGCGGCAACTCGGTCCCGTCCGGGGCCAGGATGCGTACCTGGACCAGCGGAGAGGGACGTCCCGCGAACCCCGAGCCCCCATCGGCCAGCCCGAGGAACGTGAGCATCCCGCCGACCTCGGTCTGCCCGTACCCGCCCATCTTGGACCGGCACCAGGGAGAGTCGTCCACCGTGATCATGCTGTCCCACTCGGCCGAATGGGAGACGAACCTCAGCGACGACAGGTCGTACTTGCCTCCGGCGTTCGCGGCCGTCACCGCGTCGATCATCGGCCCGAACAGGAACGCCTGCGTCACCCGCTCGGCGTCGATCAGGCGGCAGACCTCTTCGGGGTCGAAAGCGGGCGTGAACACGTTCGTGCCGCCGATCTGGAACGTGGCCAGGCAGAACATCATCGTGCCCACGTGGAAGAGGGGGCCGTTGTTGAGGAACGTGAAGCCGGGCTCCATCTGGCGTACGACGAGGAGTGAGGCGCTGTGGGCGACCAGGGCGGCGCTGCTGAGCAGGGCCGCGTTGGGACGTCCGTCGAAGGCGGCGGTGTAGAGGGCGAGGACCGGATCGCCGTCGTCCACCTGCGGAAAGTCCCTAGGGGATCCGCCGGCCACCAGCTCCTCGTACTCGTCCCCGGCCCGCACCCACGTGCTCTCGGACACGGCCGTGGTGGCGTCCGAAGGCTCCCATACAACGACCTTTGGGGTCAGATCGGACAGTACGAACCGCAGCTCGTCCTCCGACTGCCGCCAGTTGGCCGGGCAGAGGATCGCGCCCAGTCGAGAGCAGGCCAGCAGCAGCTCCAGCACGGCGTGGGAGTTCTGGCCGAGCCACACCACCCGCTCCCCGGCCGCCACACCCCGCCCCGCCAAGGCGTCAGCGAGCCGGGTCACCCGGGCGTCGAGCTCGGGGTACGTACGCCGTACATCCCCGTCCACCACCGCCGTGACCTGGGGACGGCTGCGGGCGTGATCGGCGAGGAGGTCTGACAGGGACAGGCTGTGGATCATCTGAGCCTCCCGAGGGGTTACCGGAACGCGGGCATGACTTCGGCGGCGAAGAAGCGCATGATCCGCTTCATGTCCTCCAGCGGCATCGGGCGGGTGCTGCCGAAGTCGCACAGGAGGTTCGAGAAGCCGGAGTCCCGCAGGAGGGAGATCTGCTGGATCACCCGCTCCGGGTCCCCGATCACGTCCAGTTGCTCCCACCGGAAGTCGGTCGACAGCGTGCCGCCCTTGAGGTAGCGGTCCTGGTAGTACTCGAAGCCCTGCGCGGCCCGGCCGGTCTTCGGGTCGATGGGGGCGCTGCGCTCGTTGAAGATCCGCGAGCGGTCGAACGACGCCTCGAACCGCGCCTGGTCCTCGCGTGCCTGTTCCAGCGTCGGCGCCACGTACACGCTGCGCGCCACCACCAGCTCCGCGCCCTCGGGGTGGCCCGCCTGCGCGGCCGTCTCCCGCCAGGTCTCCGCCGCCTTGACGACCTTGCGGAACGGCGCCGCCGGGTCGGCGAGAATGGGCAGCCCGCGCTCGGCGTACATGGTCACGGTCTCGGGGGAGACGGCCGCCACGTGCAGCGGCGGGTGCGGCGACTGCAGCGGCCTCGGGACGAGGCTCACCTCGGAGCCGGTTTTGTAGAACTTCCCCTCATGCTGGTACGAGTCCTGCGTCCAGAGCCCGAGGATCACCTCCAGCGCCTCGTTGAACCGGTCGCGCGCTTCCGCCAGGTCTATCCCGAACCCCTCGAACTCGAAGCTCTGATACCCCCGCCCGATCCCCAGGTCCAGCCGCCCTCCGGAGAGCACGTCCACCATCGCGGCCTCCTCGGCCACGTGAACCGGATTGTGCAGGGGCAGTACCACGATGCCCGTGCCGAGCCGGATGCGGGAGGTGCGGGCGGCGGCGTGAGCCAGCATCGTGAACAGGTTGGGGACGACGCCGTAGTCCCGGAAGTGGTGCTCGGCCAGCCGTACCCCGTCGAACCCCAGTTCCTCGGCCAGCTCGACGAGCTCCAGATGGTAGTCATAGACGTCCTTGAAGCCATGGCCGTCGAAGCGGTGGAAGAGGTGGAAGGTCGAGAACTTCATGCGGCGACCTCTCGGCAGGCAACTAAACCAAGCGCTCGCTTGGGAGCGTACCACGCCGCCCAGGGTTGCCCTAGGGAATACCGGGCGAAACGCAAGGTCCTCCGCCAATGGGCGCGCTCCGCGCGACGGGAGCTCCAGGCAGCGCCTCCCAGAAGGGGCTCCGCTCCCCTTCGACCCCCCGAAACCCCGCCCCCACCCCTTGCCCGGTCACCGGCTTGACCTGCTGGAGCCCACCCAAACCCCGTTCGCTTCGCTCGCCACCCGACCGCCCGGTGCGTGGTTACCGGATGGGCTCGCTGGAGCCCTCTCCCGCCCGCGAGAGGACAGGTCCCAAGCCGCCGCAGCACCTCGGCGTGTCGCCCACGATCGGCCGGCGGGCGATGCCGGATTCGCTGTTGACGGTGCCGGCGGGGGCGCGGGTCCCGGAGCTGGACCGGTTGAGGTGCGGGCCGGTGCGGGTGTCGGGCCCGGAGATGACGCGGGCGTTGGAGCGGGCCACCGAGACCGCCGCGTTGAATGTGGGGTGAGGTGGATGGGTCAAGGGTGCCGCCGTGACGGCTGGCGGAGCTGTCGCGGTACGGGGTCGATGGCAAGGCTTCGCTGCTGTGCCGGCTCGGGTGTCCTTGAGCCGCTGAAGGCCGGCGTTCTGCGGGTATCTTCGATGGTGCTGCTCACCTTGCTGCCACACTTTGCAGTCGAGCCGGTCAAGGGGCCGATATGCGCCAAGGGGGTCGATCGATGAGGGCGGGCTATCCGAAGGGGCGACGGCGACGTGCTGAGATCGTCGAGGCCGCGTTCGCCAAGTTCGCCTCGGTCGGATATCGCAACGCGAGCATGGTGCAGATCGCCGCGGACTGCGGAGTATCGCGGATGGGCCTGGCGCATCACTTCCCGACGAAGGAAGCTCTCCTCGCCGCCGTGCTCGAAGAGCGGGATCGGGTCAACGGCGAGTTGTTCTTCGCCGAATTCGACGCCACGGCGGATGGCTTGGACTATTTCTCCCGGCTGGCGCGACTGGTGGAATACAACGCGACAGTGCCGGAGCTCGTGCGGCTGTACGCCATGCTGTCGGTCGAGGCCGCTGATCCGGCGCACCCCGCGCATGCGTACTTCGTCAACCGGTATACGAATATCCGCCGGGATATTCGCGATGCGCTTGAGGAACTCCACGCCCGAGGGCTCGTGCGGCCGGGAGTGAGCATCGCGGGCGCCGAATCGGATCTCATGGCGTTGCTCGACGGCCTGCAGGTGCAGTGGCTCCTCGACCCGACCAGCGTGGACATGGGTGCCCGCTTCCGGCAGCGGCTCAGCGAGATGCTCCTGGTCGAGGTGCCCTGATGACCGCTACGCGGCGGCTCGCGCCCCTGGGATCGCAGGTTTGCCGAACCTCCACAGCAGGCCGGCGGCGGCCACGACCGAGATCGCTTCACCGATCGGCAGGCTGATCCAGATCCCTCCCGGCCCGCGCATCCCGAGCGCCAGGACAAGCGGCACCTTGATGATCAACAGCGTGCCGATCGAGATCAGATACGACGGCGCGGCTCTGCCGAGGGACTGGAAGTAGGCGGAGATCAGAGGTGGGACGCCGGCGAAGACGAATCCGATCGCGATGATGCGCAGCGCATCGACCGTGACGGCCGTGGTTGCCGGATCGCCGATGAACAGTCCCACGAGCGGCTGCGCGAGCAGGACGATGAGCGCCGCTGTCATCGCCCCGTAGATGACGGTGGCTCGCATGGCCAGCGTGAGAGTCCGGTCGACACGGCCGGTCAACCCGCGGCCGGCGTTGTAGCCGACGATCGGCTGAATACCCTGGGTGATGCCGATCTGCGGCGTGAACACGAAGGTCTGCAGCCGCGCGCACACCGCGTAGGCGGCCAGAGCGACCGCGCCGGTCGCGGCGAGAGTCGTGTTGATCAGTGCTGACAGCAGCGTGGCGCCGAAGCCGGCGAGGAAGGAGGGGGCGCCCACCGCGAGCACGGCCCCGATCGTCGCCGGGTGCGGGCGCAGGTCAGCCGCCCGGATCCGGTACGGCCGACCGCGCTGAACGAAGAAGAACCACACCGCCATGCCCGCCGACACGGCCTGGCCACCGACCGTGCCGAGCGCCGCGCCGGCGACACCCAGGCCGCAGCCGAAGATCAGCAGCGGATCGAGGACGATCTGCACCAGCACGGGTACGACCCACAGCATCGTCGAGAACCGCAGCCGCCCTTCCGCGCGCACCAGAGCCGAGAACCCGGTCGAGAAGATCGACCCGCCGATGATCACTGCCGCGTAGGGCCGCGCGTATGCGATCGTCGCACCGGATCCACCCAGCAGGGTCAGCAGCGGATCGAGCGCGAGAAAACCGGCCACGGTGACGGACAACGCCACGAGCCAGAACACGACGAACGCGTTTCCCGCGGCGCGTGCGGCCTGATCGGGTCGGCCGGCACCGAGGCTGCGCGAGACCACGGACGCGCCGCCGACCCCGACGGTCGTCGAGACCGCACCCAGCATCAAGATGACCGGTGCGACGAGGTTGACCGCTGCCAGCGCTGTCTCGCCGACGCCTCGGGCGACGAACCAAGCATTGGTGAGTGCGTAGATCCCGTAAACGCCCACCGAGAGCGTCGTCTGCGAGCAGGTCCACCACAGCAGCCGCCCGATCGGGCGGCTGCCCAGCGATTGCGTGTGATCGCGCACCGCCGGTCCGCGCCGGCCCATCAGCGTGTCACCGGGTACGGCCGAACTGCGCCATCAGCAGATCAAGCTGCTCGCGGCCGAAGTCGTAGGTCGTGGTGTCGGTGTGACCTCGGTACCTCGTCTCGACGATCATGATGACGGCCAGGTACAGCGAGTACAGCCGACGGCGCACTCGTTGCTCCTCGGACAATTCGCCGAGCCCGTATCCCTGCATGAAGTCGGTGGGATCTCCGAAGGCCGGCAGGTCGATCCCGGTGAGTCCGGCCTCCATGAGCGGATCGCCGTAGACGGCACGCTCGTGGTCGAGGATGGACACGATCTGACCGTCGCGGATCATCGAGTTCTTCGTCCAGAGATCGACCTCGATGAAACGGGGCTCGGTCACGGCATCGAGCGTGCTCGCGTTCTTGGCGAGCACAGCGCGGATCTCGTCGTAGTCCCAGCCGATGTCGACCTGGACGTGGGCGCCATCGGTGAGCGTGTCCTCGATCATCGTGGTGAACGCTTCTCGCCAGGTTGCCGATCCCGGGCCTTCCAGCGGCCCGAAGCGCGGCCCCACGATGGAGTTCAGCTCCCGGTTGAGCGCGCCGAGTTGTCGTCCGGCCGCAGTGACGACCTCAGCCGTCAGGTGGCCCGCTGCCGCCGCGAGGCCGAAGTTGTCGGCATCGACGTACTCCATGAAGAAGTAGTCCGCGTCGATCAGCTCCCGCGACAGATCCGCGTGATCGACCCGCGGCACCGGAACCCCGGTGCGGTCCCGGACCAGCGCCATCGCGGCAAGCTCGTTGCGCATCATGTTCTGCTCACGGGTCAGCACCGGCACGTGCGCGGGAGGGGCGATTTTCAGCACCACCTGCTGCCCGTCGCGGAGCCGGATGTGGTAGATCACGTTGAACCAGCCGTGCGTGATTTCCTCGGCGAATTCGTCGCTGTCGGGCACCCGGGCTGCCCCGTAGGCTCGCTCGATCATCGCCCGAAGCGTCTTCAGCGGCTGCCGGTTCTTCGTGATGCTCTCCATCGGAACTCCCATCCGGCCGCCATTGTCGTGCCTCAGCTCGATTGCCTGCCGAGGGATCCTACAAGAAACCGGCAGGAGTGACGGGATTTGCCTTGCGGGCACCGGTCGAGGGTCCGGCCCCAGCTCAAAACCCAAATGGAGCGGTGAGCCAGCTGGGGCCGACGATTCGGCATGGTTCGCCGCTGGGAACTGGCGCCCCGTTTCAGCCCTCAGTGTCGGCATCGCCGCCCTGTTCCGCCGCTTTCCCGCCAAGGGCGACCTGGTCGCCGCCGTCTTCGCCGACCGCATGGACGCCTACGTCGACGCGGTCGCCGCCGCCCTGGCCGACTCCGACTCCTGGCACGGCTTCACCGGCTACCTCCACACGGTGTGCGCCATGCAAGCCGCCGACCGTGGCTTCGCCGACGTACTGACCATGACCCTCCCCACCGCCAAGGCCCTGGAGGGCCGCCGCAGCCAGGCCTACGACGGCGTGGTGAGCCTCATCGACCGCGCCAAAGCCGCAGGCCACCTGCGCGACGACTTCACCCCGCAAGACGTGGCCCTGCTGCTCATGGCCACCGCCGGTGTCATCACCGCCACCGCCGACGCCTGGCGCCGCGTTCTCGCCCTGATGATCCAGTCCTTTCAGACCCCGGCTCGTGGCCCGCTCCCTGCCCCGCCCGCGCACGCCGCCCTGTACCGGGCAATGATCAACCTCGGACGCGCAGACTCCCCTTCCCGCGCATCGACCAGAAGCTGATCTCGGTCGGGCGCTCTCGCAAGGCCGCCATGCCCTGGCTCGGCGGATCTTCCACTGCGCTCTCGCTGCTTGCGCCCGCGGTCATCCCGCCGCTCGTGCGTGCCGTGCCGTGTCGTGGCCGGTCCGGAGTGGAGCGATCGGCATGCTGGTGCGCCAGGGCGCATTGACCGCTGTGCGGCGCACCGCCTCGACAGCGGCGCCGGTGCAGGTCACGGTCGGTTTCGCAGTGCTGGTCACCGGGATGGTGGAAACCAACGTCGGGGCCAACGGGCTGCGCCGCGCCGCGGCCGTCCAGGCCGACCGGGTGCTCGCGCCGCAGGACACACCGGGGCCTCACCGATGCCGTGGGCGCGGCCTTGCAGGGCTTCTCCACCCTGCCGACCACCGTCTACACAGGCGACAGGCCCTTCAGCGCGATCGGCGTGGCGGGCCGGACCAGTGGGTGGGACGTGATCGCCGGCGACCTTCAGGACCTGCGAGGCGGCCAGACGATGGCCGTGGCCGAGTGGTCCGCTCACGAGCGGACCGGCGGACACCCTGATACGCGGGTGAAGAATTTGCTACCCGGGTGGAAGATCCTCCGCTCTGGATGCAGAACACCATACCCGCGCCAGGCCAATCGCTTTGTGCCGCGAGCCATTTCCGGGTTTCGGCCACACGACCGCATGCTCCGAAGGCTGACTGGCCGGCACGTCCCCGCCACGCGTTGAGGCGGCAAGTGGCGGGGCGGTTTCTAGTGCTCTGACCGCATAGGTTCGCCGGTTTGGTGATCGTGGCGGTTTGATGGGCGGTGACGTCCGATCCGACCGCTGGAGGCGCGGTGGCCGAGCCTGTCCATGTGCGCGGACTGACCGACCAGGAGGGGCAGAAGCTGCAGCAGATCGTGCGTCGGGGCAGCACCAGCTCGGTGCGCTACCGGCGCGCGATGATGCTGCTGGCCTCGGCTGGCGGGAACCGGGTGCCTGTGATTGCCCAGCTGGTGCTGGCCGACGAGGACACCGTCCGGGATGTGATCCACCGCTTCAACGAGATCGGCCTGGCCTGCCTGGACCCTCGGTGGGCGGGAGGCCGTCCCTGCCAACTCAGCTCTGACGAGGAGGACTTCGTCATCCAGACGGCCATCACCCGCCCCACCAAGCTCGGCCAGCCCTTCACCCGCTGGTCCCTGCGCAAGCTCGTCGCCTACCTGCGCAAGGTCCACGGCCGGATCATCCGGATCGGCCGCGAGGCGTTACGCTGCCTACTCGCCCGCCGCGGCATCACCTTCCAGCGCACCAAAACCTGGAAGGAATCTCCCGACCCCGACCGCGAGGGGAAGCTGGACCGGATCGAGGAGGTCCTTGACCGCTTCCCCGACCGGGTGTTCGCCTTCGACGAGTTCGGGCCACTGGGGATCCGTCCCACCGCGGGCTTGGGCTGGGCCGAGCGCAAACGCCCCGACCGACTGCCCGCCACCTACCACCGCACCCATGGTGTCCGGTATTTCCACGGCTGCTACTCGATCGGCGACAACCGGCTGTGGGGCGTCAACCACCGCAGGAAGGGTTCCGCGAACACGCTGACCGCGCTGAAGTCGATCCGCGCCGCCCGCCCGGACGGCGCCCCGCTCTACGTGATCTTGGATAACCTGTCCGCCCACAAAGGCGCCGACATCCGCCACTGGGCGAAGACGAACAAGGTCGAGCTGTACTTCACCCCGACCTACGCGTCCTGGGCCAACCCGATCGTGCGACACGAGGTCGCATGGAGTGAGTGGAAGACACGGAAGGAGGATCGGCTGATGTCGATCGTGTAGTTTCCGGT
>NZ_JBEXMW010000039.1:0-92947 GCF_040610775.1 Nonomuraea sp. NPDC003709 | reverse complement strand
ACCGCCCGCAAGGACGCGGGCAAGTGGTACCAGGCGGTCGCCAAGTACGGCGGCGCCTCCTCGCCCGCGGTGGCCCGGCTGTACGCCGACACCGTGTACGAGCAGCTCGCCAAGGGCGTGAACGCCAAGACGCCCGCAGGGGAGACCGTCACCGCGCCCGCACGCGCCGTGACGCCCGACCGCGGCCCGTACGCCAAGGCGGACGACCTGGACAAGCCCAGCACGCTCGCGGCGAGCACCGACTACCCGGGCGCCGCGTGGGCTCCGGCGCACAGCACCAACTACGCCGTCTCCAACCGGCCCACCAGCGACGCGATCGACCGCATCGTCATCCACGTGGCGCAGGGCACCTATGCCGGGACGATCGACTGGTTCCAGACCGGGCCCCGGCCGAACCCCACCTCGGCCCACTACGTCGTCCGTTCCTCCGACGGCGCCATCACGCAGACGGTGAGGGAGAAGGACCGGGCCTTCCACGCCGGGAACTACAACCGGCGCTCGGTCGGCATCGAGCACGAGGGCTGGGTCGACAACGCGACGTGGTTCACCGACACGATGTACCGCGCGTCGGCGGCGCTGACCCGCAATATCGCCGACCGGTACGGCATCCCCAAGGACCGCACCCACATCGTGGGCCACAGCGAGGTCCCGGAGGCCGACCACACCGACCCGGGCCAGTACTGGGACTGGACCAAGTACATGCAGTACGTCACCGGTGGCGGCGGCGGGGGCACCAACCCGCACACGCCGGAGTCGGTGTGCGGCACCGGTTACAAGGTGATCGACTCGAGTGCGCTGGGCACGGCGGGCACCGTCTACCTGCTGTACAACACGGACAACGGGAACAACTGCGTGGCCACGATCAAGAAGACCTCGCTGGGGACGGCCACCGCCACCACGGCCTTCCTGGAGGTCGAGGACAAGGCCCGGGTCACGGACACCGGCAACTTCGAGTACTACGCCGGACCCGTCCGGGCCGCCGCCGCCGACAAGTGCGTCAAGTGGGGCGGCAAGGCAGGGGCGAGCACGTACGAGAGCCCCTTCGAACACTGCGGAAGCTGACTCTCTGAGCTGTGGCCGGATCGCGCGGGGCTCGCGATCCGGCCACATCCATGTTTTCCCCGAAAAACCCCGCCCCCTGACCGGTGGGGGAGGGGCTCTCCCGCCGTCAGGGGCGGGGTCTCTTGGAGGGAGGGCCGGTGCTGTGGTTGTGCGGCGTTGAGCGCGTCCTGACACTCCCTCTCCCCGAAGGACCGCACCCCGGTCGGTGGGGGAGGGGCTTTCCCGCCGTCAGGGGGAGGGTGGTGGGGGTGGCTGGGAGAGGGCGGCCTGGACGCCGGCCTGGAAGCGGGTGCGGGCGCCGAGCCGGGACATCAGCTCGGCGATCCGCCGCTCCGCCGTCCGGTGGCCGACCCCGAGCTGGCGGGCGATGGCCTCGTCCGTGAGCCCCGACAGCAGGAGCGCGATCAGCCGCGCGTCGTCCCGGGAGTCCCTGGGCGGCGGGTTGCGGACGGACGGTGCCAGCCCGAGCGGCAGCGCCCGCTGCCACAACCCCTCGAAGAGCCTGATCAGCGCCTCCAGCAGCCCCGACGGATGGATGACGAGCGCCGCCACCGCGTCCGCCGGCTCGTGCCTGAGCAGGAGCAGCGCCAGCCGGTCGTCCACCACGTACAGCTTCATCGGCAGCTCGGGCAGCACCCGCGCCTGCTGGCCCGCCCCCACCATCTCCTCGATCTGCCGTAACGCGCCCTCGGCCGCCACGAAGTCCCGCTCGTAGATCATGCGGCTGGTGATCCCGCGCTCCAGCAGCTCCCGCTGCGCGGCCACGCTGCCCAGGGGGTCGAAGTACGGCCGCCTGGACAGGCACCGGAGCTGCTGCCTGGCGGCGCGCTGGATCTGGGCGTGCCGCTGCTCGACCGCCCGTCGCCCGGTGACCACCTCGACGACCACCGGGGGCGTACGCTCGCGGGCGCGCTCCTGGAAGACCTCCTCGAGCTCGCGGGCGCGTTCGCGGACCCGCAGCAGGTCGCGTTCGGCGGCGAGCAGGAGGACGTCGAGCGCCATCTCCGGGGCGACGGCGGCGTAGGCGGGCGGAGGCCCCGGGGAGGTGTTGAGCAGGCCCTTGGCCTCCAGCGACGCGAGCAGCGGCTGCAGGTCGGCGCGTGGCCAGGCGGCGGCCAGCTCGGCGAGGGTGGCGGGGGAGCGGTCGAGCAGCACCTCGTACAGCGCCTCCTCATCGGGCCTGAGCCCGATCGCGCCCAGCGAGGTCACGGCCCACCCCCATCCATGCCGAGCCCAAGGGGGGTCATAACGCGTCCCCGTCCAGCCAGCCGCGTACGACCGCCTGGTAGCCCGCCTGGAAGCGGGTGCGCGCGTCGAGCCGGACCATCATCGCGCGCACGTGGCGGCGTACCGTCCGGTCGCTCCACCCGAGGTGGGCGGCGATGGCCGCGTCCGTCAGCCCCGCGGTGAGCAGCGGCAGCAGGTCCCGCTGCGCGTCGGCGGGACCGGTCGCCTCGGCCAGCCGCCCGTGCCTGACCTGCAGCGGCACGGCCCGCTCCCAGTACATCTCGAACAACGCCGACAACGCGTCCAGCAGCGTCGAGTCATGCACCACCAGCGCGGACTCCACCACGTGCTGGTCGTGGCGGAGCGGCATGATCGCCATGGGGAGGTCGTTCAGCGCGAGCTTGACGGGCACGTCGCCGACCCTGGCCTGCTCGCCGGCCGCGACGTAGCGGGTGATGAGCGAGAGGGTGCCCGGCACCTCCATGGCCCGCCGGTCGTACAGCGCACGGTACTCGACCCCCCGCTCCAGCAGCTCGAACTCCACCGCGTTGCCGCCCATGGGCGTCGCGTACGGCGGCGCGTCGAAGACGCTGATCTGCCGCCGCGCGCTCTCCTGGAGCCGCCGGAACCACCGGCCCACCGCGTCCTTGCCGATCACCACCTCGACCAGGTCGGCGGAGTCCCCGTCCGGCACCGAGCGGTGGAAGCGCGCGGCGAGCTGGGCGGCGCGGTGGCGGGCCGCGGCCAGCTCCCGGGTGCGCGCCCGGATGAGCGCGTCCAGCCCCATCTCGGGAGAGACCGCAACGTAGCGCGGCGGGTCCTCCGGGAGCCGGGTGATCAGCCCCAGCTGCTCCAGCCTGGCGGCCGTGGAGGCGGCGTGCCCCAGCTCGGCGAGTGCGGCGGGGGAGCGCTCCACCAGCGCCTCGTACAGCGCCTGCTCGGCGTACGAGAGCCCGATGATCTCCAGCACGATCACAGCATGTCCTATTTCCGCACATGGCGGGAAGAGGACTCACAATCGTCTTTCGCGGCTTTACTGCGATCTGTCATGGTTCCCGGGGACACGATGATCTCTGAGGAGACGCATGATCGGCCGGTCGCTTGTCGCGTTGGGGGTGCTGCTTTCCACCGGGATGGCCGCCCCGACCCCACCTCCCGCTCCCTCCGTGCCGCCGCCGGTCGTCGGCGCGGCGGGGGAGTCCGCGAAGAGGATCACATTGATCACCGGGGATGTGGTCACCTACAGTACCGCCCCGGACGGCAGCCCGCAGGCCCAGATCCAGCCGGCCCGGCGCCCGGACGGCGCCCCGGTGTTCTTCATGTCGGTACGCGAGCCCGCCGCGTACTACGTCTACCCCACGGACGTGATGGGCCTGGTGTCGGCGGGACGCCTGGACAGAGGCCTGTTCGACGTCGCCTACCTGGCGGCCAACGGCTACTCCGACGCGGAGAGCCCCACCCTGCCCCTGATCGTCCAGCACGGGGCGCAGCAGCGCATAGCCGGGGCCCGCACCCTGGCCAGCATCGACGCCGCCGCCGTGAAGGTGGACAAGAAGGCCGCCGGCCAGTTCTGGTCCGGGGTCAGCACGGCGAGGACCGCGTCCGAGAAGATCTGGCTCGACCGCAAGGTCCAGGTCTCGCTCGACAGGAGCGTCAAGCAGATCGGCGCGCCCGAGGCGTGGGCGGCCGGGCTCAAGGGCGCGGGCGTCAAGGTGGCCGTGCTCGACACCGGCATCGACGCCACCCACCCCGACCTCGCCGGCCGCATCGCCGCGGCCGAGAACTTCAGCTCGGAGAAGACCGCCCAGGACGGCCACGGCCACGGCACGCACGTCGCCTCCATCATCGCGGGCAACGGCGCCAAGTACCGGGGCGTCGCCCCCGAGGCGTCGCTGCTGGTCGGCAAGGTGCTCAACAACTACGGCAGCGGCCTCTCATCCGACATCATCGCGGGCATGCAGTGGGCGGTCGACCAGAAGGCCCGCGTGGTCAGCATGAGCCTCGGCGGCTGCTGCCCCGGCCCGGACAACCCCCTCGACCAGGCCCTGAACAAGCTGTCCGCCGATTCGGGGGCGCTGTTCGTGGTCGCCGCGGGCAACGACGGCCAGAGCCGCCAGGTCGGTGCCCCGGGCACCGCGGCCTCGGCGCTCACGGTCGCCGCCGTGGACCGCGACGACAAGCTGGCGTCCTTCTCCAGCCGGGGCCCCACCGCGATCGACTACAGCCTCAAGCCCGACATCAGCGCCCCCGGCGTGGACATCGTCGCCGCCCGCGGGGCGGGCACGTCCATGGGCGAGCCCGCCGAGGACGGCTACACCACCGCGTCCGGCACCTCGATGGCCACCCCGCACGTCGCGGGCGCCGCCGCGCTGCTCGCCCAGCAGCACCCCGACTGGACGAACACCCAGCTCAAGGCCGCGCTCACCAGCTCCGCCCACGGCGACGGCCAGGACGCCTACGAGCAGGGCGCCGGCCGCGTGGACGTCGCCCGCGCCGTCAAGCAGCAGGTGCGCGGCTCCGGCGGCATCGACTTCGGCTTCCTGCCCTCTCCCCAGAACGGCCCGGTCACCAAGACCCTCACCTACACCAACGACGGCGACCAGCCGGTCACCCTCACGCTGAGCACGGGCGTCAAGGCGCACCGGGGCGGCGACGTGCCCGCGCGCACGCTCACGGTCGACCGCGACACGGTCACCGTCCCCGCGCACGGCACCGCGCCGGTCTCGGTCACATTCGACCCCGCGGGCCCCGACACCTGGTACGAGGGCTCCGTCCGCGCCTCCGGCGACAACGGCCAGGTCCAGGTGAACACGGCCGTGGGCGCGTTCGTCGAGCCGAAGAAGGTCACCGTCCGGGCCCGGGTGGTGCTGCCCGACGGCGCGAGCGCCCCCACGGAGAACCCGTGGATGTTCATGCGCACCGACGACCGCGACGACCTCCAGTACGCCTACACCCCCGCCTCGGGCACCGAGACCGAGGCCCAGGTCTACCCCGGCACCTACACCGTGCTCACCGCGCTGGCCTGGCGCGGCGCGGACGGCGCATGGGTCCAGTCGCTCCCGTCCGACCCGCAGATCGAGATCACCAAGGACACCACGGTCACGCTCGACCTGCGCAAGGCGCGCAAGGTGTCCGTGCGGACGCCGCGCGAGTCCGAGACCCGCCTCTCGCAGTACGCCTACCGGCGCACCGCGGCCAACGGCGTCGGCTACGTCGACGTGCAGTCCCTGTACCCGCAGTACGGGCTGGACAACTACGTGATGCTGCCCACCCGCAAGGTCACCCAGGGCACGTTCACCCTCAACGGCCGCTACCAGCTCGGCGCCCCCGCCATCACCATGACGGTGCCCGGCGGCCCCCGCGTCACCCCCCGCTACCAGGACATGGCGCCGCAGACGCCCAAGCTCGATGGCCGCAGCAGGCTCTCGCTGGCCTACGCCGGCAAGGGCACCGACTTCGGCGGCCTGGACGTGCGCGGCAAGCTCGTCCTGCTCAACCTCGAGGACCTCTGCCCGGCCGTGGCCTGCACGGGCAACGCCCTGGACCGGGTCAAGGCCGCCCAGCAGGCGGGGGCCGTGGGAGTCCTCGGGTACGGGGCCGTCAACCGGGCCTTCCTCGACCCGGCGGGCAGCTGGCCCACGTACCCGATCCCGACCATGAGCCTGACCGCCGAGCAGGGGCGGGCCCTGGCAGCCCTGGCCGGGCGCCGGCCGGTGACGGTCACGGCGGAGGGCGTCGCGACCACGCCGTACCTGTACTCGCTGATGCTGCCCGAGCAGGGCCGCGTCCCCGCCGACCTCTCCTACTCGCTCAGGACCAGCGACCTGCAGCGCATCGAGGACCGCTTCCACGCCGACCGGCCCGGCTCGGTCGAGCTGAGCACGTCGGCGGGGATGGTGCGGCCGGCCAGGTTCGCGAACACGTGGTCCATGGAGCACACCGTGCGGGCGCAGACGACCTTCACGGAGTACGTCGGGCCCGTCTCGCCGGACGTCGTCTGGACCCGCACGAACACGATGAACTACGACGAGGGCGGCGACTTCTACAACAGGCGCGCGCTGTCGGCGACCGCGGTGGACATCTTCGCCACCGCGGGCACGCGGACCGAGCCGTGGGGGATCCAGCCCCGCGTGCCGGGCAACGTCGTCGTCTCCGACGCGGTGCTCCGCTCCGGGACCGCCCAGTGCTTCCCCTGCCGGACGAAGGACACCTTCCTGTCGGCCCTGCCGATCATGGGCCCGGTGCCGAACCACCAGGAGGCGTTCGCGTACAACGCCAACTTCCAGGGTGACAAGCACGGCGGAAAGGACGAGCTGCGCCTGTACCGCGACGGGCGGGAGGTCCCGCTCGTCGAGGCGACGGTCGTGATCGCCATCTTCGCGATCATCGTGCCGACCTTCACCCTCCCGGAGGCGGAGGCCGCCTACCGGCTCACCGACAAGTTCCACACCCCGAACCCGTCCCAGCTGTACGCCAAGGACGTCGAGACCGCCTGGACGTTCAAGTCGAAGCGGCCCACCGGCGGGATGCAGACCACGGACGACGGGCTCTGCCTGGCCTGGTTCGCCACGGGCAAGCTGGCGCCGTGCGAGCCGGTCCGGCGGCTCAACCTCCGCTACGACGTGCCTCTCGACCTGGACAACCGCCTCAAGGCGGGCACGCCGCACCGGATCACCGTCACCGGCTACCACGGGTCCTACGGCACCCCGGACGCGAAGGTCAAGGACGTGAAGCTCTCCGTCACGTTCGACGACGGCGCCCACTGGACGCCGGTCCGCGTCTCGGCCTCCGGCCAGGCCACCGTCACACCTCCCGCGCTGGCGGCCACCACGGGCGCCGTGGGCCTGCGGGCCCAGGCGACGGACGCCGAGGGCAACACCGTCGAGCAGACCGTCCAGCGGGCGTACGGCCTGAAGTGACCTCGCACGGCCGCGCGAAGCAACCCGCGTTGACTAAGTCGGAATTAGTCAACTAGGGTTGCTTGCGCGGCCGGGCTCTCCGGGCGCCACGCCGAGGCGTGCTCCCACGAGAGGCGAGATCCATGACGACGAGCGAAGTCGTGCTGGACGTCGAGGGCCTGCGGATGCGTTACGGCCCCGCCGACGTCCTGCACGACGTGACCTTCCGGGCACGCCGGGGCGAGGTGGTGTGCCTGCTCGGCCCGAACGGCGCGGGCAAGACCACCACGATCGAGATCCTCGAAGGCTTCCGCATGCGGTCGGCCGGCCGGGTCGAGGTGCTGGGCGCCGATCCGGCCCGCGGCGGCGAGGACTGGCGGGCGCGGATCGGGGTCGTCCTGCAGTCCTGGCGCGACCACGGCAAATGGCGGGTACGCGAGCTGCTCGAGCACCTCGGCCGCTACTACGCCGCGTACGCCACCGAGACCGTCGCCCGGCCGTGGCCGGCCGACCGGCTCATCGCGGCGGTCGGGCTGACCGAGCAGGCGGAGCACAAGATCAGGACACTCTCGGGCGGCCAGCGGCGCAGGTTCGACGTGGCCGTCGGCCTCGTGGGCCGCCCCGAGCTGGTCTTCCTCGACGAGCCCACCGCCGGGCTCGACCCGGTGGCCCGGCGCGCCTTCCACGAGCTGGTCCTGGAGCTCGCCACCGAAGGTGACACCACGATCCTGCTCACCACCCACGACCTGGCCGAGGCCGAGAAGCTCGCCGACCGCATCATGGTGCTCGACGGGGGCCGCATCGTCGCGGACGGCACGGTCGCGCAGCTCGCCCAGCAGATCGCCGGCGAGGACGAGGTGCGCTGGACCCGCGACGGACAGCGCTTCGCCCGGTCGGCCACCGAGGCGACCCGGCTGGTGTTCGACCTGTTCAAGCAGTACGGCGAGGAGATCGAGGACCTCGAGGTGCGCCGCGCCTCGCTGGAGGACACCTATCTCTCCCTCGTCCGGCAGGCGGAGGAGGCGGCCCGATGAGCCCGACCGCGATGGCCTGGCGGGCCGGATGGTCCCGCGGCCTGATCGAGCTGCGGCAGTCGTTCACGAACGCCGCCGACCTGTTCGGCCACTTCCTCTGGCCCGTGCTGATGCTGGTCACCACGTACTTCCTGCGGAACGTCTCCTTCGGGCAGAGCGGGCTCTCCCTCGGAGCCCTGGCCCTGCCGAGCATCCTCGGCATGAACGCCGGGATGTCCATGGTGAGCATGAGCCAGCACCTCACCGCCGACCGCGAGGACGGCACCCTGCTGCGCGCCAAGGCCACGCCGCACGGGATGACCGGCTACCTGCTCGGGAAGATCATCCTCGTCGCCGGCGGACTGGTCGCCGACCTCGCGATCTTCCTGGTGCCCGGCATGTTCCTGGTGCCCGGCCTGGCGTTCGGCGACGCGGGCGCCTGGCTGACCGTGGTCTGGGTGCTCGTGCTGGGGCTGGTGGCGACGCTGCC
Source organism: Nonomuraea sp. NPDC003709 (assembly GCF_040610775.1). NCBI lineage: Bacteria > Bacillati > Actinomycetota > Actinomycetes > Streptosporangiales > Streptosporangiaceae > Nonomuraea > Nonomuraea sp. NPDC003709. The sequence goes on along the minus strand of NZ_JBEXMW010000039.1, from coordinate 84,257 downwards.
GCTGGGGGCGGTGCTGGGCTCGGTGTTCGTCAGCGCCCGCAGCCAGGGGCTGATCCAGCTCCCCGTGCTGGGCCTGATCGCGATCTCCGGCATCTTCTACCCGATCACGGCGCTGCCGGAGTGGGTGCAGTGGATCGCCCAGGCGTTCCCGGTCTACTGGCTCGGGCTCGGCATGCGCTCGGCCCTGCTCCCGGACGCCGCGGCGGCCGTCGAGATCGGCGGGTCCTGGCGGCCCGTGGAGACGGCCGGGGTGCTGGTGGCCTGGGCCGTGCTCGGCCTGGTCACGGCCCCGTTCGTGCTGCGCAGGATGGCCCGCGGGGAGTCGGGCTCCAGCGTCGCGGCCCGCCGCGAGAGGGCCCTGCAGCGGATCTGACGCGCCCTGCGACGCCACGAGAAGGCCCTGCAGCGGATCTGACGCGTCCTGCGACGCCGCGAGAAGGCCCGGCGGCGCGGGCGCGGGTGGCGGAAAGCGGGTGGCGGAAACCCGGCGCTCGGCAGGGTCGCGCACTAAGCTCGGTGCCTGTGCCGCGAAGGGTGATGATCTGGCCGGCGTTGGTCCTCCTGCTCGCCGGATGCGGCGGCGTCCGGCCTGCGCCCAGCCCCGCCGGTCAGTCGCCGTCGGCGTCCACCCCGGCCCCGACGCCGACCGCCACCCCGACCCCCGCGCCGACCCCCGCGCGGCGTTCGGCCAAGGCCGGCGGGCTTCCCGACGACGTCAACGGCGACGGCCGTGCGGACCTGCTCGTCTACGCCGAGCTGCTCCGACCGGGCCTGCGCTTCCTCGCGGTCGTCTACGGCTCGCCCCGGGGGCTGCGCACCGGCAGGCCGGCGATCGTGCCGTCGCGGACGTTCTACGCCTGGCAGATCGACCCGGGCATCCGAGCCGACCTCGACGGGGACGGCTTCGGCGACATCCTGGGTTACGGGCGGCCAGGTGATCGCGACGAGACGATGAGCCCGCACATCTTCTGGGGCGGCCCGGACGGCATCGACACCGGAACGCTCCCGACCCCGGTGCCGCCGCCCGTCAAGACCACCACGGCGACGTTCCGCTCCGTCGCCGGCGACTTCGACGGGGACGGCGCCGCCGACGTGGCGATGTCCGCCGACGACAACCGAGGCGGCTCCAACCTGGTCGTGATGTACGGCCCGTTCAGCCGCGCGGGCGTGCCGAGCCGCCAGACCGTCCAGCCCTCGCCCACGGGTAGCGACTTCTGGCGGATGACCGTCGACGAGATCGACGGGCGGCACGCGACCGGGCTGGTCGTGTTCGAGGGCGACGACGGCGAGCAGACCTCCGGGTGGCTGCTGAACGGCGGTCCGGACGGCCTGGCGAAGACGGGGCGCAGGCTGGGCAAGGGCATGGCGGCCACGTTCGGCGACTTCGACGGCGACGGCGCCAGGGACCTGGCGGTCGGCGACGACGGCAGCCGCAACGACGAGCCCGGCACCGAGACCGAGGCGCCCGACGTCGACAGGACGCTGACCGTCTACTACGGCGACGGCCGCACCCGGACGTTCAAGGGCGGCAGGGGCTCGGCGGTCGCCGGCGACTTCGACGGCGACGGTCGTGACGACCTCGCCTTCGGCGGGGCGCGCGACGGGCGTGAGCCGGTCCGGATGTTCTGGGGCGGCCCCGGCGGCCTGCGCGCCGGTGGCGGCATCAGCGGCCTGGTCCGCGGCGCGCCGCTGGCGGCGGGCGACTACGACGGCGACGGGGACGACGAGCTGGTCCTCGCCGCCGGCGACGACCTCCTCGACGTCATGGTGACGGACGGCAGGAGCGTGCTGACCCGCTTCGACCTGCCGCCCCGCTGAACCCCCCGGCATCGGGGTGACGCTTCAGGACCCGCCGTCGACTGCGCGGGCTCAGGAGGCCGTGACCGGCGCGTACGCGCCGCTCCTCCATCGCGCCAGCGTGTGGTCGAGGTGGAAGTCGAAGAGGCCGACCAGGTCCACGGTGGGGTCGAGCAGCCACTGGATCTCCAGGCCGTCCATGGTGGCGCAGAGCGCGCGTACCTCGGCCTCGGCCTGCGCGTCGGTCAACGGCGGGATCTCTCCCGTCTCCGCCGTCGCGAGCAGACGTTTGACCAGCATGTTCACGATGCCCGTGTAGCGGTCCTGGATGAAGGCGCGCGCCGGGTGCTTCTCGTTGGATGCCTCGCCCGTGAGGTGGATGAACAGCTCGAGCAGGCCCCGGTGGTGGGTGTGGTACGTCATGAGGTCGCGCAGGTCGTCGAAGGCCGACAGCCCGTCGCGCCGTTCGTGCCGGAGCGCGGCGGTCTCCCGCGCCCACCATTCGAGCACCGCGGCGAGCAGCTCCTCCTTGTCCTGGAAATGGCGGAGCAGGGCCGCCGGTGAGACGCCCACGTCCGCGGCGATCTGCCGCATGGACGCCCCGTTGTAGCCGCGCTCGCCGAAGGCCTTGGCGGCGGCGCTGACGATCTGCTCGCGGCGCTTGATGCCGCTCCGGTACGGGCCGCGCGGGGTCCCGCCGACGTTCGCCACCCTCTGAGCCTCCCACGGAAAATCTTCGGATCAACCTCTTGCGTCAAAAGCTATCAGGCGTTTACGTTTTGAGTCCCAAAGGTTAACACTCGATCACATTTCCCCGATGGGCTCCGTTACGCCCTGGAGCAGGCGCGACGCCACATGCTCGCGCCCTTGGAAGGACCCCGAGATGATCGGCATCAACCCGCTACCCTGGCTGCTCGGGCCGTCCGGTTTCATGCTGGACGTCCCCACCCTGCGCACCGCCTTCGCCGAGATCGCCGAGGCGGGCTTCACCGCCGTCCAGGCCGACGTGCCCGAAGGCACCTCGGCGGCCGCCTACCTGGCCCTCCTCGGCGAGTACGGACTCGCCCCCGCGCCCGGCTACTTCCAGGGCACGTACGAGAACCCCGAGGCGATGCCCGGCCTCCTCGAACACGCCAGGCGTCACGCGGGAACGCAGGCCGCGCTCGGCATGACCGAGGTGTTCATCGCCTCGGCCCTCACCCCGGAACGGCTCGCCGCACCCGCGACCGGCGCCGCGTACGACCCGGGCAGGCTCGCCACCGTCATCGAGAACCTCGCCCGGACCTGCGAGATCATCACCGGCGAGGGGCTGCGCCCGTGCCTGCATCCGCACGTCGGCACCTGGATCGAGACCGAGGAGGAGACCCGCGCGGTCCTGGACGCCATCGCCCCGGAACTGCTCTCCTTCGGGCCCGACACCGGCCACCTGCACTGGGCGGGCGCGGATCCGGCCGAACTGATCACCCGCTACCGCGACCGGGTCGGCGCGGTCCACCTCAAGGACGTCCACACCGCCGTCGCCCGGCAGGCCCGCGAGGCGGGCGCGGACTACCGGGAGGCCACCGTGGCCCGCCACCTGTGGACCGAGCCGGGTCAGGGCGACGTGGATCTCGAAGGAGCGCTCGCCGCGCTGCCCGCGGGCTTCGGCGGGTGGCTGGTGGTCGAGGTCGACGTACCCGACCACGGCACCCCCAAGGACAGCGCGCTCCTGTCGCGCCAGTGGGTCACCGAACACCTCACCACCGCAGAGGAGCGTCGATGACCGTCGGCGTCGGATTCATCGGAGCGGGCCCGGTCACCCAGGCCATCCACCTCCCCGCCGTCGCCGGGCTGTCCGACCGGCTGCACGTGGCCCGCGTCATGGACGTGGACGAGGGCACCGCGGCGGCGGTCGCCGCCCGCGCCGGGGCCGCCCACGGCACCTCCGTCGAGGAACTGCTCGCCGACCCCGCTGTAGAGATCGTCGCCGTGTGCAGCCCGCACGCCTTCCACGCCGAGCAGGCCGAGGCCGCCTGCGCGGCGGGGAAGAAGGCGGTCCTGGTGGAGAAGCCGCTGGCCACGACCCTGGACGCCGCCCGCGGCATCGCCAAGGCGGCACAGGACACCGGTGTCCCGATCGTGGTCGGCGCCATGCACACCTACGACCCGGCGTGGCTGGCCGCCGAGCGGCACTGGGCCGACCTGCCCGCCACCGCCCGCCGGATCCGCTCGCGCATCGTGCTCCCGCCCAACGCCCGCTTCGAGACGCTGGCGACCCAGCTGCACGCCGAACCGGTCTTCCCGGTCCGCGCCGGCGACCCGTCGGACCCGGCGGTGCGGGCGGCGTCCATCCGGGGAGCCGTTCTCGGCCTGGCCATCCACAACCTCCCGCTGGTACGGCGCTTCCTGCCGCGCGTCGAGCGCGTGGACGTCGCCCGGCCGCTCAGCCCGTTCGGCTACGTCCTGACCTTCCAGGGCGGCGGGCGGACGGCCGAGCTCATCGGCTACCTGCACCGCGGCTGGCGGGAGGAGTGGAGCTTCGAGGTGTGGGGGGACGGCGGCGAGCTGCGGCTCGACTTCACCCCGTCGTACGTGCGCGCCGGCTCGGCCACCGCGGAGCTTCGCACCCCCACCGGGCTGCACACCTTCGGCCCCCACCCCGACAACGGCTACACAGGCGAGTGGCAGCACCTCGCCGCCCTGGCCACCGGCGCCGAACCGCTCCGCTACGCCGCGTCCGACCTCGTCGACGACCTGGCCTACGCGCTGGACCTCGCGGAACGCGCCGCCGACCTGCTGCTCCAAGGAACCGCCGCATGACCAGCACCACCCTCGAACCGCTGCCCGTCTCCCTCGCCGGGAGCACCGACCACCCCGCCGTTCACGCCACCCTGGCCTCGCTGCCCAAGTACTTCCGCCCCGCCACCCCCGGCGGCCCGACCACCGGCCCAATCACTGGCACGGTCACGGCCGTGCCGACCCTGACCGCCCTGAGCGCCGCCCTGGACGCCCGGCCCACCGGCATCCTGCTCGCCGGGGTCGCCGCGGGCGGTGTCGCGGACGTGCGGGAGCTCGCCGGACGTGCGGCCGCGGCCGGGGTCCCCGTCGTCGTGGCCGGGCCGTGGGCGCTCGATCCGGCGGTCGCGGCCCTCGCCGGAGCCCTGGACGCCGAGGACGCCTCGCTCATCGAGGTGACCGCGACGGTCCCGGCCGGGAGCTCGCCGCCGGACGTCCTGCTCGACCAGCTCGCCCTGCTGCGTACCGCGATCGGCCCCGCCCGGGCCGTCGAGGTGATCCAGGCCGACGTCCACGGGCACCTCGCGCGGGCCCACGTCGGCGACGTGCCCGTGCACCTCGCCGCGGCCGTCTCCGGCCTGGGCACCCGGCGGGCGCGGCTGGACGTGCTGGGGCCCGCCGTCCAGTGGCGGCTCTCGTTCCCCGATCCCGCGACGGCCCGCCCGGCCACCGTCGCCCGCACCGACGCGGACGGCGAACGCCTGCTGCCCACCCTGTACGAGAGCGCCTACCGCGCCGCCTGGCGTCACCTGCACGCCGCCGTCACCGATGGCGCGGCCCCGCCGTATTCGCTGCACGACCTCGCCGACGACCTCGACCTGCTCCACAACTGACCCCCCTGCTCCACCTCCGGAGGTCCCCGTGACCGCTCTCCCGACCCCGGCCGCGACCGGCCCGCACGACGCGCCGGCCGCCCCCGCGAGCACCCGCCTCATCGCCCTGTACGCCTTCGGCCAGCTCGGCCTCTGGGCCGCCCTGCTGACCCCGATCACCGTGACCCTCTCGGTCAAGGTCGGCGCCGTCGCCCCCGACACCAAGGCCGCCAGCCTCGGGCTCATCCTGTCCGTGGGCGCGTTCCTGTCCATGGCCATCACCCCCATCTGGGGCAACCTCTCCGACCGCACCACCAGCCGCTTCGGCCGCCGCCGTCCGTGGCTGGCGGGCGGCGCCCTCGCGGGGGCGGCGGGGCTGCTCATCATGGCGCTCGCGCAGAACGTCCCCACCATCCTGCTCGGCTGGTGCGTCACCCAGGCCGGCTACAACGCCGCCCAGGCCGCGCTCAACGCCATCAACCCCGACCACATACCGGAGCGGCAGCGCGGACGGGTCTCCGGCGTCATCGGCCTGATGAGCAATGTCGGCATCCTGGCCGGCACGTTCATCACCACGTCCGTCGCCGGCAGCACGTTCCTCATGTTCCTGCTGCCGGGGGTCTTCGCGTTCGTCGCGCTCGGGCTGCTGATCGCGTTCCTGCCCGACCGTCCCGCCGACCGGGCCGCGCTCGGCCCGTTCCGCCCCCTCGACCTGCTGCGCAGCCTGTGGGTCAACCCCTTCGCCCACCGCGACTTCGGGTGGGCCTTCGCCGGCCGCTTCCTGATCTTCACCGGGAACGCGTTCAAGCTGACGTTCGGCTTCTACGTCATCACCGACCGCCTCGGCTACAGCCCCACCGAGGCCGTGTCGCTGGTCTTCACCGCCACGCTCGTCTTCACCTGCGGCTCGCTGGTCACGGCCACGATCGGCGGCTGGCTGTCCGACCGGCTGGGACGCAGGAAGGTCTTCGTGCTGGTGGCGTCCCTGATCATGGGGGTGGGCCTGCTGACCCTCGGCTTCACCACCACCTACCCCCAGTACCTGGTCGGCTCGCTGATCCTGGGCCTGGGAACCGGGGCGTACATGGCCGTCGACATCGCGCTGGTCGTGCGGGTCCTGCCCAACCCCGACAACGCGGCCAAGGACCTGGCCGTCTTCCAGATCGCCAACTCGCTGCCCCAGTCGCTGGCCCCGCTGATCGCCCCGCTCTTCCTCACCATCGGCGGCGGCACCGACAACTATCCCGCCGCCTTCACGGCCGCCCTGGTGTTCGCCGTGCTCGGCGCCCTGACGGTGATTCCTATCCGAAAGGTCCGCTGACCGCATCGCTGGGTAGGGGGCACCACGTGAAGCACTTCACTCTTGGGCTGGTGGTGCACCCCGACCGGCCGGTGCAGGACTCCGTACGGCTGATCCTCCGGCACGCGCGGCGCGCCGGAGGCGTGGTCATCGCCCGGCGGTGCGACGCCGGGCGAGTGGGGCCGGAGGTCGAGATCGTCACGCCCGAGGACTTCGTCGAGCGGGTGACCAGAGTGATCAGCCTGGGCGGCGACGGCACCATGCTGGGCGCGATGCGCCTGGTGGTCGGCCGCCAGGTGCCGGTGCTCGGCGTCAACCACGGGCACCTGGGCTTCCTCATTGAGGTGACCCCGTCGGAGCTGGAGCCGGCCCTCGACCGCCTGGCCGAGGGCCACTACACCCTCGAACCGCACAGCTGCCTGGAGGCCGACGACCACACCGCGTTCAACGACATCGTGGTCACCGCCGCCGATCCGCTGTCCAGCCTGACCCTCGACCTCGAGGTCAACGGCCTGAGGCACGGTTATTACCGCGCGGACGCGGTGATCGTCTGCACCCCGACCGGCTCGACGGCCTACAACCACGCGGCCGGCGGCCCCATCATCTCCCCGTCCACCGAGGCCGTCGCCCTGACCCCGGTGGCCCCGATGTCCGGCATCAGCCGCTCGGTCATCCTCGGCAAGGACGACCACATCGTGCTGCGCAACCCGTCGGACGACATGACGCTGCTCTTCTCCGTGGACGGCACCCCCGCCAGGCAGCTCCGGCCCGGAGCCGAGCTGTCCGCGCGGCTGCGTACGGACGCGGTGGACGTCGTACGGTTCGACGCCGACACCTACGCCCAGCGCAAGCGGATCAAGCTCAGCCTGCTCGACCTGCCGCTCAGGCCGGACCAGCTCGTCGAGCTGATCCCGCAACCCCTGCGCGAGCAGGCCGAGCGGCTGCGCCAGACGATGACCCGCTAGACCCGGACGCCGGCCTTCCGCCACGCCTTCAGCAGCCGGCGGGCCGAGCCGCCGATGGGGCCGACGGCCTCGTACAGCACCTCCCGCGACACCGGCTCGGCCCCCGCCACGGCGGTCACGGCCTCGTCCGCGGTGGTGATCGTGTGGGAGCAGACGCTCAGCAGGTAGGCGGGGATGTTCAGACCCGGGTCCGTGCAGCCCACCAGCGGGACGCCCACGGCCGCGACCACCGGGAAGACGGTGCCCGGGATGCCGATGGCGGCCTCGGCCCTGGCCGAGGCCTGGACCGACGGCACGGAGCTGATCTCGTACTTCTCCCAGAGCGAGCGGTCCTCGCGGGGGTGCAGTCCCACGAGGATGTGCTTGCCCGCCGCCGCCAGCCGATCGGCCGCCGCCAGCAGCAGCTCGGTGCCGGGGGCCGAGCCGCCCGTGCTGCTGGACTTGGTCACGCTGGTGAGCACCAGGACGGTGCCGGGCTCGGGCGCGTGCCTGGGCAGGTCGTCGGTCTGCGGGGTGCCGACGACCGTGATCGGGCGGCGCGTGCCCAGGTAGTCGTCGAACACCTTGGCCTCGGCCGGCGAGGACGCGGTGATCGCCCTGAGCCGGTCGCGGAACTCCTTCGCGCGGGGCGCCTCGACCGGCAGCTGGTACGCCAGCGAGCTCGCGACCAGCGGCAGGCTCCGGAACCGGGCGGCGCACTCCGCCGGCCAGTCTCCGGCGCCCGTCACGACGAGCAGGTCGGCGTCCGGAACGCGGTCCGGCGTCGCGACCGGCACCGGGTCGCCCGGCTTGATCCCCGTCAGGTCGGGCACCAGCTGCGTGATCTCCCACCCGCGCCGCCGCGCCTCCGGGAGCAGCGGGGCCACGTGGTAGGTGCCCCACGGCTCGTTCGTGGCGATCAGAACCCGGGGTGCCCTCCCGAGCGTGGCCGCCTGGGCGGCGGTGCCGCCCAGGACGGCGAGGCCCGCTCCGGAGAGCGCGCCGGCAAGGAGGGAACGACGGGTGAGCAGGGAAGATCTGTCATCGACTTTCACGTGACCGGAATCTAGGGGGTGCTTCTGAACATCCGCTGACGTCCAGAGGAACGCTCAGCCCTTGTCGGAGCCCTCGTTCGCGCCGCGCACGAAGTACCGCTGGAAGATCACGAACACCACCGCCACCGGAATGGTCGCCATCAGCGCGGCCCCCAGCTTGAGCGGATACTGCGTGCCCTTGCCCAGCGACCCGCTCACCAGGTCGGCCAGCCCTCGCGGCAGCGTGAACAGCTCGGGGTTCTGCACCGCCACCAGCGTGTGCGCGAACTCGTTCCAGGAGCCCTGGAAGGAGATGATGGTGAGCGTGAGCAGCGCGGGCCGGGCCATCGGCAGCACGATCGACCAGTACGTGCGGAAGACGCCCGCCCCGTCCACCTTCGCCGCCTCCTCGACGCTGACCGGCAGCGACTCGAAGAACTGCTTCATGATGAACACCCCGGCCGCGTCCGCGATCACCGGCAGGATCAGCGCGGTGTAGCTGTCGTACATGCCGAACTGGTTCAGCACCAGGAACTTCGGGATGAACAGCACCACGCCCGGCACCGCCAGCATCGCGATGATCGTCGAGAAGATCGCCCGCCGCCCCGGGAAGCGCAGCCGCGCCAGCGCGTACCCGGCCATGGAGTCGAGCAGCACGCGCCCGACCGTGATGACCACGGTCACCAGCAACGAGTTGCCCAGCCACAGCGGCAGGTCGGTGTTGAGGAACACCTTCTCGTAGCCGCCCAGCGTCACCGGGTCGGGGATGGGCGACAGGGGATGCGCCGCCGCGTCCGACTCGGTCTTGAAGGAGGCGGCGATCTGGATGACGAACGGGTAGAGGAAGACGAGCGCGAAGAAGATCAGGATGCAGTAGCCGGCGAACGTGGAGGCCAGCGACCGCGCGTTGTCCTTACGCATGACGCCTCTCTCTCATCACCCAGCGCTGGACCAGGGTCAGCACCACGATGATGGCGAACAGCACGAACGAGATCGCGGTGCCCGAGCCGTACTCGAAACTGCGGAAGGCCGTCTGGTACGACAGGAACGCCGGCGTCAGGGTGGTCTTGGCGGGATTGCCCTGGCTCATCACGTACACCTGGTCGAAGACCTGCCACGTCGAGATCAGCCCCAGCGTGAGCACCAGGAACATGGTCGGCTTGAGCAGCGGCAGCGTCACGCGCCGGAAGACCTGGCGGCGGCCCGCCCCGTCCAGCATGGCGGCCTCCTCCAGCGACACCGGGATGTCCTGCAGCGCCGCCAGGAACATGAGCATGAACGTCCCCGACGTGGTCCAGACGACCAGCGCGATGATGGTCGTCATCGCCACGCTGGGCCCGGACAGCCACTCCCACCACGACAGCCCGAACGGCCCGCCGGAGGTCAGCGCCTCCGGCGGGGCCGCCGGATCGACCAGGCCGACGGACCCGAGCAGCAGGTGCAGCACCCCGCGCGAGTCGGCGAACCACTGGGGCCCGTCGACGCCGAACATCCCCAGCAGGGCGTTGACCGCGCCGGAGTTGGCGAACACGAACAGGAACACCACGCTGATCGCCACCGAGCTGGTCACCGACGGGAAGAAGAACGCGGCGCGGAAGAACGTCCGGCCCTTCAGCAGCCGGCTGTTGACGACCAGGGCCAGGCCGAGCGCCAGCACGGTCTGCAACGGGACCACGATGGCCACGTAGTAGACGTTGTTGCGGACGCTCGTCATGAAGTCCTGCCTGGCCAGCCCATCCTCGGTGAACAGGCGGGTGTAGTTGTCCACGCCGACGAACGGCACGCTGCCCCGGAACGGGCTGCCCTGCCCGTTCCAGTCGGTCAGGCTCACCCACAGCGCCATGAGGATCGGCGCCAGCATGAACAGGCCCAGGATCACCACGACGGGGGCCACGAAGAGCCAGCCCGCCAGGTGCTCACGAGTCTTGCTGATGGTCATGACGTGCCGAGCGCGGCCTGGATGTTCTTCTGCGTCCGCTGGAGCAGCGTCTTGGGCGCGGTGGTGGCCAGCTGCTGCAGCCCGGTGTCGAAGTCGGTAAGGACGCTGTCCATCTTGGGGGCGTTCACGGGGCCCTGGGCGTAGTCGGCGCCGTTGACGAAGGGGCCGTCGTCGGGGAACTCGGCGGTGTAGGCGGTCTTGGCGGACTGGCGCGAGGGCATGACGCCGAACGCCTTGGCGAAGGTCATCTGCTGGTCGGCCTTGGTCATCGCCTCGACGAACGAGATGGCCTGCTCCTTGTGCTTGCTCTTGGCGGAGATGCCCCAGCAGTTCGTGAACGACAGCGTGCCCTTGCCCTTGGGGCCGGCCGGCAGCTCGTGGACCGAGTACTTGACGTCGGGGAAGTCCGCCTTGAGCGCGCCCTTGATCCAGTTGCCCTCGATGGTCATGGCGGCCTTGCCCTTGCCGAACGCCTCGCCGCCCCAGCCCGCGTCGAGCTGGTCGGGGTAGCGGGCCAGCTTGGCCGACACCAGCGAGCGCACGTACTCGAGGGCCGCGAGGTTCTGCGGGCTGTCGGCGGTGGCCTGCTTGCCGTCGGGGCTGGTCAGCCAGCCGCCGGCCTGCACCATGAACGCGCCGACGCGGTCGCGGGTCGGGCCGATCGCCAGCGGGGTGACGTCCTTCGACTTGAGCTTCTCGGCGACCGAGGTGAGCTGCTCCCAGGTGGTCGGCACGTCGGCGTCGGTGAGCCCGGCCTTGGACCACAGGTCCTTGTTGACGATCAGCGCGAGGGTGGAGAAGTCCTTGGGCGCGCAGTAGAGCTTGCCGTCACGGGTGAACGCCGTGCGCAGGGAGGGGTAGAAGTCGTCGGGCTGGCTGATCTTGTCGCCGTACGGCTCCAGGGCGCCGACGCTGGCGTAGTCGGCGAAGCGGGAGGCGTCCACGTAGAACACGTCCGGAGGGCTGTCACCGGCGAAGGCCTGGCCGAGCTGCTGGGCGAGGTCCTGCGCGGGCGTCACCGTCGCGGCCGCGCCCGCCGAGGAGGCCCAGGTCTGGGCGGCCTGCTTGACGGCCGCGGTCTCCGCCTCGCCGGAGGAGCCGATGAGAATCTGCAGGTTGACCTGGCCGCCGCTCTGCTGGGGGGCCTGGCTCGGCTTGTCGTCGAAGCCGCTGCCGCAGGCCGACAGAACGAGCGTGGCGCAGGCGAGGCCGCTGATCGCGGCGGCGCGGCGGTTACGTGACGTCATCGGGGTGGTTCCTGTTCTCGCGTTGTGGGGGGTTAAAGGTCAGGCGGACTTGCGGATGGTCAAAGAGGGGGGCAGCAGCACGTGCGCCGACGGCGGCTCGGCGTCGGGGCTCTCCAGGGCACGGGCGAGCAGGTCGACGCAGGCCGCGGCGGCCTCGCCGAGCGGCTGGTGGACGCTGGTGAGGCCGACGGCCCTGGCGGCGGGCGTGTCGTCGAAGCCGATCACCGCGACGGGGCGGCCGGGCTCGCGGGCCTGCAGCGCGCCGAGGGCGAGGGAGTCGCTCGCGCACACCAGGGCGGTCACGCCGGGGTCGGCGGCGAGCAGGTCGCGGGCCGCGCTCTCCCCGGCCGCGATGCCGTCCTCGACCGCTCGCTGCAACCCGCCCAGATCGTGGCCGGTCAGCGTTCTCGCCCAGCCCTCGCGGCGGTCGTCGCCCACGCCCGAGCCGGGCGGCCAGCCGATGAAGCCGATGCGGCGGTGACCGGCGCCCAGCAGGTGGCGGGTGGCGGCCTCGGTGCCCGCGGCGCCGTCCACGTCCACCCACGGATGGCGCGCGTCGGGCAGGTCGCTCCAGGGCCGGCCGAACGCCACGAACGGCAGCCCGCGCTCCAGCAGCCAGGCCGCGCGCAGGTCGTCGTGGTGGGTGCCGGTCAGCACGAACGCGTCCGGCTTGTACGCGCCGAGCAGGTCCTCGTACGTCGCGATCTCCGCGTGGTCGTCCGCGGCGGTGTAGAGCAGGATCCGGTACCCCTCCTGCGCGGCCGTCTCCGACAGGCTGTGCAGGAAGCGGTCGGCCCACGAGCCGCTGATCCCGTCGCCGTCGGGCTCGATGCCGATGGCGATCAGGCGGGAGCGGCCGGTGCGCATCTGGCGGGCGGCCTGGTTGGCGCGGTAGCCGAGCCGTTCGATCACCTCGAGGACGTGCTTGCGGGTCTCCTCTCGGACCACTTCCGGGCTGTTGAGCGTGTTCGACACCGTCTGGCGCGACACGCCTGCTGCCTTCGCCACATCGGTGATCGTCACCTTTTCCGCCATAAATCGCCTTTCGAGGGGGTTGAACGTTCAAAGTCCGGTGAGGCATGATTTGATCGTTCAAAGTTAGCGGAGTGTTTCGAAATCTGCACCCCCGGCGTCCGTCTGTCAAGACCCGGGGTGATCATTGATCTGACCTCAGGGGGAAACGTAGTGCTTCAGCCGCTGCTGCACGATCTGGTCAGCACCGTCATGGCGCCGGCGAGCGCGCTGAGCGACGCCGACGGCCAGATCCGTCAGGCCGGCGTGCAGGGGCTCTTCTGCGCGGACCGCCGGGTGCTGTCCCAGGCCCGGCTCCTCGTGGACGGGCGCGAGCCGGAGTCCATCGGGTACGCGCCCGGGGCCGCCGGCCAGGCCCGGTTCGTGTCCCTGGCCCGCTGGCTCGGCGACCGCACGATCGACCCCACGGTCCGGATCGAGCGCTCGCGGGAGGTGACGCCGTTCGGCATGGGCGAGCAGGTGGAGATCGTCTCCACCGCGTCGTCGCCGGTCACGGCCACCGTCACGGTCGAGCTGGCCTGCGACTTCGCGGCCGTCGAGGCGGTCAAGTCGGGGCGCTCCGGCACCCCCGTACCGGCGGGCGCGGCCGGGGACGGACGCCTGACCTGGCACGCCGACACCGCCCGCGTCACCGTCACCGGCCACGGCGCCCACGCGACGGCGGGCGACGGGGCCTGCCTGCGGTGGGAGGTGAGCCTGCCGCCCCGCGGCCGGGCCACCCTGCGCTGGGAGCTCGCCGTCGAGGACCCCGCCGCGGTCGTCGTGCCCCCCGCCGCGACCCTCGAATGGATCCCGCCGCACGTCACCGCGGCCGACCGGCGCGTCACCAGGCTGCTGGACCAGTCGCTAGAAGACCTGCGGTCGCTGCGGCTGGCCGAGCCCGGCGAGCCCGGTGACACCTTCCTCGCGGCCGGCGCGCCCTGGTTCCTGACCCTCTTCGGCAGGGACAGCATCTGGGCGGCGCGCATGCTGCTCCCGCTCGGCACCCGGCTGGCCGCGGGCACCCTGCGCGTCCTGGCCCGCCGCCAGGGCCGGCGTCTCGACCCGGACTCCGGCGAGGCCCCGGGCAAGATCATGCACGAGCTGCGCCGGGACGCCTTCGACCTGGACGACAAGGGCGGACGGCTGCCCGCCGCCTACTACGGCACCATCGACGCCACCCCGCTCTGGATCAGCCTGCTGCACGACGCGTGGCGCTGGGGCCTGCCGGACTCCGAGGTGCGGGCGCTGCTGCCGAACCTCCAGGCGGCGCTGGGCTGGCTCGCCGACCACGCCGACCCCGACGGGGACGGGTTCCTCGAGTACATCGACTCCAGCGGGCGCGGCCTGGCCAACCAGGGCTGGAAGGACTCGGGCGACTCGGTGCGCTTCCACGACGGCCGCCAGGCCGAGCCGCCGATCGCGCTGGCGGAGGTGCAGGGCTACGCCCACCAGGCCGCCCTGCACGGGGCCGCCCTCCTGGACGCCTTCGACCTCCCGGGAGCCGGCCGATGGCGAGACTACGCCGGGGCGCTGGCCGAGCGCTTCCGCGCCGCCTTCTGGGTCGACGGACCCCAGGGCCCCTTCCCGGCGCTCGCCCTCGACCGCGACAAGCGCCCCGTGAACTCCCTGACCAGCAACATCGGCCACCTGCTCGGCACCGGCCTGCTCTCGCGCGAGGAGTCGGCCCGGGTCGCCGGCCTGCTGGCCTCGCCCGGCATGGCCGAGGCGTTCGGGCTGCGGACGATGTCGTCGGAGGAGGGCGGGTTCAGCCCGCTGTCGTACCACTGCGGCTCCGTCTGGCCGCACGACACGGCCATCGTCATCGCCGGTCTGGCCAGGGAGGGCTTCGACGAGCAGGCCACCACCCTGGCCGAGGGGCTGCTGGAGGCGGCCGAGTCGTTCGGCTACCGGCTGCCGGAGCTGTTCGCGGGCGACGCCCGGGACCGGGTGGGCCGCCCGGTGGCCTACCCGGCCTCCTGCCGCCCCCAGGCGTGGTCGGCCGCCGCCGCGGTCGTCATCGCCCACGCGGCCACCGGGCTCTACCCCGACGTGCCGGCGGGCCGGGTGGAGCTGCGCCCGCTGTCCGGCGCGCCCCTGGGCGCGCTGACCGCCGGGCTGCGCGTGGCGGACGCCGAGGTCGAGGTACGGGTGGACCGCGACGGCACCGCCACGCTCAAGGGCCTGCCCCCGGGCATCCGCCTGGAGGAGACCGTCACCCCTTCGTCGCTCCGCCCGTGAGGCCCTTGACGAACTGCTTCTGCAGCAGCAGGTAGAAGACCAGGATCGGCAGCGTGGCCAGGAACATCAGCGCGAACATGCCGCCGAAGTCCGCCGCGTACTGGCCGAGCGACTTGTACACGCCCGTCATGATCGTGGTGCCCTCGCGGGGGCCGTAAATGATCAGCGGGTTGAGGAAGTCGTTCCAGATCCACACCCCGAGGAAGATCAGCACGCTCGCGGTGGCCGGCCGCAGGAGGGGGAAGACGACGCGCCAGAACGTCTGCCAGCGCGTCGCCCCGTCGATCGCGGCCGCCTCCTCCAGCTCGCGCGGGATGCCCTTCATGAACCCGGAGAAGACGAACACCCCGAACGGCACGTAGTAGCCGACGTTGAACAGGATGAGCCCCTGGAGCGTGGACATCAGCCCGAGCGACTTCAGCACCTGCGTGACCGGGATGAGGATGACCTGCGGCGGGATCATCAGCCCGCACAGCAGCAGCACCATGACCGCGCGCGACCACCACTGGGTGTGCCGCGCCAGGTAGTGGCCCAGCATGGCCGACAGCAGCGTCAGGATGACGATCGACAGCGACGTGACCACGACGCTGGTGCGCAGCGACGACCAGAAGAGGCTGTCGGGGTCGGTCAGCACGCGGGTGAGGTTGTCCAGGGTGAACGGATCGGGCAACGACATCGTGTCGCGGGAGACCTGCCCGCTCGCCTTGAAGACGTTGATCAGCGCGATGTAGAGGGGGATGAAGAAGACCGCGCCGATGACCAGCGCCACCAGCGGGCGCACCCACGGCAGCCGGGATCCGGTCATAGCTGGACCTCCCTGCGCTGCAGGATCCGCAGCGTGACCACCGACAGGGCGGCGATGACGACGAGCATGACGACCGCCTCGGCGGAGGCGTAACCGGTGCGGTTCTCCACGAACCCCTCCTGGAGGACGACGAACGCCACGCTGGCCGTCGTGCCCGTGCCCGGGCCGCCGTTCGTGATGACCTTCACGTGGTCGAAGATCTTGAACGCCGAGATCAGCAGCACGACGGTGTTGATGGTCAGCGCGGGCGCCAGCAGCGGCCAGGTCACCTTCCAGAAGCGGCGCAGCGGCCCCGCCCCGTCGATCGCGGCCGCCTCGGCCAGCTCCTGCGGCACGCCCTGCAGCCCGGCCAGGTAGACGACCACGCAGAAGCCGAGCATCTGCCAGCAGACGATGGACGCCAGCGAGTACAGCGCGACGTCCGGGTCGGACAGCCAGCCCGGCGGCTCGGCCACGCCGAGGGCCCGCAGTCCCTGGTTGACCGGCCCGTCGTCGGCGAGCACGCGCGTCCAGATCACGCTGATGACCACCGAGCTGATCACCATCGGCGTGAAGAAGACGCTGCGCAGCGCGTTGTAGAGCCAGCCGCGCCGGTCGAGGACGACGGCGACGGCCACGCCGAGCACGTTCGGGACGATGACCACGATCAGCGTCAGGATCGTGGTGACCCGCAGCGAGTTCAGGAACGTCTCGTCCCGCAGGAGCAGCGCGTAGTTGCGCAGGCCCACGAACTGCGTGTTCGGCCTGAGCAGCGCCTGGTTGGTGAGGCTGTAGCCGACGCTCATCGCGATCGGCAGCAGGACCAGGCACGTGTAGACGAGCGTGCCCGGCGCCGCGAACGTCAGGAAGTGCCACAGGCCCGGCCACGCCGGCCGCCTGCTCCCACGGCGGGTGAGCGTGCCGGGCCTGCGATGGGTGGTGCTGACGGCCATCAGCCGCTCTTCTCCCATTCGGTGTCGAGGAAGGCCAGCGCCTGGTCCGTCGTCTTCTTGCCGCTGACCAGGTCCTGCGCGGTCGACCAGAACTTGCCCTGCATGCCGGGCAGCATCGCCGCGTCGCCCGCCTCCCAGCTGAACGCCGGGACGGTCGCGTTCTGCCGGAGCGCCTGCTGCCACAGGTCGTACACGGCCTTGAAGACCGGGCCGGTGGTGGACGGCGGCGTGTAGCCCTTGACGGCGGGGAAGAGCGCGTCGGCCTTGACCGAGGCGTCCAGGTTCTCCTTGGTGAGCTGGAAGGCCAGCGCGAACTTCTTGGCCGCGGCCATGTTCTTGGCCGTGGCGCTGACGGACAGGCCGCCGCCGGTGAACGCCGGGAGATGCAGGCTCCCGTCGTCGCTCGGCCAGGCGAACACGCCGATGTCGTCCTTCATCTCCGACTGGTCGGCCGCGGCGGCGAACCAGCTCCCCATCGGGTACATCGCGCCCTTGCCGCCCAGGAACGCCTCCTGCGTCTTCGGGTAGTCCTGGCCGATCTGCCGCTTGTCGATGTAGCCCTTGGCGGCCAGGTCGGCGAACTTCTGCGTGGCCGCCTTCATGGCCGGGTCGGCGGCGAACGTCACCTGGCCTGCGCGCCGCTTGGCGATCCAGTCGGGGGTCCTGGCGTACAGGTCGGTGGCCAGGATGGCGGTCCACGGCTGGGAGGTGACGAACACCCCGCCGCTCACGAACGGCGTGATCCCGGCGGCCTGGAGCTTGCCGGCGTCGGCGAGCAGCTCGGCGTACGTCTTCGGCGGCGCCTCGATCCCGGCCTTCTTGAACAGCTTCTTGCTGTAGTAGACGTTCGGGATCGTCTGGGTGTTGGCCGGCAGCTGCAGCACCTTGCCGTTGACCGCACCGCAGGTCGGACAGATGAAGTCCTTGAGCTCCTGCTCGGTCCAGGTCGCCAGGTTCGGCTCCAGCGCGATCAGGTCCTGCATGCCGATCTGCACGTCCGGCAGCTGGCCCGAGGCGGCGAGCTGCTTGGCGTAGTCGTTGCGCTCCGACTCCGACGGCGCGGCGACGAGCTCCACGTCGAGGTCGGGGTTGGCCTTCGTCACCAGCGCGACCTGGGCCTTCCAGTACGACTCCGGCAGGTTCGGCGACGGGAAGACGAGGAAGGTGACCTTCTGCTTGCCCCCGGCGGAGGACCCGGCGGAGGACCCGGTGGAGGGTGCGGCGGACGTGCTCGGCGTGCCGCTCGAACAGGCGCTCAGCGCCAACGTGACGGCCAGCGCGAGCGCTCCGGCCGCGGACAGCTTGTTCATGGTGAGCTCAGTCTTCTCCGGTGGTGGGGGATGGGAGGTCGTCGCCGGTCGTCCGCCTGACGACGTTCGACGGCGGGCCGTAGCGGAAGGCGCGCACCCGGTACGACGCGTGCCGCTCCTCGGGCAGGGTCACCAGGCCGAACGCGTTGACGTCCGGCGCCAGCACGGCGGTCACGCGGTAGTCGGGTCGGCCGGCGGGCCGGTCCTCCAGCAGGAAACCCTCCTCGTCGCGGGCCCGGTCGGCCCACCGGAACGCGACTCCGTCGGCCTGCGTCACCGTGGCCGTCAGGCCGGTGGGCGCGGCCCCTTCGCCGCCCACCGGCCGGCTCCCGGGGGACCCTCCCGGGATCACGCGCGGCTCGGCCCAGCCGGGGCCGGGCTTCGGGTACGGGCCGTCGCCGAGCGTGACGTCGACGGGCGCGGAGGCCGCGCCGTAGTAGGGCCGCAGCCGGTAGTGGAACGTGGTGCGCGGCATCAGGTCGGGATGGGTGTACGTGATCTGCTCCGGCGGCAGGAAACCCAGGATCGTGTACGGCCCCTGAGGCTCGGTGGCGAACTCGATCACGTGCCCGGCGGCGCCCGGATCACCGCCCTGCCAGCGCAGCGCGACGTCGGTCGGCGACACGAGCGCGGCCTCCAGCCGGACCGCCGGATCCTGCGGCCGCTCCTGCTGCGGGGCCGCGCACCCGGCGACCACCGTCGCCATCAGCACCAACACCATCCGGGCCCTCATCGCCCCTACTTACGCCAGAAGCGGACGCCGCTCCACTCGACCGTGGCGGGCCCCTGCCCGCTGGCCGTCCGGTACGCCCCGAACTTGTCGTAGAAGCTGCCGCTCTCGCTGGCCACGGTGTGCTTCAGCGACCCGTTGATATAGGTGCGGTGCACGCTGCCGACCACGTGGACGGTGTTGACGCGGACCGTGGTGCCGATCGTCGCGCCCGTGGCGATCGTGTCGCCGCCGTGCACCGCGTACAGCCGTCCGCCGCGCTCGACGGCGAGCATGAAGAACGGGCCCGTGGTCTTGAACGTCTGCTTGAGGCTGATCCGCGAACCGGGCAGGCTGGTGATCTTGAAGTAGCCCTCGAACTGGCGCGTGCCGTCGGAGTAGGTGGCGTAGCGCCGTTCGGCCCGCTGGTCGCCGCTGTCGGTCGAGCAGGTCAGCTTGAACGTCAGATCGCCGACGTCGCCGCAGCCCCGCTCCTGGACGGTGAACGTGGGCGAGTACGAGGTCCACGGCCCCGATTCCACGGGGTCGGCCGCGGCCGGGAGGGCGGGCAGCAGCAGTCCGGCGGTCAGCGCGCTCGTGGTGAGTAATCGCATCGACCCTCCATTAGTAAACTTTCCTATCACGAGTCATAGGATCACTTAGCGCGTTGGCGCGTCAAGACTCTTGACCGAGGGCTGCGGCTGCAGTATTCGTCGGATGTCTGAGGGGGAGCGATCGAGGGACTTTCGGCTGCATCGAGCACGGCCCCGAACACCGCCGCGACGATGAGCGTCAGCCAGATCGGCGGGCTTGCGAGATACGCCGCGGAGGTCTGCTGCGGACTACCGTGACGGTATGGTCGGTTAATCAGTCACCTTGCTCCGGCGCCTGCACGCGGGTCTCGAAGATGTCACGGGTGTGGCTACGGGTCGTGCCGCGAGCGGAGGGTGCCATGGAGCCGTTGACCTTCGACAGCCGGGATATCGGGCAGACCGAGGAGTTCCTCAGCAAGGCTTACGCCAAGATGCGCATCGGGTCCGACGTGGAGCGTCCGCGGACCTCGATCTCGCGTCAGGTCATGGGATCGGTGAGCATCGACCAGCTGCAGCTGGAGTACGCCATGAGCTACGACGTGAACCCGCTCGGCAAAGTGTGCCTGTGCACCGTGGAGTCCGGGTCCATCGTCCAGCAGGTCGCGGGGGGCGAGCAGGACGTGTTCGGGCCGGGGGACGCGGTGTTGTTCGCGCCGCCGGATCGGCCCTACGCGGGTGAGATCCGCCGCTCGCACTACAACATCATCATGTTCGACGCGGAGCTGTTGCAGCAGGTGGCCGACACTCTCCCGGGTCGCCGGCCGCAGCCGGTACGGCTGCTGGGGCACCGGCCCGTCTCCGCCGCCACCGGCCGGCATCTCCAGCGCACCATCGCCTACCTGCGCGACGACGTCCTGGCCGACCCGGACCTGGCCGGCGAGCCCCTCGTGGTCTCCACCGCCGGGCAGCTGCTGGCCGCGAGTGTGCTGGCTGCCCTGCCCAGCAACGCCGGCACCGAGGCCACCGGCATGGACCGGCATGACGCCCATCCCCAGACGCTGCGCCGCGCGATCGCCTTCATCGACGAGCACGCCGACATGCCCGTGGGCATCGCCGAGATCGCCACCGCGGCCCGGGTCAGCGCCCGCGCCCTGCAGTACGCCTTCCACCGGCACCTGAACACCACCCCGCTGGGCCACCTGCGCCAAGTCCGGCTGGCCCGCGCGCACGACGAGCTGAAGACCGGCGATCCCGCTGCCACCACGGTGGCCGCGACCGCGGCCCGCTGGGGCTTCTTCCACCCGGGGCGTTTCGCCCTCTCCTACAAGGCCGTGTACGGGTGCGCGCCCAGCGAAACCCTGAATGCCTCGGCCGAACCGCGTCACCACTGAGCGGCGCCCCGCGGCAGGAAGCCCGGCCTGCGGGCGGATGGGGACGGCCGATTTCGTTTCTCGGACAGCGGTGCGGACAATACTTCGCCTGGTGTGCAGACCAGCCGCGACGGCGAGACAAGAGTGGGAGGGCGAAACCGATCGGCGCCGTGTAGTAGAGAGGGTGATGGGTGAGCCCTGTTCGGAAGAGATTTGCTCAGGTGCAATGTCGTCCCTGAGCCTGAGCTGCCGCGACCTGCCCGGCGGCGTGCTGATCACAGTGACGGGCGAGCTCGACGCCACCAACGCTCACGAGCTGGAGTCCTACGCCGAGTCGCAGCGCCGCCCCGGTTCGGGCATGGTCCTCGATCTGGGTGGGCTGACCTTCCTGGACAGCCGCGGCCTGCACCTCCTGCTCCGGCTGCACGCCGCGGTAGGCGAGCAGGGCGGCCTTCTCCGCGTGGCCGCCGTGCAGGGTAGGCCCGCGCGCATCCTGCAGATCACCGGCGTGTGGTCGCTACTGACCATCTATGCCGACGCTCAGCAGGCCGCCATCGCGATGTGCGGCCACGACGCGGATGGCGCCCAGAAGCCGTCCTGATCCTCGCCCGCTGCCGCCTCGCCGAGGCGCCACTCCATGCTGCTCGTCACGCGGCAGATCACACCCCGGGTGTTTAACGATCAGCCAGCCGGAAAACAACCCCAAAGCCCGCGAACCTTCCCTCCATTCCCGGCCCGCGGCCTCGGAGAGCGATGAATTTCGAGCTGCACTGCCCCATCAGCCCCGATCTGGGCTACATTCGCGACCTGGTGCGCGTCCACGGCGAGCATCACGGGCTGAACGGTGAGCAGCTGGACGGGCTGGTGCTGGCGGTCAACGAGGCCGTCACCAATGTCTTCGACCACGGCGGCCAGGCCGGCCTGATCACCGCGCGCGGCCACGACGACGGCGTCGTCGTGGAGATCCTCGACATCGGCGGCCGGCTGACCCCGGAGCATCTGGCCGCCGCCACGGTGGATGCGACCGGCTCGCGAGGGTTCGGCCTGTGGGTGATCCAGCGCCTGTGCGACGAAGTCACCCTGGAACACAACGGTTCGGGCTCGCTGCTGACCCTGCACTTCCGCGGCCGTCCCGCCGCGGTGATCCCGATCGGGCACCGTGCCGGGCGCGGACACGGCGCCCAGGACAGCCGATCCGCCCGCACGGCCTGAAACGCTCGGTACGCCATTCGGTGATTCGCGGTACCAGCCGCGCCAGAGGCATCCCGTTCGCGGTCTTCGATCCCACCACCGAGTTCCGGGCCTAGTCGAACAGCTGCGTGAGCTTCAGCACCAGCTCGTACACGCCGAACGCGAAGGGCAGCGCGACCCAGGCCCACGCCAGCACCATCAGGGCGGTCCGCCTGGACGTCATGTCGCCTGCCCTTCCATGGCCGGCTCGGCCGGCTTCTCGTGGTACCTGTCGCTCACCGGCCGGATCAGCTCGTTGGCGAGCAGGCCCACCGCCAACAGCCCGATCATGATGTAGAGGGAGGTCGTGTAGAGCTCCGGCCCAGACCGCCCCGCCGCCTTCTGCGCGTCGGCGATGGCGTTGATGATCAGCGGGCCGAGCACGCCCGCCGTGGACCAGGCCGTGAGCAGGCGGCCGTGGATCGCGCCGACCTGGTAGGTGCCGAACAGGTCCTTCAGGTACGCCGGGACCGTCGCGAAGCCGCCGCCGTAGAAGGACAGGATGCCCAGCGCGCACACGATGAACAGCGGCTTGGAGGAGTTGCCCGCCAGCGCGATCACCAGGTAGAGCAGCGCGCCGACCCCCAGGTAGACGCGGTACATGTTCTTGCGGCCGATCACGTCGGAGGTGGAGGACCAGACGAAGCGGCCGGTCATGTTCGCCAGCGACAGCAGCGCGACGAACCCCGCCGCTGCCCCCACCGCGACCGGCGTGGCCGTGCCCGCGAAGAAGTCCCTGATCATGGGCGCGGCCTTCTCCAGGATCCCGATGCCCGCGGTGACGTTGCAGCACAGCACGACCCACAGGCAGTAGAACTGCGGGGTGCGGATCGCGTTGCGGGCCGAGACGTCCGCGTCGGTGATCAGCGGCCTCGACGCGACCACCGGCGGCGTCCACCCGGGTGGCGACCAGCCCTCCGCCGGGACACGCACCAGCAGCACGCCCATCGTCATGAAGACCGCATAGACCACGCCGTGCACGAGGAACGTGGTGGCGATCCCGCCCGTGCTCGTGCCGAACGACTCCAGCATCTGCGCCGACCACGGCGAGGCGATGAGCGCGCCGCCGCCGAACCCCATGATCGCGATCCCGGTCGCCATGCCGGGCCGGTCGGGGAACCACTTGATCAGCGTGGAGACGGGGGAGATGTAGCCGATGCCGAGCCCGATCCCGCCCACGACGCCGTAGCCGAGCACGACCAGCCAGTACTGCCGGGTGGCCACGCCGAGCGCGGACAGCAGGAAGCCGGAGGAGAAGCAGGCCATCGAGACGAACATCGCCCAGCGCGGCCCGTTGCGCTCCACCAGCGTGCCGCCGAAGGCCGCCGACAGGCCGAGCATGACGATGCCCAGCTGGAACGGCAGCGCGCTCTGCGTGCCCGAGAGGTGAAGGGAGGACTCCAGCGGGGGCTTGAACACGCTCCACGCGTACGCCTGCCCGATCGCGAGGTGGACCGAGAGTGCGGCGGGCGGCACCAGCCACCGGCTCCAGCCGGGTGCCGCCACGATCCGGGAACGGTCGAGGAATCTTGCCACCTCACACGCGTACCACATACGGTATGCAGTATCGAAGATCTTTACGATGAGCGGTCAGAAACGAGCGACGAGCGGACAGGGGTGAGCGGCGCCCGGGCCGCTCACCCCGGTCGGCTCAGGCCAGGCTCTGTCCGCCGTCCACGGTGATCACCTGGCCGGTGACGTAGTTGTTGGCCATCACGAAGAGTGCCGACGCGGCGGCCTCCTCGGCGGTGCCGAAGCGGCCGAGCGGGGAGCCCTCCCCGGCCTTGGCGACCGCGTCGTCGCCGTCGAGCCCGGACAGCGTGCGCAGCAGCGGGGTGTCGAAGGTGCCGTAGCGGATGGCGTTCACCCGGAGCCGCTTCGGCGCGAGCTCGACGGCGAGCGCCTTGGTGAAGGTCTCGACGGCGCCGACGGCCGCCAGCGGGCCGGTCATCCCGGGGATCGGGCGGACGACGTACGTGCCCGAGGTGAAGGTGATCGAACCGCCCGCCGGCAGCCGGGTCGCCGCGAGCCGGGCGGCGACGACCGCCCCCCAGAGCCGGGTGTCCAGGGCCGAGCGGAGGTCGTCGTGGGAGAGCTCGGTCACCGGGCCCGCGCCACTCAGGCCGCCTGCCGTCACGAGCACGTGGTCGACGTGCCCGGCCCGCTCGAAGATCTCCGCCAGCGCGTCCTCGTCCGACCCGTCCGCGGAAATGCCGAGCACCGAGTCGGCCGGGCCGTCCGCCGGGGCCGCGTCGCGTACCCGGTCCACGGCGGCGGCCAGCCTGGCCTGGTCGCGGCCGACCAGCACGACCCGGGCGCCCACCCCACCCAGCAGCACGCCGGCGGACAGGCCGATGCCCGAGGTGCCGCCGATGAGGACGACGGTGGAGCCGGCCAGACCGGTGGGGAGCGGCGAGCGGACCGGTACGGGAGCTATGGACATGATGTCTCCTCAGCAATAAACCATCTGGTTGGTTTAGATCGAAGCGGATGTCGCGCAGAAAGTCAACTGGATGGTTTAATTCAGTTCATGAGCTACGACGCGGAGGCCACCCGACAGCGGATCTTCCAGTCCGCCACCGCCGAGTTCGCCGCGCACGGCCTGGCCGGCGCCCGGGTCGAGCGCATCGCCGCCGCCGCCAAGGCCAACAAGCAGGCGATCTACCTGTACTTCGGGGGCAAGGAGAAGCTGTTCGGCGCCGTGGTGCAGGCCAAGGTCGACGAGGTCTGCCACGCGGACACCCTCGATCCCGGTGCGGTGGCCGACTCCGTGGGGCAGCTGTTCGACTGGTACCAGGACCATCCGGACCTGATCAGGCTGCTGCTGTGGGAGGCCCTGGAGAGCGGCCCGGGTCCCGTCCAGGGCGAGGACGAACGCCGCGAGGCCTATCGGGGCAACGTGCGCGACCTCGTGGACGCCGGCGTCGGCGCCGGGCTGGACGGGCCCGAGCGCACCTGCGCCGCCCAGGACTGGATGTTCACCGTGCTCGGGCTGGTCGCCTGGAATTTCGCCGTCCCCCAGCTGTGCCGCCTCGTCCTCGACGAGCAGGACGACAAGGCGGCCCTGGCCCGGCGCCGCGAGAGCGTGGTGTCGGCCGTCCGCACCCTCGCCGAGAGCCGCCCGCCTCTCGGCCGTTGACGAAGGCGAGCGGGCGAGCCCCGTCCGTGCCATAGGAAATTCGTCGACAGCGCAACGCCACAGCCGTCGCAGCCGTATAGGTAGACAGTAAGGGGAGAGTCAGCCGCCGTTCGCCGGGCACAGGGGGACGCCTCATGGCCAAAGCGCGCCGCAAAAGGCGTGCGAAATCCGCTGGAGCCGACGAGGCTCCCGCCTCTCGATCGGAGGAGGCCGGGGCCGGGCGGTGGAAGGCCGCGCGGACGTGGGTGGCGGGCATTCTCAGCGCCGGGCTCATCGCGGCGATCGGCGTCGTGTTCACCGCCTGGTTCAACGCCCGCGGACCCGACACGGTCGACCGGATCAGCGGAGCGCCCCCGATCAAGGTCGGCCACGTGGCCGTCGACCACTCCGCGCAGGACACCGCCCTGAGGATGCCGGTGACCGACCCCGGAGAACGAGCGGCCCTGCTGGGCAACACCTCAGGTTCGGGCCGTGACACGATCATGGCGAGCCATCGCCGGGCCCCGCTCGAACAGGCGAACGTCACCGTCGTCCTCATCGGCAACCGCAGCAGCGTACGCATCGTCGACATCGAGCCGCGGGTCCTCGACCGCAAGCCGGTGTCGGACGGCGCGCTGCTGGTCTACACCCCCGCCGGCGAGGCCGACACCATCGAGCTCTCCGCCGACCTCGACGAGCCGGCTCCCCGCTTCGCCACCGCAGAGGACGCTTCGTATTTCAGGAAGAAGCAGATAGACCTGAAACGGGACGAGCCAGTCACCCTCTCCCTGTCGATCAAGGGCACGGCGGCGTATTACGAGTTCGATCTCCTGGTCACCGTGCTGGCGGAGGACCGGACCGAGCAGGTGACGATCGAGGGGCCGGGGAAGAGCCCGTTCCGGGTGACCGGCATCGCCGACGCCTACAGCGCCTACTACGCCGTCTCCTCGCTCGGCGGCTGGCAGCCGATCTCGCGCGGCCAGGCATGCGCGATCGAGCGTAAGATCCAAAAGATCAAGGGGTGCTGACCGTGTTCGGGCGGCGCGCGGGGGCGATCCTGCTCGTGGTGGTCCTGGCGGCCTGCTCGTCCGCGGACGCACCGCGGCTCTCGCTCGTACCCGTCGAGTGGCGCGTGGCGTGGTCGGCGCCCGCGGACGCCGGCACCGGCGAGCCGCCCTTCGAGACTCCGCGCTACGCCGTGTCCGACCGCGCGGTCGCCATGGCGACCCGCCAGGGCACCGTACGGATCCACGATCCGCGTACAGGAGAGCTCCGGCGCACCGTCCCCGCAGGCCCGGCTCCCGCCGCGCCCGTCACCGGCGTGTGGATCGCGGCGGACACGCTGGTCGTGTCGCGAGGAACGCCCGACGTCGCCGCCCATGCCCTGATCGGCCTGGACCTGGCCACGGGCGCCACGCTGTGGCGGCGCACGATCGCCGTCTCCACTCATCGGCCCCCGGCGATCGGCGCCGTCGTGTACCGGGGCCCGCGGATCATGGTGACCGAGCGCGGCATCGTGGTGTTCGAGCGGCCCGCCGAACCCTTCGACCTCCAGGCCCTCGATCTCCGGACCGGCGCGACCACGGTGCGGGCGACGTACCCGCGAGGCTGCGACCTTCAAGGCGCCGCGACCGCCCGATCGGTGATGCTGCTCAGCTATTGCGCGAGCAGCCAGGTGCGGCTCGCCTCGATGGATCCGCGCACGCTCCGGCCCGGCTGGGCGCGCCTGCTGTCGTCGCTCGCCTCGCCGCCGGACGGAGGCCCGCCGATGACCCTCACGGCCAATGCGGAGGGATATGTCCACGCCTCGGTGGGGGAGGAGGACTTCTTCTACGGTCCGGACGGCCGCCCGGCGTCCACCGCCTCGGAAGCCGCGCGGGTCATGAACCCGACCCGCTGGAGCACACCCCTGTTCGTCGGCTCATACCCCGTGGCGGCCGACAACGGCGCGCTCTTCCTGCACAACGGATGGCCGTTGCCCGCGTACCTGACCTCCCTGGACCCTGCCACCGGACGGCTCGGCGCACTGCCGCTCGACCTGCCCGCGCGGTCGGTGTCCCTCGTCGGGGCGATCCGGGACCTGGCTTTCGTGTACGGTGACGGCCGCCTCAGCGCGTACAAGCTGAGCTACGGGCTTTCCCACGGGTCTGCCCGGTTCGGCGGCGTCCCGGCGAGCGCCTGGCCGGACGCCTGCGCCCTGCTGGCCGGCCGTGACCTGTCCGTCCTCGCGGACGGCTACCGCGCGGTGCCCGGACAGGACGATCCGGCGCTGCCGAAACCGGCGACATGCGACTGGATACCGCCCACGGACGACGGCGCCGTCGTCTCGCTCTCCGTGGAATGGGTGTCCCCGTCGAGCGCGGCCGCGCGGAAGCTGTTCACCGCCGAGGCGGACGCCGTCAAGGGGGCCGATGCCGTCGACCTCACCACCCAGCGCCCGGACTTCCTCTCCTACACCGTGGCCAGGACGAACGGACTCCACGGCGCGACGATCGTCACCGCGGGCCCCGTCATCGTCCGGCTGAGCTCCACCTCACGGCAGGCCGTGCGGCTCCTCTCCCCGTTGCTGCGGGACAATCTGCTCGCCCGCTACCGGCCGGGCGCCCGCGCTCCCGGCCCCGTCCGCGAGCGCGGCTGGATCCATCCGACCGACGGGGCCGTCCACGCCGAGCCGGTGGTGGCCGGCGGTGTCGTCTACGCCACGAGCGGCGACGGCACGGTCTCCGCGCTGGACGCCGCCACCGGCGGGCTGCGGTGGAGCTTCCGGACCGGCGGCCCCGTTCAGTTCGATCACGTGGTGATGGACGGCACCGTCTTCGTCGCGAACACGTCCGGCAGGCTGACGGCGCTGGACGCCGCCACCGGCCGCCCGAGGTGGAGCCGCAGGCTCAACGTGGCCGGCGACCTGGTGGGCGCGGCGGGCCGCCTCTACGCCTGGACCAGGAGCCCCGCCTGGTCCGCGAACGCCGATGTCGTGGCGCTCGACGCCGCCTCCGGCAGGCGGGCGTGGGCCTTCCGGCCGGAGGGCGACGTCCTCAACCCCGACCCCGTGCTGGCCGGCGACGTCGTCCACGTCGGCGGGGACCACGGCATGGTGTACGCGCTGGCCGCCGCCTCCGGAGCCCGGAAATGGCGTTTCCGGGCCGGCGGAGCACGAGACCACACCTATCTGGCGCGAGCCGGCGGGGTCGTCTACGCCGCGAGCACCGACGGCGAGGTGCACGCCTTGGAAGCCGCCTCCGGGAAGGCCCGGTGGAGCTCGGAGATCGCCGGTTCCGTCGACTTCCGCCCGGTGGCGGCCGGCGGGGCCGTGTACCTCGGCGGCAGGGACGGCACGACGTACGCGCTGGACGCCGCCTCCGGCACGCGGCTGTGGCGCTTCCGGACCGAAGGCGACAAACCCGGCTACCGATGGGATGCCGCCGTGGCCTCCGGACTCGTGTACGCCACAGGCGCCGACAGCATGCTGCACGCGCTCGACGCCGCCACCGGCGCGTCGCGATGGTCGTTCCCGCTGGGCAAGGGCCGCCCGGCGGGCCCGGTCGCGGCAGGCGGGACCATTCACATCGGGGACGGCGCGGGAACGTTGCACGCGCTCGACCCCGCCACCGGCACGGTGCGCCGGAGCTTCCCGACCGGCGGCCCCATCGAGACCAGACCGGTCGTGGCAGGCGGCTTCGTGTACGTCGGCGGCTCGAACGGCGATATCTCGAAACTTTCGGAATAGCGGCTCTATGGAGACAGGGGTGCACTAAACGGCGCCCCATCTCCGAAAGTTTCGACAGTCGTGCTGATATATTCCCAGTTCACAATCCCGGCAAAAGATTGATCGTTGAAATATTTCTGTCTTATATTGACATGTTTCATAGGGATTCCCAGACTGATCGCCAACACTCCACCCGGAAGGGAGAGCCCTGGTGATCACCAGCTTGGCCCGCTCCAAGATCCGTACGAGGGTCGTCGCGCTGACGGCGGCAGCGGCGCTGTCGGTCGCCGGAGCGGTGACGGTAGCGCCCCCCGAGGCCGTCGCGGCGGCCGGAGTCGAGGACGAGGGCGCCGACTGCACGGTGACCGGCCTGCCCGACGCGGGCTCCCTGCCCACCAACTCCAAGCTTCCCGACCCCTTCAAGAAGCTGGACGGTACGCGCATCTCCGCCAGGTCCGACTGGCGGTGCCGACGGCAGGAGATCAAGAAGCTGGCGGAGAAATTCGTCTACGGCGAGAAGCCGGGAAAACCGGCCGGCGTCACCGGAACGGTTTCGAGGACCGGTATCACCGTGAACGTGAACCACAACGGCAAGAGCTCGAGTTTCTCGGCGAGCGTCGATCTGCCGAGTGGTTCCGGACCTTTCCCGGCCGTCGTGGTCGTGGGCGGATTCGGCGCGGACACGGCCGCCATCAAAGCGGCCGGCGCCGCCGTCATCAATTACGACCCGTACGCGGTCGGGAAAGAGGGCACGCCACGCAGTAACAAACAAGGCGCGTTCTACAGCATCTACGGCTCCTCCAGCAGCACGGGGCTGCTGCTCGCCTGGGCCTGGGGCGTGAGCCGGATCATCGACGTCATCGAACAGTCGGGCGGCGGCATTCTCAAAGCGGATGCGACCGGCGTCACGGGATGCTCGCGCTTCGGAAAGGGCGCTTTCGTGATCGGCGCGTTCGACCAGCGCATCGCCTTGACCATGCCGATCGAGTCGGGCAGCGCCGGCGTTCCCATCTTCCGCGGAATTCCCGGGGAGGGCGCCCAGAGCCTGAGCAGCGCGTACGGAGAGCAGCCGTGGCTGGGTGACGCGTTCGGCTCCTTCACGAGCAGCCCGGCCAGGCTGCCGGTGGACACGCATGAAATGGTGGCCATGGTCGCGCCGCGCGGACTGTTCATCATGGACAATCCGCACATCACCAATCTCGGACCCAAGTCCGCCAGCGTGGCGGCGTTGGGCGGGGCGGAGGTCTACAAGGCGCTCGGCGCGGGAGACAACATCACGTACTGGTCCGACATCCAGGACGGCAACCACTGCGCCAACAGGGCGGAATGGCGGACCCCGCTCCAGCAGAACATCCAGAAGTTCCTGCTGAAGACGGGCAATGCCCCCGGCGCGATCAGGATCTCGTCCAAGGCGCTCGGCAATCTGGCCGAGTGGAGAGACTGGCAGACTCCCACGCTCGGCGATTCCGGCGACACCACCCCGCCGAGCACGCCGGGCACCCCGGCCGCGTCCAACGTGACCGCCACCGGCGCCACGCTGACCTGGGCCGCGTCCACCGACCAGGGCGGCTCCGGCCTGGCCGGCTACAACGTCTACCGCGAGCAGGGCACCACCGACCCGCAACTCGGCCAGTCCGCCACCAACTCGATCACCCTCACCGGGCTGACCGCGAACACCCAGTACCAGGTGTACGTGCGGGCACGGGACGGTGCGGGCAACCTGTCCGGCGACTCGCCACCGGTCACGTTCACGACGACGACCGGCGGTGGCGACACCTCGCCGCCGACGGCCCCGGCCGGCCTGGCGGCCTCGGCGACCACGTCCACGGGCACGACCTTGGGCTGGACGGCCTCGACGGACGACACCGGCGTCGCCGGCTACGACATCCTGCGCGCGCCCGGCGCGAGCGGCGGCACGTTCACCCAGGTCGGCACCTCGGCCACGACCTCGTTCAGCGACACGGGCCTGACCCCGAGCACCACCTACCGCTACCAGGTCAGGGCGCGCGACGCCGCGGGCAACACCTCGCCGCTCTCGAACACCGCGCAGGTCACCACCCAGCCCGGCAGCTCCACCGGAACGTGCACGGCCGTCCCCACCGTCCAGACCCAGTGGGCCACCGGGTACGTCATCCAGCCCCTGACCATCACCAACACCGGCACCTCGACGATCAACGGATGGACGGTCACCTTCACGCTGCCGGCCGGGCACACGCTGACCGGCTCGTGGAACGGCACCGCCACCGTCAGCGGGCAGACCGTGACCATCAAGAACGTCGGCCACAACGGCACCCTCGCCCCCGGAGCCGCCACCACCAGCGTCGGCTTCCAGGCGACCCGCCCCAACGGCAACACCGACCTCCCCTCCGGCTACACCTGCGCCTGACCGCCCCGGCTCTCCCGGCCCGCCGATCCCGGGCCGGGCGCGAGGCGGAGGCCGGGTTAATCGGTGGCGGTCGCCCGGCGTCCTGGGCACAGTGGGTCTGTGCCGGAGAACCACTTCGACGAACGGACAGCGCAGACGTACGAAGCCAAATGGCCGGAACTGTTCGATCCGGCCGTCGTCGACCCCGCTGTGAGCTTCCTCGCCGATCTGGCGGGACCAGGCGCCGCACTTGAGCTGGGCATCGGCACTGGCCGCATCGCGTTGCCGCTCAGCCGGCGCGGTGTCCGGGTGCACGGCATCGAACTGTCGCCGGCCATGGTGGCACAACTGCGGGCCAAGCCGGGCGGGGGCAACATCGGCGTGACCATCGGCGACTTCGCCACGACCAGGGCGGGCGGCACGTTCACGCTCGCCTATCTGGTGCGCAACACCATCACCAACCTGACGACGCAAGAAGAGCAGGTGGAGTGCTTCCGCACGGTGGCGGCCCAGCTGGAGCCCGGCGGCCGGTTCGTCATCGAGGTGTACGTCCCGGAGCTCCGGCGGCTCCCGCCCGGCCAGACCGTCCAGCCGTTCACCGTGACCCCCGCGCATCTGGGTTTCGAGGAGTACGACGTGGCGTCGCAGATCGCCGTCTCCCATCACTACTGGGTCGTGGACGGCCAGTTGGAGACCCGCTCGACGGCGCATCGCTATGTCTGGCCGTCCGAGCTCGACCTGATGGCGCGGATCGCCGGGATGACCCTGCGCGAGCGGTGGGCCGGCTGGGAGCGCGAGCCCTTCACCGGCGACAGCAGGAGCCACGTGTCGGTCTGGCAGAAGGCGTCGTGACGGGCGGTCCGGACGCTTAGAGTGACGGCATGATCAACGTGTGTTTCGCCGGGGTCACCGGCTGGACGGCGCCGCCGATCGTCGCGGCGATCGACCGGGCCGACGACCTGACGCTGGCCGCCGGGGTGTCGCGGTCCGCGGCGGGGAAGTCCCTGGCGGAGGCGGCCGGCTCCGCGAGCGCCGGGCGGGTGTACGGGTCGGTCGCCGAGGCGCTGGCGGCGGTCCCGGTCGATGTGCTGGTGGACTACACCAGCGCGGCCGCGGTCAAGGACAACGTGTGGACGGCGGTGCGGGCCGGGGTGAACGTGGTCGTCGGCTCCAGCGGCCTGACCGCCGACGACTACGCCGAGCTGGACCGGCTGGCCCGCGAGCACGCCGCCGGGGTGATCGCGGCGGGGAACTTCTCCGTGATGGCGACCGTGCTGCGCCGGGCGGCCGCGATGGCCGCCGAGCACCTGGACCACTGGGAGATCATCGACTACGCCGGTGTCACCAAGCCGGACGTGCCCAGCGGCACCGCCCGGGAGCTGGCCGAGACCTTGGCGACGGTCCGCACACCCGAGCCGGCGGTGCCGCTCGGCGAGCTGCACGGCCCGGTGGAGGCGCGCGGCGCCGAGGTTGCCGGGAGCCGCATCCACTCGGTACGGCTGCCGAGTTTCGTGGTGAGCACCGAGATCGTGTTCGGCGGTCCGGGGGAACGCCTGGTCATGCGGCACGACCCCGGCACCGACCCCAGCCCGTACGTGGCCGGGACGCTGCTGGCGGTGCGCCACGCGGGCGAGGAGACGGGCGTGCGCAGGGGACTGGACTCACTGCTCTTCAGGGGCTGACCGGCCCGTTACTTGACGGCGCCGCTGGTGATACCCGAGATGATCTTGCGTTGGGCGACGGCGAAGACCACGACCAGCGGCAGGCTCATCAGGATCACGTACGCGAAGATCAGGTGCCAGTTGTTGAGATAGAGCCCGGCGCTGGCCACGCGGAAGAGGTTGAGGGGCAGCGTGTCCAGGCGCCCGCCGATCACGAAGAAGGCGTAGAAGACGTCGTTCCACACGTACAGGCAGACCAGGATGGTGGCCGTGGCCAGCACCGGGCGCAGCAGCGGCAGCACCACCAGCCAGAACACCCGCATCGGGCTCGCCCCGTCGAGCTGCGCCGCCTCCTCCAGGGAGGTGGGGATGGTCCGCACGAAGCCGGTGACGAAGAAGATCACCGTGGACATGTAGATGCCCATGTAGACGCCGATCATCCCGACCGCGCTCCCGGCCAGGCCGAGCTGGCGCAGCAGCAGGACGACGGTCACGACGGCGGGCGGGAGCACGATGCCGCTGATCGCCAGCGCGTACAGGACGGCGTTGAGCCGCGTGGCGCGGCGGGCCAGGATCCAGGCCGCCATCGACCCGAACAGCAGCACCCCGATCACCGAGGGCACGACGACGAGCAGGCTGCCCAGCGACGCCCGCAGGACCTCGCCGTCGCCCCACACCTGCCGCAGGTTCTCCAGCAGGTGCCACTCGGTCGGCAGCGACAGGTCCGGCGTGAGCGCCTCGCCGCGGGACTTGGCCGCCGTCACCAGCACCAGCCACAGCGGGATGCCGATGGACAGCACCACGAGCACGAACGTGACCACGGGCTGGAGCCGGCGCCACACGGGCGCGTCGCTCACCCCGCGGCGGTCGGGGACGACGGGGGTCACAGGATCTCCTCCCGCTTGCGCAGCACGTAGATGACAGGGAAGGCCATGAGGGCCACCAGCAGGAACAGCACCAGGCTCATCGTCGTGGCCTGCGCGAACAGCCCCTGGCCGAAGGTGCGGTAGATGAAGATGTTCAGGATCTCCGTCGTGCGGGCGGGCCCGCCGCTGGTGGTGGCCTGGGCGATGTCGAAGCCGTTCATCGAGCCCAGCAGCGCCGTGGCGACGTTGAACGTGATCGCGGGCGCCAGCAGCGGGAAGCGGACCGCCCAGAACGTACGCCACCGCGACGCCCCGTCGATGTGGGCGGCCTCCACGATGTCCTCCGGGACGGTCTTCAGCCCCGCCAGGTAGATGAGCATCGACAGCCCCATCCACTTCCACGCGTGGATCAGCGCGACGACCACGACCGTCCAGGTGGTGTCGCCCAGCCAGGCGTAGTCGATCCCGAGCAGCCGGTTCAGGCCGCCCGTCGGCTTGAGCAGGGCCTGGAAGATGTAGCCGACGGCGAGGGCCGACATCAGCACCGGGATGAGGAAGAACACCCTGGCCACCCGGTTGAGCCAGGTGTCGCGTTCGAGCAGCACGGCCAGGCCGAAGCCGAACGCGTTCTGGAAGAGCGCCACCAGCACCGCGTACACGACCGTGACCCGCAGTGACCGGAACAGCGTGCCGTTGGAGGCCAGGTCGGTGAAGTTGTCCAGCCCGACGGGCCGGATCGCGCTCTTGAAGCCCGACCAGTCGGTGAAGGCGTAGACGAAGTTGAACAGCGTCGGCAGGAAGAAGAACACCAGCAGGATGGCGAACGCCGGAGCCATGAACCACATGGGGTGCGTCCGCCTCCCGACGACCGGGCGCCCGCGGGTCGCGGTCGTGGTGCGGGAGGCGGTCTGCCGCGAGGTGGTGATCAGCACGTCAGAAACCGCTCGCCCCGGCGGCCTTGGCGAGCTGGGCGAACTGATCCTGGGTGGCCGAGGCGACCTTCTCCGGCGTCATGGTCCCGGTGATCATGTCGGCCAGGTTCAGGTACAGGTCCGGGTTGGCCACCGCCAGCGCCTGCATCGACCCGACTGCGGTGGGCAGCGCGGCGTGCACGTCCAGCAGCGCCTGCGGCACGCCCGCCGGGCTGGGCACCGACGGCTCCAGGGAGACGGTGTTGCGGTCGGCGACGAAGTCCTTGTAGCCGGGCCCCATCCAGTACGCCAGCAGCTGCCGCGCCGCGGCCTCGCGCTTGGCGTCCCCGGTCTTGAACGCCACCAGCGCGTTCGACTGGTCGGGGATGAACGTGCCGACGTTCCCCGACGGCGAGATCGGGAAGAAGCCGATCTTCTTGTTCAGCGTGGCGGTGTCGGCCGAGGCCTGCAGCTGCCCGAAGAACGAGTTCACCTGCACGACCATGGCCGCCTTGCCGGCCAGCAGCGCCGCGCCCTGGTCCTCGAACTTCGCGGTCTTGATGTCGGAGTTGAACAGCCCCTCGTCGATCAGCGACTTGTACGTCTTGATCGCCCCCACGACGGCCGGGCCGTTGAACGTCTCCTTGCCCGTGTTGATCCGCTCCCACAGGCCGTCCTTGGCCGCGTCCGCGAGCTGGACCTGCACCCACCACTGGGTCGCCCACTTGTCGCCGGCCATCTCGAAGAACGGCGTGACGCCCTTGGCCTTCAGCGTGCGCCCCAGCTTCACCATCTCGTCGAAGTTCTTCGGCGTGCTGGTGATCTTGTTGGCGGCGAAGACCTCCTTGTTGTAGTAGACGCCCTCGACCGCGGGGCTCGTGATGAGGGCCGCGTACCGGGCGCCGTCCAGGATGCCGGTGATGTCCTTCAGGTCCGGCGACAGCTGCGCCAGCCACGGCGCGTCGTTCAGCGGCTGGAGGTTGGCCTTGGCGTTGATCGCGGTCAGCATGGACGCGGTCGGCTGCCAGAACGCCAGGTCGGGCTTGTCGCCGGTGGCGACCTTGGTCTGGATGCCCTGCTCGTACGGGTCCGGGATCGTCACGACCTCGACCGTCGCGCCCGTCGCCTGCTGGAACCCGGCGATGACCGCCTTGGGCACGGTGTTGCTGTTCTGGGCGGCCCAGATCGTCAGCTTGACGCCGTCGAGCTTGGTGGCCGGCTCGGGCCAGGCCGCGGCGGTGGCGGGCGCGGCGGAGGAGGTCTCGACGGAGGGGTCGCTGCACGCGGCGAGGCCGAGCGCGAGCGCCGTCGCGGCGGCGGCGGCCGTCCAGGTGGTCTTCATGGTGGTCTCTTTCATGAGGCGGTGCGGATGCGGAGGATCCGGGCGGAGTGGGGCTCGTCGCAGCAGGGGGTGAGCGTCAACACGCCGGTGCCGGGCTGCCAGTCGCGAGCCCAGTCCGGCAGGTGCCGCGGGTAGATCACGTCGATCTCGACCGCGCGGCCCGCCAGGTGCGGCAGGTCCAGCCGTACGGGCTTCGCCCCGTCGCGTCGCCATACGCCAAGGTATGTGACGTCAGCCGTCTGCAAACCCAGGGCGAGGTGGCGGTCGCCCCAGCGCGGCAGCCCCAGCGGCCACACGGGCGTCGCGCGGGCCAGGTCCGCGCGGATCTCCTTGTGGACGCGTACGGCGTCGCGGACCGAGTCGAGCTGGGCGGGGCTCATCCCGTCCAGGTGGCCGGACAGGTAGAGCCGCCCCAGCATGCCGGTGCACAGCGCGAAGGCGATCTCCTCGTCCGACATGTCGGGCTGCGGGTAGGCCCAGCTCGCCGACTGCTCGGGCAGCACGGACATCGGCGCCGACACCGCGATCGGCGGGTAGAGGCGGAAGTCCTGCTGGTCGCTGGTGGACTGCAGGTGCAGCCGGGACAGCATGGCGTAATCCATGCGCATGGCGCCCGACGCGCAGTTCTCCAGGGTGAGGCCCGGATGGCGCGCCAGGACGCCGTCCAGCCAGGCCAGGTGGGCCCGGTTGCAGGCCAGCAGCCCGTCCCCGGCGCTGTCGGCGTCCAGGTCGGTGCCCGCGCCCGGGTCGATGTTGTAGTCGAGCTTGAAATAGCCGACGCCGAGCTCCTCCACCAGCCGGTCCACCACCTGGTCCAGGTGCGCGATCGCGCGGGGATGGCGCAGGTCGAGGTGGTAGCGGCCGTGCTCGACCAGGCGCACGCCGCCACGCTGCAGGAACGCCTCGGCGGGCAGCTTGTCGGCCATGGGGCTGCGGACGCCGATCACCTCGGGTTCGAGCCACAGCCCCGGCACCATGCCGTGCTCCCTGATGCGGCCGAGGACCTCCTCGATGCCGCGCGGGAAGCGCGTCTGCGACGGCTGCCATTCGCCGACGCTGTCCCACCAGGTGCCGCCGTCGTCGTACCAGCCCGCGTCCACGCAGAACGTCTCGGCCCCGGCCGAGGCGGCGGCGTCGATCAGCGGCAGGAGCTTGGCCGTGGTCGGGTCGCCCGCCAGCGTGTTCATGTAGTCGTTGAACACCACCGGCAGCCGCTCCCGGTCGGGGTGCGGCCGGACGATCATCCGCCGGTGCGCGGTGAGCGCCGCGGCCGCCCCTTCCAGGCCCGTGCCGGACACCGCCACCGACACCGGCACCGTGGTGAACGACTCGCCGGGTTGGAGCAGGTGCTGCCACTGGTGGTCGATGTCGGTCGGGCCGAGCAGCGCGACGTACGGGTCGTCGAGCCGCTCGCCGACCTCCCAGCGCCAGGCGCCGTTGTGCTCGATCTGCCACAGCCACGCCTGCCCGCCGGCGCGGTCGATCAGGCCGCCGGTGGGCAGGTGGGAGCCGGTCGACCAGGTGCCGGTGCTGACGACCGCGAGCCGCCCGCGGCCGTCCTGCCCGTGGCCGCCCAGGCGGAGATCGGGTACGGCCTGCCCGCGCAGGGCTTCGCGGACCCAGCGGCTCTCGCCCAGCCATTCGCTGTCGGCCCGTACCACGTCCAGGTCGTCCACCGCCCCCGCGAAGGCGGCGGCGAACGACGTGAGGCCCAGCAGCAGCCGGGGGGCCTGGCCGCGGTTGGTCACCCGCGTCCAGACCTGGAACGCGCTGACGCCCTCCGCCGAGCGAAGGAACACCTCGGCGCTCAGCC
The DNA here is from genome assembly GCF_040610775.1 of Nonomuraea sp. NPDC003709. Classification (NCBI taxonomy): domain Bacteria; kingdom Bacillati; phylum Actinomycetota; class Actinomycetes; order Streptosporangiales; family Streptosporangiaceae; genus Nonomuraea; species Nonomuraea sp. NPDC003709. The sequence goes on along the minus strand of NZ_JBEXMW010000039.1, from coordinate 46,486 downwards.
CGCTCCGCGCGTCGTGCAGGTCGAGCTGCAGCACGTGCCATGCCCCCTCCCTGCGCTGTTCGCAGCCCCGGTAGGCCAGGCGCAGGCCGACGGCCGTCCGGGAGAAGCGGTGCGAGGCCCGCGCCCGGCCCTCCTCCGGGACCAGCAGCTCCACCAGCGGCTGCGTCGCCCTGGGCAGGTGCGCCGTGGCGGCGTCGCCGCCGGACAGCGACCGGACGCCGACCGGGCCGTCGGGTGAGACGTCGAGCACGACCCGCAGGCTCGGGTGGCCCCAGACGACGCTGGTGTTCATGGATCTCCTCTGCTGCTTCTTAGCGGGTGCTGCTTGTCGAGCCGGCTCGGCTCAGCCGACCGGCTTGGCGATCTGGATGCGGTCGATGTCGGGCGCGTAGCCGGTGGAGGCGTTGCCGAACGTGATCGTGTTCGCTCCGGCGGCCAGGGTGACGTCCACGACCGTGGTCCGATAGTTCGACCAGCCCAGCGTGTTGCGGAAGTAGTGCCGCTGGGCCGCGCCGCCGTTGACCGAGATGTCGGCGTAGCGGTCGACGATGTTGCTGTTGTAGTTGGTGGCGCCCTCGCCCAGCTCGCCGTTGGCGTACGTGACGACCAGGCGGTAGCGGCCGGCCGAGGCGGCGGTGACGTTGTTGAAGCGCAAGGTGTTGGCCGCGCCGGCGCCGACATATCCGACGTACTTCCCGCCCGAGGCGGCGGAGTTGGCCGCCACCCTGGCGGCGCCGCCGAGCGTGTTGGCGCTGGACTCGGCCTCGTACGCGGTGATCGTCCCCGTCGTCGCCGACACGTCGAGGTAGTCGACGTTGACGCCGGCGGCGCTGACCTCCAGGCGGTTGATCCCAGCGGTCAGGAACACCTTGGTGGTGACGGTGCTCCAGCTCGCGGCGGCGGGCAGGCTGACGTCGGTCAGGTCGGAGCCGTTGAGCCGCAGCTTGGCCGTGCGGGCGGCGGAGGCGGAGTAACGCAGGTCGACGTTGTAGTAGCCGTCCGAGGGGGCCGTGACCACGAACTTGGCGCCGCCGTCCGCGGAGGAGACCGGGCCGTAGGTGATCGCGCCCGGCGCGGCGGCGTACTCGGCCTCGTAGCGGGAGCCGGTGGTCGGGTCCTTGTCCGGGGTCACGATCACCTGGTACGCCGAGGAGCCCTTGAGCCCGGTGAGCGGGATCGTGATCTGGCCGCCGGACGGCGTGAAGTCCGCCTCGGTGACCTTGTACGGGCCGGGGGAGGGGTTCAGCCCGGTGTTGTCCACGCCCCAGACGGCGGCGTGGACCGTGGTGCCCAGGGCGCCCGGGATGCCCTTGACGACCAGGTTGGTGTCGTACGTGCCGCTGGCCGAGTTGTTGCCGCCGAAGATCACCCTGGCCTGCTTCTTGCCCTGGTCGAGCGCGGCCAGGACCTGGAGGGAGCCGTCGGGGGCGGGTGGGGTGACGGCCACGGTGTTGCCGGTCAGCTCGCCGTACCACTTGTACAGCCACCAGCCGCCGGTCGCCTGGTTGTTCCTGGTGACCAGGTCGTTGAGCCCGCCGGCCGTCGTCCAGTACGCCAGGCAGCCGTCGACCTTGCTGTTCTCGAACTTCGCCACGAACTGCACCAGGTTGCCCGGCACGCCGAGGTCCCCGGAGAAGCGCCCGTACTCGTTGATGGTGATCGGCCTGGGGGAGATGCCCAGACTGGACTCGATCGCCCGGTAGTCGGCGTAGTGGGTGTGCCAGCTGGTGAAGAAGTCGTCGCCGAGCTCGTGCCAGGTGGTGACGTCCGGCAGTACGGCGTTGTCCCGGGCGAACTGCATGAAGGTCCGGATGTCGGCCGAGCGGTAGCTCGCGAAGTTCGGGCCCGCGATGCGGGCGCCGGGGTCGAGGGAGCGGATCCGGCGGTAGACGGTCCGGTAGTCGTTCATGAACCCGGTGAGGTTGCCGCCGTACCAGATCTGGTCGGGCTCGTTGAAGGGGACGTAGACGTACGAGGTGCGGTACGGGTCGGCGACGACCTTCCTGACCATCGTGTCCACCTTGGCCAGGTAGTCGTTGATGCCCAGGTTCTCGTACGGCCACTGCTTGTAGACGTCCTGCATGTAGATCTGGATCTCGCGGCCGCCGGCGCGTTTGAACATGGGGGCGATCTTGAGCGCGTCGCCGTTCGGGTGCTGCAGGCCGTCAGGCGCCTTCTGGGCGGTGACCTGCGGTTTGATGGCGGCGAGCATGGTCTCGTTCGGGATGCCCTCGTCGCCGAGCCCGTACAGGAAGCCAGTGGCTCCGTACCTGAGCGCGCCGGTCGAGCTGCCGAGATCGACGACGAGCTGAGACGCGGCCTGGGCGGGGGCGGCGTGCACGGCACCCGTCAACAGGACCACCGCCAGCATCGCTGACCAGGCATATTTCCTCCTCATGGCGAGACAACCTCCTTGCGTGCTTCGGGCGTCAGAGCCCTTGGGGGGACGTGGAGGTGCGCAGATGTGACCGGTCACATTTCTTGTTGCCTGAGTGTGACCGCTCACATTGCCGAGGAGAAGACCCTGTTACCAGGTTGTTACCGGCAAATCTCGAGCGAGAGTCCGCCGCGTGCGCGGGATGCGGCCTGCCACCTTGGGGTCGCAGGGTCGACGGAACCGCTCAGGGAGTTTCCTGTTCGTACACGGCCTGGGCGGCGAGGATGTCACCCGCATGGTCCCGGATCCAGTCGGACAGGGTCTGGAGCGGCTCGGTGATCCCCTCGCCGAGGGCGGTCAGGCCGTAGCTGACCTGTGGCGGCGTGGTGTGGGTGACCGTTCGGCGGACGAAGCCGTCGCGTACGAGGGTGCGCAGCGTCTGGGACAGCATCTTCTCGCTGATCCCCTCGATCTTGGTGCGCAGTTCGTGGAACCGCAGCGGGCCACCGCGGATGGCCGTCAGCACGAGCACCGCCCAGCGGCTGGTGACGTGGTCGAGCACCATGCGCGCCGGGCAGTCCCTGTGAAACGCGTCACTCATACCTCTTGCCACCCCTTGACGAGCAGAAAGCCGACGGCAAGGTATGGAGCTTACCAAGAGGTAGGTACTTTCTCCTGGAATGCTCAATACCTAGAGTCTGCCCCCGAAGCCGTAGAGCAGGGGAGGCATGACATGCGACGCATCGCACTCATCACCGGCGCGGGACGCGGTATCGGTGCCGCGACAGCACATGAGCTGGGCCGTCGCGGTTTCCACGTGATCGTCAACTATCGCGCCGACACGTCGGCGGCCGCCTCGGTGGTCAAGCAGATCCAGGCGGCCGGCGGTACGGCGCAGGCTGTCCAGGCCGACGTCCGCGACCCTGGCCAGGTGGCCGGACTCGTGGAGGCCTGCGCGCGGGTGGACGCGCTGGTCTGCAACGCCAACGTCCCCCCGCCGTTCGGCCCGCTGGCCGAGATGTCGTGGGAGGACTTCGCCGGCAAGGTCACCGGGGAGCTCGCCGGGGTCTTCCACATCACCCGGCGGGCACTGGACCGCATGCGCGAGCAGGGCGACGGCCGAATCGTCTACGTCTCCAGCCTCAGTGCCGAGCTGGTACGTCCGGGCGCGGCCGCGCATGCGACGGCGAAGGCGGCGCTCAACACCTTTGCCCAGCACGTCGCCGCGGAGGCCGGTGCCTGGGGAATCCGGGTGAACGTCGTGGCGCCCGGCGCGGTCCGTACCGAAGCCAGCGCCATGATGCGAACGCCCGAGACGGAGGCGGCGCTGGGGCGCCGCTCGGTCCTCGGCCGGATGGTCGATCCCCAGGACGTCGCCGCGGTGATCGGCTCCATTCTCGACGGCGGCTTCGACGCCGTGACCGGCGTCCGTATCCCGGTGGACGCGGGCTACCGGGTCCTGTCCGGCTGACGGCCCTCGCCCGCGCCGTACTCGTCGTGCCAGTTCCACCACTGGTACGGCGGGGTCTGGGGATAGCCCTCGGGAGAGTCCTCCCACTCCTCCTGCCGCCCGAGCGCGGTCATGTCGAGATAGCTCCAGGTGCTCCCCAGCGCCTCGTCGCCGCGGTCGTTGATGAAGTACGTGCGGAACACCCTGTCGCCGTCGCGGATGAACGCGTTGGTGCCGTGCCACTCGTTCACGCCGAAGTCGGCGTCGAAGTCGTCGGTCAGGGTGTACCAGGGCATCGTCCAGCCCATCCGCGCCTTCACCCGCGCGATGTCCGGCTGGGGTGCGCGGGAGACGAAGACGAGAGTGGTGTCACGGGCGTTCAGATGGGCGAGGTGCCCGACATGATCGGCCACCATGGAACACCCGACGCACGCGTGATCGGGCCAGCCGTGCACGCCGGGATCGAAGAATGCGCGGTAGACGACCAGCTGGCGACGGCCCTCGAACAGGTCCGGCAGGCTCGCCTTACCCGCCGGCCCGTCGAATTCGTACTCTTTCTCCACCGCCAGCCACGGCATCCGCCGGCGCTCCGCGGCCAGCGCGTCCCGGGCGTGGGTCAGCTCCTTCTCCTTGACGAGCAACCGCCGGCGCGCTGCCTCCCACTCCTGTGGCGTGACGATCGGGGGTGTCTTCATGGTGTCGTTCACCTTCCCGTCCAGTTCCGCGTTCCCCTCCCCATCCCCGTCGGGACGATCCTTCAACGCCTCCAGCGGGCCGTCCCGGTCGCGGGGCCCGCATCGGCGCGGAAACGCCGCCCCGATGGCGCACCCGCCACCAGGCCCGCCTCGGCCGGCAGCACCAGGCGTTGGGCGATCGCCGCCACATGCGCCCATAAGCAAGGCTTTTGCGTCATCATGCGGACATATACCTTTTGAGCAGCCGAGTGGATCCTCCCTGACCCCAGGAGAAGATTGCCTCATGTCCGGTCCGCGCCCGTTGGCCGAGAACGATCCCCGGCAGATCGGGGACTATCGACTGATCGGCGTGCTGGGCGTGGGCGGGCAGGGAGTCGTCTATCTGGGGCAGGCCCCCTCGGGCCGGCAGGTGGCCGTCAAGACGCTGCACGCCCGGATGGCCTCCGAGCACGAAGCCCTGGACCGGTTCCTGCGCGAGACCGAGATAGCCAGGTCGGTGGCGGCGTTCTGCACGGCGCGGGTCGTCGACGCCGGGATCGCCGACCGGGCGCCCTACCTGGTCAGCGAGTACGTACAGGGCCCGTCCCTGGACGAGCTCGTGACCCGGGAAGGGCCGCGCACGGGCGGCGGGCTGGACCGGTTGGCGATCACCACCCTGGTCGCGCTGGACGCGATCCACCGGGCCGGCATCGTGCACCGGGACTTCAAGCCCAGCAACGTGATCATGGGCCAGGAGGGCCCCGTCGTCATCGATTTCGGCATCGCCCGGGTACTGGACCACTCCACCACGGGACCCGGCCTGATCGGCACCCCGGCCTACCTGTCGCCCGAACAGCTCAACGGAGAGCCGGCCGGGGCCGCCTCGGACGTGTTCGCCTGGGCCGCGACCATGGTGTATGCCGCCACCGGGCACCGGGCCTTCTCCGGCACGGTCACCGCGGGAGTCCTCAACGCGATCATGACCCGCGAGCCCGACCTGGCAGGCGTCTCCGACCGCCTCCGTCCCCTCCTGGCCGCCGGCCTGGCCAAGGACCCCGCGTCCCGGCCGAGCATCACCGACCTGTTCACCGCGCTCACCCACGAAACTCCCCTCCAGGACACGGGTTACCGGCGGCCCGCACCGCCACCCGAAAACGCCCCGCGCCGCCGCCGTCAACGTCCGCCCGGCTTGGCGAAGGTGTTCGCGGCGGCCGCCGTCGTCCTCGCGATCCCCGTGGCCTTGTGGCTGGCGTCCGTCCTGGCCGGGAGCCTCCCCGGCACCCCCCTCTCCACCGCCGGCGCGAAGCCCTCCACGACGGGCGCGCTGTTCGGCACCCTGATCCGCGAGCCCGTCAACGGCTGGCAGCGGTGGGTGCTGTCGCTGGCCGTCGGACAGTGGGACGGCCGTCCCGTGGTCGCCTCTGGAGGCTACGACGGCACGGTGCTCATATCGGATCTCGCCACCGGCGCACCCCTCCACTCCCCGTTCACGGGGCATCAGGGTCCGGTCTGGTCGGTGGCGACGGGGCAGGTGAGCGGCCGCCCGGTCGTCGTCTCCGGTGGTCGCGACGGCACCGTACGCGTCTGGGACCAGACCACCGGCGAACCGATCGGCACGCCCTTCCAAGGCCATCGGGGCTCGGTCGAATCGGTGGCGGTCGGGCAGGTGAACGGCCGCCCCGTGGCGGTGTCCGGCGGTCTCGACGGTACGGTGCAGGTTTCGGACCTGGCCACCGGCGACCGGGTCGGCGACCCCGTCGGCGCCGGCCGCGGCTGGGTGCTCTCGGTGGCGGTGGGCGAGGTGAACGGCCGCCCGATCGTGGTCTCCGGGGACGTGGACGGCACCATCCTGATGACGGACCTGGCCACCGGCACTCCCATGGCCAGACGCGTCAACGCTCACGACGGGCCGGTCGAATCGGCGACGGTGGCGCGACTCGACGGCCGCCCGGTGGCGATCTCCGGCGGCGGGAAAGGCGATCACACCGTACGCGTCTGGGACCTGGCCACGGGCGAACTGATCGGCCGGCCCTTCAGGGGTCACCGGAGCTGGGCGCTCGGCCTGGCCGCGGCGCAACTGACCGACGGCCGCCCGATCGTGGTCTCCGGCGGCTACAACGACCAGACCGTACGGGTGTGGGACCTGGCGACCGGCAAGCCGATCGGCGAACCCTTCGAGGACCACGTGGGCCTGATCGAAGCGGTGGCAACCGGACACCTGGACGGCCGCCTGGTGGCGGTCTCCGGGGGCAACGACGGCAAGGTCCGGGTCTGGAGCCTGAGCTCCCCGTACCCGTCTCCATGAACGGATTCCATTGTCCTGCCTGCCGCGTTCACGAGTGGGACGGAGCCGCTACCCGAGGCAGTCCTGAGCGGTCAGGACCAGGGTCACACCGAGGACCATCCTCTTCGACACGAGGAAGACGTAGGACGCCTTGGGGTTGCCCGGCACGGTGGCGAAGGTGCCGTACAGCGCATTCTGCTTCAGGTTAGGGTAGGCGGCCTTCAACTGCGCGGGAGTGGCGCCTATGCCGATGCCCTGTGGCGTTTTGACGCCGCGGCCCGGCGCGGAGATCGTGACCACGCCCTGCTTCTTCGAAATGTACATCCCTGCCCGGTTGCCGCTGTACCGCCGCTCCTTCAGGTCATAGGTCGAGCACTTGGTGGGGACGTTGATGGTCTTGCGGACGATTCTCCCGGTCGCCCTGGCCCGCGCCTCCGTCATCCCGAGCTTGATGTTGCCGTACCCGAACGGTCCTAGCGTCCTCTTCTGGGCGGTGGCAGCGGCGTTCGCCGCGGGAACGACGCCTGCCATCATGACGCCTGCGGCCAGCGCCGTGACCAGCGCTGACCGGCCGATTCGTTGGGCTTTGGACTGTTTCACAGCACTTCCTCCGTGATCATGACTGCAAACTGTAGCCCGAACGCGGCAGGGGGTGCCGGTGATTGACGAGATCATCAGATGTCTTCGCGAACGTTGAGGCGCGCGTCCCGTCCGTCTCGTCGACCTGGCTTCAGAGGCGGCCCGGTCGCGGTGCTTGGGGACGGGATCGTGTCCCCAGCAGCGGCAGCCACACCTCGTCCACGATCTCGACGATCGACTCGTCCGGCACCGCGCGCATCGTCGTGAGCAGGTCGTGGCGCAGCAGGTCGAACGGCAGGTTCACCACACGGGACGGGCGTGGCACGTCGGGCAGCTCGCCGCGCCCGACCGCGTGGGCGACGATCGTCTCGAAGGCGGTCGCCTGGCCCGGCGGGAGGAGGGTGCGGCGCAGCTCGCCGAAGCTGGTGCCGGCGTCGCGGAAGTAGTCCGCCAGCTGCACGCTCATGAACGTGATCGTGGGCGCGCGGTCGGCGTTGGCGTTGCGCAGGAAGCCGATCGCGTCGTCGCGGAGGCTGCCGGTGTCGGGCACCGCGATCGGCTGCCAGAACTTGGTGAGCGTGGCCAGCAGCAGGTCGTCGCGGTGCGGCCAGCGCCGGTAGAGCACGGGACGGCTCGTACCGGCGCGGGCGGCGACCGCTTCGTAGGTGAAGCCGTGGTATCCGTGCTCGATCAGCACGTCCCACGCGGCGTCGAGGATCGCGCCCTCGAGTTCGGAGCCACGGCGACGGGATGCGCCGCCGTCGGTACGGCGTTCCGCCGCCTGCGCCCCGATCGTCCCGCGCTCATCCGCGATCCGCTCGTACTTAGGATCCACTTGCGTATCTTATCGCGGTGACTTACGGTGTCCGCCGTTAGATACAGCCACGTATCCTAAGGAGGCGTCAGTGATGTTCGACGTCATCATCGTCGGCGGTGGACCCGCCGGCCTCTTTCTGGCCTGCGAGCTCCGCCTCGCGGGAGCCCGGCCCCTGGTGCTGGAACGACGGCCGGAACCGGACCCGGCAGACAAGGCACACGGCCTCGCCGGCCAGGTCGTGCGGTTACTGGACAACCGCGGCCTCCTGGAACGCTGCGGGGGCCGAGGAGCACCGGTGCCTGCGCCCGGGTTCTTCTTCGGCGGGATGCCCCTGCCGCTGCACGTGCTCGGCAGCGAGAACCCGATGTATCTCCTGCCGGTCAACCAGCGTGACCTGGAACGGGTGCTCGGCGAGCGCGCGGCAGAACTCGGCGCGGATGTCCGGCGAGGTTGGGACGTGCTGTCCTTCAGCCAGAACGATGACCAGGTCGACGTCGTGGCACGCGGCGCGGACGGAACGGAGACGACCTTCACGACCCGGTACCTCGTCGGCTGCGACGGCGGCCACAGCCTGGTTCGCAGGCAGGCGGGAATCGCCTTCCTCGGCGCCGGCGACGACAATGTCGTCGACCGGACGGCCCTCATCGGGCCGAGCGACCGCTTCCGTTTCGCGCCGGGGGGACGGGTCGTGATCGAGGGCCTCGGCGAGATCCCGGCGCACTTCCACCGTACCGAGCGGGGCGTTTTCACCCTCCTCGCGCACGACCCGGAGCGGCCGCTGGTCAACACCGCCGAATGGGAAGATCACCCGGCGGGCGATTTCCCGGGGCCGGGCGCGCCGATGACGATGGCCGAGATGGAGGACAGCGTCGAACGGGTCCTCGGAGTGCGCCTGCCCCTGACTCCGCCGCCCGAGGGTGCGCCTACCTTGCTTCGCCGCCAGTGCGGCCGCAACTCCCGGCTCGCCGACCGCTACCGCGCCGGCCGAGTCTTCATCGCCGGCGACGCCGCCCACGTCAGCCACGGGCCGACCCTGAATCTGGCGCTGCAGGACGCGGCCAACCTGGCCTGGAAACTGGCCGCCGCACTGCAGGGCTGGGCCCCGGAAGGCCTGCTGGACAGCTACGGAACCGAACGCCACGCGAGCGGCGAACGCGTGCTCATGCACACGCAGGCCGCGACCGCCCTGATGGCACCCGGAGGCGATGTCACCGCCCTGCGCCTGCTCTTCGCCGAACTCCTCGGCCGCACCGAGAACCTGCATCTGGTCGCCGCCCTGCTGGCGGGCGCCGATGTCCGCTACACCATGGGCGAGGACCACCCCGCCGCGCCCACCGGCTGGTTCGTACCATCCCTTGAGCTGACCACCGGCGACGGACATGCGCGGCGCCTCGCCGAGCTCCTGCGCGACGCCCGCCCCCTGCTTCTCGACCTCACCGGCGGGAACGACCTCGCCGCCACCGCAGAGCCCTGGAACGACCGGGTGCGCCGTGTGACCGCAACCGCCGCCGACGCCCCGGCACCCGCATTGCTCATCCGGCCGGACGGCTACGTCGCCTGGGCGGGCGCGGACTCCGACGGCCTGAAGGCGGCCCTCACCCGCTGGTTCAGCCCGGGCTGAGGCCGCTTTACGAGACCCCGGGCCTGCCACGGGAAGCCGTCGTCTGTGGCCCAACGGTGGCCCGAGGGCGAAGTTCGGGCCGTCTACTTCCCGTCGGAGCCGGGCCGGTACGGGAACCGCGTCACCCAATGCGGGAGGTCGCGTTCGACGTCGCTCCGCTGCTGGAGTCCCGCCTCGAACAGGTGCCTCGCGATGTGCTGCTGGGCCGGACGGGTCACCGCGGCCCAGAAGGCATCCATCTGGTCCTTGAACTCGGCCTCGGGCCGCTGCGTGGCGAGGTTGACGAAGTGCTTGATGTCCCTGATCGTCTGCAGGTCGAAGGAGGCGACGCGGGACGCGAACGCGTCGACGAAGCCGTCGAGGTCGTCGTCGGGCAGGGCCCGGTTCACGTACCCGTACATTTCGGCGAGCGCTCCGTCGTAGTCGAGCCCGCCGAAGAGGATCTCGAAGGTCCGGCCCCGTCCGACCAGGCCGGGCAGACGCGTGGCGGGTCCGCCACCCGGGATGGCGGCCATGCCGATCTCGAACTGACCGACGATGGCCTTCTCGCGGCTGGCGAAGCGGATGTCGGTGGCGAGGAGGAATTCGCTCCCCGCACCGCGTGCCCTGCCCCTGATGGAGGAGATGGTCGCCACGGGGAGGGAGCTGAGACGGGTCAGCAGCGCCGTCCACGGGTGGACCTCCTCCGGATGGGCCAGGACGCGCTTCACCTCGTCACTGTCGGACAGGTCGTAGTGGGCCAGGTAGAAGTCGGGGTCGGCGCTGTCGAAGACGATGACCGCGAGACTGTCGCTCGCCTCGGCGCGCGCGAACAGGGCATTCAACTCGCTCGTCATCGTCGCGTCGACGAGATTGACGGGAGGATTGTCGAACGTCACTCGCCACAATGCGGCTGAGTGCTCGGTCAGGGTGAACCGGGTCGGTGAGGTCATGGGCCTGACGCTAGGCTCTGACGGCCAAATGGCGGCTCAGCCTCGCTGCCTTTTCATTCTCAAAGGTCTACAGGTCGGCAAGGCTTTCAGGCGCGCCGGGAAACGCCGTGTGAGCGGTCGGTCTCGTGTTCGTAAGCCCTTCATCATTCGCCGGTGAATATCCGGTCCCGGCTACCATCGGAAACTCGGCACCTGGCAAAAAGAGAACAATATCGGCATGGGAGGCTTTCATCCGGCACATCACGCCGGACATAAAATGCTGTAGACGCAGGACAGGGAGGCGGTTGTCCGATGGCGAAGCTACTTTTCGTGATGACCGGGACGGCGTACTGGACGCTCAAGGACGGCACCAGGCATGCGACGGGTTACTGGGCCGAGGAGTTCGCGGCCCCGTACAAGGCGCTCACCGACGCCGGCCACGAGATCGTCGTCGCCACGCCCGGCGGAGTGGTCCCGACCGTCGACATGATGAGCCTGCGCCCCGAAATGGCCGGTAGCGCTCAGATCGCTCTCGACCTGGAGGCGATCATCCGCTCCGCGGAGGAGATGCGACGGCCGATCCGGTTGGCGAACGCCCGGCTGGAGGACTACGACGCGGTCTACTTCCCCGGCGGCCACGGCCCCATGGAAGACCTGTGCGTCGACGCGGACGCCGGCCGGTTGCTGACCGAGGCGCTGGCCTCCGGCAAGCCCCTGGCCGTCGTCTGCCACGCCCCGGCGGCGATGCTGGCGACCAGGATCCGCGGCGTGTCGCCCTTCGCCGGCTACCGGATCACCGCGTTCACCAACGAGGAGGAGAACGCGGTCGGTCTCGGCCCCAGGGCCCGCTGGCTGCTGGAGGACGAGCTCATCGACCTGGGCGTCGACTTCACCAAGGGCGAGGTGTGGAAGCCCTACACGGTGGTCGACCGCAACCTGCTCACCGGCCAGAACCCTGCCTCGGCAGCCGTCCTGGCCGACCGGCTGCTCAAGGTCCTCTCGTAGGCTTAGATGGGCAGCATCCGCATCAGAGTGTTGCGCGGCCCTGCCAGGCGACCGGCTCCGGCCAGGCGGGTCATCCAACTGGAGGCGGTGACCGTCCGCTGGGCGGCCGGGCGCCGCCGTGCGTCATAGGAGAGCAGCGCCTTCGCCACGTCGCCGGGGTGCGTACGCAGGCAGCCGGCGAGCTCGACCGCGTCGAGCACGGCCTGGCAGGCGCCCTGCCCCAACGCGGGCGTCATCGCGTGGGCCGCGTCTCCTATCAGCGCCACGTTCCCCGTGACGTAGGACCCCAGCGGTGGCGCCAGGTCGTAGACCTCGTGCCGCAGCACGGCGTCCGCCTCGGCGGCCGAGAGCACGCGCGGGATGGGGTCGTGCCAGCCGGCGAAGCGTGCGCGCAGGTCGTCGAGGCTCTCGCGAACCCCTTCCGGGGTGCGTACGGGCGCGTACCAGTTGGTCACCCCCGGAGCCTGCGGCGTCATCCCGAACATCTGCCCGCGCCCCCAGGTCTCGCCGTAGTCCTGCGGCTCGAAGCCCTTGATCACGCCGCGCCAGGCGACGATGCCCGAGTAGCGGGGACGGGTCGCGGTGCCGAAGAACGCCTGACGCACCGCGCTGCGCACCCCGTCGGCGCCCACGACCAGGTCGTAGTCGGCGCGTAGTGCGGCGGGATCGGTGATCTCCACGCCCGTGCTGATCGTCGCCGGGTCCACCTGCTGCACCAGCATCTCGATCAGCGAGACCCGCGACAGCATGCGGACCGGCGCCCCTCCGCGCCGTTCGATGCGCTCCAGCGGCAGGTCGGCCAGACGCCTGCCATCGGGGGTGCGGATCTGCGCACGCCGGTAGGGGACGGTGCGCTCGCGCAGTTGCTCGCCCAGCCCCAGACGGGCCAGGCCGGCCTGGGCGTCCGGGCGGAGGCCCAGCGCCGTGCCCTCGGCGACGACCCGAGGCCATCGCTCGAAGATCGAAACATCCCAGCCGATCGCGCGCAGTGCGATCGCGGTCGTCAGCCCGCCGACTCCGGCGCCGACGACGACAGCTCTTTTCATCTCAATCACCACATATATGGTACCACAGCTATGGTGATTGCACAAAGGCGGAAGGATGGGGGCCATGGTGGAGAACAGGGACCGCCGCGACCGGTTGCGCGACGCGGCTATCGAGGTGCTGGCGGGGGAGGGTGGCAGGGGCCTGACCCACCGTGCGGTGGACCGTGCTGCCGAGCTGCCGGAAGGCACGGCCAAGAACTACTTCCCGACCCGCGACAGCCTGCTCCAGGCCGCCGCCGAGCGGTGCGTCGAGCGCTACTGGAGTGAGCTGCAGCAGGCCGAGATCGACACCCCCGACCAGTTGCTCGCGTTGCTGCGCCTGATGATCGAGCGGGCGATGACGGTGAACCGGTCCCGGGTTTTGGCCTACATCGAGCTGCACGCCGAGGCCGCCAGGAATCCCCAGGTGCAGGAGACCCTGGCCCGGCTCTCCCGCGCCGACCTCGACCTGCACCTGGCCGCCCAGCAGGCCGCCGGCCTCCCGGTCACCCGTGAGAGCGCCGCCATGGTGACCCTGGCCGTCAACAGCGCCTTGACCTACCTGCTCACCCAGCCGCCCGACGTGCTCGCCTCCTACGGACTCGACGACCTCGACCAATTCCTGGGCCGCCTCATCGCCTCCGCCTACCCTCGCCACCGAAGCTGACCGGCGTCCTGGGCTGGGCCGTGTCATCCGTTGGCCGGCTGCAGGGCGCCTGCGTGCGCCGCGGCGAGCGTGACGCGCACCGCCTGGTCGGCGGTCGTCTCGTCGACCGGTTCGGCGGTGATGAGCAGGCGCAGGTAGATCGGTGCGGCCAAGGTCTTCAACAACTCGGCGGGGTCGGTGTCGCCGGGAAGTTCACCGCGCTCGATGGCGCGCGTGACCACCGGTTCGGCTCTGGCGAGCCGGTCCTCGAACACGTGACGCCGGGCTGCGGCGATCTCCGGAAGATGGGCGGCCCCGGTGAACATGGCGGCGAGGATGGCCTGCCCGGTCGGGCTGGTGAAGGCCTGGGCGAGCGAGCGCGCCAGCGCCCGCAGGTCGGACTCGATCGCTCCGCTGTCGGGGACGGGGATGTCCAGCGCCATGTGCTCGGACAGGGCGTCGGTGAGCAGGCTCTCTCGATCTTTCCACCGCCGGTACACCGTCGTCTTGTGGACTCCGGCGCGCTGGGCGATGTTCTCGATGGTCAATGCGGCGTAGCCCTTGTCCACGAGCTCGGCGAGCGTGGCGGCGTGGACGGCGGCGCGTACTTTGGCGCCGCGGCCGACCGGCCTGGCGGTGGAAGGATCGGACTGCATTGCAACTCCAAGTTGCGATATTCGGAGGCTGCTGACAGGATGAATGTATCGCAACTCGAAGTTGCGATACATATTCACTGGGGTGATACATCATGCGCAACTCTCCCTCCAGGACACTCCGTACCATCCCCGACCAGACCGGGCGCGTCGCTGTGGTGACCGGAGCCAACAGCGGCATCGGCTACGTAACCGCCCGGGAGTTGGCCAGTCGTGGCGCGTACGTCGTGCTGGCCTGCCGCGACCCCGAACGCGGCCAGGCCGCCCTCACTCGCATGCGGGGTGAGGTGCCCGGCGCTCGCGTGGATCTGCGCCGGGTGGACCTGGGCAACCTGGCCTCCATCCGGGAGTTCGCCGCCGGTTGGGACCGCGGCCGGATCGATCTGCTGGTCAACAACGCCGGGGTGGCGATGGTGCCGTACGCACTGACCGTCGACGGGTTCGAGTCGCAGTTCGGCGTCAACCACCTGGGCACCTTCGCCCTGACCGGTCTGCTCCTGCCGCATCTGCTCGCCGCGCCCGATCCGCGGGTGGTCACCGTCAGCAGCGAGGGCCAGCGTTTCGCCCGCTTCGACCTGGCCAACCTCAACGCCGAACGCGGCTACCGGACGGCGTTCGCCTACGTGCAGTCCAAGCGGGCCAACCTCTACTTCGCGATGGAACTGCAGCGCCGGGCCGACGCCGCCGGGCTGCGGCTGCGCAGCATGGCAGTCGCCCCCGGTCTGACCCGCACCAACGTGCTCACCGGCGGCGCCAACAGCGGCAGGGGACGGCTGTATGCGGCCCTTGCCCGCCTGCTGGTGCGCGTGGCCTTCCGGCCCACTCCGGAAGGGGCGAAGACCTCTCTGTACGCGGCGACCGCGCCGGATTTGCCCGGCGGCAGCTACATCGTTCCCGACGGGCCGCTGCAACTGCGCGGAGAGCCCACCGGTCGCACTCGTGAGCGCGCCATCCGCGACACGGCCACAGCCGCACGCCTCTGGCAGTTGTCCGAACGCCTGACCGGCGTCACCTACGCTCTGTCCGCAGCCACCGTGGATAGGGTGCGGGGGTGAGCGCACCTCGAGCCTCCTGGCGTAACACCACCCATGACTGGGCGGCCGACGTCGACCTCGGTCACCTCTCCCGCATCCGGGAGAACCCGGACGAGTTCGCCCCCGGCGGCGTCCGGCACCTGATCCTCGAAGTCCTCGCCTACCCGGCCGACGAGGCGGCGAGCACGGGCGCCGGACGCTGCACCGTCACCCTCCACGCCGACGGCTCGGTGTCCGTGGCCGACGAGGGGCGAGGCACCGACACCCGGTTCGACGAGCAGGGGCGGCCGGTGAAGAAGCCCGTCATGGCGTCCAAGGACCTGCGCTTCTTCGACGACCCGGGCGCGGAGGTGCTTGCCGACGGGCATCCGCGCCGCGGCATGTCCGTCGTCGCCGCGCTCAGCGAGTGGCTTGTCCACACCAACCGCCGCCTGAACGGATCCTGGACCCAGCGGTACGAGCACGGCGTCCCCGTCACCGGCCTGGAGCCCATCGCCGGTGACGGCACCACGGGGACGACCGTGCACTTTCTCCCCGGCGCGCACCTGCTCCCGCTCGCCGACGACCTGCGCCGCTTGGCGGGTGTATGGCCTGGCCTGGCCGTGATCGTCGACGACTGCCGTGATGGCTGACTCTGTGCCGTCTTCCGGGTCAAGATCAACCCGTGCCCGGTCGAGCTGGGCGAAGGCCCTTTACGGGCTCGTCGTCAGCGCCGGGTTCGTTTCGACAACGCCGCCCAGCACCTGATCGATGCGCTCCATAAGGTCGGCGTCGAGCCGGACCTCGGCCGCTTGGACGTTCTCCCGCACCTGCTCGGGCCGCGATGCCCCGATGATCGCCGAAGCCACGTTGGGGCGCCGCAACACCCAGGCCAGCGCGAGCTGTCCCAGCGACAGCCCGGCCTCATCGGCCAGAGGACGCAGCCGCTGCACCCGTACCAGCACGTCCTCGCGCAGGAAGGGCTGGATGAAACTGCCCGCACCGTTCAGGTCCGCGCCGCGCGACCCGGCGGGCGCCGGCTGCCCCGGCCGATATTTGCCCGTCAGTACGCCCTGCGCGACAGGGGACCAGGCGAGCTGGCTGAGCCCTTCCCGTTCGCACGCCGGCACGACCTCGGCCTCGATCACCCGCCACAACGCGCTGTACTGCGCCTCGTTGGAGACCAACGGCACGTGCAGTTCCCGGGCGAGCGCGGCGCTCCTCGTGATCTGCTCGGCCGTCCATTCGGAGACGCCGACGTAGAGCACATGGCCCTGCCTGACCAGATCGGCGAACGCCACCATGGTCTCCTCCAGCGGCACCGTCCGGTCGAATCGATGCGCCTGGTACACATCGAGATAGTCGGTGCCCAGCCGCCGCAGCGACGCGCGTGCCGACTCCATGACGTGCTTGCGGCCCAGACCTTTGTCATTGGGCCCGCCCGGCCCGGTGGGCCAGAACACCTTCGTGGATATTTCCAGGCTTTCCCGCCGCTGTCCTTTCAGCGCGCGGCCGAGCACCGACTCGGCTGCGGTGTTCGCGTACGCGTCCGCGGTGATGAATGTGGTGATGCCCGCGTCCAGCGCCGCCGTGACGCACGCTCGCGCGCGTTCTTCCTGGTCAGGGGCGTCGTGTGCGAGCCAGTGCCCGTAGGAGATCGCGCTTACGGACAGGCCGCTACGACCGAGACGACGAAATTCCATGCATTTAAGGTAGCGCTTCATTTTGACCACTCAGGACTTTATCGAGGCGATTTGACAAATTAATTAAAGGCGCTCTCCAGGTAAATTGAGAGAGCAGGTGAAGGTGAATTTGTCAAATGTCGCTCGTCGGGGCTCACGTGCGGGTTCGGGGATCATGCGAAGGGTGTCCGGCCGGGGGACGACGCTGGGGACGGCGGTCACCGTGCGGCCGGTACGATGACCGCCTCGGCCCAGGGCTGGGCGTCGCCGACGCGCTCGTGCGGACCCGCGCCGAACGGCAGGTACGCCTTGCGCGGGATGTGGTGGACGCGGCCGCTGTCGAAGCGGTCGTCGAAGAAGCGCAGGATCACATAAGGGCTGAGCAGGATGTCCGTGCCGGGCGCGAGGCGTTCGCCCGGCGAGCGTCGTCGAGGTCGATGGCCGGCGGTGGCCCGCATGAGAGCAGAGCCGAGTACAGGCGGTTGGCCTCGTTCAAGACCAGGCCGGTGTGCGGCAGGCGGGCCGCGCCGGACGGGAGCCGCTCGAACGCTCGCGGCAGGAAGGCGCGCAGTGCCACGCCGCTGGTGACGACCGGCACCGACCGATCGACCTCCGCCACGAACGGACCCGCCAGGTCCACCGAGAACAGGGTCTCGGCCGTGGCGGTGAGGGTCAGCCGCTAGAGCGCGCGGTCGAGGCGTACGGGTTCGCGGTTTGAACGAGCCGCTCAGATCCCGGGCGAGCCGGGTGATGACGCTGGCGTGCCCAGGGATCTCGCGGGCGCGGAACGGCGGGTGGATCAGGCGGCGGCGCAGCAGGTGGGCGGGCCCTCCAAGGTGGCCAGGCTGTCGCCGATGAGGGGGCCGAGCTGTCTGAACATGCGTCCCACGCCGAGCGCGTGCGTCCGGGCCGCCAGTGCCCTCGTCCGGTACGTCATCGATGGCGGGCGCGGTCATGCGGCACGGCCTGGGACGGAGCCTCCACCCGTGTAGCGGGTGCCATTTTCCGTGTGGCGCCTGCCTGTCGAGACGTTCGAGACGTTCGAGACCTTCGGATGAGAGGAAAGAATGACGATTCTCGTGACCGGCGCCACCGGCACGGTCGGCCGCCAGATCGTGGCGCAGCTCGTCGCGCGTGGCGAGCGGGTCCGGGCCCTGACCAGGAACCCGGCGGCGGCGCGGCTGCCCGGGTCCGTGGAGGTGGCCTACGGCGACCTGACCGCGCCGCAGTCCCTGGCCCCCGCGCTGGAAGGCGTGACCGGGTTGCACCTGATCACCGTCGCCGGTGATGACCAGGCGGCGCTCCAGACCGGGCCCCAGCTCGTCGAGCTGGCCGCGAAGGCGGGCGTGACCCGCGTCAGCGTGCTGAGCAGCTGGGACGAGTGCTCGGTCGAGGAGGCGCTGCGGGCCGGGGACCTCGGCTGGACGCAGTTGCGTTGCGTGGAGTTCATGACCAACGCGCTCGAATGGGCCGAATCGATCCGTGAGGAGGGTGTGGTCCGGGCCTTCGGCAACCGTCCGGGGGCCGTGGTGCACGAGGCCGACATCGCCGCCGTCGCGGTGGCGGCGCTGGTCGAGGAGGGGCACGCCGGGCAGGCGTACCTGGTCACCGGGCCGGAGGCGCTAACCCCGGAGCGGCGGGTCCGCGTGATCGGCGAGGCCGTCGGGCGGGAGATCCGGTTCGAGGAGCTGAGCGAGGCGCAGTACCGGGCGTCGATGGAGGCGTGGGGGGCGGGGGAGGAGCTGATCGAGTTCGCGGTCCGGCTCGGGGCCAATCCGCCGGACGCCGCCTCGGTCGTGCTGCCCACCGTCGAGCAGGTGACCGGCCGCCCCGGGCGCACGTTCGCCCAGTGGGCCTCGGAGCACGCCGCCGCCTTCCGCCCTTAGCTCATTAACAGGAGAAATATCATGACAATTAGCCCTTTTCGTATTGAAGTCCCACAGGTAGACCTGGATGACCTCCGTACCCGCCTGGCCATGACCCGCTGGCAGGACCAGCTCCCCGGCACCGGCTGGGAGCGCGGCGTCCCCCTCGACTACCTCAAGAACCTGGCCGAATACTGGCGCACCGGCTACGACTGGCGCGCCCACGAGGCCAGGCTCAACGAGATCCCCCAGTTCACCGCCACGATCGATGGGCAGAACATCCACTTCGCCCACATCCGCTCCGAAAACCCGTCCGCCCTGCCGCTCATGCTCCTGCACGGCTGGCCGGGCACGTTCGTGATGTTCCTGGACGTCATCGAGCCCCTCTCGCGAGACTTCCACCTGATCATCCCCTCCCTGCCGGGCTTCGGCTTCTCCACCCCGCTGTCCGGCCTCGGCTGGGATCCCGCCCGCACCGCCAGAGCCTTCACGCAGCTGATGGCGCTGCTCGGCTACGACAGGTACGGGGTGCAGGGCGGGGACAGCGGCTCCTTCATCGCGCCGGAGATGGGCAAACACGCCCCCGACCACGTCGTCGGCGTCCACCTCAACGCCGCCATCACCTTTCCCGTCGGCCAGGAGGGGGAGATGGACGGGCTGACGGAGGAGGAGCGGCGGCGCTGGGACACGATGCAGAACTTCAACGACGGCTACCTCCAGACCCAGTCGAAGCGGCCGCAGACGGTCTCGTACGGACTGCACGACTCGCCGGTGGGGCAGTTGGCGTGGATCATGGAGAAGTTCAAGGAGCTGACGGACCCGGTGGAGGGGTTGCCTGAGGACTCGCTCGACCGCGACCTCATGCTGACCAACGTCACCATCTACTGGCTGACCGGCACTGCGGGGTCGTCGGCGCAGTTCTATTACGAGAGCATGGGCGCGGCCGACTGGAGCGAAGCCGGCGCAGACGACTGGGCCGCCACCTCAATCGGCGGGTCCGCCTCGAGCGGCACTTCCGAAGACTGGGCTGGCACGCCCGATGCGAATGCTCCCGACTCGGGTGGTGCCTCCGATTTGGGTGGTGCCGGTGAGCGGGGTGGCGCGTCCAGCTTGAGTACGTCGGGCTCGGCTGCGTCCGCTTCGGCTGCGTTCGGTTCGGAGGGTGCAAGCGACTGGGGCGGTACGGCCGCTTCGGGGGCGTCCGACTCGGGTGGTGTGGGCGACTGGGGTGGTGCGGGGGACTGGGTTGCGGCGGCGCGGGGCACCGTGCCGACGGGAGTGCTCGTGTCCAAGCCCTGCGACGTCACCATCCGCCCCTGGGCTGAACGCGACCACAACATCGTGCACTGGGCCGAATACGACAAGGGCGGCCATTTCTTCGCCACCGAGCAGCCGGGCCTCTTCGCCA
The DNA here is from genome assembly GCF_040610775.1 of Nonomuraea sp. NPDC003709. NCBI lineage: Bacteria > Bacillati > Actinomycetota > Actinomycetes > Streptosporangiales > Streptosporangiaceae > Nonomuraea > Nonomuraea sp. NPDC003709. The sequence goes on along the minus strand of NZ_JBEXMW010000039.1, from coordinate 26,476 downwards.
AGGACGTCACCGCGTTCTTCGCAAAGCTCCGCTGACCCCGCCCGGTGACGGCGGCGGGTGCCCGGTAACGGCAACTCGGTGACATGGGTGACGGTGCTCAGGCGGTGACCGGCATCCAAACGGTCGGTCGTTGCGGTGGCCAGCGCCTTCAAGGGCCGGTTGTCACGGTGGCCAGCGCACCTCGGGGCTGGGGTGATAGCGGCATGTTGCGCCGGTGGAGAGCGAGGATCTCAGGTGGGCGGCCAGTTCCGGGTGGCGCTGGTCGAGTTGGCGCAGCGTGTTGCGGATCCGGTTGGTGACCGCCTTGCGGGCGCGTTCGGCCTCGTCGCCGAGCCGGCGCGGGCGGCCGCCCAGCCCGGCGGCCGTGCGTAGTTCGTTCAGCAGCGCCGTGCGCTCGGCGTCGAGCTCGGCCGCCCGGCGGTTGTCGCCCAGCTCGGCGGCCCGGTCGAGCTCGTCGTCGAGCAGCTCCAGCCGCCTCCGGTACCGGATCCTGGCCTCCTCGTCCAGTACGTCGTCACCGCCCATGCTCCGGGTGGCGAGCACGACCTCGCCGCCGGCCGGGTTCAGCAGCTCGACCGCCGAGACATCGCTTCCAGGGCGGTCGAGCAGGACGCGCAGGTCGGCCAGGCCCTTGGAGTCGGGCAGGTGCACGGTGCGGCCGGCGAAGGTCAGGGTCCAGACCCCGCCGTCGAGGCGGAAGGCGTTGGCTGCGGGGGGCGGCAGGCGTACCAGCATGCCGAGGGCCGCGGCGTCCCGCTCGACCTGCGCGATCAGCGTGGAGGGGTCGTCGCCGCGCGCCTGCAGCGCCTCGGCCAGGCGGGCGCGGGACTCGATCGACCAGGGTCGGGCACCCAGCAGGTCAGCCGCGCGACAGGCGGCGGTGAACCCGTCGACGGCCTCGTCCCAGCGTTCCTGGGCGGCGTCGAGCACCGCTGCCCAGTGCGCGAACGGCCCCTCGACGGCGACAGTGGCCGTCACGCCCCATTGGCCGACGTACGGGGTGATCGCGGCCCGCGCGCGCTCGCAGAGCACCGGATCCTTGGACAGGGCGGCCGCCTGCGCCTGGAGCCTCAGCCACAGCGGCGCCATCCACCGTAGGTACTGCTCGCCCGGCGTCACGACCTCCGCCAGGTGGCGCGCCGCACCCTCGTCGCCGCGCTGCACCGCCGTCGCGGCGCGGTAGAGCGGGAAGTGATGGCTGCCCGCGAGCTCCATCTCCGCCAGTACGCCGTCGGCCACGTCGAAGTGGCCCCTGAGCGTCGCAGCCGACCACCGCTGCATCCAGCGCAGGTCACGTCGGCCGATGCCTGGTTGCTCGCCCAGCTCGTAGGCGGCGTCGATGTGCGTCGCCGCCTCGTCGAAGCGTCCGGCGAGCGTGGCGAACATGGCTCTGAGGACCGTGGCCTCGTGCTGGAACAGCGCCAGCTCGGCACCTTCGGCACGCGTGGCGAATGCCTGCAGCTCGGGCAGGCACCGTGGATCACCCATCTCCAGCAGCGCCCCGACGTGCCAGGAGCGCGCGGTCAGCTCCAGCCGTGGATCCCGGCTTCGCCGCGCCACGGCCGACAACTCCGCGATGACGGCCATTCGCTCGGCCGCGCTGCCCGGCCCCCAAATGGCCCCTAGTCTGGTCAGCAGGCTGAAGCCGAGTGTTTCGTCATCCTCCCCCTGTCTGGCCAGCTCCGCCGCGACCTCGCTCAACTCCCGGGCGGCGACATCCAACCGTCCTCGGCCGTAGCCAGCGGTGTCGGGTGTGGTGTCATCCCTGAAAAGGGCGTCGCCTCCGGGCTGGGCGTCGTCTTCGTGCAGGTGGTCGATCTCGCGCGGGGCGTTGCGTTCGTGGAGGGCATTGCGGTCCTGTGCGGTGTCGTGCTGACTTGCGGTGTCGGCTGCCTCGTGGGACGGGTCAGTGGTCGTGTGCGCGATGCCGCCGCACCGGTTGCCCGTGATATCGCGCGAGCTTGTGGTGTTGCGCTCACCCATGGTGTCGCCGTGCGGGCGTCTGTTGGTGTTGCCTTCGTGCGTGGTGTGGCCCTGGTGGGGGGTTCCGCTTTCACGCGTGGTGTCGCTCGTCCCGTGGGAGACGTGGGTGGACGTCTGCGCGATGCCGTTGCGTCGGTGTGTCGTTGGGGTGTGGTTGCGTGCCGGGCCCACTGCGCTCGCTGGGCTGGGCCTGCCCTGATCCGGCGCGCTTTGAGCCTCGGGTGGCTCGTATGCGGGTTCGCCCCGTACAGGGCCGGTGATCTCGTGGGGTGGCGCCTCGGCATTGGGGGTGGGTGACGGGAGTAGGCGGTTATGGGTCTCGTGGACGAAGTCGGTCCAGCGGCCGTGGTCGGTGTGGCCGAGGTCGTGCAGCTTCAGGGCGGTCAGGGCCAGCAGGTCGGGGTCGTCGAGGCGACGGGCGATGGCGACGGCGGCCTCCAGTGTGCGGGTGCCGGCGGCGGTGTCGCCCACGCGGTGCTGCGCCACGCCTAGGTCCAGGCCGATCGTGACCCGTTTGCGAGCCTCCCCCGTGGGGGTCAGCTTCAGAGCGCGCCTGTAGTGGCCGACTGCCTCCTCGTTCGCCATCCGTGCCTCGGCGTCCCTGGCCGCCGTGAGGAGGAGGGCGGGGGCATCGGGTGTGGCGGCGAGGTACGCGTGGTGGGCGCGGATCGCGGGTGCTGCCGGGTCGAGGGCGCGGAGGGCTGCCGCGTGTCGGGCACGGACTTCGTGCTCGTTCAGCTCGGCGTAGAGGGTCTCGCGTACGAGGTCGTGGATGAAGGCATGGTGGCCGGAGCCCAGAGAGGTGATGAGCTTGGCCGACACGGCCTGGTCGAGGGCCCGCCGCACCGAGAGCTCGGTCGCCACGAACGACTGCCCGGCCGGAGAGGCGCCGCGAGCGGGTGAGGAAGCGGATCCTCGGCAGGGCAGGGGTCCGTCAGGTGGAGAGTTGTCGGGTGAGGGGTCATCGGGCGCGGGCCCGTCAGGTGGGAGCTGGTCAAACGAGGGGTCGTCGGGTGCGAGCTCGTCAAGCGAGAGCTCGTAGGGAGAGGAGCCGTCGGGCGCAGGCTCGGTCGGTGCAGGCTCGTCATGCGGAGGGGCGTCGGGAGAGAAGCCGTCGGGCGCGGCCCCGTCGGATGGGGAGCGGTCGAGACAGGTGCCGTCGCGTGAGGCGCCGTGGGATGAGAGGCCGTCGCATGAGGTGGCATGGGGTGCCGTGCTGTGGGGTGCCGTGCTGTGGGGTGCCGTGCTGTGGGGTGCGGGGCTGTGGGGTGCGGGGCTGTGGGGTGCGGGGCTGTGGGGTGCGGTGCTGTGGGGTGCGGTGCCGTGGGGTGGGGAGGGGGTGAGTGGGGGGTCGGTGGGTGGGGGAGTGAGGGCGGTGTGGAGGGTGGGTTCGGTGAAGTCGCGGCCCAGGACCGCCGCCATGCGCAGCACCTCGAGCACCTCCTCCGGCAGCCGCGACAACCGCCGGCGCACGGCCGCCCCCACCCCCGGCGGGATCGTCGCGAGAGGGGTCCCGCCCTGCCACAGGCGGGCGGTCTGCTCCACGAAGAACGGGTTGCCGCCCGTGCGCCGGTGGATCTCCGTCACCAGCTCCTCGCCGGGGTCCACGCCCGTGGTGTGGGCCACCAGCCGGCCCACCTCCTCCCGGTCCAGCCCCGTCAGCGTCAGGACGGTGGCCTTGGCCTCCAGGGGCAGGCTCAGCGGCCCGTCGACCTCGGCGTCACGATAGGTGCCGATCACCAGCAGCCGCTCGAACCAGGCATGACGCACCACGAACTCCAGCAGCCGCAGCGAGGCCGCGTCCGCCCAATGGAGGTCTTCGAGCACGACCACCACCGGCCGCTCGCGGGAGGCGTCCACCAGCAGGCCGGTCACCGCGTCGTACAGCTCGAACCCGTCCGATCCGGCCAGGCCCAGAAAAGGGCTCTGCAGCGTCGCCCCCGGCGCGAGGCGGCGGACCACCTGGACCCACGGCCAGTAGCCCGGCGCGCCCTCGCCCTCCCAGCAGGCGCCGCCGAGCAGCCGGGCGCCCGCGCGCACGGCCTCCTCCGCCGCGCCCGCCACCAGGGCGCTCTTGCCGATGCCCGCCTCGCCGGTGACGAGCACCAGCGCGCCGTGGCTGACGAGCGTGCGCTCGACCTCGCCGCGGAGCACGGCCGCGGGTCGCTCCCTCCCGATGAGCATCGCCATGCGGGCACCCTACGCGGCCGGGCCGACAATTCAGGGGGTCCGGGAAAGATGAAACTTTCAGCCCGAACCCGCAGGTCGGCGGTGACAACCCCGTCCCCGGTTTGACGTGGACCCGTGCCCGTGCGATCAAAGCAGGCGCGGGTTCAGTCCCGTTGGGAAAGCGCTTACCGAAAAGGGAGGGCGACCTTGACATTCCGATCCCGTTCCACCGTGGTGGCCACAGCGATGGCCGCCGGACTGCTGGCCGCCGTCACCTCGGCGCCGCCCGCGCAGGCAGCCCCGACCGACGGCAGCGGCCCCTGGCCCTCGGACACCGGCAGCGTGCACCTCACCTCGACCCGCAACGCCGGCACGTTCTTCGACGGCGGCATGAAGCGCTACTACGGCATCGGCGACGGCGGCCAGGGCGAGAGCCAGGACCCGATGTTCGTCGTGGCCAACGGCGGCACCATCCAGAACGTCATCATCGACGCCCCGGCCGGCGACGGCATCCATTGCGAGGGCTCGTGCACCATCCGCAACGTGTGGTGGAACGACGTGGGCGAGGACGCCGCGACGTTCAAGTCGTCCAGCTCGTCGGCGACCTACCTGGTGGACGGCGGCGGCGCCAAGTCCGCCTCCGACAAGGTGTTCCAGCACAACGGCGCCGGCACGCTGACCATCAGGAACTTCCAGGTGCACGGCTCGGGCAAGCTCTACCGCGCCTGCGGAAACTGCTCCACCTCCTACCGGCGGAACGTGGTCATGGACGGCGTCACCGTCCGCACCACCAAGGTTCTGGCCGGGATCAACACGAACTGGGGCGACACGGCCAGGTTCAGCCGGATCACCGTGTACGGCAGCGCCACCATCTGCGAGAAGTACCGGGGCGTCCCCAAGGGCCAGGAGCCGGTGAAGATCGGATCCGGGGCCGACGGCGTGAACTGCATCTACTCCACATCCGACATCACCTACCGGTGAGCCCTCGAATGTTAGCGCTACCACAACCAGAGAGGCCCGAATGAAACGACTGGCCGTCCTGCCCCTCCTCCTGATCATCACGTTCTTCTTACCCATCCAGAACGCCCTGGCCGACACGAACGTGGCCGGCACCGCGACCCCGTCCGCCTCCTACACCTCCTCGTGGGAGAGCGTGGCGGCCATCAACGACGGCATCGACCCGCCCAGCTCGAACGACACCGTCAACCGCCGCTGGGGCACCTGGCCCAACACCGGCACCCAGTGGGCCGAGCTCACCTGGAGCTCGACCCAGAACCTCAAGGGCGCCGACGTGTACTTCTTCGACGACGGCGGCGGCGTCCGCGTCCCCGCCTCCTGGAAGCTCCAGTACTGGAACGGCAGCGCCTACGTCGACATCTCCGCCTCGTACCCGATCGCCGTCAACGCCTACAACAAGGTGACCTTCACGCAGGTCGGCACCACGCGCCTGCGCGTCCAGCTGCAGAGCGGCGCGGGCTCGGTCGGCCTGCTGGAGGTCAAGGCGTGGGCCCCCGACTCCGGCGGCGGCACCTCGAACTGGAACCCGCCCGCCAACCTGGTCACCCCGCTCAACGAGGTCTGGCAGCACGTCGAGAGCACGTACCCCAACCTGTACGGGTTCCGCAACTACGGCTGGGACCAGATCATGGCCAACGGCGGCTCGATCAACTACTGCGTACGCTGGGACACCACCGCCACCGTGACCGCGGCGCAGCGTGACCAGATCCACGCGGCGCTGGCCCGCCAGTTCAAGAAGTGGATGGACGTCATGGCCGGCCACAACGGCTGGCCCTACGCGAACGTGCCGGTCAAGGTCGTGGGCTGGGCCGTACGGGACCGCGCGCAGCTGCAGTGGAGCGACAACTCCGTGGACGTCTACGTCAACAACATCCGCGAGAAGGCGCCCCAGTGCTCCGAGCCCTGCGGCCGGTTCTTCAACCAGAGCGGTCAGTACCCCAACTGCCCGGGCGGCGCCTCGCACCACTACGACATGTCGCTCTGGCTGACCGCCGGGTTCGGCGGGGGAGCCGGGGGCGACTGGGGGCAGCGGATCGGCAGCGAGTACTACATGTCGAACCTCAACGCCGACAACATCCACATCCTGCTGCATGAGATGGGCCACTCGTTCGGCCTGGACGACTTCTACGACTGGACTCCGACGGGCCAGTGCTGCTTCCTGATGAAGGCGGGCAGCGCGGCGCAGATCACGGAGTTCGACAAGTGGATGTTCCGGGACTGGTGGCGGCACCTGAAGAGCCGCTACGGCCTCTGACGAAAGACGAAAGACGCAAAGGAGGAGGGCGGCGGGGTCTCCGCCGCCCTCCTTCGTGCTATCCGACGGTGAGCTTGTAGTCACGCGTGACGGGGGCGCTCAGCTTGTCGTAGTCCCTGAGCTGGACCGTGAACTCGTACGACCCGGCCTTGGCGGGCTTGCCGGTGACGGCTCCGGTGAACCTGTCGAGGGTGAGCCCCTCCGGCAGCGAGCCGCCGGTGATCTGCCAGTCGTAGAACGGGACGCCGCCCTTGGCGGCGAGCTTGTGCTGGTAGGCGGCGCCGACCGTGGCGGCGGGCACGGTGGCGGTCTCGATCGAGGGCTTGAGGAACGGGGTCAGCTTGCGGTTGAGCTTCCACCCGGCGTTCTCCGCGATCAGCAGCGACAGCTTGGTCAGCTCCCACCTGCGGGTCGGGAAGACGTGCCGCCAGCCGCCGCTCTGCCCGCTGATCCGGTCCCAGTACGGGTCGTCGCCGGGCACGTGGTAGCTGGTGTCGAGCGGCACGGGGTAGCCCTGGTAGTCGATGACCTCCTGGTCGTCCTTGCCCTCGGAGGCCACGTAGTCGGCCATGCCCTGCCAGTCGCTGTGGAAGGCGACCGCGTGACCGTACTCGTGCATGACCAGGCCCTCGATGTCGATCACCTGGCCGAGGTCGGTCTTCCACCAGTCCTCGTCCTTGAGCGAGGTGAACAGCTTCATCAGCTGCTCGTCGTACTCGAGGATCATGCTGGTCGAGCGGTGGTAGGGGGTGGGCTTGCCGTTCTGGGTGTGGAACTTGCCGTTGATGGTGGGGTAGCCGGTCGAGTACGGGGTCTGGATGCCGCGGAAGAAGACGTACATGCCGTTGTACGGCTTGGCGTTGGAGACCTCGACCTCGTTCTGCCAGTCATCGCCCGGCAGCCGGTTGACCTCGTCGCCTGCCGGGACGGTGTCGAACGGCTGCAGGTCGAAGAACGCGAACCAGTTGCGCACCGCGGCCTCGGCGGCCTTGCGGACGCCGGGGTCCTTGAAGTAGCCGGTGATGTCGTCGTAGCGGTAGTCGAAGTCGATGGGGATCGTCGGCTTGAGCGGGGTCTTCTCGTCCTGCTGCACCCGGATCGGCATGGTCTGGGTGCCGGTGGCGCCGCTCGCGTCCGTGGTCTTCATGATCCACTGGTGCTGCTCGTCCTGGCCGCCACTCTGCTTGGAGTGGATGGCCAGCCGTACGACCTCGCGGTCGGCGGGGCCGGTGAGCGTGAAGGACTTGGTCGCCCCGGCGGCCGTCAGCTCGCTCGGCATGTTGAACATCAGCCGGGACGTGCCCTTGGCCTGCAGATCCACCTTCAGCGGATACTGGATGCCGGGGACCTTCGGCGCGCGCACGGTCAGCTCGATGTAGGGGTTGGCGAGGTAGCCCTGCCAGTCCACGAGCTGGACGCCGTAGTCGTTGACCTTGCGGTAGAAGATGTCGAACACGTCCAGCGCGGGAGCGGGCTGGCGTGCGGCGAGGCTGGGAGAGGGGACCGACAGCGCGCCGGCCAGGGCAGCCAGCGCGCTGAAGATGGCGATCTTCCGCATTGAACCCTTCTAGGTGTAGGCCTTCACTTCGAGCAGTCCCACCGAGGCTTGACCGCTCTGCAGGACCACGCGTAGTCGTGTGGTGCTGATCGGGTTGAACGTGACCTTGTTGTAGGCGTTGATGGCGATCGGGTACGTGCCGGGGACGTCGACGTAGGCGCTGCCGTTCCAGTACTGGAGCTTCCAGGAGGCGGGCAGGCGCACGCCGTCGGCGTCGTCGAAGAAGTAGACGTCGGCGGATTTGAGGGTCTGGGCGGACGGCCAGGTGAGCTCGGCCCACTGGCTGCCGGTGTTGGGCCAGGTGCCCCAGCGGCGGTTGACGGTGTCGTTCGAGCCGGGCGGGTCGATGCCGTCGTTGATGGCCGCCACGCTCTCCCACGGGGAGGTGTAGGAGGCGGACGGGGTCGCGCTGCCGGCCACGTTGGTGGAGGTGCCGCCGCCGCTGCCGACCGTCAGCTGGAAGGTCCTGGTCTGCGGCGTGCTGAGCTTGTCGTAGTCACGCAGCTGGACGGTGAAGCCGGACGTCCCGGCCGTGGTGGGGGTGCCGCTGATCGCGCCGGTGAACCGGTCGAGCGTGAGCCCCGCGGGCAGGGAGCCGCCGGTGACCTGCCAGTCGTAGAACGGCACGCCGCCCTTGGCCTGAAGGGTCTGGCTGTAGGCCGTGCCCGGCGTGGCCGACGGCAGGGAGGTGGTGACGATGGACGGCGGCAGGAACGGGGTGAGGTTGCGGTTGAGCTTCCACCCGGCGTTCTCCGCGACCAGCAGCGCCAGCTTGGTCAGCATCCACCGGCGGGTGGGGAACATGTGGGTCCAGCCGCCGTTCTGGCCGCTGAGCCGGTCCCAGTACTTCTGGTCGCCGGGGATGTGGTAGCTGCTGTCCAGGGGGACGGGGTAGCCCTCGTAGGCGACGACATCGGGGTCATTGCCCCCTGAGGCCACGTAGGAGCGCATCCCGGCCCAGTCGCTGTGGTAGGCGACGGCATGGCCGTACTCGTGCATGACCAGGCCGTGCACGTCGAGCACCGAGCCCGCGATCTCCGTCTTGTACCAGTCCTCGTCGGCCAGGGAGGTGAACAGCTGCTTGCCGGCCTCGTCGTACTCGAAGATCATCGCGGTCGAGCGGTGCAGCGGGCCCGCGAGCTGCTGGCCGCCCCGGGTGCTGTACTTGCCGTTGGCGGCGGGGTAGCCGGTCGAGTACGGGGTCTGGATGCCGCGGAAGAACACGTACATGCCGTTGTAGGCCGCGTTGTTGGTGACGTTGATGTTGTTCTGCCAGTCGTTGCCCGGCAGGTGGTTGTTCTCCGCCCCGGCCGCCACGGTGTCGAACGGCTGCATGTCGAAGAACCTGAACCAGTCCTTCACCGCCTCCTCGGCGGCGTTCCTGAAGTTCGGCTCGTTGAAGTAGCCGGTGATGTTGTCGTAGCGGTAGTCGAAGGCGATGGGCAGGCTGGGCTGCAGCGCGGTCTTCTCGTCCTGCTGCACCCGGATCGGCAGCTGCTGCAGGGTCGTCGTGCCGGACCCGTCCCGGATGTTCAGCTTGAGCGTGTAACTTTCATCCTGGCCGGGGCCCCGCTTGGAGTGGATCGCGAGGCGGAACACCTTCTGGTCACTCGCGCTCGCGAACGTCAGCGTCTTGGTGGCGCCGGTGGCGGTGAGCTGGCTGGGCAGGTCCATCATGAGCCTGGAGGTGCCCTCGGCCTTGAGGTCGATCGTGACGGGGTACTGGACGCCGGTCGGGGGTTTGACGGTGAGCTCGACGTACGGGTTGGCCAGGTAGCCCTGCCAGTCGACGAGCTTGACGCCGTAGTCGTTGACGGTCCTGCCGAACATGTCGACGACCGTCGCGGTCGGCGCGGCGGCGTGCGCGGGCTGCGACACGCCGGTGAGTAAGGAGGCGAGTACGACTGCCGCCACGGTGACTCGCCTGGCGCCCCTGGCGGCTTTCGGGGCGCTGCGGCATCCTCGGTCCATCCGGACTCCTTTAAGGATGGGAATAGGTTTTCCCTGGCGCACAGTAAGGTGTTACACAGCACCGGTCAACCCCATCCGCCGCCTTGCAGAGCCTTGCAGCGCCCCCCGCTACGGGGCGGCGCGACGGGTGGACTCGCGCAGGACCAGGCTGGCCGGGACGATCGTGACGCCGCCGGTGGCGGGCTTGCCCGCGATGACGTCCAGCAGGTGCCGGGCCGCCATCCGGCCGATCTCCCCCAGGTTCATGTCCACGGTCGTCAGCGGCGGCCGGCACCCCAGCGCCATCGGCTCCCAGTTGTCGAACCCGACCAGCGCCACGTCCTCGGGAACCCGCCGCCCCCGCTCGCGCAGCGTCTCGGCGACCCCGCGGGCGATCTGGTCGCTCCCGCAGAAGATGGCGTCCACGTCGGGCGCGGCGTGCAGCAGCACGTCGGCCCCCTGCCGCCCCCATTCCTCGCTCCACTGCCCGTACAGGATCTCGCCCGCCGGTGACAGCCCGGCCGAGGCGAGGGCGGTGGTCAGGCCCTGGGCGCGCCGCCGCGCGGCCTGGAAGCGCTGCGGCCCGGTGACGTGGCCGATGCGGGTGCGGCCCGTCGCCATGAGGTGGCGGGCGGCCAGCGCCCCGCCGCCCTCGTCGTCCGGGATGATCGACACGTCCGAGTCGTCGGTCGACTGCGTCATCGCGTACACGACGGGAACGGGCAGGTCATGGCCGATGCCGGCGCGCGGCTCGGTGCGCCGCCCCGTGACGATGATGCCCTCGACGCGCCTGGCCAGCAGGCGCTCGACGTAGTGCCGCTCCCTGATCGGGTCGTCGCGCGTGTCGCACATGAACACCGAGATCTGCCCCGCGCCGAGCGCGTCCTCGGCGCCCAGCATCACCGGGATGCTGAAGCGGCCGAAGCTGTCGCCCGTGACCAGGCCCACCGTGTACGTGCGGCCCGCCAGCAGCCCCTGGGCCAGCGGATTGGGCCGGAAGCCGAGCCGCTCGGCGGCGGCGAGCACCCGGTCGCGGGTCTCGTCGCGCATCCGGCCGCGGCCGTTGAGCGCCTTGGACGCGGTGCCGATCGACACGTCGGCCGCGGCCGCGACGTCCCTGATCGTGATGGTCTTCGCCGTCCCATCCGAAGGACTGATCAACCGAGTCCCCTTTCGCACAAGCATCCGCTCTTGACCTGTGATGTATCACACCTTACCCTCCGTTTGAGAAAACCTATTCCCAAGGTTTTCTCAGCAAGGCCCCGAGTTGAGGTTGAGGAGCTTGATGCACCAGAGTCCTGTCGTTCCGTCCAGTCGGGCACTGTGGCGGCCGATCGGCATCAATGACGTCGTCATCACCGGCGGCCCGTTCGCGCGATGGCAGCGGATCAATCATGAGGACAGCATCCCGCTGGGCCTGGAGCAGATGGAGCGTTCGGGCGTGCTGCCCAACCTCCGCCGCGCCGGAGGTGAGGGCGAAGGCCCCTTCCAGGGTTACCGCTTCCAGGACTCCGACCTCTACAAGCAGTTGGAGGCGATCGCGTGGGAGTACGTCCGCGCCCCTGAGCCAGGGTACGCCGAGTTCGCCGACCAGGCCGCGGCCGTGCTGAAGAAGGCCCAGCGTGACAACGGCTACCTCAACTCGCACTACCAGGTCGTCAAGCCGGACAAGATCTACGCCGAGCTCGAGTACAGCCACGAGATGTACTGCGCCGGCCACCTGTTCCAGGCGGCGGTGGCCGCCGCCCGCGCCGGGATCGGCGACGGGGTGGTCGAGGTCGCCAGGCGCTTCGCCGACCACCTGGTGGAGGAGTTCCTGACCGGCGGGAACGACGGCATCGACGGCCACGCCGAGGTCGAGACCGCGCTGGTCGAGCTGTACCGGCTGACCGGCGAGCGCACGTACCTGGAGCTGGCGTCCAAGCTGATCGACAACCGCGGCAAGGGCCTCATCAAGGACAGCGGCATGGGCATGCTGTACGCCCAGGACCACCTGCCGGTCCGCGAGGCCGACACCGCGGTCGGGCACGCCGTGCGCCAGCTCTACCTGGAGGCCGGCATCGTCGACGTCTACCTGGAGACCGGCGACGAGTCGCTGCTGGAGTGCTCGCTGCGCCGCTGGGAGGACATGGTCGCCACCAAGACGTACATCACGGGCGGCCACGGCTCGCGCCACGACGGCGAGGCGTTCGGCGAGCGGTACGAGCTGCCGTCCGACCGCTCCTACAGCGAGAGCTGCGCCGCCATCGCGAGCATTCACTGGAACTGGCGGCTGCTCCTGGCCACCGGCCACGGGCGCCACGCCGACCTGATCGAGCGCACGCTCTACAACGCCTTCGCCGCCTCCACGTCGGCCGACGGCGTGCGCTTCTTCTACGTCAACCCGCTGCAGCGCCGCTCCGACCTCGTCGAGGACGCCTATCTCGGCCGGCGCAGGGAGTGGTTCGCGTGCGCCTGCTGCCCGCCGAACATCATGCGCCTGGTGGCCTCGCTCGGCTCCTACCTGGCCACGACCACCGACGCCGGCCTCCAGCTGCACCAGTACGTCCCCGGCACCGTGAACGGCCGGGTCCGGATCGAGACCGACTACCCGTGGGACGGGCTCGTCCGCATCACGATCGAGGACGAGGGCGAATGGGAGCTCGCGCTGCGCATCCCCGCCTGGAGCGAGAAAACCACCATCGATGACAGCCCCGCCCGAGCCGCCGAGGACGGATATTTCCGTATCCGTCGTCAGTGGCACCGGGGCGACACGGTCGAGCTCCGGCTCGACATGACGCCCAGGATCGTCCACCCCCACCGCAGGATCGACGCGTTGCGGGGCAGCGTGGCCCTGGAGCGCGGACCGCTCGTCTACTGCTTCGAGCAGACCGACCAGCCCGAGGGCGTCGAGGTGGACGACCTTGCCCTGAGCCCGCAGGCACCCCTGCGTCTGAAGCCCGTGGACGACCTCCCGGGCGTCGGGCGCACCGTACTGATCGAAACCGACGCCGCCGCCGTGGACCAGCCGCGCGGCGGATTGCCGTACACCACGAAAACCCTGGCGACCAGCACCAGCGTGACCGCGACCGCCGTCCCCTACTTCCAGTGGGACAACCGGGACGGCGGCCCGATGCGGGTCTGGATCCCCCTCGCGTAAGGAAAGACGCGGATGAGAAGACGCGACCTGTTGAAGCTGGGCGGGCTCGCCGCCCTCGGCACCGCGGCCGCGGCCTGCGGCGGCGGCTCGGGCTCCGGCTCGGGCGGCAAGAACGTGCAGCTCCAGTTCATGTACTGGGGTTCGACGTTCGAGAAGGCGGCTGTCGAGCGGATGCTCAAGCAGTACGAGCAGAAGCACGCGGGGGTGACGGTCAAGCCGCTCTACACGCCCGACGAGTACGACGTGAAGCTCAACACGCTCGTGGCCAGCAACCGGCTCCCGGACGCCGGGTACGTGCCGCTGGCGATGTCGTACCGGCTGGGCCAGCAGGGCAAGCTCGTCAACCTGTTCCCCTATTTGAAGAAATATCCGCAGCTCGCCGGATACCTGCCGGACGCGTACCTGTGGAGCGGCCAGGACAACCTGCACGGTGTCGCGACCGCGAACGAGATCGAGCTGCTGTGGTACAGCAAGTCCGCCGTCGCCGCCGCCGGGGTGACGCCGCCCGCCGACGCCGCCTCCGCGTGGACGTGGGACCAGCTCGTCGAGAACGCCTACAAGCTGACGATCGACCAGAACGGCAAGCACCCGGACGAGTCGGGCTTCGACCCCAAGCAGATCAAGCAGTTCGGCATCTCCAGCAGCATCACCTACGGCGCCGCCTGGTACGGGTTCCTGCGCAGCAACGGCGTCGACTTCGCCGACGAGGCCGGCAAGAAGTGCCTGCTCGACACCCCTGAGGCGATCCAGGTGTTCCAGAACCTGCAGGACCTCATCTACAAGCACCGCGTCGCCCCCGGCCCGGGCCAGCTGGCCGCGACCGGCGACGACGTGCCCGGCACCAACATCCTGCTCAAGACCAAGCGGGTGGCGATGGTGGTGGACGGTCACTGGAGCCTGCTCGACATGAACGAGAGCAAGGTCGACTACGGCATCGGCGTGCTGCCCAAGTACAAGGAGCCGTTCACCTCCTCCCAGGTGGCGGGCGCCTCGGCGGTGTTCGCGGGGTCCAAGCACGAGCAGGAGGCGGTCGAGCTGTTCGCCTTCCACAACGACCCGCGCTACGTCGACCTGTTCGCCAAGGGCCTGTGGATGCCCCAGGAGAAGAAGTACTACGAGGACCAGGCCTCCATCGACTCCTGGACCAAGAACGAGCTCCACCCGCCGGAGTTCCGCACCGCCGTGGTGGACTACGCGCGCGACCACGGCGTGCCCACGTTCGGCAACCGCGTCAAGAACATGTCCACCATCTCCAGCGACGTCCTCACCCCCGCCCTCCAGGAGCTCGAGACCGGCAAGCGCCCGGCCGCCGAGATCCTCAAGGCCGTCGCGCCGAAGATCTCCAGCATGCTCCAGGGCTGGCAGCACTCCCAGGAGCTGTGATGCGCCGCCTCGAAACACGATGGGGCATCCTGATGGCGCTGCCCGCCATCCTCGGGTTCGTCATCTTCACGATCGGGCCCATGGTGGCGTCGGCGTACTTCAGCCTGACCGACTGGACGATCGGCGCCAGCCCGAACTTCGTCGGCCTGGACAACTACGCCACCATGGTCCAGGACGAGCTGTTCTGGAAGTCGCTGTCCACCACCACGTACTACACCCTCGGTGCGGTGCCGCTGGTGCTGATCGTCAGCTTCGCCGTGGCCATGCTGCTCAACGAGAAGGTGCGCGGCCTGGCCGTCTGGCGGACGATCTTCTACCTGCCGACGCTCGTCCCCGCCATCGCCAACGTCGTCCTGTGGATCTGGATCTTCAACCCGGACTTCGGCCTGCTGAACTCCCTGCTCCGGCAGGGAGGCCTGCCGGGCTCCCAGTGGATCTACGCCGAGTCGACCGCGGTGCCCTCGATGATCATCATGAGCACGTGGGGCTTCGGCAACACCATGGTGATCTTCCTGGCGGGGCTGCAGGGCGTGCCGAGGCACCTGTACGAGGCCGTCTCGATCGACGGCGGCGGCCCCTGGCGGCGCTTCTGGCACGTGACGCTGCCGATGATGACGCCGACCATCTTCTACAACCTGGTGGTCGGCGTGGTCGGCACCTTCCAGGTGTTCAACCAGGCATACGTGATGACCGAGGGCGGCCCCAACCACGCCACGCTCTTCTACGTCTACTACCTGTTCCGCAAGGCGTTCACCGAGAGCGAGATGGGCTACGCCAGCGCCCTCGCCTGGACCCTGTTCATGATCATTATGGTGGTCACGTTCCTCATGTTCAGAAACGCCCGCCGCTGGGTCTACTACGAGATGGCAGGCGCGCGATGACCGCCCTGGCGACACCGGACCAGACCACCGCGCGCGGCGTGGCCCCGACCCAGGGGCTGCGCAAACCGCGCAGGTACGGCCGCATCCTGCTCTACGTGGCGCTGGTGGCGGGGTCGATCCCGACCCTGCTGCCGTTCGTCTGGCTGGTGCGCAGCGCGCTCATGCAGGACGCGCAGATGTTCGTCTCGCCGCCCCAGTGGATCCCCTCGCCGTTCCAGTGGTCGAACTTCAGCGAGTCCCTCACCACCCAGCCGTTCGCCCGCTACTTCCTCAACACGGTGGTCATCGCCGTCATCAGCGTCCTGGGCACCGTGCTGACCTGCGCGGTGGCGGCCTTCAGCTTCTCCAGGCTGCGCTGGCGCGGGCGCAACGTGGTGTTCGCGCTGCTGCTCAGCGGCGTGATGCTGCCGTACGCGGTGACGCTCATCCCGACGTTCGTCATGTGGCAGCAGCTGGACGCGATCGACACCATCGCGCCGCTCACGGTCCCGAGCTGGTTCGCCGGGGCGGGCGGGGGAGTGTTCAACATCTTCCTGCTGCGGCAGTTCTTCCTGACGATCCCGTTCGAGCTGGACGAGGCCGCCTACATCGACGGGGCCTCGCCGTGGCGGGTGTTCTGGACGATCATCATGCCGCTGTCCAAACCCGCGATCATCGTGGTGACCATCTTCACGTTCATCGGCACCTGGAACGACTTCCTCGGGCCGCTGCTGTACCTGCAGAACGAGGAGAACTACACGCTGTCGCTGGGGCTGGCGTCATTCCAGAGCATGTACATCACCCAGTGGGGCTACCTCATGGCGGCCTCGGCGGCCATCATCGCGCCGATCATCGCGCTGTTCTTCTTCATGCAGCGCTACTTCATCGAGGGGGTCACCCTGACGGGCATCAAGAACTAGGGACGAAGCCCCGTCATTCCTCCCAGACGGCGCTACCGACGCGCCACGTCGCGCGCCCCCTCCAGCATGATGAGAGCGCGGGGGGCGCCGGGCAGGCGCTCGGCCAGCGCCTCCAGGACGGGGAGCAGCACCCGCGCCGGGATGCCCCGCGCCGTGAGGACGTCCGCCATCCAGCCCGCGAAGGAGGAGAACAGCTCGGGGTCGTCGACGTACAGGGCGGCCCGCAGGTGGTCGATGATGGACGCGACGTCCTCGGCGGGATGTCCGAGCCTGCGCTCCGCGTAGGCCGGCGCCAGCTCGGGGACGCGCCGGGTCAGCTCTTCCGCGACGCCTCTCACCAGGTCCGCGGCGGACCCGGTGAGGTCGGCGTACTCGCGGCCGGCCAGATGCGGCCGCTCCTCGGCGCTCCGGCCGGACGCCGGGCGGCGCGGCGGCGGCCCGCCGGCCAGGAGGTCGGCGGCGGCACACGCGTCGGGGGCCCAGGCGTCGGCTCCGAGCAGCCGGGCATAGCGTCCGTCCGGGCCGAAGGCGGCGCCGCCGGCCAGCACCGGCGTGCCCACCGCCTGGCACGACGTGATGGCCGCGTGCGCGGCGGGCAGGCGGGGCGCGAGCGAGCCCGACAGCGCCACCGCGTCCGGATCCGTCCGGTGCAGGTGGGCGACCAGGTGCGGCGTGGGCACCTGCGCGCCCAGGTAGTCGACGTGCCAGCCGCGCAGGCGCAGCACCTCGGCCAGCAGCCGCGCCGGGAACGCGTGCCACTCGCCGTGGACGCAGGCCACCGTGATGCGGCCCCTGCCCGGCTCCGGACTCCGCCGTGCGGAGGGCAGATGAGCCAGCGTCGCGAGCACGCGCTCGTTGACGGCCGTGGCGGTGTGCTCCTGGGCGACCGTGATGCGGTCGGCCACCCATTCCAGGCCGACGCGCGACTGCACCGCGGCGACGACGTCCAGCAGCAGGGTCTCCATGGGCATCCCGGCGTCGAGCGCGGCCAGCACCGCGTCGGCGGCGGCGTACTCGTCACCGGCCGTCGCCGCCGCCCACAATGTCTCGACCCGTTCCTCGACGTCGTGTGTCATGGCGGCGCGCCGTGAGAGGGCTCGCGGGGCGCGGTGATGGCGACGACCGCCATGTCGTCGTGCTCGCCGGCGCCGACCCACTGGCAGGCCAGCATCTGGACGCGGTCGGCCAGGGCTTCGGGGGGCATGCCGGCGCACTGCCGGAGCTGCTCGCACAGCCGCTCCTCGCCGAAGAACTCGTCGCCGAGCGGTCCGCCCCTGGCCTCGACGATGCCGTCGCTGTAGAGCAGGCACGTCTCGCCGGGCTCCAGCAGCACCGGCTCGGTGACGCTGGTGATGTGCTCCACCAGGCCGATCAGCGTGCCGGCGGCGTGCACCGGCTCCACGCGGCCGTCGTTGCGCAGGATCAGCGGCGGCGGATGCCCGGCGCTGGTCAGCCGCACCACGACCTGGTTCGCGCGGCGCGAGATCGAGGCCAGGACGAGCGTGACGAAGCTCGTCGGATCCCCATGGGTGAGCAGCGCGCCGTTCAGCAGTTCGAGCACCCGATGGTGGTCGTCGGCCAGCGGCACCAGGGCGCGCAGGATGTTGCGGATCCTGCCGGTGAGCACGGCGGCCTCCAGGCCCTTGCCGGACACGTCGCCGAGCACCACCAGCGACTCCCGGCCGGAGCCGCCGACGGGATGCACGTCGTAGAAGTCGCCGCCGACGCGTTCGCTGTCGCCCGCGGGCCGGTAGCGGGCCGCCAGCTCCACGCCCTCGAGCGGCGGCGCCGTGGGCGGCAGCAGCTCCGCCATCAGGGTCTCGGCGATGGCCGCCTGCTCGGCGTACAGCCGCGCGACCGAGATCGCCGCCCCGGCCCACGCGGTGAACAGCGGCGCGAACACCGTCTCGGCGTCCGAGAAACCGGCCTGAGGGGTACGGCGCAGCAGCACCAGCGCGCCCGCGGCCAGGCCATGGCCCGGCAGCGCGGTCACCGCCACGGAGCCCACCTCGCCGCCCCGGTCGCGCAGCACCCAGCCGGGCGCCTCGGCTGGCTCGACCCACCGGACGGGCGCCGGAGGAAAGCCCTGCAGCGCCTCCGCGAGCCCCGGGAGCGTACGGGGATCGACCGACGCGCGCTCGCGGGACACCTCGCCCCGCGGATCGCAGTAGACGATCATGTACTGGCGCGGGGCCAGCGGCATGACGACCAGCGCGGCGTCGGCGAGCCGCCGGGCGGCCAGGCGCGCGGTCGCCTCCAGGCAACGCTCCATGTTCAGCGACGACAGCAGCTCGACGGACGCCTCCACCATGAACGCGGTCCACTCCCGCTCGGCGCGCAGCTCCTCGACGGCCCGCTGGTGATCGTCGACGTCGACCAGCCACCACGTGACCCGATCGCGCCCGGCGTGCACCGGATGCGCCTCGAACACCGGCCCGCCGACCGGCCCGCGGGCCCGCTGACCCACCCGCTGACCCACCTGCTGATCGACACGCTGATCGACACGCTGATCGACACGGCGCCCGGCGCAGGCCTCACGATGGGCCTGCGACAGCCAGGCCGGGGCCACCCGCGCCAGCGGCACGCCGACGGCCGCGCCGGCGAGAAGCAGCCGGGCCGCCTCGTTCGCCTGCTCGATGATGCCGGCGCTATCGACCGTCAGCATCGGGTACGGCGCGTCTTCCCACACCATCCCGATCGTGCCTCGCCCCAGACCCCTCTCCAGAACCGTCACTCTACGTGCTGGGGGCCGTGGCCTTCGTCACGACATACTGGTTCTTTGCAGTATCTTTCACCCCTCGCGTGGCGTGCGGATCTTCAGGGAAATCGATTGCTCGCTCTTGTGGACCATTGTGGACGTGGCCGAGGCGAGAAGGGCGAGTTTGTCGGCGTCGTCAGTGCCGGGGTCCGGGTGGTAGACGACGAGCGTCTGGCCCGGAGCGCCGCTGACGCCCAGCCGCTCCCGGTTCAGCCGCAGGCCACCGACCTGCGGGTGATCGATGTGCTTGGGCGCGCCTTCGCACGCCTCCACGTCGTGCCGGGCCCAGAGCCGGCTGAAGCGGGGGCTGGCGAGGGAGAGCTCGCCGACGAGTTCGATGAATCGGGGATCGTCCGTGTCGGTGCCGACGGACTCACGGAAGCCGGCGACCATGCCGGCGGCGGCGTTCTCCCAGTCCGGGTAGAGCGCCTGCTCGGCGGGGTCGAGGAACAAGTCCCGCAGGCGGTTGGCTCCCGCCACGAGGCGCGGCGACAGAGCGGTGGCCAGCGCGTTGGCGGCGAGGACGTCGAAGTAGCGGCCCTCGACGTACGCGGGCAGCGGCAGCATGGCGACGAGCTGGGCGACGCCCGGAGGGACGGTCTCCTTCCTGGCCCGGCGCCGGCGCCGCCGGGGGTTGCCGGCGCCGAGGCGCAGCAGGTACGCCGTCGCGTCGTCGTCGAGCCGCAGCACGCGGGCGAGGGCCTCGAGGACCTGCGCGGAGGGGTTGCGGTCGCGGCCCTGCTCCAGGCGCAGGTAGTAGTCGGCGCTGATGCCGGCGAGCATCGCGACCTCTTCGCGGCGCAGGCCCGGCACGCGCCGCACCCCCGAAACGGGGATACCGACCTGTTCCGGAGTGATGAGCTCGCGGCGCGCGCGCACGTAATCACCCAGCAGGTTCGATTCGCTCATCTCCGCACTGTAATCCGCGCGACCGCCTGCCTGCCTGGTCCTGTCACCCCCAGGATCGCGGGGGCTCTGGCTCCGTCCGGGCCTCGTCGGCAGCCTGGCGGACCATGACAACATATTTGCTGGTACACGGTGCCTGGCACAGCGGACAGTGCTGGGAGCGGGTCGTCCCGTTGCTGGAGTCGGCCGGACACCGGGTGGCCGCGCCGTCGCTGACCGGCCACGGCGACAAGGCGCATCTGCTCAGCCCCGAGGTCGGGCTGGACACGCACGTCGGCGACATCGTCGGGCTGATCCTCGAGGAGGACCTCACCGAGGTGATACTCGTGGGACACAGCTACGCGGGGCTGGTCATCTCGTCCGCCGCCAACCAGGTCCCGGATCGGATCGCGCACCTGGTCTACCTCGACGCGATGGTCCCGGAGGACGGCGAGAGCGCGGCCGACGTCCAGCCCGTGACCCGGGTTCTGATCGACCGCGCCGCGCAGTCCGGCAGCGGCTGGCGGGTTCCGCCGCTGCCCGAGCTGCCGCCGCCCGCGGGGCTGTTCGGGGTCACCGACCCCGCGGACGTCGCCTGGCTGCGCACGATGCTGTCGGATCAGCCGGTGCGCTCCCTCCAGCAACCGGTCCGGCTGGACAACCCGGCCGTGAACGCGATCCCGCGGACCCACATCCACTGCACCGTCGGCAAGCCGGACGGCATCACCCGCCGGCCCGTCCCCGAGACGCAGCCCAACGGCACCCCGGCGCAGGTGTGGGAACTGGCGACCGGCCACGACTGCATGATCACCATGCCGGCCGAGCTCGCCGAGCTACTGCTCAAGCTCGACTGATCCTGTTGAGAAAGAGGGAGTCGATGGCCGGGTCGCCCGTGGGCGGGTCCAGGCGGGTGGGGGCACCTGCCTCCAGGAGGGCCTCCACGGTGCCGACGTAGTCGCCGTCCTCCGCGCGGTTGTGGCGCAGCCCCCACAGCGCGCAGTCCAGCGGGGTCGGGCCCTCGTCGTCGAAGGCGCGGTCGTCCAGATCGGCGCCGCGCTCGATGAGCAGCCGCACGGTCGCCGTGCGGCCGTGCATGGCGGCCTGGTCGATCGGCGTGAAGTTGCTCCAGCCGCGCGTGTCCACCGCCATGCCGGCGTCCAGCAGGGCCCGCACCACGTCGGTACGGCCCAGCAGGGCGAACTGGCCCAGCGCCCAGCCGTAGTCCCCGGTGTCCGCCGGGTTGCCGAGAGCCGGTGGCGGCGCGGCGGGCAGGCGCGCCGACTCGCCCCGGGCCACCGCCAGGACGGCGGCGTCCACCGGGTCCAGGTCGGCCGTCGCGCCACGCGCGGCCAGCAGCTCGTACGCGGCCAGGTGGCCGCAGCGGGCGGCCAGCGCGAGGGGGCGGCGGCCGACGTCCCAGCGGTCCCACGGCAGGTTCACGTCGGCCCCGGCGTCGAGGAGCATCGTCAGGATGGTGACGCCCCGGCCGCGGGCGATGGCGTGGTGCAGGGCGCGGCAGGCGTTCACGTCGGCGCCGCGGTCGAGGAACCAGCGCAGCCCCGCCGCGTCCTCGAAGTCCAGCTTGTGCGCCACCATGCGCTCGAAGCCGGGCCGGTGGAGGAGGTCGAGGAAGGCCGGGTCCGACTGCTCGCACGCGTGGTAGAAGGCGTCCTCGTCCGGGGGTGCGCCGCGCTCGACGAGGAGCCGGGCCAGGGCCAGGTCGCCCCGCTCCACGGCGTCGAACAGCGCCGTCCGCCTGCCTTCGCCGCCCCACTCCACGGTGTGGCTGCCGGGGTCGGCGCCGGCGTCCAGCAGGAGCCGGGCGCACTCGCGTACCCGCTCGTCGGGGGCGACGGCCCGGCGCAGCAGCACCAGCAGCGGCGGGAGCCCGCCGACCGGCTCACCGGCCGGGAGGAACGCCGCCAGCGCGGCCGGATCGGCCAGGACGAGCGCCCGCTCGATGCCCTCCAGGGCGGCGACGCGTACGTGCTCGACCAGCTTCGGCCAGCTCGGGAAGCCGTACTCGCGGGCCAGCTCGAACTGCGCCCGGCTCAGCGGGACGCCCCGGGCACGCTTGCGGTGTTTGGCCTGCTTGCGCAGATGCTCCAGCGAAGGGCGCTGGGGAAGATCGGACACGGCGAACCTCCGGCTGCCCGGGTCCGCGAGCTCGGGCCGAGGTCCGTCGACCACATGGAGTGTGCCGCCAGTGGGATGATCCCTTCCCCGCGGACTGGACGCGCCCGGCAACGCCCTCCCATCCTAGCGGGGGCCGCGCCGAGACGCGGCCCCCGGGTGTCAGAGCGTGATCGGCACCCGCGCGCCCGTGCGGGCCGACTCCAGGGCCGCGGTGACCATGGCCAGGCTGCGGATGTTGTCGTGGCACTCGCCCTGCGGCGCCTGCCCCGTACGCAGCCCCGTCACGAACTCCTCCAGCCCCTCGGCCAGCCCCTGGAAACGCCGCCGGCCGGGGAACGCGTCGGCCTCCGGCGGGTGCGGCCGCACCACGTGCCCCTCGGCCGCCTCGGCCGTCGGATCACCCTTGCCGTCCCAGCGCGCCGTCCCGCGGGGACCGGCCGCCCGCCAGCTGCCCGTCCAGGATGTCGCCTGGCCCGGCGCCGACCAGCTCCCGGCGAACGTGTAGCGCAGCCCGCCGGTCATCTCGAAGATCGCGGTCGCCGAGCACGCCCCCGGATACCACGTCCACGACGGCCGGAACGACTCGCAGTAGACGGACACGGGATCCGTCCCCGACACCGCCCGCGCCGCGTCGAACAGGTGGATCGCCATGTCCTGTAACAGCGGATGCTCCAGCGTCCCCAGGAAGTCCGGCCCACGGTAGGGCATGAAGAACTCCGAGGTCAGCACCCCCAGCGGCCCCAGGTCGGCCACCGTGCGCCGGAAGGCCACCAGGGTCTGCATGAACCGGCGGTTCTGGTTGACCGCGAACAGCCGCCCCGCCTCGTCGGCCGCCCGGACCATCGAGCGGGCCTCGTCCAGGGTGACCGCCATGGGCTTCTCGCTCAGCACCGCCACCCCGCGCCGCAGCGCCGTGACCGTCACGTCGTGGTGGGCCTGGGGGACGGTGCAGTTGACGATGAAGTCGGGCTCCTCGCCGTCGAGCACGGCGGTCAGCGAGGCGCTGACGGGCAGGTCGTCGAGGCCGAGCTCGGCGGCGGCGGCCCGGGCGCGCTCCTCCACCACGTCCACCCAGCCCACCAGCTCGGTGCCGGGGTGGGCGAGCAGCTCGGGCGCCCACTGGCCGCCGATGTAGCCCGCGCCGACCACCACGCCGCGCAGCGGCCGGTCCTCCTTGACGATGTCGAAGGTCACGCGGCCCCCTACCACTGGATGGGGGTGTGGGCGTTCTGGAGCGGCTCGCCCACGCCGTCCGCCGGCGCGGCCCACAGGACGGCGTTGGCGAGCACCCGCCGCACGCCGGGGTGGTGGTAGACGGGATATTCCTGGTCGCCGGGGCTGAAGTAGAAGATCTTGCCCAGGCCCCTGCGGAAGCAGCAGCCGCTGCGGAACACCTCGCCGCCGCTGAAGTTGCTGATGAACACCAGCTCGTCGGGCTCCGGGATGCCGAACGGCTCGCCGTACGTCTCCTGCTGCTCGATGACCAGCGGACGGGGGACGCCCTGCGCGATCGGGTGGCCGGGCGCGACCGTCCAGACCAGCTCGCGCTCGCCGGCGTCGCGCCAGTTGATCGTGCAGGTGGAGCCCATCAGCGCACGGAAGATCTTGGAGTAGTGGGCCGAGTGCAGCACCAGCAGGCCCATGCCGCCCAGCACGCGCCGCCGCACGCGTTCCACGACCTTGTCGTCGACCTCCTCGTGCGCCATGTGGCCCCACCAGGTCAGCACGTCGGTGCCGGCCAGGACCGCGTCGGTCAGGCCGTGCTCGGGCTCGTCGAGCACGGCGGTACGCGTGCTCACGCGCTCGCCCAGCAGCTCGGTCAGCCCCTCCGCGATGGCGCCGTGCATGCCGTCGGGATAGATGCGGCGTACCGCCTCCTCGCGCGGCTCGTGATAGTTCTCGCTCCAGACAGTGACGTTGACCGCCATGCGTTTCCTTCCTGGCCGTACGGGCGCAAGATCAGCGTACGTCGCCGCCTGCCGTCTCCGACAGCACCCGCACGTCCCACGGCCCCAGCGGCAACTCGGCGCCGGCCTCGTGGGCGGAGCCGTCGAGCACATCCCGTACCGGGACCGGTACCCGCACCGACGCGGGCTCCCACGCCCAGTTGTGCAGGAAACGAACCCGCCGCCCGTCGCGCGCGGTGGCGCCGGTCGAGGTGACGCCGGGCGGCAGCTCCGACCAGGGGCCGGGCGACGGCACCAGCCGGCGGAACAGGGCCTCGGCCAGGGCCGCGTTGGGCACGGTGCCGACATAGGTGATCCGCCCTCGCCCGTGCGCGCGGGTGGTGATCGCCGCGAACCGCCCGAAGTGCGGGTGTTCGTAGCCGGCCAGCACCTCCGCCCCGTCCGCCTGCAGGCCGTCCGCCCACCGGGTGCCCGCCGCGTCCTCCGGGAACGCCGCGCCTCTGACTGTGCCTCTGACTGGGCCCCTGACCGGCACGTCCTCGGACAGGTTGCTGAACTCGTCGTACCAGGCGCCGGCGGCGTCGGCCAGCCTGCCCGGCTGGACGTCCCTGCGGGCCCGCGCCTCGGCGTCGGCGTAGCCGGTGCGCGGGCCGACCACCAGGTGCCCGCCTGCCGCCGCGTACGCCGTCAGCCAGTCCAGCGTGGCGTCGTCGGCCACGTACAGCCCAGCGGCCACCAGCACCGGATGCCGGGCGGCCAGCGCGGCCGGCTCCCCGGCGACGGCCTGGGCGGCGTGCACCACCCGCACCTGGCAGCCGGCGTCGAACGCGCCACGGTAGAACGGCTCGAAGATGCCCTGGTAGGAGCGCTCGTCCGGCCCGCCGTCCGGCCGCCCGAGCGCGGGCTGGGCGCTCAGCGCCCACTTGCTCGGCGTGGAGTAGAGCATCGCGACGTCCGCGTCCGGGACCAGCCCCTCGACCAGCCCTCCCGCCGTCTCCAGCTCGGCCCCGATCCGGGCGATCTCCCGGTACGTGCGCCCCGGCCGCCCGCTGTGGGGCAGCACGCCGCCCCAGTACGTCTCCGTGCCGAACACCAGCGTCCGCCACTGCCAGTACTCGATCATGGAGGCACCGCGGGAGACGAGCGCCCACGCGGCCTGCCGCCACTGGCCGTCGTAGGCGGGCTGGTTCACCCAGGGCGCCCCGATGGCCTGCGCGTTCGTCTCGGTCACCAGGAACGGCTCCTGGCGGGAGGAGAACATCCGGTCCGCGCTGAGATAGAGCGCCCAGGTGCTCCTGGTCATCCAGCTCTGCGGCGCGTCCTGCGGCGCGGGCAGCGCGAGGCCGTCCTGCATCGTGTAGTACGGGTTGCCCGCGGTGACGTCGAGCCGCCGGGTCAGCTCGTCGTCGGCCACCCCGGGCCGGTCGTAGGCGATGCACGTGGTGACGAACTGCTCGGGACGGGCGTACTCGCGCACGATGTCCGCCTGCCAGCCGATGAACTCGGTCACCTGGTCGGCCTGGAAGCGCCGCCACGCCTGCGTGTACTGCGGCTGGGCGTTGCCGTCCGGCCGCCACAGGTCGGCCCAGTCCGACAGCCGGTGCGACCAGTAGACCAGGCCCCACTCCCGGTTCAGCGTCTCCACGTCGCCGTAGCGCTCGCGCAGCCAGTCGACGAACCGCTGGAACACGCCGTGGTTGTGCAGCAGGTGCAGGCCCGGCTCGTTGTCGACCTGGAAGCCGATGACCGACGGGTGGCCGGCGTACCGCTCGACGACCTTGCGGGTGATCCGCTCGGCGTGGAAGCGGAACGCCGGGTGCGTGAAGTCCATCTCCTGCCGGGCGCCCCACCCGATGCGCTGCCCGGTGGCCCGCTCCCCGGCGATCTCCGGGTAGAGCCGGGCCAGCCACGGCGGGACCGCGTACGTGGGCGTGCCCAGGATGACCCCGATGCCGCGTTCGTGCGCGCCGTCCAGCGCCGGTTGCAGCCAGTCGAGGTCGAAGCGGCCGTTCTCGGGCTCCCAGGTGGACCAGACCGACTCGCCGACCCTGATCACCGAGAAACGCGCGTCGGCCATCAGGTCCAGGTCGGTCTTCAGCAGGTCGGCGGGGTGGTATTCGGGGTAGTAGGCGGCGCCGAAGAGTACTCGCGGCACAGGGGTTCCCTTCCTTACTTTGCGGGCGGTGCGGTCGATCGGCGCACCACGAGGTGCGCGGGCAGGCCGGGCTCGCCGGGCTCGCCGGGCTCGCCGGGGGAGCGCTCGATCTCGGCGGCGAGCAGCGCGAGGCCGTGGCGGGCGATCGCCTCGAAGTCCTGGCGGATGGTGGTCAGCGGTGGCGACAGGTACGCCGCCGCCGGGATGTCGTCCATGCCGACCACGCTCACGTCGTCCGGCACCGCGCGACCGGCCTCGGCCAGGGCGCGCAGCACGCCGATCGCCATGTCGTCGTTGGCTGCGAACACCGCCGTGACCCGCGGGTCCGCCGCCAGCGCCCGGCCCGCCGCGTACCCGGAGGCGGGGGACCAGTCGCCCTCCGGCGCCGGCGGCTCGGGCGC
>NZ_JBEXMW010000038.1:0-99194 GCF_040610775.1 Nonomuraea sp. NPDC003709 | reverse complement strand
GCCACCGACCTGGACTTCGCCTGGCCGGCCAACTGGCCGATCGTGCAGAACTTCGTGGACGTGATCGAGGCCCGCGACTACGTGCTGCTGCGCGCCTACGTCAACAGCACCGTCCTGACCGTCGCGTCGGTCGTGCTGATCGTCGTGTTCGCCTCCATGGCCGCGTTCGTGCTGCAGCGCCGCACGGGCAAGCTCGGCTCGGTGGCCAACTTCCTGGTGCTGACCGGGCTGATCATCCCGCCCGCGATCGTGCCCACCATCTGGCTGCTGCAGGCGCTCGGCCTGTTCAAGACCCTGCCGGGGCTGATCCTCATCGAGGTGGCCTTCCACATGGCGTACTCGGTGCTGCTGTTCCGGGCGTTCATCGCGGCCATCCCGCGCGAACTGGACGAGGCCGCCCAGATCGACGGCTGCACCGGGCTCGCGCTCTTCTTCCGGGTGGTCTTCCCCCTGCTCAAGCCGGTCACCATCACCGTGGTCCTGACCACCTCGGTGGCCATCTTCAACGACTTCGTCAACCCGCTCTACTTCACCCCCGGCGACGACAACGCCACCGTGCAGGTGACCCTCTACAACTTCCAGAGCCAGTACAACACCCAGTGGAACCTGCTGTTCATGGACATCGTCCTGATCACGATCCCACCGCTGCTGCTCTTCATCTTCTTCAACCGCAAGATCGTCGCCGGCATGACCGCCGGCGCCATCAAGGGCTAGGAGACCCGTGACCCTCGTGCATGTCGAAGCGCCCGTCTTCGAACACCACCACGACCCCATCGGCATCGGCGAAAGCGCTCCGCGTCTGTCGTGGACCGTCGCCACCGAACTCCCCGGCTGGCGGCAGCAGGCGTACGAGATCGAGATCAGCGACGGCACGGCCACCGGCCGGGTCGAGTCGGCGGAGTCGGTGCTCGTGCCCTGGCCGGGCGGCGAACTCGGCTCGCGCGAACGGCGCGGCGCCCGGGTGCGCGTACACGGCCGCGACGGCTCGGTCAGCGACTGGAGCCCCTGGTCGTGGGCGGAGGCCGGGCTGCTGGAGCCGGCCGACTGGACGGCGGGCGCGGCGGCGCCGCCGCTGGAGCTGCTGGGCCTCCCCGACGGGCCCGCGCTGCTGCTGCGCCGCGACTTCACCGTCCGCGGCCCGATCGAGCGGGCCCGCCTGTACGTCACCGCCCACGGCGTCCACGAGACCGAGATCAACGGCCGCGTCGTGGGCGACGATGTGCTCGCGCCCGGCTGGACCAGCTACGGCCACCGCCTACGCTACCGCACCCACGACGTCACCGACCTGCTGACCGAGGGCGCCAACGCCATCGGCGCCACCCTCGCCGACGGCTGGTATCGAGGCCGGATCGGCTTCC
This sequence comes from Nonomuraea sp. NPDC003709, assembly GCF_040610775.1. Taxonomy (NCBI): domain Bacteria; kingdom Bacillati; phylum Actinomycetota; class Actinomycetes; order Streptosporangiales; family Streptosporangiaceae; genus Nonomuraea; species Nonomuraea sp. NPDC003709. The sequence goes on along the minus strand of NZ_JBEXMW010000038.1, from coordinate 97,836 downwards.
GGGGCGGCAAGAGCGACCTGTACGGCGACCGTACCGCGCTCATCGCCCAGCTCGAGATCGCCTACGCCGACGGCACCACCGACGTGCTGGCCACCGACGGGAGCTGGCGCTGCGCGACCGGGCCCGTCACCGCCGCCAGCCTGTACGACGGCGAGAAGTGCGACGCCCGCCTGCTGCCGTCCGGCTGGTCGGGCCCCGGCTTCGACGACGCGGCCTGGCTGCCCGCCGACTCCCTCCCGCACGACCCGGCCCTGCTCGTCGCACCGACGGGCCCGCCGGTCCGGCGCATCGAGACGCTGGCGCCGGTGGAGACGCTGACCGGGCCGGACGGGGAGACGATCCTCGACTTCGGCCAGAACATCGCCGGCCGCCTGCGCATCCGCGTCCAGGGCCCGGCCGGGCACACGGTCACGCTCCGGCACGCCGAGGTCCTGGAGAACGGCGGGCTGGCCATCCGCCCGCTGCGCGACGCCGCCGCGCTCGACCAGTACACGCTGCGCGGCGACGACGGGCCGGAGGAGTGGGAGCCGCGCTTCACCACGCACGGCTTCCGCTACGCGCAGATCGACGGCTGGCCCGGCGAGCTGGACCCGGCCTCCGACGTCGTGGCCGTGGTCTGCCACACCGACATGCGCAGGACCGGCGACTTCACCTGCTCGGACCCGCTGCTGTCCCGGCTGCACGACAACGTCGTGTGGAGCATGCGCGGCAACTACGTCGACCTGCCCACCGACTGCCCCCAGCGCGACGAGCGGCTCGGCTGGACCGGCGACATCCAGGTCTTCGCACCGGCCGCCGCGTTCCTCTACGACTGCTCGGGCCCGCTGGCGTCCTGGCTCGCCGACCTGGCCGTCGAGCAGGTCCAGGAGGGCACCGTGCCGCATTACGTGCCGTGGGTGCCGCTGCTGTTCGGCAACTCGCCGACCGCCGCGTGGGGCGATGCCGCGGTGCTCGTGCCGTGGACGCTCTACCAGCGCTTCGGCGACCTCGGGCTGCTGCGCCGGCAGTACGCCAGCATGAAGGCGTGGGTGGACCAGGTGGACGGGCTGGCCGGCGACGACCACCTGTGGAACGAGGGCTTCCAGTTCGGCGACTGGCTGGACCCGGCCGCGCCGCCGGACGACCCCGGCAGGGCCCGTACCGACCACGCGCTCGTCGCCACCGCCTACCACGCCCACACCGCCGCGGTCCTGGCCGAGACGGCGGCGCTGCTGGGTCACGACTCCGACGCCGGGCACTACGCGGCCCTGGCGCGGGAGGTGCGCGAGGCGTTCCGCCGGGAGTTCGTCACCCCGTCGGGGCGGCTGGCCTGCGACACTCAGACCGCCTACGCGCTGGCCCTGACCTTCGACCTGCTGGACGGGGCCGAGCAGCGGGAGCGGGCCGGGCGGCGCCTGGTCGAGCTGGTCGGCCAGGACGATCACCGCATCGGCACCGGGTTCGTCGGCACGCCGCTCATCTGCGACGCGCTCTGCTCGGTCGGGGCGTACGACACGGCGTACCGGCTGCTGCTCCAGCGCAACTGCCCGTCCTGGCTGTACCCGGTGACGATGGGCGCCACGACGATCTGGGAGCGCTGGGACAGCCTGCTGCCCGACGGCTCGGTCAACCCCGGTGAGATGACCTCGTTCAACCACTACGCGCTCGGCGCGGTGGCCGACTGGATGCACCGCACCGTGGCCGGGCTCGCCCCGGCCGCCCCCGGCTACCGCCGCCTGCGCGTCGCCCCCCGGCCGGGCGGCGACCTCACGCACGCCTCGGCCCGCCTCGACACCCCGTACGGCCTGGCGTCCGTCTCGTGGGAGCGGGACGGCGAGACGCTCACGGTCACGGCGACCGTGCCCCCGGGGACGGTCGCCGAGGTGGACCTGCCGGGGGCCATCCCGCAGGAGGTGGGCGCCGGGACCCACACGTTCACCACGACGATGTGACCCTCGATGCCGGGCTGGTGGCGGGGTCTACCGCCACCGGCCCGTGCTGCTCCAGTTCCTCCCCCTTCGGGCGCTGTGCCTGGAGGCTAGCCACGCGGATGTCGGGTATCCGTTGAGCTTCCGCCTGGCTTGCGATAGGAGACGACCTTGTCGCCGTTCGCCGGGTAGGCCATGATCAGCAGCCGCTGGGTGCCGTACTTGTCGCCCTTCCAGGGGACCCAGGCGAAGTGCACCCGGATGCGGTAGTGGCCCTTGCGGCCGTAGAGGGACAGGTCGGGCAGTTCGGTGCCGCTGAGGCCGTCCGACAGCACCATCTGCCCGGACGAGCTCAGGTAACCGACCTCCACCACCTGGTCCCAGCCCTTGGTCTCCACGGGCGGGCGGCGGGTGTAAGTCTCCAGGGTGACGCAGACGTGGGCGTCGGAGTGGGTCACCACGGCCAGGTGGCCGGGGCCGCTCCCGACCAGTCCGTTGTCCGCGGCTTCGGCGTAGACCTCCGCCGGGTCCTCGCCGTCGTCCGTCTCGTCGTACATCTCCAGACTTCCCTCGGGCCACTCGGGCTTCTTGAGGACGGAGGATCGGGCGGGCGGGACGAGGGGGCGGTGGCGCGGGGCCGCGTCGCATTTGCGCTGTTCCTCCGCCTCCCATTCCTCGAACTCCCGGTCCGCGGCGGCGCGTGCGGCCTTGATCGTCGCGTCGGCGCGCGGGCAGATCCCGGCGAGCGTCGAGACCAGGCTCTCGGCGTTCACCCGCAGGCGGGCCAGCTCCCTCCGGTCGTCGCGGGTGTAGGCGTCGCACAGGCGGCGGCCGTGGGCGAGCAGCACCTGGTCGGGGGTGGTGGCGGCGAACGTACGGCCGGCGCGTATCGCGCACACGAACGCCCGCTCGCCCGTCGGCGGCGGGGGCTCCTCGTCGTACTCCCAGGAGTCGCCCGGCGAGCAGTCCTCGGCCGTGGTGACGGGACCGCGCGCCAGGTCGGCGGCCGGGACGACGCACAACGCCGCGGCCACGGCCAGCAGGTGGTGCAGGGGGCGGCGCTTCGGGGCAGCGCCGTACAGGAGGATCAGGAGGAGGGCGGACGCGCCGAGCGCGGCGCCGTACCACAGCGGCGAGACCCCGAACCGGAACCCGCCGTCCTCGCCCCTGCTCAGCAGCGCTTCCGGGTAGATCAGCATCCCGTGGGAGAGGGACTCCTCGCCCGGGTCTGGTTCGTACGTGAGGAAGGAGACGGCGCCGATCACGGCGGCGAGCGCCAGGGCGTTGACCGTGGCGCGCAGCAGCGGCCGGGTCCTGCGGACGACCGCGACCAGGATCAGCGCGGCGGGCGCGCCCACGCCGACGAGCACGTCGAAGGCGAACCACGTCACGATCGCGCCGGCGCCCGTCTCCTCGCGCAGGAACCTCTCGATCACGCCCCTGGGGCCGATCCACAGCACCGAGCCCTGCGCGAGATTGACGGCCGCGGGGACGAGCGGGAGCGCGACGGCCACGGCCGCGAGCTGCCAGGGCCGCGCCGCCGCCCGCTCGGGCGCGGGCCGGACCAGGGGCGAGTGCGGGATCGGGTTGGCCAACTCGTGGGCGGAGCGGGCGTCCCACACCATGCCGAAGACGCTCACCGCGCCCAGGAGGCTGTGGTACAGCAGGGAATAGTTGATCTCGTCGTACAGCATCATGTACGAGTACGACGACGGCGACACGAACGACATCGCCCCCGAGATCGCGCCCGTCCACACCGTGGTCCGGCTCCAGCGCGGATCCCTGGCCTGGCCCACCAGGATCGGCACCACCCACAGGACCCAGATGAATTCGTCCAGCCCGCCGAACGAGCCGATGCTCACGAGGGCAGCCAGGTCGAACCAGAAGGCGATGCTGGTGGCGATCAGCGAGACGGCGCTGAGCGTGCCCGCCACGAGCGCGAGGAGCCGCCATCCCCGGGACAGCACCGGGGCGAGGACCAGCGGATACACCCAGACGACAACCAGCTGGAGCAGGCCGCCGAGCACCCCCGTCCACCATGCGTACGGGATCGGGAGCCGGACGACCAGCGTCAGGGCGAGGCCGGCGTACAGGGCCGCGCGGAGCAGCGCGACCCGCCTGCCCCTGCCGGTCAGCGCTCCGGCGGCGCGCCCGCGCAGCGCCTGCCAGTAGGCCCAGCCCTGCAGCAGCCCGGCCGCCACGACCAGGAGCTCCGCCCACCAGACGAACGGAACCTCGCGCGGGTCCCACTCCCCCACGACCAGCCGCCGCAGCAGCGCGGGGTCGCGGGTGACCAGCGCGACGACGCCGAGCGCGACGACCAGCACCGCGTAGGCGAGGGCGAGCGGCGCGGCGATCCGGCCGAAACGGTAGCGGCGCACGGGACCTCCTCGGGGGGCGGTTCGGACCGGGCAAAGGCGCCCAACCCTAGCGAGCCACCCCGAAGATGATCAAGTATCGGTGCTCAGCCGATGCGGAGCGGGAGCGTACGCGGGCCGCGGACCTGGCCTGTGGCCCAGGTGACCGCCGCCGGGTCGTCGAGGCCGAAGACCGGGATGCGCTCCAGCCACACCTCCAGGGCGATCCGCAGCTCCATGCGGGCCAGGTGCGACCCAACGCAGCGGTGGATGCCCAGGCCGAAGGCGGCGTGCCGGTTGACCTCGCGGTCGATGACGACCTCTCCGGCCCGGTCGAACTGCTCCGGGTCGCGGTTGGCCGCCGGGAACGACAGCAGGACCCAGTCGTCGGCCTTCATGTCGACGCCGTTCCAGCGCATGTCCTCCTTGACCAGCCGCGCCATGGTGACCGGCGCGTAGGCCCGCAGGAACTCCTCCATCGCGGCCGGCAGCAGCTCGGGCTCGGCCACCAGCCGCTCGCGGTCGCGCGGCGTCTTGGCCAGATGCCACAGCGACGCCCCGATCGCGCTCCACGTGGTGTCGATCCCGGCGATCAGCAGCAGCGCCATCGTCCCCGCCACGTGCGAGGACTCCAGCTTCCGCCCGTACAGCTCGGCGTCGACGAGGTAGGTCGTCAGGTCGTCGCGCGGGTGGTCCACGTGGTCGCGGATCTGGACGAGCAGGTAGTCGAACAGCTGCTCCATCCCCTCCATGCGCTTCTCCGCCGGCCGGTTCACGCCTTCGAGCGCGTTCTCGATGAACTCGCGGAAGCGGGGCCCGTCCTCGGGCGGGAAGCCGAGCATGTCGGCGATGACCCGCATCGGGATGTGCTGGGCGTAGTCGCGGGCCGCGTCCACCACGTCCTGGCCGGCTAATCCGTCGATGAGCTCATGGCAGAGCGCCCGCGTCGACGCCTCCCGCCTGGCGACGGCGGTCTTGGTGAACGCCGGCAGCAGCAGCCTGCGCGCGTCGTGGTGGAACGGCGGGTCGGAGGAGATCGGCGGCGAGCCGCCGATCGGCGCGACCTCGCGGGGCGGCCGGAAGTTGCTCATGATGATCGAGCGCGAGGAGAAGCGCTCGGTGTCGTACGCGATGGCCGCCACGTCCTCGTGCCGCGTCGGCAGCCAGCCGCCGCCGAAGCGGTCGGTGTGCGCGATCGGGCAGCGCTGTCGCAGCTCGTCCTGGATGGGGTACGGGTCCGCGGCCCACTCGGGCTCCAGGTGGGAGAAGTCGGTCGCCCAGTCGGACACCGGGCCGGTGACGATCTCGTTGCGCGTGCCGAGGGGCGGGTCGTCTCCCGTGCCCCGGAAGTCCTGGCTGAAACGGTCGTCAACGGTCATCTCACGCCTCCTCCTCGAGGTCGATCGCCCGCTCCGGGCAGTTGGCCACCGCCAGGCGCGCCGCCGGCTCCTCCCCCGGCGGCACCACGCCGTCGCCAACCACCTGCCCGTAGCCCTCGCCGTCCTCGCCGAACAGGCCCGGGGCCAGGTCGTAGCAGCGGCCGTGTCCCTGGCAGCGCCCGGGATCGATCTGTACTTTCACTGCGGCTTCTCCGCTCTCTCTGGTGGGGCGATGGGCGGGTCTTCCGCTCTGTCCGGTGGGGTGTTGGGCGGGTTCTCCACTCTGTCCGGTGGGGTGTTGGGCGGGTTCTCCACTCCGTCCGGTGGGGTGTTGGGCGGGTTCTCCACTCCGTCCGGTGGGGCGATGGCGGCAACGACGCGGGTCAGCAGCGCCGACCACTCGGCGTCGTCGACGGCGTGCAGGTCCGGCGTGATGAGCGCGCTGCCCATCGCCAGCAGCAGGCAGAAGTGGGCCAGCGCGTCCGGCGACAACCCGGGGTCCAGCTCTCCGTCTCCCTGGCCCGTGCGTACCAGCTCGGCGATCCAGTCGGCCCGCTCCCCCACGTAGTCACGCATCGGCCGGGCGACGTCCTCGTCCCGCCTGGCCGCGACCAGCGCCTCCACGACGAGGTAACCGGGAGCCTCACGGGGCCGCGGCAGCCGTCGCCCGAGAACCAGGAGCAGCTCCGCGGCCGACCGATCGGGGTCGGCGGCGAACAGGCCCGCCAGGATCCGCCGCCCGTGGGCGCGCAGCGCGGCGACGAGCAGCTCCGCCTTGGAACCGAAGTGCGCGTACAGCGCGCCGTTACTCACCCCGGCGGCGGCGGCGATGTCGGCGACGCGCGTGCCGTCGTACCCGCGTGCGGCGAACACCTCGGCGGCCGCCTTCAGCAACCGCTCACGCGTCTCGGCGGCCGTGACGCCCGCGATGCGACCCATGAGTGAATTTAAAGATTGTTCATTTGATACGTCAAGCACGCCCGCCGGACCACTTCGGGGCTGTCTGGGGCTTTTGCAGATGTCAGTACGGCACACGAGTTGTCAGTGGACTTGGCAGTGGGCCATCGGGGATGGCAGTAGACGCGTGTACCGCAAGAGGTTCAGCCCGTGTGAGCGTGTGAGCGGTAGATGGCCAGTGTGAGACCGGACTACCTCGCCGGTCGGTCCGCCCCCTGCCGCCATCTATAGATGGGGGTCGCACCTGGCCAGGCCGGTTGGCACCGTCCTCGGTCATCTATGCCAAGATTCGAGGGGTGGAGATGACCGACATCACGCGCGCGATCGCGGCTGCGACTTCGGTCGCCGCATCGCTCAACCTGCCGACCAACGACGCAATCGTTCTCCACAACTCGAACAGGCTGGCGCTGCGGCTGACGCCGTGCGATGTCCTTGCCCGGGTCGCCCCCGTGCGACATGAGGCTGCACAGTTTGAAGTCGAGCTCGCTCAACGGCTCGCCCAGGTCGGATGCCCGACGGGCCTCTTGGACCCTCGGGCGGACCCACTTGTGTACACGCGCGATGGCTTCAGGGTGACGCTGTGGACCTACTACGAACCCGTGACACCTCCCACCTCACCAGTCGACTACGCCAAGGCGCTGGAGCAACTGCACGCCGGCATGCGCAAGGTTGACGTGCCGAGCCCGCGGTTCACGGATCGAATCGCGGAGGCGGAAGACGTCGTTGCCAACCCGAATCTTTCGCCAGAGCTAGCCGACGCGGACCGCGCGTTTCTCAGCAGCAGACTGGGAAGCCTGCGACGGGCGATCGAGGACCGCGGCGCCGTAGAGCAGTTGCTGCACGGCGAGCCGCATCCAGGCAATGTGCTCGGCACAAAGGACGGCCCGCTGTTCATCGACCTTGAGACATGCTGCCGTGGACCCGTCGAGTTCGATCTCGCCCATGTCCCCGAGGTGGTCTGCGAGCACTATCCGAACGTTGACCAAGGACTGCTGGACGAGTGCCGGCAGCTCGTTCTCGCGATGGTCGCAGCCTGGCGCTGGGAACCTGGCGACCAGTTTCCGAACGGGCGGCGATTCGGAGAGGAATTCTTGCGCTCACTGCGCAAGGGTCCTCCTTGGCCGACACTCGACACGGTCACCAGGCGACTGGGTGGTCCGTAGAAATCGCCGAAGGTCACGTGAAAGCGGCAAGGAACCAAGCGACGATACTGTCGCCGTTGCAACCCCATGCGCGCCACCTATAGCTGGGGATCGCGGTGACTGGGCGATGGCCTCGCTCATCGTGGCCACCTATCGCTCCCAACGTCCATCTATCGTTCACAGCCTCACCGTGGCAGCTGGCCGTATCCCTCGCGTTTGGCGTTGGTGGTTGAGCCGCAGTCGGGTGAGTCGTTCGCCTCTTGGGTTGATCGGATGGCGGTGCGGAACGGACGCCCGCCGTGGACGCTCGTCGGGTCTTTGGGGCTGGACGTGCGTGTGCAAACCAGCGATGTCCGCTCGCGGAGAGCGTCCGGATGACGCTGCTGGACTTCGAGCCTGAGGTGAGCGGCTTCTCCGGCCGGCCGATGCAGCTGCTTGGCCGGCGAAGGACTACGGCCCTGGGAAGCTGTTACACCGTTTCGGGCCGCCATGCAGCGAGAGGCTCACGGCCTGGACGAGCAGACGTGACGTCGAACTTGTCGGTAGTTTTACGATCTTCCTATAGTCGCGATCATGGATTCTCTGTCAGACCACTACGTCAGAGACGTCGCATCCGCGATGGCCGCGGTGCTTGGTTCGCGCCTGGTGGGCGTCTACCTACATGGCTCCGCAGTGCTCGGTGGCTTCGACGCGCGACGCAGCGACATCGACGTCCTTGTCGTCTGTGCGCATCCCATGACGGCAGATGAACAGGCAGCCGCTGCAGGACGGCTAAGCAACGATCGCCTACCTTGCCCTGCTCACGGGCTGGAACTGAGCGTCGTAACCCTCCCGGTCACCCTGCGCCCCAAGACACAGCCGCCATTCGAGCTCCATGTCACTACAGCGCCCGACGACACCAAGGTCGTCGACGGTCACGGGCACGGGGGAGACCCCGACTTGGTGTTGCACTTTGCCGTATGCCACCAGGCTGGTCGCCTGGTCGGGCCCGGCCGAGCCCCGGCCGAGGTATTCGCTCCAGTCGCCCATGATTTGGTCATGGCCCAATTGGTGGCCGAGTTGCGCTGGGCTGCCGAACACGCACCCGGTGAATACGCAGTACTCAATGCATGTCGTGCCTGGCGGTTCGCAACGGATGGCACACTCGTGTCCAAAATCGACGGTGGCCAGTGGGCGCTCCACCGCGTGTCGACAACGGGCCATGAGTTGGTCCAGTCGGCCCTTGATCGCCAGCGATGCCTACCCGCTACCGAGTTCGACTCACGCGAGGTCAAGCGATTCGTTCACTGGATTCTCTCTAGGATCATGGATGCATCGGCATGACACCGCCTCCGGCTCCGCCGACGTGGAATTCCATGATCATGCGCCTGGCGGGAAGAGATGAATGATCCAGTTCAGCGATCTTTCGGAGCAGGGCGATTGACGGACAACCCCAACCAACTACCGAACAATATTCGGTCCACACTGTCATCTTGAATGTCGTTCGGACGGCCTGATCAGGTGCTGTTCTCAATAACAGTGTCCAGGTCGGCCACAGGTTCCGGTGTCATGTTCAGTGACGCCAGACAGGGGCTGTCTGGGGCCCTTGCAGATGTCAGTACGGCACACGAGTTGTCAGTGGACTTGGCAGTGGGCCATCGGGGATTGACGTTGGGGGCGCTAGTCGGCCCATGGGGGTGATAGGTGGCCCCGCGTTTCCGCCAGGCAGGTCTGACTGGGCGCTTCAGTTGGCGGATGTGCACTTGAGTTAGCGAGTTCCGCGCATACGAGGAGCGAGGAGAGGCTGCTTCGGTCCGGCTCGATCTGCTGTCTTCGCTGGCGAGAGGGATGTTAGGCCGTTTGCGTGCTTGATCCAGATCTGCCGTATGTCTGTGCCGTCGAGACTGCTCGGCCAAAATGGCCCGCATGTCTACCATGCCCGAAGATCACGTTGAGACCGCACAGCCCTCCCCCATCAACGACTACGACAGGATGGCTGAGGGGTACACGGCCGAGAACGAGACGAGCCTCCTGAACGCGTACTACGAGCGGCCCGCGATGCTGGAGCTCGCCGGGGACGTGACCGGCCGGCGCATCCTCGACGCCGGCTGCGGCTCGGGCCCCCTGTTCGCCGCGCTGCGCGATCGAGGCGCCATCGTCACCGGCATCGACGCGAGTGCCGGGATGCTGGAACAGGCCCGGCAGCGACTGGGCGCCGACGCGGATCTGCAGGTCGCCGACCTGGCCGACCCACTGCCCTTCCCCGACGAGGCGTTTGACGACGTCACCGCGTCCCTGGTGCTGCACTACCTGGAAGACTGGGGACCGACACTGGCCGAGCTGAGACGCGTGCTGAAGCCTGGTGGCAGACTCCTCGTCTCGGTCGACCATCCTTTCTCCATCGCTCTCTTTCAGCACATGGCGGGGGAAAAGCCCAAGTACTTCGAGACCCGCAGCCGGACCGAAGAATGGACCATGGGCGGGCAGACCGTCCAGATGAGGTTCTGGAACCGGCCGCTGCACGCGATGACCGAAGCCTTCACCGCGGCGGGCTTTCGCATCAGCGTCATCAGCGAACCGCCGTTCGTGCCGGAAGCCCGCGAACTGTTCCCCGAGGAGCTCCGCGAGATCGAGCCCACCCGCACGAGGTTCCTGTGCTTCTTGTTCTTCGTTCTCGAAGCCCGCTAGGCGCCTCGTAACGATCAATCGTGGTGACTGAGCGTTTCAGCGGACGATTCCCGCAGCTGAAGCGCTCAGTCACAGCAGGGAAGGCCCCTTCACCGGTCCTGGTTTTGACGGACTCGGTGGTACGTCTGCTTCGGGAGTGCTGTGGTTGAGTGCTGACAGTACGCGACGCCCAGGAGGTGCGGTCGGAGTCCTGCGCCACCGCCCAGGCCTGCGATTCATGGTGTCGACCGGCCGGATGCACGGGTTCGAGTCGCTGGAGGAGCAGAAACTGCTGCTGGCGCTGGACTTCGCCGGCGCCGTGATCGAGGTCCTGCCGCAGCCGTTTCGGCTGCGGTTCGAGGCCGACAACGGCTTCGGCGAGCATGTCCCGGATTTCTTGGCGGTGCTGCGAGACGGATCAGCATGGCTGTTCGACGTCCGGCCCGCTTCGTTGATCCGAGATCGGGATGACGTCGCCTTCGCCGCGGCGCGGGAGGCGGCGTGGGCGGTCGGGTGGCGGTCTGCGGTGGTGGCGGAGCACCGTCAGCTCGGAGTCGATCTGTCGCGTCCGCTGTCGGATCGTTCGCTGGTGTGCTCGGCGGCTGAAGGGACCGAAGAATGATGCGACGGGCGGGGCTGCTGGGCCGCTGCTCAGCGCCGCTGCAATGCTCATCGTCGACGAGATCCGCCTTGGCGGCAGCCTGCTGGACGCGCTGCGCTTCTTCATGGACCAACGCCGCTTCGACCCCTGGGCCGGCACCCTCTGGCACGAATACTGCGACGACTATCACCCCACCGCGGCCACCAGCCGGGTCCTCAACCACCTCAAGATGAGAACCGTCGACCCGGCACTGCTCAAACCGCTTGCCCTCTGGGAACCAGGCGCGCCTCATCAGCTGCACCCGCCTGAGACCGTCCAAGACCTGGACTTGCCCGAGGCAGCGCTGCTCCTGGCCGGCGAAGGACTACGCCCCTGGGAGAGGGTTACCTCTCCCCAGGTCGGGCCCGCCGGGAGAAGCACAAGGCAGACAGGGCATCAAACCTATCGGTAGTTTCTGATCATGTCCGATGCCGACTTCACCCCCCTCCGCGTCACCTACCGGACGCCCAAGCTCGGCCGCACCCAGATCCGGGACTGGGCGAGAGCGAACGGCTATCCGATCAGTGAGCGTGGCCGGATAGCTCCAGAAATCACCGAGGCCTTCTTCGCCGCCCATCCCGAGATCCTCGAGCAGGCGAGCACGTTCGAGATGGTCCGCGCCACCGCGAGAACTCCCGGCGCGTCGCCAGAAGATTACGGGTGGGAAAAGGGCAGCGGGCTCGGCGACATCTACGCCATCGTCTTCGTCCGCGGGCTCGACGAGCATGAGGTGCTTCGCCGGATCGGGGCCACAGACGACGACATTCGGCTCATCACGGACGAGGACTACTCTCAGCCGGAAGGGCCGGAGATCATCACCGTGAGACGAATCGAGGACTGGACGATCGCCATCGAGGACTGCGGCTGGCGGGCCTCGCACATGGAGGCCCTCTGCCCTCTTTCCCGCGACGGCGGACAGGCGGTGGCGGTAATGCGACATGATTACGCCGCCCGGCACCGCCTTGCCTACGCGGTCGACGGCGCATACCTCACCGACATCGACCCGACCTTCCCCAGACGGCGGCATGGCGCAGATCCTGACCGGCTCAATCAACACCTTCGTGATCTCGGCACCATGCCGGCATGAGTGCTGGCCTGATCATCGCGATGCCTCTCCGCCAGTGGGGACTCATCGACGCATCCATGGACAACGACGCCAGCGTCGAAACGGTGAACGGCAACCGCCGCCGGGCCGACCTCGCGCGCAGCATCCGAAGGGCCGGTTGGGATCAGCTCGCCCACTGGACGCCGGGCGTTCCGGGCTCCGGTTCGTGGCCGCCGCCGGACGAGATCGTGAAACCCAAGCTCACGATCGCTCAATGGCTTCTCACGAGCGACGTCCTCGAACGCTGGGCCGCAGCCGCCGATCGCACCGGGCGTCACGACACAGCCGCGCAAGAACACGAACTCCGGGAGCTGATCATCTCGCGGCTTCGAGCGCACGGCGTTCAGACTCACTGAAGTCGCCGCAACATGCTCACCAACGGGAGGAACCAAGGGATGAAGCAGGTGCCACACCCCGACCGAGTGGTATTCGTTGACTGGCACGGCGTGCTTTCCTGCGACCCCTTCTGGGCGTCCATCCGAGACAACGCCCGGCATCCGCTTCACTCGCAACTCGTGGAGAGCCTTGCGCTGATCTTCACCGGCGAAGGGGCCCACGCCTGGATGAAGGGCCAGGTGTCCTCCGCTCAGGTGATCGCAGGCATGGGCATCAAGCTGGACCGCCGGTTCCGCGACGACTTCCTCCAGCGCCGGCTACTGGCCGACTGCGCCCGGATGCGGGTCAACGTTCCGTTGTTCGAAATGCTCCGCGAGCTCAAGACGAGTGCCTCGATCGTCGTGTCCACCGACAACCCGGACTGCTTCGCCGACACTTTCAGGCGGGTACGCAAGATCCAGCGCCCGGCTGGCCACCGTCCGGCAACGTTGGCCGAGTGGGCCTTCGTCTGCGACGACATGATCTGTTCCAGCGATGTCGCAGTGCTCAAGAGCGAAGGTATCGTCCGCTTCTTCGGACCTTGGCTGAGCCGGCACGGCATGTCCTTCCAAGACGCGCTGCTCATTGATGACTCAGCGAACAACTGCGCCGCCTTCCGAGAGCGGGGAGGAACCGCTCTGTGCTGGAGGATGGGCGCCGACGACATCACCGAGGCCGCAACCGCGCTCAGCCGATGGCTCGACGGGTCTGCCGCATCCGAGCCCGACGACGTGGTGCAGTGAGTGTGCCCATGCGGCCGGTCGGGTTTCTCGGTCCGGACGTGCCGGGGGCGCGGCGCCGGGACGCGGTGCGGCCCGTGCCCCCGACCAGGACTGGCCGGGGGCACGGGAGAGCCCGCTAGCGGGCGCGGTAGGACAGGATCAGGCCGAGACCCTCGAGAGCGGACTTGTCGCCTTCCAGGACCAGACGCCAGGTCCCGGCGGTGAGGCCGGGGGTCGGCAGGAGCTTGCCCTCGTTGAGGGTCAGGCGTCGTTCGCCGTTGAGGAGGAAGCGGACCGATCCGTCGCCGGCCGGCGAGTACAGGGCGTACACGCCGGTGATGGCGCGGCCGGTCATGCCGGGGAACATGTCCGGGGTGAACGGGAGGGTCAGCGTGTCGTCGGAGCCGTCGACGAACGTCGACCACTCTTCGGGGAACTCCGCCGGGATGTCGCAATAGCGAGCCGTGGCATAGGGCTTGAGCATGCCCTTGACCGCGCCGGCGAAGAGCTCACCGCCCTGTTCGGCGGAGTACTTCACGGTGACGGTGACGTCCAGGAGTTGCGGGGCGCCGCCGGAGGGCAGCTCCAGGCGCCACCGGGAGACCGCGCCGGTGCCCTCGAAGGGAAGGTAACGCTCGTCGTCGTAGCGAAGGTCGAAGAGGCCGTTGTTGTCCTTGTACTCCTCCAGGTCCGACAGTGCGATCTGCTGGCCGCCGCGCCAGTCGGCGCGCAACGTCGCCGGCATCGGGCCCTTGGGGTCGAGGAGGTACTTGACGGCCTTGGGATCGGCCGCGAGCACCGTCCTGCTGTCCAGCTGGGTCAGCACGGCGTTGAGAGCGATCGGCCCCTCCGGGCCGGTGAAGGTGACCGACACCGTCTTGACGCGCCGGCGGTAGTGGCCGGGGAAGTCGCGGTCGAAGAGGGCCTCGGTCAGGGCGAACTCGCAGCGGCCGGTGGTGCGGAGGCCGAGCGCGGCCACCGGGTCCAGCGCCAGCAGCGACACCTTCTTGATGATCTCCAGGCCACGGCGGTCGCTCTCGAGCCACGCCCTGCCCAGCCGCTCCAGGTCCAGCCCCAGGCTTTCCGCGGCGAGCAGGCCGTTGCGCCGGCTCTCCCAGTAGAGCGGCTGGATGTAGTCGGCCTCCCCCTCGGGGACGCCCCGCTCGTACTGGAAGGACCGTTGCGCGGAGCGCGCCATGTCGTACGCCATCGAGTAGGTCTGGAAGTACAGCCCGGCCAGCCGCCCCGACATCCACTGGTACAGCTGGAGGTTGGTGAACTTGCCGGTCATGAAGGCGCCGACGGCCTCCTGGTTGGCGATCTGCTGATCCAGGATCTGCAGTTCGCGCTGGGCGGCCTTGAGGCGGAACTCGGCTGCCTTCACCTGGTGGCCGAGCTGCTCCACGTCGTTGCGGGCGACGGCGAGCTGGAAGGCCCAGTCGCCCGCCATCCGCTCCTGCTCGGCGCGGATGCCGAGCAGCTCGCCGATGACGTTCAGCGCCTCGGCCGCCGACGACGAGGCCTCGCCGCCGTGCTCCAGGGCCTCCGTCACCTGCTCGCGGCCCAGCTTGGTGCCCATGATGAACAGGCCCAGCAGGACGTCCGGCAGGCCCGAGGCGATGGCCGCGCCGGCCTGGAAACCGGTCGCGACGACGTGGGCGACCACCGCCGCGGACATCATGCCGAGCTGCGCCTGCTCCAGCGGCGTCAGCCCGGCGGCGATCAGCCCCTCGTAGTGGTCGACGCGGTTCTGCGCGCCCTGCTCGCTGACCTGCACCTCGCTCAGGCCCTGGGCGGCGATCTCCACCTCCGCCTCGCGCACGGCGCGGGTGAGGGCCAGGATCGTGCCCTCGTGCCGGTTGTTGAGCAGCGCCAGCTCCTCGGAGTCGCGGCGCTCCAGCACGCTGAGCAGGTCGCCGCCGAACTGCCGCAGCTTGTCCACCAGCTCCTGCGCCTTGCGGAAGACGGAGGAGAAGCGGTAGTGCGGCACCGGCAGGGTCGCGGCGGCGGCGAGCCGGTCGAGCGAGGCTCCCGCCGCCGCCCCGCGCACCAGCGCCATCACGTCGGCCGGCGGCTCGAACAGCGGCAACGGCCGGCTGACGCCCATGATGTCGAGCGAGGCCCGGATCTTGCGCAGCCGGTCCTCGACGCGGTCCCAGTACTCCAGGAAGACGCCGTTGGCGGGGACGTGGAAGTACGGTCCCGCGACGCTGGCGTGCACCTCGCCCGCCTTCTCCAGCATCGCGCCGCCCGCGGTGAGCTCGGGGAGCCCATCGTCCTCGGGCGCCCGGCGCAGCTCCTCGTAGGTGAGCGCGGGCGTGAGGGCCCGCGGGCCGAGGTCCTCGGGCGGCCGCTCGCCGAGCAGGTCGTAGGCGAAGATGTAGAGCATCCTGGCCTCGTCGACGCTCTCGGCGGTGTACTGCCTGAAGAGCAGGTCACCCCAGTCGAGCAGGTTGTCGACGTACGCCATCACGACCGCGCGCCGGTAGGCCGGCGGACGCAGCTCGGCGATGGCGTGCGGGTCGAAGGGATCCTCCAGGTACGCCTTCAGCAGCGCGGCCCGGTCGCCCATGAGGTCGTACTGCTGGCGCAGCCGGCCGAGCAGGGCGATGCGTTCCAGCAGGCCCTTCAGCGCCGGCCCGGCCCCCGGCGGCGCCTCCAGCGCGTTGAGCGCCTCCTCGATCGGCGGCACCCCGGCGGTCGACGGCCCGCCGGACGGCAGCTCGGCGAGGTAGTCCTTCTCGGCCTGGCTCAGCTCGCGCTGGTGCTGGAAGGCGGGGGCCATCGGCTCCACCCTGACCAGGATCGCCTCCAGGTCGGCGGCCGGCTTGCTCACGTCGGCCCCTCGGCCGGCGAGCTCGGCCAGGTCGTGGCGGCAGCTCTGGACCAGCGCCTCGACGTCCGCCGCCAGGAACGGCAGGAAGCGCCAGTATCGCGGCACGGTGGGGTCGAAGACGTACTCGTACCAGGTGCGGGCGTCGTCGAAGCGCTGGGCGGCGTTGAGCGCCTGGGCGATGAGCGTGGGGGCGTGGAAGAAGACCTCCCAGTAGTAGATGCCGTTGCCGCTGTTGAAGTCCAGGTGCGTGCCGGCCGGCACACCCTGCTCCGCGGTCGACTCGGTGACCTTGATCGTGGTGGCGTCGGAGACCCGCGTGCTGAAGGCCGGCAGCTCGTCGAGCTCCTGGATCTCCGGCGCGAGCAGCGCGGGCACACCGCCCTCCAGCAGCGCCTTGTTCAGCCTGTACGCCGTGCTGGAGGTGAGCCTGATGACCTCGTGCGGCAGCGCGGCGATCTCGTACGGCCGCTGGACCTTCACCGACGAGGGGTAGGTGACGTACGTGGAGCCGAGGAACAGGTAGAGGTCGGTGCTGTCGAGCACGCCGTCCAGCCCCGTCTCCCAGCCGTCGGGCAGGCCGCCCCAGTTGCCGCTGACCTGGGAGAACTCCTTCATGGACGCCAGCTCTTCGCCGGTCCGCAGCACCGTGTAGTCCTGGTCGCTGAAGACGTAGCGCAGGCCCGAGCGCTGGAAGACGGCCCGGACGCGGCGGCTCATGGGCTTGGGATAGCCGGGGTCGGCCAGAGCGGCCACCTCGCCGCCCTTGAGCGTGTAGCGGACGTACTCGAGGTTCCTGGCGAGGAACAACGTGGCGTCCTTGCCGCCGGTGCCGGGGACGACGTAGGCCGCGTCGACGCCCTCGTCGGTGACGGCCGTCCTGGCCACGCCCAGGGGCTTGATGGGGGACGGCTCGCTCTGGACGTATTCCCTGGAACCGTTGCCGGATTGTCCCCGGCCCTTGCCGGGTTCCTCGCGGGTGATGGACAGGTAGGTGTGGGTGTCGTTGTTGAAGAAGTAGACGCTCTCGCCGTGGCGGAAGGGGGCGCTGACGGGGCCGGACTGCGGCAGGCCGTCCTTGTTGCCCCGCAGCGGGATCGCGCGCTCGTTCTGGCTGTCCCCGCGCCGGTAGGAGTCGCCGTTCACGAGGAAGACGTCGTCGCCGCGGATCAGGAGCGCCCCCACCGGCGTGTTGCCGATCGCCCACGGCGGCTGGAAGGTCTCCAGGGGGTTGCCGGGACTGGTGCGGCGCATCCACACGTGCTGTCCGGCCGAGTGGTAGTACTCCACGCCGTTCGCGTCGACGGCGGCGGCGTCCACCTTGTCCCACTGCGGGAAACCCTCTTCGTTGCCGTTGATCAGCTTCGGATAGCCCACGTCGATCCTGCCGAAGGGGGCACCGGAGTAGCGGTAGTAGTACGCGCCGGAGAACAGGTAGAGGAACCCGTCCTTGACGATGGCAGCGTCGACCCCGGCCTTGTCGTTGTACAGGGGGGTGGGAACGTGTCCCCAGCGTTCGGCCGTCAGCGGCTTGCTGAGGCGGGTGGCGGTCGTCCGGGTCGCGGAGACCTCCACGTAGTAGGGACCGGAGCCGCTCTCGCCGGTGTTGTTGAAGAAGTACCTGACGCCGCCGGGCAGCTCGACCGCGGCGTGGATCGGGGACCACACCGGCAGCTTGTCAGGATTGCCGCTCAGCTGCCGCGGCTCCTCGCCGCTGCCCTCCGGGGCGATCGGCCGGCACAGGAAGCTGCCGCCCTTGTGGTCGACGCTCATCCACGGGTCGCTCTCGGCCCCGGCCGGCAGAGTCAGCTGGACGACCTTGGACTCCTCGATGGGCTCGCCGAAG
Organism: Nonomuraea sp. NPDC003709; assembly: GCF_040610775.1. Taxonomy (NCBI): domain Bacteria; kingdom Bacillati; phylum Actinomycetota; class Actinomycetes; order Streptosporangiales; family Streptosporangiaceae; genus Nonomuraea; species Nonomuraea sp. NPDC003709. Next base: position 79,927 of record NZ_JBEXMW010000038.1, on the reverse strand, counting down.
ATCTGCTCCAGCCGGGACGGCCGCACCGGCTCGGGCACCCCCTCGGCGCGGATGGCGTACAGCTCGGGGGTCAGCGCGAACGCCGACTGCACCTTCTGCGGGCCCTCCGGCTTGGCGACCGTGTAGGTGCAGGTGATCAGGATGGTGTCGTGCGTGCCGCCGTCCGGCACCGGCACGGTGGCGGACGCCTGGACGTACAGGCTGACGGCGTCGACGGGCGCGTCCAGCACGTCCTCCAGGGGCAGGACCTGCGAGGGCACCCATTCGCCGTTGAGGTTGCGGAAGGAGTAGTTGACGCGCACGCGGTACTTGGGCGGCGGCGGGGTGAGCGTACGGTTGTCGCCGCTCTGCTGCTCGGTGAGCGTGGTCTGGGCGCCGGGCTCGGGCGCGACCGCCTCGGCCGTGGGCCAGAAGACGAAGATGCGGCCGAAGGCGTGCACCGGGTAGACGATCTCGGCCTCGACCTGCGCGTCGACCTTCAGCCACGGCTCCCAGGTGGCCGACAGGCGCCCGTCGTCCCTGAACTCCGCCTCGCGGCAGTAGTAGCGCCTCGGCTCGGTCCTGGTCCGGCCGAACAGCACCAGCCGCCGGACGCCCGCCTCGGCGCCGTCCGCGCGATAGACGTAACCGCCGGCGATCGAGAGCCTGGAGACCTCGGTGTACTCGTCGAGGTAGCGCTTGTAGGCCTGCTCCACCTTCTCCTGGGTGATCTCGCCCTGCAGCAGGTCGTCCTCCAGGGCGCGGAAGGCGGGCGTCTTGGAGCCGCGCAGCTCGGGGCGCAGGTAGTTCTCCGGGTAGAGGAAGACCTTCCTGTTGGCCTCCCACAGGCGGTAGTTCTTCAGCCAGGCCCACCAGGTCCTGATCCGCCGCCTGGTCTCCTCCGGGTCCCGCCCGCCCGGGACCGTCACCCGCTCCAGGTCGAGCAGGTAGCGGTGCACGTAGAGCTGGGCGGCCGCGATGGCCTCGCGCACCCGTGAGGTGCGGCCCTGGCCGCCCATCTCGACGTCGGCCAGCAGCAGGTCGTACAGCTCTCCCGGGGTGCCTGGGGCGATCGAGACGAGGGCGTCGCGCTTGAGCACGTTGATCTCGTCGTGGACGGCGGCCGACAGCGCCTCCCACTCGCCGGTGTACAGGCGCTCCATGATCCCGTAGAGGGCGGTGTTCGCGGTCGCCAGGGCGGGCGAGTCGCCGAAGGCGGGCTGCCACACGTCGGTGTAGAGCGTGGACGGGGCCTCCCCCATCCGGTCGGTGAGCGTGAACAGCTCGACCAGGCGGAGCAGGAACTCGACCTCGAAGCGGTCCTCCTCCCGCCGCACCGGTGCGGCGCTCACCGCCGCGGCCGCGATGGCCTCGGGTTCGGCGGTCAGGAGCGCGGCGTTGCGCTTGGCCCACCTGATCTCGTCGACGTCCCAGCCGAACAGGTCTCCCAGGTACGCGTACGGGTCCTGCACCACGGCCGGCGGGTCCAGCAGGAAGGCGGGCAGGCCGTCCGGGTGCCGGCGGGCGAGGTCGATGAACCTGGAGATCGTGTGCACGTCGCTCAGCCGGTAGTCGGCCGTGCCGCCCCAGCGGTAGCGGAACCGCTGCGGGTAGGTGCGGTCCACCTCGTGATAGCCGCGGGAGTAGCGTACGTATTCGTCGCCCTTGCACAGGTACGTGCGGTCCTCGAAGACGAAGGCGCCGTCGACGCCGGACTCGAAGCGGCCCGGCAGGTCGCCCCAGTCGTCCCGGACGGTACGGGGGTGGCCTTCCTCCACGAACTCCAGCGCGCCCGGACGGTAACGGACGTACTGCTCGCCCTTGAAGGCGTACAGCTCGCCGGTGGGCGCGGCGAAGGCGGCGTCGATCAGCCGGTGGCCGGCGTCGGCGAAGGCGTTGCGCACCTTGCCGAACAGGGAGTTGACAGGCTGCGCGGCCGGTTCGCCGACCCGCAGACAGCGGTCGCCCTTGATCAGGTGGACGACGCCGGCGGGGCCCGGGGTGCGGAAGGCCGCGTCGAGGCCGTCGGCGAAGTCCGCGGGCGGGTCCTGCATGCGCAGATCGAAGGCGAGGCCGGGGAGGATCGCGCGGGGATAGCCGTCGTCGGCGTACGCGTACTCGGTGCCGGTGTAGCGGACGTACTGGTCGCCGGAGAACAGGTAGGTGTGCGCGCCGGTGACGATCGTCGCGTCCACCTTCTCCCTCTCCACGAGGTTGTTCCGGACGCGGCCGAGGACGGCGAGGTCACGGGTGGCGATCGCGGCGCGGGAGACGACGTGGCAGGAGCCGCCCGCGAAGAGGTAGGCGGTGCGGCCGTTGGCGATGGCGGCGTCGATCGTGCGGCCGGTGACCGCGTCGTCGAACGACTCCGGCAGGTTGGCGAAGGCCGCCTCCCGGCGCAGGTTGCCGACGATCTTCTTCGGGTAGCCGGGATCGATGTAGCGGTATTCGGAGCCGGTGTAGCGGACGTAGCGGTCGCCGGAGAACAGGAACGTCGTGTCGTCGCCGAAGACGCAGGCGGCGTCGATCCTGGCGGTCGCGTCGTCGGGCACGAACGGGTTGGGCGACCTGCCCCACCGGTCGCGGATGACCGCGAGCGGGGCGAAGTCGTGCCCGTCATGGCGGGAGTACTGCTCGGAGAGGAAGAAGTACGTCGAGCCGTCCGGCGCGGTGAACGCCGTGCGCAGCGCGTCACCGTCTTCCCTGCTGGATTCGAGGGTGCGCTCGAAACCGGGCCAGAGCCGCTCGATCGGGCGCGGGTAGGACCAGGCGCCGGCCCGCTCGTCGTACTGCACGCAGTGCTCGCCGAGCAGCAGGAGCATGGTGTCGCCCGCGAACAGCACCGCGTCGGGCACGGGGTGTCCGGGTATGCGGTACTGCTCGGGCACCTGCCAGAAGCTCTCGTCGGCGAGCTGCGGCTCGCCGTCGGGCTCGGTGTAGTCCGTGCCGGAGTAGACGAGGTAGCGCATGCGGCCTTCCTCGTCGGGCGACTCGAAGACGTACGTCTTCGTGCCGCGCACGTACGCGAGCGCGACGTCGTCCAGGCCGCCCCAGTGCTCGGAGATGAGCCGTGGCTCGCCGTCGATGGTGAGGCCGGGGTTGGGGGCGGCGGTGTCGGCGGGGCCGGGGTCGGCGTAGGCGACGAACTGGTCGCCGCTGAACAGGTACGTCCTGCCGTCCCGGCCGACGAACGCCGCGTCCACCTTGTTGTCCTGATAAATCGTGTTACGTGGCTTGCCCCACTCCTCGGCGAGGAGGTACGGCCTGTTCAGCCGCGTGTTGACGCAGTTCGGCCCCTTGAACAGGTACGTGGTGCCGTCGGCGCCGCGCAGCACGGCGTCGAGCCCGCTCCGGAACTCCTCCGGCGCCGCGCGCAGCGACCGCGGCGTACCGGTCTCCTGCGCGAACCCGAAGCCCTCGACGGCCTCAATCCCCGCGCGATGGCGCCAGCCGTTCCCGTCCTCCGCCAGCAGCTTGCCGTCCTCCAGGAAGGCGCAGCTCAGCCCGCTCAACGAGGCGTCGTCGTAGCGGCGGTAGAGGCCGTCCGACACGATGTGGCAGCGGCCGGCGCGGAAGAGGTGGACGTTGCGGCGGTCGGCGAAGGCGGCGTCCACGCCGTCGAGCGTGACGTCCAGGGCCGCCATCCCGGGCTCCCGCGACAGCGCGGACAGCGCGGCCGGATAGCCGTCCTGCACGTGGTCGAGCTCCGTGCCCAGGTAACGCACGTACTGGTCGCCGGAGAACAGGTAGGTGTAGTGGTTGTCCACCTTCCTGCCGTCGATCTCCTCCGTCACGGTCCTGGTCAGCGCGGCGTCCACCAGGCCTGTCCGGGCGATCCTGTTGACCACGTTGCCCCAGTACGCCGGGACGGAGGCCGGGTAGCGGTCGTCGGCCCTGGTGTAGTCGCCACCGGAGAAGCGGGTGTACCGGTCGCCGGAGAAGACGTAGGTCCGGCCGTCCTTGCCGACGAAGGCGGCGTCCACCCTGGTGAAGGGCAGCAGGCTGTCCCAGTGGCCACCGATCGTGCGCGGCTCCGACCACCAGCGGTGCCGGGCGTCGGACACCACGAAGCTGTCCTCGGCGAAGAGGTACGTGCGGCCGGTGCCGTCGGTGAAGACCGCGTCGATGACCGCGAAGCGGGGGTCGGCGGCCAGCGAGGCGGGCAGGTTCCACCAGTTGTCGGAGACCGGCTTGGGGTAGCCGGCGTCCGGGGTGGCGTAGTCCCTGGTGGAGTAGCGGACGTGGAAGTCGCCGCCGTCGGCGTGCACCTGGATGTGCAGCGGGTTCCTGCGGAGCGTCAGCGCGATGCCCTGTTCGGTGCCGACGTGCCACGTCCGGTACTCGTCCGTGCCCTCGGAGGTGACGGTGGCCTTCTCGGCCAGGGTCAGGCCGTGCTCCAGGAAGTGGCGGCGCAACGCGGGCGACAGGCGGCCCTCGTTCAGCTCCGGCTCCTGGGCGAGCGGCACGTCGAACAGGTGGCCGCCCTGGCCGAACAGGTACGTCTTTCCGTCCATCACGAAGGCGGCGCCGACCTTGCGCAGCCCTCCCCAGTCGCCGGCGATCCTGCGCGGGTAGCCGAGGTCGACGACGGCGTAGTCGGCGCCGGAGTAGCGGATGTACCTCTCGCCGCTGAACAGGTAGGTCTTGCCGTCCATGCCCACGAGCCCGGCGTCCACGGCGCCGCCGGCCAGCACGTCGGCGACCCTGCCCCAGCGCTCGGCCGTCGGCTGCGGCACGCCGCCGCCGGAGGCGGCGAAGGAGACCGTCCTGCCGTCCTTGAACAGGTGCACCATCCCCGAGACGGGCTCGGTGAAGGCCGCCTCGACGCCGGTGTGGAACTCGCCGGGCAGACGGGCGAACTCGGTCTCGATACGCCGCGGATAGCCGTCGTCCACCCGCACGCCGTCGTTCTCCAGGCTGTCGGTGTAACGGACCACCTGGTTGCCGCGGAACAGGTACGTCCTGCCGTCGGGGCCGGTGAACGCGCAGTCGAGGCTCTGCGCGCCGTCGAAGGCGTTGCGGATGCGGCCCCACCGGGCGGAGATCGGCTGCTCCTGCCCGCCGATCTCGAAGTAGCGGCCGCCCGCGAACAGGTGGACATGCCCGTCCACGTCCTGGAAGGCCGCGTCGAGCGCCCCGGTGAACGCCTCGGGCAGCGGGGTGTCGTGTCCCTCGGCCTGCCACCATTCGGCGACGCCGCGCGGGTAGCCCTCGTCGACTGTCGTGAAATCGGGGTTCGAGTACCGGATGTACTGGTCGGCGCAGAACAGGTAGGTCTTGCCGTTCTCGTCCACGTACGCGCTGTCGATCCGGCGCGGGGCCTCGAAGTTGTTCCTGACCTTGCCCCACAGCTGGTCACGGGGGGCCCAGCGGATGCTGCCCGGCTCCTTGACGAACAGCCGCGACACCTCCCGTTCGGAGACCTCGTCACCCTCGTTCCGCTCGACGGCGCGGCCGACGATCCACTCGGCGCCGTGGGGGAAGGCGAAGGCGGCGTCGACCCGGGTCAGCCCGGTGAACCGGGGCGACAGCTCGGTCAGCGCCTTGGACCTGGGGTCGAGCAGGGCGTACGTGTCGGCGGAGTAGGCCCAGTAGACGTCGCCGGCGAACACGTAGATATGGCCGTCGGAGCTGCGCAGCACCGCGTCCACGACGTCGACGCCCGGCGGCAGGGCCAGGGGCTCGGGGTATTTGCCGGTCAGGTCCTGGTCGTGGAAGGCGACGGCGACCTCGGTCTCGTCCATGCCGAGCTTGCCGGCCAGCAGCGCGAAGCGGCGGATGCGCTCGTAGGCGGCCTGGAAGTGCGGATCGGACAGCCGCCGGGGAACGGCGATGACCGGCGGGATGAGGATCTCCATCGCCTCGGGCAGCCCGCCGGCGACGCCCGCGCAGATCGCCGCGGCGCTCTCCTGAGGCACGCCGAACGCGTCGGCAAGCGCGGAGGTCAGCGCCTCCTGCTGCTGCCCGGCGCGGCTCTCCAGCGTGGCGGTCACCTCCTCGACCGCCTCGGCGAGCGCCACGGCGACCGCGTGCAGCAGGAAGAACACGTCCCGCTCGAAGTCCTCCAGCCCCTGCAGGGCGAAGCTGACGACGTTCGCCGGGTTGGCGAAGAAGGGGACCGCCTCGCGCGGCACGGACAGGCCGTCGGTGAGGTGTCCCTGCGCGATCAGCTTCTCGACGACCAGGCCCTGCTGCTCGTCGTCGAAGCCGAGCTCGCCCAGCGCCTCCAGGTGGATCCGGTACGGCCGCTCGTCCTGCGCGCACTCGGCGACCCGCCGGGCCACGATGCCGGTCTCGGCCGCGGTGAACCCGTCGCCGAGCGTCTCCACCTCGGCGACCGGCCAGCCGTCGCTCAGATAGATGCCCTCCATCGCGGCCATCGCCCGCTGCGCCATCGCCAGGTCCGCGACCTCGGTGAAGTCCTCGGGGGTGAAGGTGTAGAGCTCGGCCGCCAGCTCGCCGATCTGCCGTTTCGCGGCGTCGAGCACGGCGTTCCGGTGGGGGTGGAATTCGGGCGGCAGCGCGAAGTCGGCGGGCCGGAGCGCGGCCAGCGCCTGCTTGTTCAGATAGCGGCCGTTCTCGTCGATGTAGCCGTTGAAGCGCAGCCCGTCCATCAGCCGGGCCAGCCGCGCCTCGCTGAGCCGCAGCCCCGCGAGGAGCCCGGGGTCGAGGACGAGCGGCTCGGCGCGGAAGGCGTCGATGCGCCGGCGCAGCAGGGTGAGCACCTCGGGGGCGACGTCGGACAGGCCGGCGTTGACGCGGAACGCCTCGACGTTCTCCTCGTCGGCGAAGAACGCCGGATCCTGGACGGCACCCTCCTCGTCGACGTACCCGTGGTAGATCAGGTTGTCGTACAGCTCGTCGAGCTGGCCCTGGGACAGGTTGCCGACCGTGGCCAGATCGGAGGGGTAGAAGGACGAGGTGCCGTTGCCGACGCTGTTGATCAGCTTGAACAGCGCCTCCTTGAACGACGCGAAGTCCCGCTCCAGGTTCAGGGCGTAGTCGGTCTCGGGCATGCCCTCGGTGACGAGCGTGCCGTCGGCACGCAGCCGTCCGCTGAAGACGAGCTGCGCACGGATCTTGCCGGCCAGCCGCTCACCGAGCCCCAGTCCGATGAGGTCGTCATCGACGATCATGCCGAGGGAGGTGACCGCCTCGTGCGCGGCCACGGCCACCGTGTCCGGGTCGAGGCGCAGCAGCCGGGCGTCGCGTTCCGACACCACCGCGCCGGTGTGGGTCGCCAGCACGTCGTGTACGGCCTGCGCGGCCCGCGGCCCGAAGCGCTCGCCCTCGAACATGGCCGGCTCCATGGCCACCGCCTGGAACCGCTGGTCGAGGCCCTCCAGCACCGCGAGCCGGTCATCCCCGCCGGACGCGCCGGACCCGCTGGACCCACCGGACGCACTGGACCCGCTGGACCCGCTGGACCCGCTGGACCCGCTGGACCCGCTGGACCCGCTGGACCCGCTGGACCCGCTCCCCAGGATCTCGGCCAGTTCCTGGGCGCCGAAGCCGCCGTCCTGCATCCACCGGGCGACCGCGAGCAGCGTCTGGGCCAGCCACAGGCCGGAGGCGGGGTCGCCGCCCTCCAGGATGCGGTAGCAGTCCTGCGTCGTCGGCTCGACCCCGCCCAGGAGGGAGAACGTGGAGTACCGCCACAGCGACGGGTCGCTCTCCAGCACCCCCAGCAGGTCGAACAGCTCCCCGGCGGACATGCCGAGCGCCGAGGTCAGCCTGCCGGTCCGCCGCAGCAGCGCGATCTGTGACGACCCGATCGGACCACGGTCGAAGGGGCTCGGCTCCAGGGCGCTGTAGCGGTCGCGGTAGCGCCGCACGGTCTCCACGATGTCGCTCTCGGAGGTCCCGATCCCGATGGCCAGCTTGCGGCGGTACTCCTTGTTGTGCGGGCCGAGGATGTCGCCCGACATGGCGGGCAGCTCCTCGGGCACCGGCTCGACCTCCGCCACCAGCCCGCACACCGCGTCGACGGTGAGGTCGTAGCCCTGCCGCAGGTGCACGGCGAGCGCGGTGATCCGCAGCGCGGCCGCGTCGAGCGTGCCCCCGCAGCACGTGGTCAGGACGCGATCGAGGTCGCCGAGGCCGAGCCCGGTCCACCTGGCCAGCCGGACGATCCGGCTGATCCGGTCGTACCAGCCGGAGGTGGCCCCCTCCAGCCGCGTGCCGTCCGGCGACATGGCGACCGGCTCGCTGCCCTGGTTGACGTACGAGTCCTTGGGCGGGCGCACGAGGTCGTCCGGCTCGCCGAGCAGCTCCCGCAACTGCAGCGCCGACAGGCCGGTCACCTGCTTGAATCGTTCCACATCCGCGAGCGAGGTCAGCGGATCCTGCGGTGCGAGCCCGTAGAACGCCTTGATCCCCGCCTCGTCCGCCGGTGATGTCAGATGCGTGACGGCCTCCGCGGACAATCCCAGGAACAGCCGGGCCACCGTGTCGGCGTCGGCCACCGGAGCGAAGATCCGGTAGAGCTCGTCCGGTCCGGTCCTGAGGTGCCGGAGGTAGGTCTTGAAGCGCTCCTCGTCCAGCGAGAACGGCATCCCGAACGGGTACTTCAGCCGCTGCCGCATCCGCTCGTACGGCTGGTCCCCGGCGAGCCTCTCCAGCAGTTCGATGACGATGTCCAGGTAGGGAGCCTCGCCGAAGGTGTTCTCCCCGTCCAGCAGGACCCTCTTCAGGTCGGCGCGCCGGTCGTCGCCGAGCAGCGACGGCTGCTCCAGAACGGTCTCGAGCAGCCCCAGGAGATCCGCGAGATAGGCCCCCGGCGAGTAGACCGTCCTGGCCTCGTCCTCCTGCCGATGATCGAGATTCGTGTCGTCGAACAGTTCCTCGTAGCTCGGGATCGGCTCGTTGCCCGCCATGCGTCCCCCCTCAGAGAAGCCTGTGTAGTCCGGACCGACTCCACAGAGCGGCCCGCGCCCTCACAGATACAAGCGCAGAAACCGCGCCACGAATATGGCGGCAAAGCCACCTGTGCTCACCCGGCTCAGCGGTGGACCATCGTTCCTCGGACGGGGGCAGTCTCCGGAGGACGGGTGGGGGATCACGATCATGCGGAATCACCGTCAAGGCGCACGCAACAGCAGGCGCGCGACCACCGCGAAGAAGCGCTTCCGGGCCGGCGGCACGGATACTTCCACGTTCACCTTGACCAAGCATGACGTGTCCGTCGCGTCCGAGCCGCTGCGGAAGGACTGGCAGGCGTTCGCCGCGAAACCCGACGACGCCACCGCCAAAGCGGTGGCGAAGGCGCTGGAGAAGATGAGCCCGCGCCTCGCGCTCGCGTCCGTGCAGTCCATCGCCGAGACGCTGGCCGATCGCCCTGCGCTCGAGCGCAGCGCCATGTCCCGGCTCATCGCCTCCCGGCTCGACGGCGACGCCCTCCGCGGCTTCCTGAAGGCGACCGCCGCCGTACGTCTCACCCGCCCGGCGATGGAGACGCCGAAAACGCCGCAGCCGCCCGAGGAGCAGCCGGCGCCGCAGCACGAGAACCTGCTCCACGGCCTCGACCTCCTGCCGCCGAAGACGCTCGGGGAACTGCCCGTCAAGACCTCGCACGGCCGCGACCGGCAGCAGATCGAGGCGCTCGACCTCGCGTCGGACAAGATCACCGCCGACCTGGCCGGGTTCGAGCAGCGTATCGACGAGGTGCGCGACATCTCGGCCATGGGCAACCTCACGGAGGCGTTGAAGCTCGTCAACTCCCTCGGCGGCACGACGGGCTACTCGGACAGGCGCCGCGCCGAGATCAAGAAAAAGCTCGATCTGACGGACACGACACAGGCGCACCTCGTCGAGCAGATCGGCTTCCGCGCGGCCAAGACCCAGCGCACCGACAAGAGCGGCCTGTCGCCCCAGAACCAGCTGGCGGCCTCCTACTGGCGCACGAACTTCCGCGATAACCTGCAGGGCCTGCTGAAGGATCTGCAGGAGAAGGGGAAGCTGGGTCCGGGCGACCTCCTGGTCAACAGCCCGCGCGTGCTGCGCAAGCTCGAGATGATGGTGGGCCCCGACGTGGTGGCCGGGCTCAAGATCGAGCCGCTCGCCGGGGCGTCGGGCATCAGCGTGCTGAGCGGCACCGGCAAGTACGCCATCGACTGGAACAGCATCCTGCAGGAGCTCGGCGCGACGCCGTCGGCGTACCAGCTCTACGAGCTCATGGACGCGGGCAAGGAGTCGCCCCCGACCGACTTCAAGGTCGACACGCGGGCCGACCTCGCGGAGCTCATCACCTCCGGCCCGTTCTCCCGCCTGCAGGAGATCGCGCGCGGCAAGAGCGAGCTGGCGCCGGTGTGCGCCATGATCGAGCACCTCGTGCTGGGCCTCACCGACGAGCTCGGCCCCTCTCGCTACGACGGGCTGACCGCCAACGCCCTGAACTCGCTGAGCCGGCTCCTCGGCATCGTCGTGCAGAACGAGCGCAACCCGTCGGTGGCGATGCGCGCGGTCGACCTCATGATGGACGAGATCGGCATCGTGGTCGCCGTGGCCAAGAACTACACGCGGGTCGACTATCAGGACACGATGCGCCAGGTCCTGCTGGAGCGGGCGCCGGGCATCGCACCGCTGGTGGACAGGCAGGAGGTCCAGCTCGACAGCCACCTCATGACGAGCGGCATGGACGCGCTCGGGACGGCGCTGTCGATCGCGCTGTCGTCGCGGGACCACGATCAGGTCACGCGTTCCACCAAGGACATCGACTACTTCGAGACCGATCTGCTGCTCACCAAGCTCAAGAAGGGCGAGGCGGTGCGTCCGCGCAACGACGTCCTGGTCGCGGCGCTGAATCCGAGCACGCCCTTCGACGCTCCATCAGCGGACAAACTCGTGGCCGACGTGCGCGATGCTCTGAAGGCGCGCAAGAAGGGTGACCCGCCGTTCGCGCTGATACTCGACAGCACCATCGAGGTCGCGCCCAAGTCGCCCGGCGGCAGGACCCAGCTCGACGTCGTGCTCGACGGCCTCAAGGGCGCCATCGCCGACGGCACGCTGGAGGTCTTCCTGTGCAAGAGCTTCCAGAAGTACGCCTCGTTCGGCACCGGCAAGGTCGCCGCCGGCGATCTCACGATGCTGTCCAAGAGGGGCAACCTCGACTCCGCGTCCGCGCGGGCCGAGACGCTGCTGCAGGACCGCGCCCTCGATCTCGCCCGCAGCGACGAGACGCAGCTCGTGGTGCACATGTTCAAGCACGGACATCGAGACGAGCTGGAGCTGATCCGCACCGCCGCCGACAACGCCAAGTTCGTGGACGAGTTCTGCTGGCCGATCAACGGGCAGGACCGCACGCGCGGGTCCACGTACGTGGACGGCATCCCCCTGCTCCTGCGCGCGCCGATCAAGGCCGACGACCTGTTCAAGAAGCTCGTCACGATCGATCAGCGCGACAGCTTCTCGTTCCTGCGGACGTCGTACGTCGGCGGCATCCCCGGGCCGTACGGTGCGGACAAGGCTGAGGAGAGGTGGTACGTGCGCATCAACACCGGCCACGAGTCGAAGCAGGCCATGGTCGAGAACTTCTACGCGTTCGGCCATCTGGAGAGCGACACGCTCCCTGGCGAGAAGAGGTCAGACGGCAAGGTCGACCTCGACCAGCTGGACATCAAGATGGTGCACAAGCACCTGGAGGCGCTGGCCCTCGCTCCGGACGGTACCGACACCGCGCAGTACCGGAACAGCATCAGGGCCTCGTACTGCGCGTTCGCGGCCCAGAACCTGCGGCCCAAGGCCAGTGCGCTGCCGCTGCTCAGAGACTTCTTCGCGAGCCCGGCGCCAGACGTCACGATCGAGACCCAGCGCTATCTCGCCGGCGAACTGCTCTCGATGACGGGAACGATCCTCGACGCGCGTCTCCTCCCGTCGCTGGTTCGCGCGGCCGCGGTGCTCCCGGCCTGGGAGTTCAAGGCCATCGCCGGCAAGCTCAAGGCCAAGCTCGCGAGCGCCGACAAGTCACCGGACGCGATGAGGCTGCGCGCGATCGTCGACCGGGCACTTCAGGAGCCGGTGTCGTAGGCGCTCTGAGCATCAGGGAGCCGCAACTCAGACAAGCGCGCCACGAATGTGGCGGACAGGGAACCTTTGCACGCTCGGCCAGAAGGTGGACGATCGATCGGTCATCAGGCGGGGGGAGCCTTGAGCAGAATGGCTGGGGGGTCATGAAAAAGAAACCGACCATCGGCGCGACCAAGAACAAGCGTCAGCGCAGGCGTACGATCGGCGGACCAGAAAAGATCACGCCTGGCATATCCGACATGTCTGACTTGCCTATCACGAAGCGTGACGTGTCCGTCGCCTCCGCACCGATCTCCACATCGACGCCGCCGGGCTGGCAGAAGTTCACCGAGAAGCCCGACCCGGCCACCGCCAAGGTGGTGGCGAAGGCGCTGCAGGACAAAACGTTCTCCGCGCAGCGCATGGCCGAGATGCTGGCCCAGCGCTCGGCGCATGAGCGCAGCACGATGTCGCGGCTCATCGCGACGCAACTCAGAGGCAACCTCGCCCTCGACTTCCTGAAGGCGACCGCCGGGGTTCGTCTCGTCAAGCCCAAGACGCCGCAGAAGCAGCCTGAGGGCGATCGCGCGCCGGGCCGCAACGAATCGTTCGAGGCGCTCGACCTCGCCACGCCGGTCAAGAGCACCGTCGACCTGGTCGAGCTCGCGAAGCGGACCGACGACGCGGACGACGCCTCGTCGATCGCCTACCTCAAAAAGGCGTTGGCTGACATCACCTTGATCAGCAGCGGCGAGGAGCCGTACTCGGAGCTGCGCCGCACGGCACTCAGGAAGGTGGCGGCCCCCGCGCAGGAGCACATCGTCAAGCAGGTGGGCTTCCGTACGGCGGGCAGCAAGCGCACCGGCCAGAGTAACCTGACGACCCAGCACGACGTCGAGTCCAGCTACTGGCGCACGTCCTTCGGCGAAGCCCTGGACGACTTCGCGGAGAAGCTGCAGGTGGACCACAAGCTGCAAGAGGGCGACATCCTGGTCAACAGCCCGCGCGTGCTGCGCAAGCTCGAGATGGTGCTGGACCCGAAGGTGCTGGCCAAGCTCGAGATCCGGCCGCTCAAGGGGGATACGGGCATCAGCGTGCTGAGGGGCGCCAGCGACCCCTCCTTGAAGTGGAAGGAGATCCTGGAGGGGATCGGCGCGACGCCGTCGGCGTACCAGCTCTACGAGCTCATGGACGCGGGCAAACCCTCGCTTCCGCCGAACTTCACCGTCGACACGCACGCCGACCTCGCGCAGCTCATCACTTCCAGCGCGTTCTCCCGTCTGCAGGACACCGCGCGCGGCAAGGGCGAGCTGGCGCCGGTGTGCGCCATGGTCGAGCACCTCCTGCTCGGCCTCACCGACAAGCTCGGCCCGGACCGCCGCGACGCGCTGACCGCCGACGCCCTGCGCTCGCTGGGCCGGCTCCTCGACATCGTCGTCGAGGAGCCGAACCCGTCGACGGCGTTGCGCGCGGTCGACCTCATGATGGACGAGATCGCCGTCGTGCTCGCCGCTGCCAAGAACTACGGACGTGTCGACTATTGGAAGACGATGCAGGACGTCCTGCTGAAGCGGGCGCCGAGCATCGCGCCGTACGTCGGCAGGGAGATCGAGCTCAGCAGCCACCTCATGACCAGCGGCATGGACGCGCTCGGGACGGCGCTGTACATCGCGCTGTCGGGGCGGCGCACCGACCAGGTCTCGCGGCCCACCGAGGGCATCGACTACTTCGAGACCGGGATGCTGCTCGGCAACCTCAAGAAGGGGGAGATAGCGAAGCCGCGCGAGGATGTCATGGTCGCGGCGCTGAACCCGAGCACGCCCTTCGAGTCGTCACCGGCGAAGACCCTCGTGGATGGCGTGTTCAAGAGCCTGAAGACACGCAAGCGGGATGACCCGCCGTTCGCGCTGATACTCGACACCACCGTCGAGGACGGGCTCGACCCGTCCACCGGCCGGACCCGGCTCGACGAGGTGCTCAACGGCCTGAAGGACGCCATCGCCGACGGCAGCCTCGAGGTCTTCCTGTGCAAGAGCTTCCAGAAGTACGCCTCCTTCGGCACCGGCAAGGTCGCCGCCGGCGACCTCACGGTGTTGTCGAAGCAGGACGGCTACGCATCCCAGCGCACGCAGGCAGAGGCGCGGCTGCAGGAGCTCGACCTCGATCTCGCCCGGCATGACGAGGGACAGCTCGTGATACACATGCTCAAGCACGGCAACCAGGACGAGCAGGCGCTGATGCGCAGCGCCTCCGGTAACGCCGAGTTCGTGAACAGGTTCTGCTGGCCGGTCACGCATACGGACCTGGGGTCTCCGTACGTGGACGGCATCCCCCTGCTCCTGCGCTCGAAGCCCGAGGGCGAGATCGCCGCGCTGTTCCAGAAGCTCGCCCTGGTCGACTGGCGCGGCAGCTTCTCGTTCCTGCGGACGTCCTTCGTCGACCTGATCCCGGGGCCGTGGGGAAAACCGACAGAAGGTCAGCAAGAGGACTGGTACACGCGCATCAACACCGGCCACGAGTCGAAGCAGGCGATGGTCGAGTACTTCTACGCGCTCGGCCACCTGGCGACCGGTATGCCCCCTGGCGAGAAGAAGCCGACGACGGAGGCCAGCCTGACCCTGAAGGGCGTGAAGGACCACTGGAAAGCGCTGGGCCGCGTCAAAGACGAGGACGATGCCGACATCGCGCGGTACCGGGACAGCATCATGGCCTCGTACTGCGCGTTCGCGTGCCAGAACGTGCTGTACAAGCCGGACGTGCTGCCGATGCTCATCGCGTTCTTCGCGACGCCGACGACCGGCGTCTCGATCGAGACCCGGCGCTATCTCGCCGGCGAGCTGATCGCGATGACGAATCTGACAGGCGTGAAATCCCTCGATCCCGACGCCCTCAGGGTCCTGTGTGGGCAGGCGATAGCGGATTTCACGACCCCCGGCATGGAAGAGCCCGACGCGACCGTCGCCCTGGCGGCGCTGCGTCGCGCGGTGGAGGTCCTCCCCAGCTGGTCGATGAAGCCCTTCGCCCAAGTGCTCAAGGACAAGCTCCGGCTCAAGCCCGAGCCCCGCGACGATTCGGAGGAGGAACACCGGATGCGAGATCTCATCGACCGAGCCCTCAAAGCCTGAGGCCGACGGGCGATCAGCCGGTCGATCACGATACCCGGGACGCCGCGAGATCGACACCCGGCGCACGAACAGGCGTCCCGGGTGTCATCGCCCGTCTCGGAGAGCGACCGCTTCGGCGCGAGACAGTACCTGCTCCAGTTGTGCTGGATCGGCCGCGCCGCCCGCCGACAGGACGGTGCCGGTGCGGTCGGTCACCACCACATACGGCGGCCACGGGATGTCGTTGCGGTCGAAGACATCCGGGTCCACGATCACGGGCAGCCCGGCGCCACCGTATCCCTCCACCGCGCTGACCAGCGCGACATCCAGGCGGTCGGCTGTCGCGACGAACTCCGGCAGCATCGCCTTGCACAACCCGCACGCCGGCGAGACCAACGCGTACATCGTCCGGTCGCCTGCCGGCTCCGGCCTGCCGTTGAGCGCGAAGTGCGTGCCGGGACGCGGCCCGTACGAGGCTCTCTCCGCACGTAGCAGCCGCGCGGGCAGGAAGGACAGCCCGAGCAGGACCGCCGCCACCGGAAGCTGAACGGGCGCGAACGCGACCGGCCCGGTCAGAGCCGCCGTCACCGCGAGGACCAGCAGCAGACCGGTACGCACCAGCGTGCCGGCCCCGACGAGGTCGCGGCCGCCGAAGCACCCGCAGTCCACGGCCATCCGGCGCCGCATCACGGAGGCCATGGCCGCCAGGAACGCGGCGAACAGGACTGCCGCCACCACGGCGCCCCACCGCCGGCCGCCTGGAGCGAGCAGCAGCCCGCCGGCGGCCAGCTCGGCCACGAGCACGCCCACCGCGGCCGGCCTGGCCAGGCTGCCCGGCAGCACCTGGTAGCCGGCCACCGACCGGGCGAAGCCGGGCACGTCCCGCAGCTTGACCAGCGCCGCGACCAGCAGCACCGCGGTCACGGCGAGGTACGCCGACTCGGCGACGATCATGGCACCGTCTGGTGGTAGGCCGAGGCCTGCAGCTCGTACAGGCCGGCGTACTGGCCGTCGCGTTCCATCAGCTCGGCGTGCGTGCCCTGCTCGGCGATCGCACCGCCGTTCAGCACGTAGATGCGGTCGGCGTAGCGGACGTTGGCCAGCCGGTGGGTGATGAGCACGACGGTGCGGCCGGCGGCGTGGCCGCGGATCCGCTCGAACAGGGCGTGCTCGGCACGGGCGTCCAGGGCCGAGGTCGGCTCGTCGAAGATGACCAGCGCGGCATCGTCGCGGTAGAAACCGCGTGCCACGGCGATGCGCTGCCACTGGCCGCCCGACAGGTCGTGGCCACCCCGGAAGCGGCGGTCGAGCAGCGCGTCGTAGCCGTCGGACAGCCGTGCCACCACCTCGTCGGCACCCGCCGCGGCGGAGGCGGCGGCAAGCCGATCCTCCTCCAGGGGGTGCCCCATGACGATGTTCTCGCGGACGGTGAGCGGCCAGCGCGTGTGATCCTGGGCGATCACGGAGATCCGCCGCCGCAACGCGTCACCGTCGAACGCGTCGAGGTCCACGCCGTCCCAGCGGATCGTGCCCTCCTGCGGCTGGTACAGCCCGGCCAGCAGCTTGGCCAAGGTCGTCTTGCCGGAGCCGTTCTCGCCGACCAGGGCGATGACCTCGCCCTGGCCGACCGTCACGCTGACGCCCGACAGTGCGGGCCGGTCGGCTCCGGGGTAGGTGAACGTGACGTTCTCGGCCGTCAGCAGGCTGAACGGCGCCGGCTCGGCAGGGGTTGCCGGCCGCGGGGGGACGCGCTCCCGGGCGATCTCGCAGAAGGCCAGGTAGTCGCCGAAGTAGAGGCCTGCCTCGTAGAGCCGGTTCATGGTCTGGATCAGGGCGGTGAGCGACACCTGCCCAGTCCTGATCGCCAGCACGGCCGCGCCGGCCACTGACAGCGGGATCACGCCGATGGCCAGCAGCGCGCCGAGCACCACGTACACGCCGGCTGTGGCCAGGCCGCTCAGCAGGTCGCCGCCCGCCTTGGTCGCGGCCCGCCGCCGTGCCACGTCGAGTTGAACGTCCTGTTCCAGGTCGGCGACCTTGGCGTACTGGCCGAGCAGGAAGTCCCGGAGCGTGAACGCCCGCACTTCGGCGGCGGGCTGCCGTTCGGCCATCAGGTCCGACAGCATGAACTTGCGCCGCCGCGCGGCGGACAGCCGGTAGAACGCCTGGTAGCCCAGCCGCGCCATGCGTACCGCGGCCCATCCCGCCGGCACGGCGGCGACCAGCAGCAACGGCATGAGGACCGGGTGCAGCAGGCCGAGCGCCACGGCCGAGGCCAGCACGCCCACCGCGCCGGTGACCGCGGCGATCGTCGTCTCCACCACGGTGGCGGTGTCGGGCACGCCGCTGTCGCGGGCCCGGCGCATCGCGTTGTGGAAGTCGTGGTCGTCGAACGCGGCCAGCTCCACCCGGGTGGTCAGCTCGAACAGGCGGGTCTCGGCCAGCCGTTCGACCAGCGGTTTGAGCCTGGCCTGCGCCCATCCGGCACCGGCCAGCAGCGCTCCGCGCAACCCGGTGGCGGCGGCCACGAGCAGCAGCGAGGGCAGCGCGGTCCATACCCGATCGGGTGTGGGACCGCCGGCCAGCAGCGAGGCCAGCACGTCGGAGGTGGCCACCAGGCCGAAGACCGTGAAGACGCCGGCCGCGAGGTTGCCCGCCAGGGCCACGACCGTGTCGCGGGGACTGGCCTCCCACGCCATCCGCAACGCGGCGGCCACCAAGGACGGCAGCCTGCGGGCGATCGTACCGAGGGTGGCGGTCAGCAGGTGCTCGTCGTGGCTCTCCCAGTACGCGACCACGAGCCCCGAACGGTCGTCCGGGACGCTCGTCCTGCGTCGGCGACGCCAGAGCCTCACGCGAGGGCGCCGTTCGGAAACCGGCGCGCCAGAGATCCCCCCATCACGCACGTCAATCTAGAAGATCCAACTCCCACTGTAAAGGCGCATGTAAACACATTTTTGGCTGTTACGGCTACCTCTGGACATGCTTCCGGATATATGCACATAATGCGTCCGTTTGCTTGCGACGCGGGAACATCTAGCCGGTTCCTGGTCGCAGGCGGAGCGCGGGAAAGGTGCCTACCGGCGCCATCCCGAGGCTCGGATCCCTACGTCGGCCGCCCAAAGGTGGCCAAGGAAGGAGCCCTTATGTCGGTCCTCGCCCTGGAGCCCCGCGACGCCGGAGTCCTGGAGTACGAAGACCTCGCCGTCGACTTCGAAGGCGAGCTGAACAAGCTGCTCCACGGCCCCCAGGCCTGCGTCAACACCTGCAAGCGTACGGTCTGCAGCAGCTTCCCGTGCTGCCCGTCCATCGTGTGAAGCACCTGATCCCACGCGGTCAAGCGTGGTGACGTGAGGTGCTGGGGAAAGGCCGTCGGCGGTGCTCTGATGGCCTTTTTCTCATATCAGGCCGATGCGCTCCGTTATCGAGGGATGACCGTGGACTTTAATGTGCTCGACCGCCTTACCCAATTTGCAGAGTCGAATGGTAGGGAAATATACGAGGACGACACGTGGATCAGCGTTCACGACCCTCACCACGACATTCCGTTGCAGGGCTGGAAAATCCACATTTCCGCACGTCCCGGCACCCTCAACGACACCCTTGACCGCGCGTTGCCGATCCTGGCCGGCACCGGCTGCGCCTTCAAGGTCGCCCGGTCCACCCACAGGCTCATGGAGCTCAACTCCGGCGACGTCGACCCGGGAGCCGTGGGCAAGGCCATGACGGTCTACCCGGAGCAGGATGCGGTGGTCGAACTGGGCCACGCCCTCGCCGACGCCCTGTCCGGGCTGTCGGCCCCGCGCATCGTCAGCGATCGGCGGGTCCGCCCCGACGCTCCGGTGTACTACAGGTATGCCCCGTTCGCCCCGCAGTACCGCGTGGACGAGAACGGCGACTTCGAGCTGATCGTGATCGGGCCGGACGGCGAGCAACTGCCGGGCGCGGCCGGCCCCGAGTTCACCTGCCCGCCCTGGGCCACCGACCCGTTCCGTCCCACGGAGCCTGCCGGGGCCGGCCCGTCGGAGCCTGACGAACGGCCGTCGCCGGGAACGCCGGGAACGCTGGGAACGCTGGGAACACTGCCGCCCGCGCAGACAACCGGGCAGGCCGCCGACGGAGGCAGCGGGCGGCTCATCGGCGGCCGGTACCGCGTGACGTCCGGCGTCGTGCGTGGCCCGCGCGGAAACGTCTACCGCGCCACCGACGCCGCCGGGCGGCGGGTCGTGGTCAAGGAGGCCCGCGCGTACGTCGGGGAGAACGTCGAGGGCTGGGACCTGCGGATGTACCTCCGCAACGAGCTGCGCGTCCTCCAGGCGCTCACGGGCCTGGCAGGCGTTCCGGAGCCGATCGACCACTTCCGGCACGGCGAGGACGAGTTCCTCGTCATGACCGACGCGGGCAGCCGCGACCTCAACCGATTCGTCGCGGAGAACGGCCTGTTCACCGAGGAGCCCGCCACCGGCGAGCGCGGCCTCGGCACACTCGCCGTCCGGCTGCTGGAGGTGATCGACGCGGTGCACGCGCACGGCGTCGTCATTCGCGACCTGTCGCCCAAGAACGTCGTGCTCGGCGAGGACGGCCGCTGCACCCTGATCGACTTCGGCAACAGCAGGTACGACGGGCTGCAGCTGCCCGGCTGGAGCCGCGGCTACAGCGTTCCCGACCAGCACACCGACCGTGCCTCCGTGCCCGCCGACGACTACTTCTCGCTGGGCGCCACCCTGTTCTTCGCGGCCACCGGGATGAACCCGATCATGATCGGCCCGGACCCGGTCCGCAACGTCGAGCGCACGCTCATGTGCCTGGCGGGGATGTTCCCGGACGTCACGACGGGCGTCCTCGGCCTGCTGCCCGGCCTGCTGAGCCTCGACCCCGCCGACCGCACCGCCGCCGCCGCCGAGCTCAGACCCGCCCACGGACCGGCTCCTGCCGACCGGCCACGCCCCGTACCGGCCGTGACCGGCTTCGGCGAAAGGCGGCCCGCCACCGAACAGGCGCAGGCGGGACGGTGGAAGCCGCCCTCCCCGCCCAGGCTCACCGGAGAACTGCTGACCAAGGCGCTCGACCACACCGTGCGCGAGTGCGCGGCCTTCGCCGAGCAGCTGATGGCCGCGCCCGAGGACGCCCGCCGGGAGAGCCCGCCGGTGACCAACGTGTACGGCGGCAGTGCCGGAGTCGGCATGGAACTGCTGCACCACCCGGAGGCCAAGGCCGTGGCCGCCGACCTGGCCCGGTGGACGGCCCGCGTGATGCCGCCCGCCAAGCTCCCGCCCTCGCTGTACTTCGGCCGTACCGGAACCGCGCTGTTCCTGACCGCGGCCCGTCTGAGCGCCGCGCCGGATCTGGCGGCGCCGGCCCCCGTCACCATCGACGGCCCGCAGCGGGCCGACCAGGCACACGGCGTGGCAGGCATCGGCTCGGGCCATTTGGCCCTGGCCGCCATCGATCCCGGCGATGCCCGGCATCTGCGGATCGCCGCCGAGTGCGCCCGGCTGCTGATCGCCGGTGAGGTCACGCGGTCGCAGGACGCCGTGGCACCCGCCCAGCCCGGCTCCGGCGTGTCGGTCGACACGGCGTACGCCCACGGCGACGCGGGCTGCGCGGACTTCCTGCTCTCCTACCACGCGGCCACTGGCGACCGAGCGGCGGGCGAGGCGGCCCGGGAGCGGCTGGCGGCGCTGGCCGTCCAGGCCGATGCGCTGATCGGCGAATTGCACGGCCCGGATGCCCGAGCCATGGGGGCCTCCTGGTGCCAGGGCATGTCGGGCATCACCGGCACGCTGGCCCGCGCGGCCCGCGCGTACGGCGAGGACCGCTACCTGGAGCTGGCCGAGCGGGGCGCGCGGGCGTGCCTGGTCGTCGCCCCGCAAGCCTGGGTGGTCTCTCAGTGCTGCGGCCTGGCCGGCATCGGCGAAGCGCTGATCGACCTGGCGATGGTCACGGGCGATGACGACTACTGGCGCCACGCCGAGAACATCGCCGAGCAGATGCTGGTACGGGCCGGCGGCGAGCCGGCGCAGCCGGTCTTCCCCGGCAACGACCTCGACAAGGCGGCCTACACCTGGAGCACCGGCACCGCGGGCGTCCTGTCGTTCCTGCGCCGCCTCGACCGCCGCTCGGGAACGCGGCTGTGGACGGCCGACTGGCAGCTGCCCGAATCGGACCGGGCAGCGCAGAACGGGAGAGGGAACTAGAGGACCGCGCCGGCCCCGCCAGATCAACACTGCCGCGCCGGGGGCGGAGCGAGTGCCGCAGATCCCTCGAGGCAGGCGGAGTGGCGGCGACCGGCTTTCAGGAGTGCCCGATGATTCGATGTGGCCGGTACGGGGCCTCCAGGCGGGCCGCCTCCTCTTCGCTCAGGGACACCTCCACCGCCGCGATCGCGTCGTCCAGATGGCCCACCTTGCTCGCCCCGACGATCGGCGCGCTCACACCAGGTCTCCCGAGCAGCCATGCGAGCGCAAGCTGCGCCGGAGGCAGTCCTCGTTCGTCAGCGACCGCGCGCAACACGTCGACGACGTCGAAGTCCGCGTCCTCGTACATGCTGTCGGCCAGCGGGTCGCTGCCGGATCGGACCGTGCGCCGCCGGCCGTCGCGGTGGCGGCTGCCGGTGAGCAGTCCGCGTGCCAGCGGGCTCCACGGGATGGCGCCCACTCCCTGGTCCAGGCAGAGCGGGAGCATCTCTCGCTCCTCCTCCCGGTACACGAGGTTGTAGTGGTTCTGCATCGACGCGAATTTGGTCCAGCCGGCCGCCTGAGCGGTGTGTTGTGCCTTGGCGAACTGCCAGGCGTACATGCTGGAGGCGCCGATGTAACGCGCCTTGCCGGCCCGCACCACGTCGTGCAGGGCCTCCATGGTCTCCTCGATCGGCGTCTCGTCGTCCCAGCGGTGGATCTGGTACAGATCGACATAGTCGGTTCCGAGCCTGGTCAGCGAGGCGTCGATGGCGGACAGCACGTGCTTGCGGGACAGCCCTCGGTCGTTCGGGCCCGGCCCCGTCGGGAAGTAGACCTTCGTGGCGAGAACGTAGTCGTCGCGGCGGGCGAAGAGCTTGCCGAGCAGCCGCCCGGTGATCTCCTCGCTCACGCCGTCGGAGTACATGTCGGCGGTGTCGAAGAACGTCACACCGGCCTCGACCGCGCGCCGCACGATCGGCTCGGCCGCGTCCTCGCGCAGCATCCACTCCCGAGAACCCGGATCGCCGTACGTCATCATGCCCAGGCAGATCCGCGAGACCTGCAGTCCTGACGAGCCCAGCTTCACGTATTGCATGGCGTCTTACCTTCCTGTGAGAGCGCGGTCTTCACCGCGGAGGCCGAAAGTTCCCGACGGAGCGGCGAACACGCAGGCGACCAGCATGGCGGCGGCCAGCCCGTCGATGCCGGGCGGCATGACCCCTATCGTCGGCCAGCCCGTAATTTAGGAGAATGGCGAATCGAAAGATCAGACCCGAGCGGGCATACGAATCCAAGGGGATCGACGCCCTCGACCTTCGTATCCTCGCCGAGCTGCAGGTCGACGCCAGAGTGAGCTTCGCCGAACTGGGCCGCCGGGTCGCCCTGTCGGCCCCCGCGGTGGCCGACAGGGTGCAGCGGCTGGAGGAGACCGGAGTGATCACCGGCTATCACGCCGAGGTCGACCCGCGGGCCCTGGGCTTTCCGGTCACCGTGATGGTTCGCATCCGCCCCGCGCTCCGGGAAGTGCACCGCATCTCCAAGATCGCCCAGGAAGTCCCCCAGATCGTCGAGTGCTACCGGATGACGGGCGACGACTGCTTCTACTTCACGATGCACCTGCGGGCGGTCGACGAGCTCGAACCGATCCTCGACCTGTTCACCCCGTACGGTCACACGACCACGTCTCTCATCCACACCGCGCCCGTACCACGCCGCCCCCTGCCCCTGGAGTGATGCTCGGGCTCCCAATTCCAGTGGAGCGTTGATCGGCGAGCGTCCTCACGGAAACGGTGAGGAAACAACTCCTGCTCTATTACTGGCCCCCATGACGTACCGAACTTCACTGGCGGCGCTGGCCCTGGCGCTGGCTGGGTTGGTGGCGCATCCTCCTGCGGCGAGCGCCACCTCGAATCCCGACGTGTCTTCCGTGCAGTGGAAATCCTGCCCGGCCTACTCCGATGAGGTGATCCGCGGCCTGGGCGTGGCGGAGGACAAGGTCGCGGCCTTCCGCTCCTTGATGAAGCGCCTGGAGTGCGGGACGGTCAGCGTCCCGCTGAACCACCGTGACCCCGACGGGCGGAAGATCGACATCGCGGTGACCCGGCTGGCCGCCACGGACAAGGCCCACCGGCTCGGCGCCGTCGCCGTCCTGCCGGGTGGGCCGGGCAACAGCGGATACCTGGACCCGGTCCTGCGGGCCGCGCTCAGGAACGAGGAGATGGCCGGGCTCAACGAGCGGTACGACATCATCGGCTTCGACCCGCGCGGCGTCGGGTACAGCACCAAGGTCGCCTGCCCCCTCTCCCCGCAGGGCCCGCAGGAGCCCGGCGCGCTGACCAAGGAGACGGCCAGGAAGATCTACGACGCCCAGGTCGCCTCCAACGAGAAGTGCGGACGCTCCGACCCCGCCTTCCTCGGACAGCTCACCACCGAGAACGTGGCCAAGGACCTGGATCTGGTACGGACCGCGCTGGGCGAGCGCAGCCTCAACCTGCTCGGCTTCTCCTGGGGCACCTACCTGGGCATGGTGTACCGCAGCCTGTATCCCGGGCACACCGGACGGGCCTTCCTGGACAGCGTGGCGCCGCCGTGGACTCGTATCGACGAGCACGCCAAGGGCGCCGCGGAGGCGGCCGAGCGTAACTTCGGGCGCATGGCCGCCTGGCTGGCCCGCCGCGACGGGACCTACGGTCTCGGTGCCACCGCTCGGCAGGTGCGCGAGGAGGTGGCGAAGCTGGTCCGCGCGTACGACAAGAGCCCCAAGACCTACACCGACCTGCAGCGGCCCGTCGACGGTTCGGCCGTCGCCGACCTGGCCAGGCGCAACTCGACCGAGTGGGTACGCGCGGGCAAGGCGCTGGCCGAGCTGCGGACGGCGACGGGCGCCACCGCCCCGGCCACCGTCAAGGAGCTGCTCGGCGCGCCGATGATGGGGCCGTCCGTTCCCGGCGCGCCCGAAACGCTGAACATGACCATGAACCTGGCCGTCGCGTGCAACGAGGACAGCAGCCGGGCCGGTTTCGACACCGCCTGGCGTCAGTACCAGCAGCTCGTGAAGCGCCATCCGGCGACCGGCCGGGCCTGGGGAGTGCCTGCCATGTGTCCTGGCTGGCCGCTGCCGGTGCAGCAGGCCACGTTGAAGCGGGGCAGCGGGTCGCTGGTGCTGGCGGGACACCTGCACGAGTTCATGTCCGCCTACGACTGGACGCTGCAGACGCAGCGCGCCATCGGCGGCACCGTCTACACGGTCGCCGACGACGTGCACGTGTCAACCACCCGGGTGCCCAAGTGCGCCGCCGACGTGGTGCGGTACTTCGAGACGGGCCGGATCGGCAGAGGTTGCGAGGGCAGCCCGATCCCGAGCTGACCACCGCTCCCCCGGCCCGGCCGCAGCCGGTTTGCGGGGTGATCGGGCCGCTGCGCCTGCCGCCCTGCTCAGGGGGCCTCGCAGCGCTGGTGCTGACCCGAGCCTACGGTTTGCGGCCGGGGAGCAAACGCAGCGTGCAGGCGCGCTCGAATCGGGCGTCGATCGACGTCCATCGTTCGACGGCCTCTGCCAGCGCGTCGCGGTCGCCGTGCAGGATCCCACGGGTACGGGCCAGGCAGGCGGCCGCCCAGTCGTTCTGCTCGGCGTACGGCATGGCGGCGGCGAGCCGCTCGGCCGCCTCCGGCAAGCCGGCGACGACCGCCAGCTCTGCTCCGGCGGCGCGCGCGTAGGCCTCGTACCAGCGCACGGCGAAGGGGGCGAAAGCGCGCTCGACCAGTGCGGCGGCCTGATGGTAGGCGCGGGTGTGGACGGCGACCCTGGCGTCGACGAAGGCGGCGAAGGGGGCCAGGACCGGCGAGGAGGCCGCGTCCTCCATCCTGGCCATCTCCAGCGCGCGCGAGCGCCAGAGGTCGAACTCGCCGGTGCCTGCCAGCCCGTGAGCGAGCGCCGCGGCGGAGATCGCGGTCGACATCCAGGCGCTGCGCGGGCTGCCTGCCTGATGCCAGGCCTCCCACATGGCGGGCGCCTGCTGGAAGACCTCCGGGAAACGACCGCTCAGGGCGAGCGGTCGGATGGTCTTGGGGATGGACAGGTAGGGGTGTTCGCCGATGGGGTCCTCGCGCTGCGCGCGGCCGGCGACGGCGAGCGCGGCCGGCAGGTCGCCGACGCACAGCTCCGCCCGCGCGGCGGAGTGGAAGGTGTCGACGATCTCGGCCGCGGCGGACGGCTCGTGTGCCGGCAGGTGCTCGATGAGCGTGAGCCGCTCCCGGCAGATCCGCTGGACGGCGCGCATCCGGCCGGCCCGCGCGTACGCGCGCGTGAGCACGTCCAGCGCGCCCAGGAGGACGATGACGTCGCCGCACTCACGGGCGGCCTCGACGGCGGAACGGGCGAGTTCGAGGCCGTCCTGGTCCCAGGCCCGCGCGGTCGCCACCAGCGCCGCGGTGCGTGAATCGGCAGGGGTGACGCCGACGGTCGCCTTGTCGATCAGCGCCGGCAGGTGTTCGGACATCGGGTCGCGGTCGTGCGCGCCTCGGTAGCGGTGGGTGACCACCAGGGCGGAGGCGAGCGTGGCGGCGCGCAGGCCGGCGGCTTCAGCCTGGTCGGCCTCTTCAGCCTGGTCGGCCTCTTCGGTCTGGTCGGCCTCTTCGGTCTGGTCGGCGGGTTCAACCTGGTCGGCGGCACGCATCAGCAGGCGGAAGGCCAGTGGGCCGTCGGCGATCGAGACGGCCGTGGCGGCCGCGCTCAGGAGGTCCTGGTGGCCGTCCGCGGCGTCGCGGGCCCGGTCGGCGGCGGCCAGGTAGTGGCCGATCGCCTCCCGATGGAAGCGCCGGGCGAACGTCAGATGCGCCAGCGACCTGGCCAGGCGATGAGCCTGCCGGTCCGGTACGGCGGGCGTGTCGGCGAGCGTGGCCCGCAGATCGTCGGCCACCAGGTCGAACTGCGGCGCCCAGTTTCCGTCGAGCCGTGATTCCAGCGTCGCGGCCGTGCCCGCGGCCCAGCGCAGACGGAGCTGGAGCGTCTTCTCGGTCTCGCCACTGTCCGCGAGCCGGTCGGCGGCGAAGGCTCTGATGGTCTCCAGCAGCCGCCACCGGCCACCGCCCACCACCCCGAGCAGGCTCTTGTCGGCCAGCCGGCCGATGACGTCGGCCGTCGCGCTGGGCGGCGTGTCCGGCATGAGCGCCGTGGCCGCCGCCAGGTCGAACCCGCCCGCGAACACCGCCAGGCGGCGCAGCAGCGCGCGTTCCTCCTCTTCCAGCAGGTCGTAGCTCCAGCCGATGACCGCGCGCAACGAGCGGTGCCGGGGCGGCCTGCCGCGCGCGCCCGACAGCAGCCGAAGCCGGTCCTGCAGCCCCACCCGCAGAGCGTCGATGCCCAGTACGGCGACCCGCGAGGCGGCCAGCTCGATCGCCAGCGGCAGCCCGTCGAGCCGGGCGCACACCTCGGCGATGACCGCGGGCTCCGCGGCGAACCCCGGATCGATCGCGCGTGCCCGGTCCAGGAACAGCGTCTCGGCCTCCCCCGCCAGCGGCGGCACCGTGATGACCCGCTCGCCGGGCAGGCCCGGCCGCTCCCTGCTCGCGATCAGTATCCCCGCCTGGGGGCAGTCCGAGCGCAGTCTCTCCACCAGGTCGCCGACCTCGTCCAGCAGGTGCTCGCAGTTGTCGAGGACCAGCAGCGACCGTCCCAGCGCGAGCCGTTCGGCGACCACGCTTTCCAGCGGCTGGGGAGGGCGCTCGGCCAGGCCCAGCGCGTCAGCCACGGTCCGCAGGACGAACCCCTCGCCGACCGGGGTCAGATCGATGAACGCCCCGCCGGCGGGGAACGATGCCGAGGCCGCCTGCGCCAGCACGGCGGCCAGCCGGGTCTTGCCGACGCCGCCGGGCCCCACCAGGCAGACCGGCGCGGCGTCTGTCAGCGCCGCCAGCGCCTCCTGCCGCTCCTGCCGGCGTCCGATGAAGGACGTGTGGCTGACCGGGATCCCCTCAACGTGCCCCGGCCTGGCCGAAGGGGACGGCTGATGCCCGCTCAGGGCGACCAGGGCCGCCCTGTTGGCCACGCCGTACTTGCGCAGCAGCGAGGAGACGTGACTTTCCACGGTACGGACCGAGATCTGCAGCCGGTGGGCGATCCGCGCGTTCGTCAGGTGCTCGGCCAAGCCCGCCAGCACCTCGGCCTCGCGGGGCGAGACCTCCCGCGGCTCGCCAGGGACCATACGGCCCATTGTGGCGTACGTGCTTCTCAGCGGCGAATCAGTGCCGACTCCGCGGTAGTCGGGTCGAGGCGCACCTGGCCGCCGCGGACACCATGCTGCTCGGGCGGCGCACCTACGAGGAACACGTCGGCTACTGGCCCGCGGCGACGCCTGCTCGACGAGCTACGGCTGCTGATCGACCCGGTCGTCGTCCGTGCGGGCAGGAAGTTGTTCGAGGACGACGGCGACCGGCTGACCTGCACGCTCCTGGCCTCGCACAGCTACCGGACCGGCACCGTCTCGGCCACGTACGCGGTGGCCGGATGACCCGCCGGCCCACATTCCGGCCGCCGAGCAGGCGGTCGGGCGCGATCCTGGACGGCATGGGCGCGTGAGCAGCAGCACCAGCACGACCGCGCGGCGCCCGGGAATCCCAGGGCGGCCGTACCGCTGCCAGGTGGGCTGTATGCGAGTCAGATCGCGGATGTCGCGAGCGTCTTGATCGTGAAGTCGATGGCCGTGGCGAGCCGCTGGGGGTCATGTCCGGCGCGTTCGCGTACTCGCAGGCCGAGCACCGTCGTGAACAGCACCTCCACCGCGGCGTCGACGTCCAATGCGGCGGGCAGGTCGCCGTCGCGGATGCCGCGGCGTAGCAGTGACGCCAGGGTTTTCCGGGTGACGTCGAACGCGGCCTCGGTCCTTTGCCGGACCTCGGCGTCGGTGGTGCCGAGTTCGGCGGCCGTGTTGACCACGAAGCAACCGAGTCCGGCCTCGTGGCTGATCATCCAGATCAGCCACTCCCGCAGGATCTCGAGGCTGGGACCGGGAGCGGTGAGCTGCTCTTCGGCTTGAGTGGACTCGGTCGCCCGATAGTGGTCCAGCGTCCGCAAGAACAGCGTGTGCTTGTCGTCGAAGGTCCGGTACAGGCTGCTCTGCTTGAGCCCGAGCTCGGAGCCCAGGTCGCGGACCGACGTGGCATGGTAGCCACGACGCCAGAACAGGCGGGTCGCCTTGGCGACCACGTCCTGCTCGTCGAACTCCCTCGGCCGTGCCATGGCCGCCACTCTACCAACGTTGTGGAGCGATCGCTCCCGTATTAGGGTGTGCCATCGTATGGGAGCGATCGCTCCCAAATGAGAGAGGAAAGATACGACGTGACGGCAACGCACCCCACGACGACCGGGCGAGACCCGTCGGCGAGGAATCATTGGATCGCGGTGTCCGCCGTGGCCTTCGGCACATTTCTCCTGGTGACGGCCGAGCAGCTGCCCATCGGGCTGCTCACCCCCGTCGGATCGGCGCTGTCGGTGTCCGAGGGCGCGGCAGGGTTGATGGTCACCGTCCCCAGCATCGTCGCCGCCGTCGCGGCGCCGGTCGTGCCGGTGCTCGTCGGCAGGCTGGATCGCAGGATCCTGCTCGTCGCCTTGATGGGACTCATGACGCTCGCCAACCTGGCCTCCGCCCTGGCGCCGGACTATCCGCTCCTGATCGCCGCCCGCGTGCTGGTCGGGGTGGCGATCGGCGGGTTCTGGGCCATCGCCGGCGGTCTGGCCGTACGGCTCGTCGCGGCCTCGCACGTACCGCGGGCCACTGCGATCATCTTCGGTGGCGTCGGGGCCGCGAACGTGTTCGGTGTCCCCATCGGCACGATGATCGGCGGGCTGGCGAGCTGGCGGATCGCGTTCGGCGCGCTGAGCGCCCTCGCGCTCGCCGTGCTGGTCGCGTTGCTGGCCGTGCTGCCACCGTTGACCGCCGCTCAGCCCGTCGGCCTGCGGCGGCTGGCCGGTCAGTTCCGCAACCAGGGCGTCCGGGTCGGCATCCTGGCGACGTTCCTGATCGTGACCGGCCATTTTTCGGCCTACACGTTCATCGGTCCCGTGCTGCGGGACCTGTCCGGCATCGACGAGCAGTTCGTCGGGCCACTGCTGTTCGGATTCGGCGTGGCGGGCATCGCGGGGAACTTCGTCGC
Organism: Nonomuraea sp. NPDC003709; assembly: GCF_040610775.1. Lineage (NCBI taxonomy): Bacteria > Bacillati > Actinomycetota > Actinomycetes > Streptosporangiales > Streptosporangiaceae > Nonomuraea > Nonomuraea sp. NPDC003709. Next base: position 50,511 of record NZ_JBEXMW010000038.1, on the reverse strand, counting down.
GGGCGCCGTCGTGGCGAAACGGCTCCATCGCACGGTCCTCGTCATCGCCGTCACCCTGGGGGTGACCGTGCTGCTCTTCCCCGTGGCAGGGCTCACCGGTGCGGGCGGGGTGACGCTGCTCGTCGTCTGGGGCCTGGTGTACGGCGGGGTCTCCACGAGCCTTCAGACGTGGATGATCAAGGTCGCGCCGCAGGCGGTCGAGGAGGCCTCCGCGCTGTGGGTGGCGGTGTTCAACCTCTCGATCGGTCTCGGCGCGCTGGCCGGCGGCGCGATCGTCGACGCCCTGCCGCTCCAGGGCATCCTGTGGCTGGCCGGCGTTCTCGTCCTGGTGGCCGGGCTGGCGGTGTGGAGCGCACGCCGGAACGCGAGCCTTGGGTGACCCCCGGAACGACGACGCCCGGTCGGCGACGATCTGCGTCGTCAGCCGGCCGGGCGCCTGGCGGAAGTGTTACTGCGGGGCGTCGAAGGTCCACTCGGCGCGGGCACCCGGGCCCACGGCGAGGGTCGAACGTCCGATCCGCTCCTCGTGCCGGGTCTCCACGGCGCGGTTGAGCGACATGGAGACCCGCTTCAGGCCCGCCTGCTCACGCGCGACGGAGTCGAGCTGGATGGTGGTGCCACCGCCGGTCGCGATGGCGCCGCCCCCAACGGTCGCGACGTCGAACCCGCCGGCTCGCAGCACCGGCAGCGTGATGGCCAGGTCCCGCGCGGTGACACCGATGCGGATGTAGGTAATGTCCCGCATCAGGCGGTCCTGGTACGTGTCGGGCAGGTAGCGCTCCCGGCTGACGTCACCGGGGTAGCTCTCCGGCTCGGTCTGGCTGCGCGGGTCGGCGAAGTACTCGGGGAAGTACTCCATCGCCCACGGGTCGAAGGCCTCGTACTGGGCGGAGGTGGTGCGGATGGTGTCGAACCACGGGATCGGGACGCCATCGCCGAAGTCACGCGTCTGGCGGTATTCGGCCGGGTCGGAGACGCCCTGGGCCTTCAGCTGCGCGGTCACCTTGGCCAGGTCACCGGCGCGCTCGGTCGAGACGGCCAGCCCGGCGGAGCCGAAGAGAGCGTCCTGGCCGGGCAGGTCGCCCTCGCCGAACAGCTCCATGTAGGTCTCGCGGCCCTTGAGGTAGCGGCCCTTCCAGGTCAGGCCGCCACCGGTCGTGGTCCGGACCTCGAAGTTGGCGAACTCGCGCAGGTAGGCCGAGTTCTCGACGGCGTCCGCCGTCTCGCGGTCCACCACGCTGTAGGCGTGGTTGTAGAACAGCAACTGCCCCTGGGATGACACGTGGGACTCTTCGGCCTGGGCCGTCCCCACGCCCCCGGCGATCGCGACGGTGCAGGTCGCGGCCAGAGCAGTGATCATCCGTAATGTCCGGCGAATCAGCATGGAAGTGATCTTAAGGCGGAGATGATCACCTTCACTATCGTTTTGACAGGACCCGAACCGGATTTGTGGCGATCTTATAGTGGCTGTGTAGTGAGCCGTCCCGTCGTCCGCGCACCTGCGCGCGCGGGCCGCCCGCGCAGGTGCGCGCCGCCGATTTGCCCCCAGCGCTGTCAGAACTCGATGAAGCCGTACAGCGCGAGATGGTTCGACTTCGTGCTGCTCACCGTGTGGTCGACGGCCGACGACCGCACGGTGCCCTTGACGAAGAGGTAGTCGATCTTCCTGGAACCGGAGGTCGTCTTCGCTCCGTAGCCGGTCATGCCGAAGCCGCCGAGGGTCGTGGCGGCGATGTTCGTACGATTCGCGTCGATCCCGATCACGCGGATCGTCGACGCGTTCATGAGGCTCGTGGCGTCCGTACCGACGTGGATGCCGGAGTTCGCGATGCCCGTGTCGCCCGCGCCCGCGCAGGCGTTCGCGCCGTTCTGCTCCGGGAGGTGCATGGTCGCGGCGAAGACCGTCGTCCCGGTTTCCTTGATCGTGAACTTCGCCGCGATGGCGCTCGTGCGCTTCCATTTGTACTGGTTGGTGGTGCCGTCGTCGATGTCCGGCGGCTTGTACAGCGTGCAACCGGCCCCGCCGGCGTACGAGGTCCCGGGCTTCAGCCAGCCCGCGCTCCAGTACTTCGAGATGTCGCCCGCCGCGAGGCCCAGCGTTCGGGTGTTGTAGATGATCGCGTTGGTCTGCCGCTTCTTCAGGTCGCCGAGCGACTGCTGGCTGCACTTGTGCGTGCTGCCCCACTCCTCGGGGTTGTCCCAGGCCACGATCGCCTTGTACGTGCCCGCCGGATATCCGAACATGCCCCCGAGCTGGTCGGCGTAGGCCGTGGCCTGCCCGGTGCCGCGCACCTGCTGCACGATCAGGAGATCGGGTGCCTGCACGCCGGAGGTGCCCGTCTTGCCGTCGTCGTCGACCAGCATCGAGGCGAGGTGGTCGGGGCCCGAGACCCGGGTGCACGTGCCGTCGGCGTTGTTCCTCACCAGGTTCTCGATGTTGTTGTTGTAGACCCGTAAGACCCGACCCTCGGCGGCGGTGGGCGCCGCGTGCGCCGGTGCGATCGACGTCGTGGTGAGTGCGACGGCCGCCGCGAGTGCTAACGCGCCAGGCGCTCGATAATGGGATGACATTGTGGCAGATTAGCGATCATTCCGGGCGCTGCCCAGGTCGGCGAGCCCTCAGGCCGACGCCGTTCACAGGTCGGCGAAGAACACCCGCTCACGTGCCTGCTCCACCGCGACCAGCAGCGCGCCGCGCACCACGGGCCTGTCCAGGATCGCGCTCGCCTCCACCCGCGGCCTGGCCAGGCACATGCGCGCCACCGCCTGCTGGACGCGGCCGGCGAGTTCGTCGCCTCCGGCGGAACCGACGTGGCTGCCCAGCACGACGAGTTCGGGATCGAGAACGGCACAGATGGACGCGACCCCCAACGCGATCCGCCGGGCCAGCTCATCGAGGAAAACCGCCCCCGCCGCACTCCCCACCGCCCCCGCCACGCTGCGCTCGGCGTCCTCGGCCGCGATCCCGTGCCTCTCGGCGAGTTCCTGTACCGCCCGCCAGCCCACCAGGGACTGGAACGCGGCCCCCACCTCATGGCGGCTGCGGTCGAAGCCGCCGTCGCTCACGGCCGCGCCGGGGACGGGCATCCAGCCGAGCTCACCGGCCGCGCCCACGGTCCCCCGGAAGAGCTGATCGCCCACCATGACGGCCGATCCGGGCCCACGTCCGATCCACACCAGGACGAAGTTGCGTACGTCACTCGCGGCCCCCAGCGCCCGCTCCGCCATCGCGGCGAGGTTGACGTCGTTGTCGATCGTGACGGGCAGCCGCAGCCTCCGGTGGAGGGCTTCGCGCACGTCCCCGCACCACGCGGGCATGTCATAGCAGAAGTGGACAAGGCTCGTACCAGGATCGATAACAGCGGGCAGGCCGATCACGCACGCCCGCACCTGCGCCGGGTCGATCCGCGCGGTCCGAGTGAGGCGTTCCACGATCGCGTGCATCGCCTCGGCCGGATCCGCGGCGGCCTCGGTCGGGACCGTCGTCTCCGCCAGCACCCGCCCCGTGATGTCGGCGAGCACGGCGGTCGTCGTGTCCAGGTAGACCTCGACCCCGATCACATGGCCGCACGAGGGGTTGAGCCCGTAGAGGACCGCGTTGGGCCCGCGTCCACCCTCCTGAACACCGGCCCTGACGACCACGCCGCGCTCCTCCAGACGGGACAGGACATGGTTGGCCGTCACCTTCGACAGCCCGGTCCTCTCGCTCACCTGCGCCCGGGTCAGCGCTCCCGACGAGCCGAGCAGCTCCAGCGCGGCTCGATCATTCAGCTCACGTAACAGACGCGGACGCCCGGGCTTTGCGTTCATGCGCTCCATACTGGCCGTTGTCGGTGGCGTCGGGGAGGATCGGCACACCGGATCACGGCGCGAAGGAGATCAAGGTGCCCCCCACCGGCCACCCTTTCCTCAAGGGCATGTACGACGACGCCTACTACCCTCGCCGGCTCGTCGACAAGGGCAGGGACATCTTGCTGCGCCTGTGCGAGCGGATCGAGGCCGAGCGGCCGTCGGACCTCGCGGCACTGTACGTCCTCACGCAGGCGGCGACGGACGAGTTCAACGAGCTGGCGGTCGAGTTCCTGGAGGCCGGCAGCCAGATGGAGACGGTGGCGCGCGAGGTGATCGCCGAGGACTTCTGGTTCGTGGCGACGGCCTACGGGTTCGCGGACGCGGACATGGAGGAGCTGATCGCGACCCGCGACTGGTGACGTGACGGACGCGGCGGAGGGGGTTCAGGGGCTGTCCACATTGGCGCCGTATGGAGACGATGAGTCCGCGCCAAGTCGTCGCCAAGGGAGGTCTAAGTCCGGGGGCGCACCCTGGTGGCATCCCCCGATCGAAGGAGCGCCCCATGGCCCCCAACATGCTCGGATTCCGCATCACGCACCGCGCCATGCGCGGCGACGCGCGCCGCCTGGCCACGTTGATGAGCGGGCTCGCCGCCGGTGAGGAGCGGGCGGATCCGGCCCGGCTCGACGCCATCGCCACGTTCGCCACCAAGCTCTGCGCCGGCATCCACCATCACCACCAGGCCGAGGACAACGTGCTCTGGCCCGTCATCGTGCGCTCGGCCGGCGCCGAGGTGGACCTGAGCGACCTCAGCGACGACCACGCCGAGCTCGACCCGCTGCTGGAGGAGATCACCGCCGCCGCTGGGCGGCTCGGCACGGACCGGGCGGCGGCGGGACGGATGGCCAAGGCCCTGACGACGCTCGCCGACCTCCTCGACGAGCACATCGAGGAGGAGGAGCGGCTGCTCTTCCCCGTCATCGCGAAATACGTGTCGGAGGCGGACTGGAAGTCGGTCGAGGACGAGGTGCGCAAGGGCGGGGACATCGGCTTCGACCTGCCGCGGATCGGCCAGTACGCGCGGCCGGAGGAGCTGGCCGAGCTGCGCAGACTGGCGGGGCCGGTGCTCGCGCTCCTGCTCAGGGTGCTCGACCGCGGTCACCGGCGCCGCCAGGCGCTGATCTTCGGCTACGGCAGGTGACCCCGCCTCCCACGGGCCGCCCGGGCCCAGTGGGGCGAGCCGACCAGTTCCGCGACCTCCTCCGCCCGCGCGTAGTGCGCGTCCGGATCCTGGCCCATCAGGCGCGCCAGGTCTCCGAGCAGCAGCGCGACGGGGCCCAGAGTGACGGACCCGCTGTGCATCCCGGCCAGCTCCCCCTCCCACCGCCGTAGGTTGTGGTAGCAGCGGACGGCCACCTCGACGTCCCCCAGCGCGACGGCGGTCTGCGCGCGCAACCCCTCCCACAGCAGCCAGTAGTAGTCGAGCGACTGGGACGACCCGGGCTGCCAGACCCGCCTGGCGGCCTCCGGCTCGCCCGCCGCCGCCAGCGCCGCCGCGTACAGCTCGGCCGTGCCGTCGTTGGGCACGTGCTCCCACAGGAAGGCGAGCTCGTCCAGCGAGTCGCGCACGTTGCCGCGGGCCAGCCGCACCACGAACCTGCCCAGTATCCCCAGCGCCTCGGCGTTCGCGCCGCCGCGCTCGGCCATCTGCCGGGAGACCCCGGTGTAGATGGCCTCCGCGGCGTCGAAGTCGCCCTCGACCAGCTTCCGCTGCGCGCCGAAGAGCGTCAGGATCACCAGCGACAGGCCGAGCTGGCCGCTGGTGGAGACCGCCACGCCGCGGTCGGCGTGGCGTGCCGCGGCCGCCACGTCGTTGCGGCCCAACGCGGCCATGAGCAGCGCGCTGTGGCCCAGCGTGAGGTAGGCGACCAGCCGGTGAGTGCTCCCCAGCTCCAGCAGCTCGCGGCCGATGGCCTCCAGCTCGTCGCGCCGGTCCGGGGAGAGCACGGCGAAGTAGCGCGCGTTGAGTGCCAGGCAGAGCAGCTCGGGGCGGCCGAGCCGGCGCGCGAGCGCCACCGCCTCGGCTCCGGCGCCGTCCACCCGGACGTCGTCGTGGCCCTCCAGCGCGAAGACGAGCGCCGCCAGCAGCCGGCAGCGCGTCTCGTCGTCGGGTCCCGCGGCCAGCTCCGACCGCAGCGCCGCGACGAAGTCCTCGTCGTAGCGGGAGTCCTGCTGGATCGTCCAGATCACGGGCGCGTCGTACGAGGTCAGGGCCCTGGCGAAAGGTCTGCCGGCGACGCGCCCCGCGAGCGGGCGGGCCGTCTCGACGGCGGTGGTGCGGGCGGCCACGGCGCCGATGACGTCGCCCGCGTGCCCGAGCGCCGACACCAGCCCGCACAGCAGCTCCAGCCTGGTCCCGTCGTCCTCGGCGAACTCCAGCGCCGCCCGCCACAGCGCCGCCGCCTCCCGGTGCGCGTGCAGGCCGGACGCCTGTACGGCCGCCGCCCGCGCGTACCGCACCGCGCTCGGCGCCGCCGCCTCCAGCGCGTGATGGGCCAGCGCCGCCACGTCTCCGGGGCGGATCCGCTCCAGCGCGGTCACCACCCGCCCGTGCAGCCGGGTACGGCGGATCCTGGCGGTGTCCTCGTACAGCACCTGCCTGACCAGGACGTGCGTGAACCGCAGCCGGCCGGGGCCGGGCTCGGCCAGCAGCCCCGTCAGGACCCCGGCCTCCACCCCGTCGAAGACCGTGTCCTCGTCCCCGTCGTGCAGCGCGATCAGGACATCCACGTCCGCGTCCCTGCCGATGACGGCGGCGTTGCGCAGCACGGTCTGGGCGCTGGCGGGCAGGCGGCTGATCCTGCGCCGGATGAGGTCGCGCACGCCGGGCGGCAGCGCCTCGGCGGCGGCGGGCCCCTCGGAGGCGAGCAGCCGGGCGATCTCGCAGACGAACAGGGGGTTGCCGAGCGTGCGTTCGGCGATCGTGCGCACGGTCGCCGGCCCCAGCTCGCGCTCGCAGTGGCGGGCGAGCAGCGCGGCGACGTCGGACTCGCCGAGTCCGGGCAGCTCCAGGTGCCTGCTCCCGGCGGCGAGGGCGGCCAGCGTGGCGGCCAGGTCGTCGGTCGCCTCGGCGGGCCGGTGGGTGGCCAGGACCAGCAGCTTGGCCGTGGGCTTGAGGTGGCGCAGGAGGTGCAGGGTCTCGCCGTCGGCGCGGTGCACGTCCTCCAGCACGACGACCAGCGGCGCGTTGGCCGCCAGGTAGTCGGCCACCGACCGGGCCAGCCGGAACTGGTTCTGGATCGCCACGCCGTCGTGCAGCAGGGGCGCCAGCCCGGCCGGGTCGTCCGGCGGGCGGGCGGCGGCGAGCCGGCGGACGACCTCGCTCCACGCCCACGCGGGCGGCGCGTCACCGTCGATCTCCGGGCAGCGGCCGATGGCCACCCGCCATCCGCGCTCCCCCAACTCCGCCGCGAACGCCTCGGCCAGCGCGCTCTTCCCCGCGCCCGGCTCGCCCCCGAGCCAGACCGTGCGCTGGGCGGCGTGCGCGGCCTCCTCCCGGAGGACGGCCAGCTCGCGCTCCCTGCCGACGAGCGCGGGCCCGGGCGCGGGCACCGGATCCTGCGCGGGTGCGGGCTCCGGGCTGGGTACGGGGTGCGCGTTCAGGGAGTCCGACTGGCGCAGGATGTCCTGTTCGAGGGCGCGTAACACCGGGCCGGGATCGACCCCCAACTCGTCGGCCAGCTGTTCCCTGGCCCGGCGCAGCACCGAGAGCGCCTCCGCCTGGCCGCCGGACCGGTAATGGGCCAGGGCCAGCAGGCGCACGGCGTTCTCGCGCAGCGGATGCCGGTCGACGTGCCGGCGCAGCTCCGGGGCCGCCTCGGCGTGGCATCCCAGCATGAGCGCGGCCTCGGCCCGGTACTCGACGGCGATCAGCCGCAGCTCGGCCAGCCTGGTCGCCTCCGGCACCGCCCATTCCTCGGCGAACTCCCCGTACGCGGAGCCCGTCCAGAGCCCCAGCGCCTCGTCGAGCAGGTCGCACGCGGCCGCCGCCGCGTCCTGCTGCAGCGCCTTCCCGGCGGCGTCGATCAGCCCGGGCAGCCGCCACGCGTCCACGTTCTCCTCGGCCAGGCGGAGCCGGTACCCGGGCGGGGCGCTCACGATCACCGTGGCCGGAGCGCGCGGCGGGCGGTCGGGCTCCAGCGCCCGGCGCAGGTTCGAGACGTAGACCTGGAGGGCGGCCAGCGCCTTGGGCGGCGGCTGGCCCTGCCAGAGGTCGTCGATGAACCGGTCGGCCGACACGACCTGGCCGCCCGCCGCCACCAGGCGCGCGAGCACGGCCCGCTGCCTGGCCGGGCCGAGGTCCACGTGACGACCGTGCAGACTGGCCTGGAGCGGTCCGAGGACCTGGATGTCGAGCATGGCACCCCCTGATCTACGAGTCCCCCACCCGACCCGGCGCGCTCGCGCACGACAGTGCGGGAACGGTCCACAGCCGCCAATCATGAGCTATCCACACATATTTGGGCAATCACCAACACTCCGTCATGACGTCCGCCCGGCCATCACCACCACCGACGCCGCCCGCCCGGCCGCGCTCACGCCCATGTGCTGCCCCGCCTGCTCTAGGGCGTTTCTAAGGTTCGCCGACGGCTGGGTGAAGGTGGGCCGGGTTGGCTGGCGGCAGCCACCGGGCCGGAGGGGCCGGCCGGTCGGGAGAAGGAGACGCGACATGGACCGACGCAAGGCAGGCCTGGCCGCCGGCATGGTGCTGGTGCTGACGCTGGGCGGGTCGGGGGCGCTGGCGGCCTCGTCCCAGCGGGACCCCGCCGACGACCCGTGCGCCAAGATCGCAACGTGCACACCCGCCGGCGACCCGTGCGCCAAGGCGGCGGCGTGCACGCCTGCCGACATCGCCAAGGCCAAGGCGGCCAAGGCCGCGGAACTCGACGGCAAGTGCTCGCCTGACATGTTGAAGCCCGATGTGAAGAAGCAGGACGTGGAGAAGCAGGAGCATCCCGTCGAGAACGGGATGCTGGCCAAGGCGCTGGCGGACTCGCTGGGCGTCGGGCTCGACCGGGCGACCGCCGCCGAGGAGGAGCTGAACCTCCTCAGCCAGAAAGGCGGGATAAATCCGAAATCACCGGAGTTCGCCGCGATAGCCGAGCGCCTGGGAGTGTCGGCGGAGCGGCTGAACCAGGCGCTGGCCGACTTCAAGCGGTCCTTCGTACGGGGAGAGGACAGCAGGCCGGACGCCGTCAAGACCCCGGGATCCTGACCGCCCGGCCGTCAGCGGGCGCTCAGGGGTGGGCGGCGGCGGGCACGGCGAGGAGAGTGGGATCATGCACGTCCTTGTGGCCGACGACGACGAGGCGGTGCGCCGTTCGCTGACGCGCGCGCTCGCCCGTGAGGGCTATCACGTGAGCACCGCCGCCGACGGCCTGCGCGCCCTGGAGGCGGCCGGTGGCGGGCGGCAGGACGCGGTGGTGCTGGACATCATGATGCCCGGCCTGGACGGGCTGGAGGTGTGCCGCCGCCTGCGCGCCGGCGGCGACCGCACGCCGATCCTGATGCTCACCGCCCGCGACCTGGTCGCCGACCGGGTCGCGGGGCTGGACGCCGGGGCCGACGACTACCTGGTCAAGCCGTTCGCGCTGGAGGAGCTGCGGGCCCGCCTGCGCGCGCTGCTGCGGCGCAGCGGCGCGGCCGAGGAGATGCTGCGCTTCGCCGACCTGGAGCTGGACACCGCCGCCTGCCGGGCCGCCCGCGGGGCGCGGGTGCTCGACCTGACCAGGACCGAGTACACGCTGCTGAAGGTGTTCCTGCGCAACCCGAACCGGGTGCTGAGCCGCGGCGTAATCTTCGACGCGGTCTGGGGGTACGACTTCGGCCCGTCGTCCAACGCGCTGTGGGTCTACATCAGCTACCTGCGGGCCAAGCTGGAGGCCGGGGGCGAGCCGCGGCTGATCCAGACGGTGCGCGGGCTGGGGTACGTGCTGCGGGAGGAGCCGTGACGCTGCGGACCAGGGTCGCCCTGGCCGGGGCGGCCGTGGTGGCGGCGGCCCTGCTGATCGCCTCGCTGGTGGTCTATCCGGCGATGGCGAGCGGGCTGGGCGGCCAGCACGACGGCGAGCTGGTGCTGGCCGCCGGGCAGGCGCCCCAGCTGCTGGCCTCGTTCAAGGCCACCCGCGCGCCTCTGCCGGATTATCCGGTCTCCGTGGGCAACACGCTGCTGCAGTTCTTCCCGCCTCCCGTGAATCCGGGGCCGACCACCGGTTTCGTCCCGCTCTCCGACAGGGACGCCGGGGTCGCGTGGGGCAAGTTCCCGCCGTACTTCCAGGAGGTGAGCTACGGCGGGGCGCGCTACCGCGTCTACACGGCTCCGCTGGGCCAGGTCGATCAGGCGCTGGTACGCACCGCGTTCCCGCTCGACCGGGACGACGACACCTTGAACAGCCTCAAGCTCCTGTTGGGGGCGCTGATCCTGGGCGGCGCGCTGATCGCCGGGATGGGGGCGCGGCTGCTCGCCGGGCGCGTGCTGCGCCCCATCGGCCGCCTGACCGAGGTGGTCGAGCACGTCACCGCCACCCGTACGCTCACCGCGGGCGGGCTCGACGGCAGCGGGCGCGACGAGGTCGCCCGGCTGGCCCGCTCGTTCACCACGATGACCGGCGCGCTGAACGAGTCCCTGCTGGCCCAGCGGCGCCTGGTCGCCGACGCCTCGCACGAGCTGCGTACCCCGCTGACCAGCCTCATCACCAACCTCGAACTGCTGGGCGAGGGGCGCGGCACCGCCGACCCGCAGGCCCCGGCCCTGGTCCACGAGGCCCGCGCGCAGGCCGGCGAGCTGCGGGTGCTGGTCAACGACCTGGTGGAGCTGGCCAGGTACGGCGACGTCCAGATCCACACCGAGGACGTCCGCCTCGACCTGGTCGCGGAGCGCGTGATCGCCAGGGCGCGGGGCCGGGCGCCGCACGTCCGGCTGCGGGGCGAGCTGGCCGAGTGCCTGATCCACGCCGACCCCGACGCCGTCGAACGCGCCGCCGCCAACCTGGTCGACAACGCGATCAAGTGGAGCCCGCCGGGCGGGGAGGTGCTGGTCGAGGTGACCGCGACCGGCGCGCTGTCGGTCGCCGACCAGGGGCCCGGCATCGCCGCCGAGGACCTGCCGTTCGTCTTCGACCGCTTCTACCGCGCCAAGGCGGCCCGCTCCCTGCCCGGCTCGGGGCTGGGGCTGGCCATCGTGCGCCAGATCGCCGAGGCACACGGCGGCGCGGTCCGCGCCGAGCCCCTCACCCGGGGCGTCCGCCTCGTCCTGTCCCTCCCCCTCGCCACCTGACCACCCGCCCGCCCTGAAGGAACGCCCGGCCATGGGCTCTAGCCGGGAGGCACGAGGTCACCGAGAGAGAGGGCCAGCCAGAGCTGGAGCCGGTGCCCGGGGTCGGTGAGGGGGCGGCCCGAGACGCGTTCGGCGACGGCCAGGCGGCGGCGCAGGGTGTTGCGGTGCACACCCAGCCGCCGCGCGGCCGTCTCCAGGTTCGACCCCGCCTCCAGATACGCGCGGAGCGAGCCGACCAGGTCGCCGCCGTGCCGCGCCTCGTACTCGCGCAGCGGGCGGAGCGCGGCGGCGGCGAAGCGGTGCGCGGCGTCGGGCACGAAGGCGTCCCTGAGCAGCGCGGACGCCTCAAGGTCATCGACATGGAGGTAGGCGTCGCCCCGGGCGGCCAGGGTGGCGGCGTGCCGGACCGCCGAGGGGAGCTCCTCCAGGCCGAGCGCCCGGCAGCCGCCGCCCGGCACGCCCAGCCGCGCGCACAGCTCCGTACCCCACCGGGCCGTTCGTTCCGGCAGCACGAACACCGTGCCCTCCGGCCGGGCGCACACGAGGGCCAGCTCCTCGGCGTCCGCCGCCACCTCCTCCAGCGCCTCGATCGCCGCCTCCGGCGGGACCGGCGCCGCCGTCACGACCACCTCGTACGGCGGCGCCGCGACCGGGCACAGCTCGCCGAGCTGGCGCGGCGACAGCCCGCCGTCGAGCACGGCGGCCAGCAGCGCGCCCCGCTGGGCCTGCGCCTTGACCCGGCCGGCCCGCACGCCGAGCAGCTCCATGGCGAGCAGGCAGGCGGCCTGGTTGGCCAGCATCCTGGCGTGCCACTCCAGCGGCGAGCCCGTGCACACCGCCAGCCAGCCGGTCGGCGGCCCGGAGAAGCCGAGGCTCTGCAGCTGGACGGCCTGGATGCCGTCGTCCAGCACGCCCGCGCTCAGCCGGGCCGCGCCCCGCGCCATCTCCAGGGCCCGGGCGTGCCAGGGCCGCTCCCCCACCGGCGTGGCCGCCCTGGGCTTGCCCTGCGGGTCCAGCAGCAGGGACTCGCCGCCGGTGTGCTCGGCCAGGGCACGCAGGATGCCCGAGGTGCCCGACAGCAGCGCGGCCCGCGCCATGGCCTCCTGGGCGGCGACGACCCGCCGCTCTCCGCGTACGCGCTCGTCGGCGTGCCACCGGGCGACGGCCTCGGTCACCGCGATGAACGGGGTCAGGATCTCCAGCACCGGCAGCCCCTGGAGGTCGGCGGCGGCCAGCACCTCCTCCGGCACGGCCGTCACGGCCTCGCCGAGCGCGAAGGCGAGCCCGGCGCAGCCCGCCCCCGACAGCCGCTCGACGTACGCCTGCCGCCCGGCGGAGTCGCCCGGCAGGCCGAGCCCGATGGTCATCACCAGCTCGCCCCCGCGCAGCCACGGCACGGGGTCGGCCAGCTCGGACACGTGCGCCCAGCGGACCACGCGCGACAGGCCGGCGCGCCCGGCCAGCAGCCGCATGCGCATGCCGGGCAGGGTCATGGCCTGGGCGACGGTCAACGCCATGGGTGTTCCTCAGGGCTGTGCATACCGCACTCTAATTCACCGCCGGTGGTGCGTTTCGTCCCGGCCCCCCTCCGGCTGACCTGCGCTTATCGTCGTCGCACCCCCTGAGACCCGGAGGATCCATGAATCGCGCCACCCGGGCGGCCGGCGCCGCCTTCGTCGGGACCACGATCGAGTGGTACGACTTCTACGTCTACGCCACGGCGGCCGCGCTGCTCTTCGACGACCTGTTCTTCCCCAACGCCTCCAGTCCCACGGTGGCGCTCATGGCGTCCTTCGCCACGTACGCGGTCGGCTTCTTCGCCAGGCCGCTCGGCGGCATCGTGTTCGGCCACTTCGGCGACCGGGTCGGCCGGAAGTCGGCGCTGGTGGTCACGCTGCTCATGATGGGCGGCGCGACGTTCGCCGTGGGCCTGCTGCCCACGTACGCGTCGATCGGCACGCTCGCCCCCGTGCTCCTGGTGCTGCTCCGCTTCGTGCAGGGGCTGGCGGTGGGCGGCGAGTGGGGCGGGGCCGCGCTGATGGCGGTCGAGCACGCGCCCGAGGGCAAGAAGACCTTCTACGGCGGTTTCGCCCAGCTCGGCAACCCGGCGGGCGCGCTGCTGGCCACGGGCGCGTTCAGCCTGATGACCCTGTTCGGCGACGACGCGCTGCACTCGTGGGGCTGGCGGGCGCCGTTCATCGTCTCGGCCGTGCTGGTGCTGGTGGGCCTGTTCATCCGGCTCCGCGTCGAGGAGTCACCCGTCTTCGAGGAGACCGAAAAGACCGGGGTGCCGATCAAGGAGGTCTTCCGCACGTCGTGGCGGTCGGTCCTGTTCGGCATCGGGACGCTGCCGGTCGCCATCGGCGGCTACTACATCCTCACCACGTTCCTGCTGTCGTACGCCACGGGCCCGTCGGTCGGCGAGACCGAGCAGCTCATCCTGAACGGCCTGAGCTTCGCCGCGTTCGTGGAGCTGGTCGCCACGCTCGGCATCGCCTGGATGGGCGACAAGTTCGGCGGGCGCAAGGTCGCCATCTGGTTCCTGATCGCCACGGCGGTGCTGGCGGTGCCGCAGTTCGCGGTGCTCGGCACGCACAGCACGTTCCTGATCTTCCTGATGCTCGGCGTGATGCGGCTGGCCACCTCGGGCACGTACGGGCCGATGGCGGCGATCCTGTCCGAGATGTTCCCGCCGCAGGTCCGCTACACCGGGATCTCGCTCGCCTACCAGGGCGCCGGCGCGATCTTCGGCGGCCTGTCGCCGCTGGCCGCGACCGCCCTCGTCGGCGCGTACGGCGGCGCCGCGTGGCCGGCCGTGGCGCTGCTGGTCGCCATGTGCGCGCTCAGCGTGCTCTGCCTGGCCGTGGCGCCCCGTCACCGCGACCACGTGCCGGCCGCTCCGATCCCCACCGAATAGGAGAGTGCATTGTCCACCACCGTCATCACCGGCGGGAACGCCATCACCATGGACCCCTCGAACCCGTACGCGCGGGCCGTGGCCGTACGCGACGGCCGCATCCTGGCCGTGGGGCGCGAGGAGGACGTCCTCGCCCAGGCGGGCCCGGGGGCCGAGGTCGTGCGGGCGGGCGGGCGCAGCGTGCTGCCCGGCTTCATCGACCCGCACAACCACCTGCTGTCCACCGCGGAGACGCTGGTGGCGGTGGACGCGCGCTACCCGGCCGTGGGCAGCGCCGCCGACCTGGTCGCCGCCGTCGCCGCCGAGGCGGCCAGGACCCCGGCGGGCCAGTGGATCAGGGCGTACGGGATGGACGACGCAAAGTACCCCGGCGGGCGGCCGACCCGGCGGCAGCTCGACGAGGCCACCACCGAGCACCCGGTGATCGTCTACCACGTATCCGGGCACCAGGCGGTGGTCAACTCGGCCGCGCTGTCCTGGCGCGGCATCGGCGACGACGTGGCCGACCCGGCGGGCGGCGCGTTCGTGCGCGACGAGGGCGGGCGGCTGACCGGCATGGTGCTGGACTCGGCGATGGAGCTGCTCCTGCCGGTGGCCGTGGACATCGGCTGCCACGGCCCGAACTTCCACGTCGACCTGCCCCTGGAGCAGCTGCGGTCGTGGCTGGAGCTGGCCGGGGAGACGTACCTGCGGGCCGGGGTGACGACCGTGTGCGACCCACAGGTCTCGCGCCGTGAGCTGCTGGTCTACCGGTCCGCCTGGGAGGCGGGCACGCTGCCGGTGCGTACGGCGGTCATGCCGCTGTCGCACATGCTGGACGAGCTGTCCTCGATCGGCCTGGCGGGCCCGTTCGGCGACGACCGGCTGCGGTTCGGCGCGATGAAGTTCTACTGCGACGGCACACTGCTGGGCGGCACGGCGATGTTCGACGAGCCGTACGGCGAGGGCTTCACCGGCTCCCTCTACCACCAGCCCGAGCAGCTCGTCGACCTCGTACGCCGGGCCGCGACGGCGGACTGGCAGATCGGCATCCACACCCAGGGCGACCGGGCCATGGGCTACTCCCTCGAAGCGATCAAGGCCGCGGTGGCGGTGTCCGGCGACGATGCCCGGCCCAGGATCGAGCACTGCGGTCACCCGACGCCCGCCCAGGTCAGGGAGTTCGCCGCGCTCGGCGTGATCCCGGTCAACCAGCCCAACTTCCTGTACGACAGCGGCACCGACTTCGTACGCCGGCTCGGCGAGCGGCGCGCGCACCGGCTGCAGCCGAT
Source organism: Nonomuraea sp. NPDC003709 (assembly GCF_040610775.1). Classification (NCBI taxonomy): domain Bacteria; kingdom Bacillati; phylum Actinomycetota; class Actinomycetes; order Streptosporangiales; family Streptosporangiaceae; genus Nonomuraea; species Nonomuraea sp. NPDC003709. The sequence goes on along the minus strand of NZ_JBEXMW010000038.1, from coordinate 35,195 downwards.
CCGCGAGGAGCTGGACGCGGGGCTGCGCCCGGTGCTGTCCAGCGACTCGTTCGTCTCCTCGCTGCGGCCCATGGAGACGGTGTCGAACGCGGTGCGCCGCCGCACCAGGGAAGGTGGCCCGATCGGGGCTGAGCAGGCGATCACCCTGGAGGAGGCGCTGCGCGCGCACACGATCGACGCGGCGTACGCCCTGCGCATGGAGGACCGGATCGGGTCGCTCACGCCCGGCAAGCTCGCCGACGTGGTGGTCCTGGACGGCGACGTCCGGAGCCTGCCCGCGGACGCGCTGTCCGGCGTGGACGCGTGGCTGACCATGCTCGACGGGGACATCGCCTACCGCGCGGGGTAGCCCGCCGGCGGGCCGGCTTATGGGGCGCGCCGGCTTATGGGCCGCCCCGCCGCCGGGCGCGGATACGATCGAGTGGTCCCGTTCGGAGAAGGAGGCGCGGTGCCGGGCACGGAGGAGCCGAAGGGCGGCGAGCCACAGGCCGCCGGGCCGGCCAAGGCGGTCACCTGGCTCATGCTGATCTACCGGGTGCCCACCGAGCCGACCAGGCTACGGGCCGCGGTCTGGCGCAAGCTGCGCAACCTCGGCGCCGTCTATTTGCAGAACTCCGCGGCCGCCGCGCCGCGCACCCCGCAGAGCGAGCGGGCCCTGCGGGCGCTGCGCAGCGAGATCGTCGAGTCGATGTCCGGCCAGGCGTTCCTGGTCAGCACCTCGTCGGTCATCGGCGAGTCCGACCTGATCGCGCTCTACAACGCCGCCCGCGACGACGAGTACGAGGAGATCCTCGACAAGTGCGCCGACTTCCACGAAGAGGTGGCCAAGGAGGTGCGGGCCAAGCACTTCACCTACAGCGAGCTTGAGGAGAACGAGGAGGATCTCACCAAGCTCAGGGGCTGGTTCGAGAAGGTCACGGTCCGCGACGTCCTGGGCGCGGCCCGGCGCAAGGAGGTCGTCAAGGCGCTCGACGACTGCGCGCGGACGCTGGAGGAGTTCGCCGCCTCGGTCTACGAGGCCGAGGACACCGCGATCTTCCAGCACGGCGCCGGGTGAGCGCCGGGCTATCTGTCGCGCACGTCGATCCGCAGCGCGATGGCGAAGGCCGCCATCAGGCAGACGCCGAGCACCGGCGCGAGCACCGCTGACGGCGGCCCGAACGCCAGCAGCGCCACCGTGCCCAGGGCCAGCGTGACGACCACGGCGACCGCGATCTTCCAGTCGTCGCCGATGATCAGGTCGTACCAGAACTGCCCGAATCCTCGGATGAACCCCATGTCCAGCTCCCGGAAGTAGTCGGCACGACCGCGGACGGACGCCTGAGCGCGCGCACCATCAGGCGCGACAGCCCGTACCAGGCGGCGATGAGCACCAGGATCGCCAGGTCGGCGCCCGGCCATTCCAGGCTCTCGCGGCTGTCGGTGAAGATGCCGAGCCCCTCGACCGACCAGTACGTCCCGAAGCCGGCCAGCAGCAGGCCGACGCCGTACTTGAGGGTGTTCTCCGGCACCTTCGACAGCGGCCCCCTGACGGCGACGCCCACGACGAGCACGAGGAGCACGCCGACGACGGCCGCCGCGATCGCCACCGGCAGGTTGCCGGCGCTCAGGCCGAAGGTGATCACGATGAAGACCACCTCGACGCCTTCGAGGAAGACGCCCTTGAAGCTGATCATGAACGAGAACCAGTCGAGCCCCTTGGCGCCGACCTCGCCCGCGCCCTTGGCGGCGGCCACCTCCTCGGCGAAGATCTGCTCCTCGTCGTGCATGGCCTTGCGCCCCGACGACCGCAGGATCGCCTTACGGAGCCACTGCAGACCGAAGATCAGCAGCAGGGAGCCGATCGCGAACTGCAGCGCCGCCTCCGGCAGCCAGGTCGCCAGGGCGTAGCCGGCGGCTGCGGTGAAGGCGGCCAGGGCCACGAGGGCCGCCGCCACGCCCATGAGCGTCGATCGCCAGCTCCGCGTCATGCCCATCGCCATGACGATCGTCATCGCTTCGACCATCTCCACGATCGAGGCCGGCAGCACCGCCGCGCCCAGGCCCCATGCAGCCGCAGTCATCGGCCCCACATCCTTCCGTTGCGAAAAGAATGTAACAGCCGTTAGTTTGCCCACATGTCAGCTGATATGTCTACGCGGTGCGGCGAAGGGCATGTGCTCGCCCTCCACGTACGCGGGGAACGGCTGGTAGACGTTCACGCCCGGGTCCCCGCGGAACAGCAGGGCCGAGACGAACGGCTGCTCCTCGCTGGTGATCCGGGTCGAGGTCGGGATGTAGCGGATGGTCAGGCCGCAGCGGCGGTGCGGCGAGGTGTTGGCGTTGGAGGCGTGCAGGATGTTGGGGTGGTGGACCTCCACGTCGCCGGCCGCCAGGACGAGGTCCACGGCCTGTGACTCGTCCACCGTCACCGCGCTCTCCGAGCCCAGCACGTTGTCGATGTCGTCGCGCTGCCGCAGCTCGTGCAGGTCCTGCCGGTGCGAGCCGGGGATCACGCGCAGGCAGCCGTTCTCCGTCGTGGCCTCGTCCACGGCCAGCCAGAGCGTGACGACGCGCATCGGCTCCAGCGGCCAGTACGCGCCGTCCTGGTGCCACAGGACCGGCTTGCCGGAAAAGGGCGGCTTGCTGATGTAGTGCGAGGCGAACAGCGCGATGTCGGAGCCGACGAAGAGCTCGGCGATGTCCAGCAGCCGGTCGTCGCCGACCAGCCGCACCCAGAAGGGGTCGCGGGCGACCAGCTCGGTGCCCAGGTCCTCGCCGTTCAGGTCGGGGTGCTTGGCCTGGAGCCAGGCGACGTGCTCGCTCGCCTCGGCGACCAGGTCGCGGTCGAGGACGTCACGGAAGATCGTGTAGCCGTCGCGGTCATAGTCCTGAAGGGTCCGATCGACTCTCACCATGCGCTCCTTGTGAGGGTGGGGCGTCACTCGGATTCTTCGGTCTTCGCGGGACGGGTTACTAGTAATCACCGCTCCACAAGTATTAATTTCCTGACATGCCGACCGTCCTGCGCTGGATCGAGTTCGCGGCCGGTCTGCCGTACCACGCGGCCCTGGTGCCGGTGAAGGGTGGCCGCAGGGACCGGCCGGAGCCGCACTCCCACGCCGACTTCCACGAGCTGGTCTTCGTGACCGCGGGGGCGGGCGTGCAGCGGGTCGGCGAGGTGGAGCAGCCGCTGCGCGCCGGGGACGTGGTGCTGGTACGGCCGCACGACCGGCACGAGTTCGCCTCGGCCGACGGCATGCGCTTCGTCAACATCGCCTTCCCGAGCGAGCGCTGGCGGGCCTTCGCCGACCTGGCGGGGCTGGCGGGACCGGCGGACTGGGACCGCCGGGAGCTCCCGCTGTCGGCCCGCGCCGACCTGGACGGGCCGGTGGCGGCGGAGTTCGGCCGCCTGCTGGCCGCCTACTCCGGCGTGCCCCGCGTGCTCGACCTGGTCGGACTGCTGACCGCGGTCGTCCCGCTACTGGAGGGCGCCGACGGGACGGCCGTGGACCGGCGGCCCGGCTGGCTGGTCTCGGCCTGCGTCGCGATGCGGCGCGAGGAGAACCTGCGCGAGGGCCTGCCCCGGCTGCAGTCCCTCGCCGCCGTCAGCCCGGGGCATCTGGCCCGCTCGATGCGCAGGCACTACGGGTGCACGCCGATCGGGTTCGTGGTCGGACGGCGGCTGGAGCACGCCGCCCTGCTGCTGACCACGACGACGGAGGGCATCGGCCGGATCGCCCAGCGCTGCGGCTTCTCCGGCCAGTCGTATTTCGGCCGGCTCTTCCAGGAGCGGTACGGCATGGCCCCGCGATGTTACCGGGAGGTTACGCGGCGAGCCGTCGTCCCTCTGGACAGCCAAGATATCAAGTGATTAGATGACTTAATCCCCCCAAGATCGAAGAGGAGGCCGGGCATGATCCGGTCACTTGGTGTCGCCGCCGTCATCTGCCTCGCTATCACCGCCTGCTCCTCCGGCGGATCCGCGCCCAAGCAGGCCGCCGGCAAGACGGAGCTGAAGCTCTACAACGACAAGGGCGCCTGGAGCAAATACTTCGACGAGATGGGCAGCCTGTCCAAGCAGCAGATCGGCCTGTCCATGAAGCCGGTCGGCTACACCGACGAGCCGACGTACCAGGCGTTCATCAAGGCGTCGTTCCGCACGGACGTGAAGCCCGACCTGTTCACCTGGACGACGGGCGGGCGGCTGGCCGAGATCGTCGCGCAGAAGCAGGTCTCCGACACGACCGCCATCTGGCAGGAGGCGATCAAGAACGGCGACCTGTCCGCCGACCTGGCCAAGTACTACACGGTGAGCGGCAAGCAGTACTGCGTGCCGCTGAACGCGGCGTACTGGGGCATGTTCTACAACAAGAGCGTCTTCGACAAGTACCAGCTCAAGCCGCCGGCGACGTGGGACGAGCTGGTCAAGGTCGCCGAGACGCTGAAGAAGAACGGTGTCAAGGCCTTCTACCACACCAGCGTGCTGTTCTCCTTCGTCTGGTTCGAGCAGCTCCTGGCCGGCACCGACCCCGACCTCTACGACCGCCTCTCGACGGGTCAGGCGAAGTACACCGACCCCGGCGTGGTCGACGTGATGAAGCGGTGGAAGTCGATGATCGACGCCGGTTACTTCAACAACCCCGGCGACAAGACCGACCCGGGCGATGTGCTCAAGACCGGCAAGGCCGCGATGGTGTCGTTCGGCACCTGGTTCAACACGAGCATGACGCAGCGCGACATGAAGGCGGGCGACGACTACGGCTTCTTCGTCATCCCGAACGTCAACCCCGCGCTGCCCAAGACCTCGATGATCTTCGAGAGCGGCCCGCTCTGCTCGCTGGCCAAGGCGCCCGACCCCGACGCGAGCACCAAATACCTCAAGTGGTGGGTGAGCTCGTCCGCCCAGGAGAAGTGGGCCACGGCCAGGGGCGACGTCTCGGCCAACCCCAAGGTCGCCATCGCCGACCAGGCCATCGCCGAGGTCAGCAAGGCGGCGGGCAGCGGCGACTACCGCCTGGTGAACCGCTACTTCGAGGCCACCCCGCCCCCGGTGCTCACCGCCGCGCTGGACGGCTTCGGCGCCTTCGTCGTCAAGCCGGACACCTACCAGAAGGTCCTGACGGACATCCAGGCCGCCGCCGACGAGTACTGGAGCACGCACCCGCAGGGCAACTGAGCGCCGGTCAGGGCAGGAAGCCGCGGTGGCGGGCGGCGATCACCGTCTCCATGCGGGTGTGCGTCCCCAACTTGCGCATCGCGTTGCGCAGGTAACTCTTGACCGTCTCGGCCCGGATCCCGAGCCTTTCCCCGGTCTCCGCGTTGCCGCAGCCCACGGCGACCAGGGCGAGGACGTCGAGCTCGCGCGGCGACAGCGGGCTCGGCCGCTCCGGGATCCGGCCGTCCGGGCGGGCCAGCCGGTCGCACACGTCCTGGAGCCGGGCCCGGAGCCCGGCGTCGGCGACGTCCTGGGTGATGGCCCTGAGCTGGGCGTGCGCCTGGCGGACCGCCTCCCACTCGCCGGCGGACGGCGACTCGCGGGCGGCCCGGGTGATCGCCGCGGTCTCCATCTCGGCCAGCCGCCGCTCCACCTCCCGCCTGACGGCCAGCTCGAAGCCCACCCGCGCGGCGACCTGGGTCATGGCGTCCACCACGCGGTCGCTGATCGACAGAGGCTCGCGGATCCCGCCGTACAGGACGCCGGAAACGCCGCCGTCCACCGTGACCGGCACCGCCGCGATGGCCCGCAGCCCCTCGGCGATCACGGGTTTGTCGTACTCGTGGCTGATGCGCGGGTCGGCGGCGTAGTCGTCGACGGTGCCGGGGCGCGCGGTGGTGATCACCCGGCCGCCGAGCCCGTTGCCCGCGCCGACGACCAGGCCGCGCAGCGCGCCGGTCAGGGTGCCGCTGAACTCCGTCAGCGTCACGCCGAGCGAGCGGGACCCCACCACGCCGCCGAACACCACCGGCAGGCCCGTCGCCCGGCGCAGCCGGCCGACGGCGGTCTGGAACGCCTCACGATCGATGGGCGCGTACGGTGCGGCCATGGGTCCAGCATGGACGAGGCCCATGGCGGAGAGCCACCCCCGAAAGGGGGTGGTGCCGGGCCGGGTCCGGGGGAATTCTCCGTTCATGGCTGACGCACTGCTCTCGTACGCCTCGGGCGGGTCCGAGGTCCCCCTGCTGGGCGAGACGATCGGCGAGAACTTCGCGCGCACCGTGGCGCGGTTCGGCGAGCGCGAGGCGCTGGTGGACGTGGCGGCCGGGCGCCGCTGGACGTACGCGCAGCTCGACGCCGCCGTGAACGAGGTGGCGCTCGGCCTGCTGGCCCGCGGCATCGGCAAGGGCGACCGGGTCGGCATCTGGGCACCCAACTGCGCCGAATGGGTGCTCGTCCAGTACGCCACCGCCAAGATCGGCGCGATCCTGGTGAACGTCAATCCCGCGTACCGGGCCCACGAGCTGGCCTACGTCGTCAAGCAGTCGAGCATGCGGCTGCTCGTCAGCGCGGTCACGCACAAGAGCAGCGACTACCGGGCGATGATCGACGAGATCGGGTTCGGGAACGCGGTGTTCATCGGCGAGCCCGGCTGGGACGAGCTGGTCGAGAGCGGCAGGCGCGCCGACCCGGCCCTGCTGGCGGAGCGGGCGGAGCGGCTGACGTTCGACGACCCGATCAACATCCAGTACACCTCGGGCACGACCGGCTTCCCCAAGGGCGCCACGCTGTCCCACCACAACATCCTCAACAACGGCTACTTCGTCGGCGAGCTGCTCGGCTACACCGAGGCCGACCGGGTGTGCCTGCCGGTGCCGCTCTACCACTGCTTCGGGATGGTCATGGGCAACCTCGGCGCGACCTCGCACGGCTCGTGCGTGGTGCTGCCCTCGCCGGGGTTCGACCCGGAGGCGACGCTGCGCGCCGTGCAGGCCGAGGGGTGCACGTCCCTGTACGGGGTGCCGACGATGTTCATCGCCGAACTGGCCCTGCTGACCGGGTCCGGAAATTTCGATCTTTCGACGCTCAGAACGGGCATCATGGCCGGATCCCCGTGCCCGGTCGAGGTCATGAAACGCGTCGTCAGCGAGATGAACATGACCGAGGTCGCCATCTGCTACGGCATGACCGAGACCTCACCCGTGTCCACGATGACCCGCCGCGACGACGGCCTGGCCCGCCGCACCGGGACCGTCGGCCGCGTCATGCCGCACATCGAGGTCAAGGTCGTCGACCCGGAGACCCGGCTGGCGCTCCCCCGCGGTGTGCCGGGCGAGCTGTGCACCCGCGGCTACTCGGTCATGCTCGGCTACTGGGCCCAGCCCGACGCCACGGCCGAGGCCATCGACGCCGCCCGCTGGATGCACACCGGCGACCTGGCCATCATGGACGCCGACGGCTACGTCAGCATCGTGGGCCGCATCAAGGACATGGTGATCCGCGGCGGCGAGAACATCTACCCGCGCGAGATCGAGGAGTTCCTCTACGGCCACCCGGACGTCGCCGACGTGCAGGTGATCGGGGTGCCCGACGAGAAGTACGGGGAGGAGCTGATGGCCTGGATCGTCATGCGGCCGGGCGTCGAGCCGCTGACGGCCGAGCGGGTCAGGGAGTTCTGCGCGGGCCGCCTGGCCCACTACAAGATCCCCCGGTACGTGCACGTGGTGGACGCGTTCCCCATGACGGTCACCGGCAAGATCCGCAAGGTGGAGATGCGCGAGCGGGCCGCCGGCATCCTCGGCACCTGACGCCGGACCGGCTCCGCGGTCGTAGGAAACCACGGAGCCGGCCCAGAATGCGCGCCGTCACGGCGAGCTACCCGTGAGCCTTCACTACCGGCCATGACGGATGGTCACCGGCGTCGGCGCGTGCGGCCCAGCGTGCGCAGCCGTAAAGGATGGGCTTGAAGATCGGCGCGCGGCCCAGCGTGCGCAGCCGTAAAGGATGGGGGTGTGCGGCGCCGCAGGAGCACGGCGCCGCACGTCAAGAAAGATGGCGTCGCGCGTCAGTTCTGGTCGAGGAAGCGTTGGGCCAGCGTGCGGCCCAAGTTGACCGCCTGGGTGTGGTTCTCGATGGTCTGGACCTTGGTGCCGGAGCCGGTGAAGACGATGTACGTGACGCCGGTGTCCGTGCCGCCGTTGCTCGGGTCGGGGTTGATGCCGAGGTCGGCCGCCGTCCGGTAGGACGCCTCGCCGATGATCCCGCTCGGCCCCGTGTCACCCATCACGGCGTACTCCACCTGCCCGTTGTAGACGATCGCCACCACGGTGCCGCAGCCGATGCCCTTCGTCCGGTAGTCCCAGATGGAGCTGGTGCTCGGCACCACCATGTACGCGAGCTGCGCCGCGTTGAGCGGCGAGTCCCCGCTGGTGTGGCAGGCCGTGTCGGGCTGGAAGCAGCAGTCGGTGTTCTCGTTGCACTGCGTCGTGCGCACCCCGTCGCAGTCGATGTCCATGTCGCCCTTCCAGAACACCGCCCCGGTCTTCTCGCACACCGCGACCGTCGCCGAGCTCACGTCGGAGTCCGTCTTGTACTTGCCGTTGGAGATCTGGCTGCACGCGGTCACCTTCGCGAGGAGCTGGTCGGCCGTCGGCCCGGTGCCGCCGCTGCCGGTCGTGCCGGTGGCCGCGGCGCTGTGCCCGGACTCGTTGCCCGCCGCGTCGATCGCGGTGACCGTGTACGTGTGCGTGGACCCGGCGGTGAGCCCGCCGATCGTGGCGCCGGCCGTCGGCGTGGTCGTGACCACGGTCGTCCCCTCGTAGACGCGGTAGCCGGTGACGGCCACGTTGTCGGCGGAGTCCGTCCAGGCCAGCGTGATGCTGGCGGCCGAGGTGCCGGTGACGCGGACGTCCGCGGGCACGGTCGGCGCCTGCCCGTCGGGCCCGCCGGAGCCGCTGACCGAGAGCCGGTCCACGTTGGGGCCGCCGTTGGCGGTGGTGCCGGTCGCGCGGACGGTGTTGACCCCGGCGTTCAGCGACACCGTCAGCGCGGCGTCCGCCCAGGTGTCCCAGCTGCCGGTGCCGGGGCAGTCGCGGGTCTGGACGGCGGCGCCGTTCACCGCGACGGTCATCGGCCGGTTGACGGTCGTGCCGTTGGCGTACCTCAGCGTGAGGGTGTGCGTGCCGGCCTCAGCCACGTTGACGGACCACTCGATGTAGCCGCCCACGGCGTTGACGTAGTCGACGAACCCCGAGCCGGTGTATCCGGTGTGGTTGGTCGCCACTGAGGCTTCCGAGAGCGTGGCGGCCTCGGCCTGGTACTCGGTCGCGGGCGCGTCGGCCATGGTGACCTCGAGGTAGTCGAGGTTGGGGTTGCCGCCCGAGGCCGTCGAGGTGACGCGGATCTTGTTGTCGCCCGCGGCGAGCGTGGCGGTCAGGGTGGAGGTGGCCCACGTGGTCCAGGCCCCGGTCGGGCCGAACGTCCGCCCGGCCGAGACGACCGTGCCGTTGACCGAGACGTCGGTGGTGCGGGTCGTGGTGGTGCCGTTGGCGTAGCGGATGGCGAGCGTGGCGGTGCCGGCCGCGGGCGCGTTCACCGTCCACTCGGTGTACGGGCCCGCGGCGTTGTCGCTGTTGACGAAGCCGGTGCCGGAGAACCCGGCGTGGTTGGACTCGACGACGCCCTGGACGTTGGTGGCGTTCTCGGCCTCGTACCGCACGGTCGCGGCCCGGGCGGGCAACGCGACCAGGCCGGTGACGGCCAGGCAGGCGACGGCCAGGATGACGAGGCGGCGTAAGCGTGGGGGGTGCACAGGCGTTCCTTCCGATCAGCGGACGTCTCAGGAGACGTCGAGGTAGTCGACGTTGGGTCCGCCGTTGGCGGTGGTGCCCGTCAGGCGGACGGTGTTGGCCCCGGCGTTCAGCGACACCGTGAGCGTGGCGTCCGCCCAGGTGTCCCAGTCGCCCGTGCCGGGGAAGTCGCGGGTCTGGACGGCGGCGCCGTTGACCGCGACGGTCATCGGCCGGTTCACCGAGGTGCCGTTGGCGTACCGGATGGTGACGGTGCGCGAGCCGGCCTCGGCGGCGTTCATGGTGAACTCCACGTACGAGCCGGTCACGTTGTCGGCGTTGACGAACCCGGTGCCGGAGAAGCCGGAGTGGTTCGACTCGGCGGCACCCTGGGAGATCGTCGCGTTCTCGGCCTCGTAACGGGTCGCGGCGGCGGCCGGCCGGGCGCGGATGAGGCGGGTCTCCCCGGGGCGCAGGGTGGCGCTGTAGGAGGAGGCGACGGTGCCCTCGGAGGCGCCCGACCACAGGTTCGTGACGGCGGCCGGGCCGGTGAAGCCGGCCTGCGCCCAGGTGACGCTCACCGTGGAGTTGCCCGACGTGCCGGTGTTGTAGAGCGCGACGATGTAGTCGCCGTTGGCCTCCCGCTTGCGCCACACCTGGTTGACGCCGCTGTTGACGACGCGCTGGGCGGCCACGCCGTCCTGGTTGACCGCGATGAGCCGGTCGTTCTTCAGCATCGCCAGGTCGACGGAGGTGAGCGCGGTCAGGTCGGTGCCGAGCAGCAGCGGGCTGGCGGCCATCGCCCAGTGCGTCATGTGCGAGCGGCGCTGGTCGGCGGTGAGCCCGACCTGGTCGCCGTTGCCGATCTGCAGCGAGTCGTAGTCGTTCCAGCCGCCCGGACCGGCGTACTGCTGCCAGGAGGCGGCCGAGTTGAACCGGCTGACGACGTGGGACCAGTCGGTGAGCGGGTAGCCACTGCCGTTCGGGCCGGACCCGCAGTAGCACTCGACGTCGCCCTGGGTGCGCCAGCTGTTGGCCAGCCGCTTCCAGGTGGTGGCCTGGGCGATCGGCAGGTTGTTGGAGAGCGCGAAGTTGATCGGCCGGCCGGTCTGGCGCAGCGCCTTGTCCCACGCCTCCACATCCGCGACCGTGGACGCGTCCGCGCCGTCGATCTTGAGGTAGTCCACGCCCCACGAGGCCATCTGGTCGGCCCACGAGTTGATGAACGCCTGCGCGCCCGGGTGGGAGTACTTGAGCCGGTACATGTTCTTGCAGTTGTAGTTCTTGTGGGTCTGCGAGGTGTCCGCGATGTCCTGCGCGTGGTACGACGTGCCCTCGATCGGCTTGTTGGCCGTGACGGCGTTCTTCGCGATGCCCGGGGTGACGTAGAAGCCGAACTTCAGCCCCTTGGCGTGCACGTAGTCGGCCAGCGCCTTGATCCCGGACGGGAACTTGGCGGTGTCGACCGCCCAGCGGCCGTAGCCGTCGACGACGAAACCGTTGGAGTCGCACTTCTGGTAGAAGTCGTCGAGGTTGACGTAGACGTAACCCTTGTCGGCCAGCCCGCTGCTGACCAGCGCGTCCGCCTGGGCCTTCATCTTGGTCTCGTCGGGCCAGCGGCGGACGAAGCTCCAGCTGCTCCAGCCCATCGCGGGCCTGATCGACAGCCCGTTGTCCGAGGCGGCGGCCGGTGCCGCGGGCAGGGTCAGGCACGTGGCGGCCACCGCCAGCGCCGTGAGCCCCGCTTTCATGAGCGCCGCTTTCATGAGGCGCCTCCCGTCGTGACGTCGATGCAGTCGAGGTTCGGGTTGCCGCCGTCGGTCGTCGCGGTGACCCGCAGCGTGTTGGCCCCGGCGTTGAGCGGGACGGTGAACGTGTCGGTCGCCCAGGTGGTCCAGGCGCCGGTGCCGGGGTAGTCGCGGTTCTGGGCGGCGCCGCCGTTCACGGTGACGGCCGCCGGGCGGCTGGTCGTCGTCCCGTTGGCGTAGCGCAGCGCGATCGTGGCGGTTCCGGCCGCGGGCGCGTTGATCGTCCACTCGGTGGAGGAGCCGGTGACGTTGTCACCGTTGACGAAGCCGGTGCCGGAGTAGCCCGCGTGGTTGGACTCGACGACGCCCTGCGAGATCGTCGCGTTCTCGGCCTCGTAGCGGGTGCCGGTGGAGCCGCCGCCGCCCGCGTACTGGCCGCCGACCCACGCCTCGTCCACCCGCCAGCGGGCGACGCCGTGGTGCCCGGTCTTGGAGAGCCGGACGTAGCGGGCGGTGACCCCGTTCAGGTCGATGAACTGGACGCCGCGGGCGTTCGGCACGGTCCCGGTCTTGACCGCGCTCCCCCAGGTCGAGCCGTCGTTGCTGACGTGCACCTGGTAGCCGGAGATCCGCGCCGACCCGGACGACGGGTAGACGGTGGAGTCCTCCCGCTGGTTGAACGCCAGATACTGGACGGGCTTGGCGGACCCCAGGTCGAAGGTGAGCCGCGCGGGCTCGGCGGCGTCGCTGTCCCAGTAGGTCAGGTAGTTCCCGTCACCCGCCGCCGCCGCGCCGTGGCCGCTGGTGGACGAGCTCGCCGACAGCGTGACGCCGGTGTAGATGCCCTGACGGCCGCTGGTGACGACCTTGAAGACGGTGTCGTACTGATCCCAGCCGGAGATCCCGCTGAGCGTCAGCGTGCCGCCCGACTGCGTGAACGCGACCGGCGCGCCCGTGCGCAGGTTCGTCACCGAGCCGACCCGGTAGCCGTTGTCGCGCAGCGACAGCGTGCTGCCGGACGGCGGCGTGATCACGTGGATGTAGTGCCGGTTGGGGTCGTCCTTGGCGACGGTGGTCACGCCGTGCGCGCCGTTGTTCCAGAAGCCCGGCTTGAGCCCGCCGAACATGTAGCCGCCGCCTTCCGTGCCGCCGAGCGACTCCCAGATCTCCTCCAGGTACGTGTTCGCGAAGTTGTTGAAGCTGACCTGCTGGGCGGGGAACTTGCCGTTGACCATGGCGGTCTCGGCCATCAGCGCCTTGATCGACGACCCCGCGTTCGTGATGAGCCGGCCGAGCGTGAGCTTGCGGTCCACGGCCTGGTCGGAGCCGCCGTACCACCAGGGGCCGCCGGTGGGCAGCTTGAAGTCGGCCTCGATCAGCCGCGGCAGCGCCGTGTAGACCGCCTGCGGGTAGTCGTACGACGGCGTCATACCGGTCTTCTGCTCGTTGCTGATCATGTCCATGATCGGCGTGTCTTCGTTGTTGTTCGAGATCGTCATGTCGGGGCGCTGCTGGTAGATCTTGGCGTAGAGGTCGTTGCGCTCCCAGTAGGCGTTGTCGTTGTCGATCCAGAACCCGGCGAGCTTGGGATAGCGCTGCATCTGCTCGAAGAACTGCAGGTAGCTGAACTCGCCGAACCCGTCCCGGGTGGTCAGGTCCACGTCGTGGCCGACGTAGCTGGAGAAGGCCGAGGAGTTGAGCCACGACCCCGACGACAGGCCCTCGTTGTGCCACTGCGGGTCGTCGGTCATGTAGTGGATGACCTTCAGGCCCTGCGCGTCGGCGGCGTCGATCAGCTCGCCGAGGAAGTCCCGCGTGGTGCGGCAGGAGCCCGGGATCGCCGACGGGTACGGCCGGGCGTAGCCGAGCCGGCTGTGGAAGGTGGCCAGCACGATGTACTGGGCGTGCAGCTTCTTGGCCTCGTTCACCCAGTAGGAGGCGCTCCAGCCGCCGTTGGTGACGTCGGCCTCCCACGCGCTGCAACTGGTGTGCTGCGGCGAGGTTCGCTCGCCCCAGTGCAGGAAGAGGCCGGCGATCGAGTTGCGCAGGAACGCCTGGCGCGGGTGTTGCAGGTCGGCCCGCGCCGGGAGGGCGGTGAGCAGGCCGAGCAGGAGCGCTAAAACGGCGAGCGTCGCCGTGCGTCTCATGGTGCTCTCCTAGGATCCGGGAGTGAACGCGGGGTCGCTGGAGATGGCGACCCGGTCGAGGCGGGCGCCGTCCTCGCGGTAGGCGAAGGTGATCGTGCGCGCTCCGGCCGCCAGGTCGTACGTGACGGGCAGCTTGGCCCAGTGCCAGGAGGTGCCGATCGGGATGTTGTTCCAGTTCGTCCACGAGCCGGTGCCCGAGCGCACCCAGAACGAGTCGTCGCCGTCGTTGGCGGCGATCACGCGGGCCCAGACGGCGAACGTGCCGTCGTGCTCGACCGTGAACGGGATCGTGGTCCAGCCGGTGGAGGGCGCGCTGGACTTGCTGTTGTTGCCGGCGGCGACGGTCACGTACGAGCCGCCGGACGCGGCCTGGTCGGCGGCCGTCTGCATGGGGGCGGTGACCGTGCCCGCCTCCGCCTCGGCGTACAGGCTGTCGGGGGTGCCGGGGACGGGTGTGGAGTTGGTGGCGCGCACGCGCAGCGCGCCGCCGGAGGTGTCGGCGCTGTCGCGCACGGCGTAGCCGCTGACGCCGCTGAACCCGACGTCGTAGGCACTGCCGCTGCCGCGCTGGGCGACGACGCCGTTCACCTGCACGTCGGAGGCGTCGTCGGCGATCGCGTAGGGCCGGTTGTCGTTGTCGTCGAACCGGGTCTCGCCGTTGAGCGTGATGCCGGTGGCGTGCCTGATCCAGTAGCCGTACGAGGGGCGCGCGCCGTAGTCGCGCGGCGGGTAGGTGGTGAGGAACTCGCCGGGCACCCGGGTGGCCTCCGAGGCGGGGTGGCCGCCGGGGACGGTGAGGTCGACGTTCTGGAACGTGATGCCGGGGCCGAGGTCCACGGACGGCGTGCCGGTCAGCGTACTGGTGTAGTCGGAGGCGCCCACGGTGCCGGTGACGACGGGCGCGGTCAGGTTGGTCCCGGTCACGTTGGAGATCGTGATGTTCCGGATCCGTCCGGCGGGGGGCGAGCCGGGGCAGCGCTTCCGCTCACCGATCTTGAAGAAGAACGGCGACGTGGTCTTGGTGAGCGTCACGTTGTCGTAGTGGACGTCCTCGATGATCGCGCCGTCCATGGACACGATGCCGATGCCGGCCTTGCCCGCGCCCAGCACGGTGATGTTCTCGAACCGGAAGTCGCGGAAGCTCCCGCAGGTCTCCGACCCGAACTGGAGCGCGTTGTTCTCGTGTGAATAGACGGTGGTGTCGCGCACGCGGACGTTCTGGCTGGTGTAGGTGTGGCCGAGCGCGTAGTCGCTCTTGAACACCAGGGCGTCGTCACTGGCCTCGATGCGGCTGTTGGTGACGGTGACGTTCCAGCTGTTGATCAGGTTGATGCCGTCGCGCACGCCGCTGCTGGAGTTGATCGTCTTGAGGTTGTCGATCGTGATGTCGTGGCAGCCGTTGATCAGGGCGGCGAAGTGGCCGCCGCGCCGGAACGTGACGCCTTCGAGGCTGACGTTCGAGCACTCGGTGAGGGTCAGCGCCTTGTCGGCCTGGCCGGAGGACGGGTTGCCGGTGATGAGGTTGCCGTCGCCGTCGATCGTGCCGGTGCCGGTGATGTGGAAGTCGGTGATGCCGCTGCCCCACATGAGCGAGTTGTGGAAGTGGCTGTGGCCGTAGTCCTGGTAGTCGTCGTTGGGGTTGGACTCGGCGGCGTCCATGCCGCTGCTCGCGGCCAGGAGGGTGGCGCCGGAGTCGAGCCTGAGCGTGACGTTGGACTTCAGGTGGATGGTGCGGGCCCGGTAGCGGCCGGAGGGAAAGACGACGGTTCCGCCGGGTGCCGCGCTCGCGGCGTTGATGGCGCGGTCGATGGCGTCGTCGTCGTTGGTCGAGCCGTTGCCGGTGGCGCCGTAGTCGCGCACGTTGAACTCGGCGAGCGCGTGCGCCGGGCTCACCGGGAGGGGGGCGGCTCCGAGCAGGGCGAGGGCGCATACCAGCAGGGCTCGGGCGAGCGGTTTCATGGCTGGAGCTCCACATAGTCGAGATTGGGCAGGCCGCCGGCGGTGGTGGCGGTGAGCCGGACGGCGTTGGTGCCGGGGACGAGGGGCACGGTGACGGAGGCGGACACCCAGGTGGTCCAGGCGCCGGTGCCGGGGGCGTTCACGGCGGATCCGGCGGCGGTGCCGTTGACGGTGACCGCGAACGGCCGGTTGGTGCTCGTGCCGTTGGCGTACCTGATCGTGAGGGACCTGCTGCCGGCCGCCGCCGCGCTCACCGCGAACTCGACGTAGGCGCCGGCCACGTTGTCGGTGTTGACGAAGCCGGTGCCGGAGTAGCCGGCGTGGTTCGACTCGGCGGCGCCCTGGAAGATCACGGCGTCCTCGGCCTCGTACCGCGTCCCGGCCGGCGGCTGGGTGTTGGAGATGTCCTTGCCGTTGACGCTCACCCGGGACAGCACGAGGTTGTCGACGTTCGACGCGGTCGGCGTGGCCGTCGTGATCCCGGTGAACGTGCTGTTGGAGATCGTGACGTTCTTGATGTGGTCGGTGGGGCGGCCGTCCAGGTCGTACGCCTGCGCCGCGCCGTCGATCGTGAGGCCGTCGGCGGTGAAGTTCTGCACGACCGGCGGCAGGGAGCCCGAGGTCTCGTAGTTGAGCGTGACGTACAGGGCGCTGCGCTCCAGGTCGTGGCCGGTGATGCGGCGCAGGTGCACGCCGTCCACGAAGCCGCCGCGGTTGAAGCTGGTCTTGACGTAGAGGGCGTACTTGACCGGGTAGCGGCCGGGGAAGTCGGGCGCGTTGCACTCGCAGTCCTCGGCGAACACGTCGCGGACCCCGCCGGACATCTCGCTGCCGATGGTCACGCCGCCCCACCGGCCGCTGAACTTGCAGTTCTGGATCACGATGTTCTGCGAGGGGCGGTTCACCCGGCGGCCGTCGCGGTCGCGGCCCGACTTGATGGGGACGCAGTCGTCGTTGGTGTCGAACTTGCAGCCGGTGATCAGCACGTCGGTGCAGGAGTCGGGGTCGCAGCCGTCACCCTGGGAGTTGGTGGAGTAGAAGGTGACGTTCCGGACGGTGACGTTGGTGCAGTAGACCGGGTGCAGGGTCCACATGGCCGGGTTGCGCAGGTTGACGCCTTCGACGAGCACCGCCGTGCAGTTGTAGAGGCCGATCATGTTGGGCCGCAGCTTGTGGCCGCTGCCGAACTGGCGCTGCGCCACCGGGTGGTCGTCCGCGCCCCAGGACCGGAGCTGGTCGCGGTCCGCGCCGCCGCTCCCCCACGACGACCAGTCACCGGCGGGCGCGTTGCCGTCGATCGTGCCCGTGCCCGTGATGGCGACGTTGGTCTGGCCGTTGGCGTAGATGAAGGGCGAGTAGTTGTAGCACTCGATGCCCTCCCAGCGGGTGAGCACCGTCGGCAGGTAGGAGCCGGGGTCCGTGCGGAACCTGATGGTGCCGTTCACCTGGAGGTTGACGTTCGAGAGCAGGTGGATCTTGCCGGTGCGGAACGTTCCTGACGGCACCACCACGCGGCCGCCGCCCGCCGCGTTGCACGCGGCGATGGCGTCGCGGAACGCGGCCGTGCAGTCGGTGGAGTTGTCCGGCTTGGCGCCGTAGTCGGTGATCGTGAACGTGCGGTCGGGGAAGGTCGGCGGGACGATCCTGGCGAGGATCTCGGGCACCCGGTCCCACGGCGACGCCGCCGTGGTTGCTGTGGGGACCGAGCCCGCCGCACCCGGGGCGACGGACTCGGCGTACGCGGGCCCGCCCGTGGTGCCGGTGCCGACGAGGAGGACGCCGCCCGCTTTGATCAGGTCGCGCCGGGAGATCGTCACTGGACCACCTCCAGGTAGTCGAGGTTCGGGCAGCCGCCCGCCGTGGCGGCGGTGAGGCGGACGGTGTTGGCCCCGGCGGCGAGGTCGGCCACCACGCTCCGGGACGCCCACGTGGTCCAGGCGCCGGTGCCGGGGAAGGACAGGCCGGAGGCCACGACCCGGCCGTTGACGGCCAGGTCCGCGGGGCGGTCGGCGCCCGTGCCGTTGGCGTACCGGACGGTCAGCGTGGCGGGACCGGCCGCGGCGGCGGTGTGCCGCCACTCCACGTAGGCGCCCGCGGCGTTGTCGGTGTTGACGAACCCGGTGCCGGAGAACCCCGCGTGGTTCGACTCGACGACGCCCTGCGAGATCGTCGCGTTCTCCGCCTCCAGCCGGGCGGCGGTGGCCTGCACCTGCTTGTACGCGCGCATGTCGCGCAGCAGCAGGTAGCAGTTCTGCAGCGAGCCGGAGGTGTCGCCGAGCGAGCGGTAGATGCCCCACTTGGGGCGGACCCGGTCGCCGAGGAAGGTGTCGCCGGTCTTGGTGGCGTCCACGAGCGTGGCGCCGCCGCTGCGCAGGACCCACCGCACCGAGCCCGAGCCGCCGTCGCCGATCTTGATCTCGTACTCGGCGTCGATCCACTTGTCGTGCAGCGGCTCGAGCTCGGTGCGCCCCACCAGGGTGTCGGACTCGAAGATCTTGTGTTCGATGGTCTGCACGCCGTTCACGCGGCGCAGCGAGGTGACGGTGATCGGGCTGGTGCCGGTGCCCGGCATCTTCGTCTGGCTGATGTGGGTGAAGGTCGTCGTCGCCTTCAGCGAGCTCGGGATGTACATCGAGTACGTGACCCGCCAGGTCTCCCCCATCAGCCAGCGCAGGTAGCCGTCCGGGTTCCGGTTGCCGGTGACCTCCTGGCGCTGCCGGTCCGTCGACGTGTCGCGGTCGGCGGTGTGCATGTTGAAGCGGAAGGCGTTGCCCTCGGCGTAGATGTGGGGCTGCCCGGCCGGATGCGAGTCGGCGCGGTCGTCCTCGATCGTCTCGAACGCGCCCAGCCCGACGGCGGCCGGATCGGGCGCCCACATGAGCTTCCAGGCGGGGGCGACGGTCAAGGTGCCGGCCGAGGCCGGCCTGGCGGGCAGGGCGGGGGCGAGGAACGCGGCCCCCACCAGGGCCCCGAGCTGGCGACGGGTCACGCTCATTGGACCTCCAGGTAGTCGAGGTTGGGGCCGCCGTTCGCGGTGGTGGCGGTCGCCCTGACGGTGTTGGCGCCGGCGGCCAGCTGGGCGGAGACCGTCGTGGACTGCCAGGTGGTCCAGGCGCCCGTGCCGTTGAAGGGTTTGGCCGCCGCCACGACCGTGCCGTTGACCGCGATGTCCATCGCCCGGTTGGCCGTGGTGCCGTTGGCGTAGCGGAGGGTGAGCGTCGCCGTCCCCGCCGCGGCGGCGTTCACGGCGAACTCGACGTACGAGCCGGCCACGTTGTCGTAGTTGACGAACCCGGTGCCGGAGAAGCCGGCGTGGTTCGACTCGACCACGCCCTGCGAGATCGTCGCGTTCTCGGCCTCGTACCGGTTGCCCGGCGACGAGCCCCCGTACAGGACGCCGTTGATGCGGACGTCGCGCAGCACGACGTTGTCGGCGTTGGAGAGCTGGGGGGCGGGGGTGTCGATCTGGGTGAAGGTGCTGTTGGCGATCGTGACGTTCCGGATGTGGCTGGCGGCGGAGCCCGACAGCTTGATCGCGAACGGCGAGCCGGCGATGTTCAGGCCGTCCACGGTGATGTTCTGGATGACCGGGTTGACGATCGGGCCGTTGCCGGGGCCGGTCAGGCTGTAGTTCATGTCGATGTAGAAGCCGCCCCGGTCGCACGGGCCGCCCGTCAGGTTGCGGACGTGCACGCCGTCCACCGTCCCGCCGCGCCGGTTGTTGGTCTTCAGGTAGAGGGCGTAGAACGAGTGGTAGCTGGAGCCGGCGAGGATGCGGTTGTTCTCGGCGAAGACGTTGCGGACGCCGCCGGACATCTCGCTGCCGACCGTGATCGCGCCCCAGCGGCCGTAGTAGGTGTTGTCGCGGATGACGATGTCGGTGGACGGCACGCCCACGCGGCGGCCGTCGGTGTCGCGGCCCGACTTGATGACGGTGCCGTCGTCGCCGGTGTCGAACGTGCAGCCCTCGATGAGCACGTCGGAGGAGGATTCGGGGTCGACGCCGTCCACCATCGCGCCCCGGCTATAGATTTTGACCCGCCTAACCGTGATATTTCGGGATAAGACGGGGTGGATGGTCCACATCGCGGGGTTCCTGATGTCCAGGTCCTCGACGAGGATGTTCCGGCAGCCGTAGAACTGGATC
Source organism: Nonomuraea sp. NPDC003709 (assembly GCF_040610775.1). Classification (NCBI taxonomy): domain Bacteria; kingdom Bacillati; phylum Actinomycetota; class Actinomycetes; order Streptosporangiales; family Streptosporangiaceae; genus Nonomuraea; species Nonomuraea sp. NPDC003709. Next base: position 15,489 of record NZ_JBEXMW010000038.1, on the reverse strand, counting down.
ATGTTCGGCTTGAGGAAGTGGCCGTCGCCGAACTGCCGCTGCTCCACCGGCACGCCGTCCACGGCCTGCTGCTGCAACCGGTCCCAGTCCGGGCCGCGCTGGTCGTCGAAGCCGAACCAGGGGCCGGCCGCCGCGTTCCCGTCGATCGTGCCGGTGCCGGTCAGGGCGATGTCGGTCTGGTTCCTGGCGTAGATGAAGGGCGAGTAGTTGAAGCACTCGATCCCCTGCCAGCGGGTGAACACCGTCGGCAGGTACGAGCCCGCGTCCGATCTGAACCGGATGGTGCCGCCCGCCTCGACGTGCAGTCGCACGCCGGACAGCAGGTGGATCTTGCCGGTGCGGAACTTGCCGGTGCCGGGCACGAGCACCGTGCCGCCGCCCGCGGCGTTGCAGGCTGCGATGGCGGAGCGGAAGGCGGCCGTGCAGTCGGTGGAGTTGTCCGGCTTGGCACCGTAATCGGTGATCGGGAACGTGCGGTCGGGGAAAGTCGGCGGCACGATCCTGGCCAGGATCGCGGGCACCTGGTCCCACGGGGAGTCGAGCGGCTGGGCCGTGGCGGGCGCCGGCGGCAGCACGGCGCCCGCCTGCACGGGGACGAGCAGCGCTCCTTTGAGCACGGCCCTTCTGGAGGGATGCATCGGAGGCTCCGGGGGGTGGATCCGGCGACCGCGCGATGGCGCGGCCGCCGGCGATGAGGGGGGTGACTACTGGATGTTGGAGCGGCGGATGGTGTCGGCCGAGCCGTCGCCGTTGTTGTCGGAGTTGGTGGAGCCGAACCAGATGGCGTTGGCGCCGGGCACCTTCTCGACCGCGCGGAGCCTGCCGTAGGTGCCGTTGAAGTACGAGTTGACCGTCGAGACGTTCTCGCCGTTCAGCACGATGCGCCACAGCCGCTGGCCGCGCAGCGCCGCCATGAACACCGTGTTGTTGACGATGGCGATGCCGCTCGGCGAGGCCTCGGAGACGCTCCAGGTGTACTTCGGGTTCGTCATGCCGGACGTGCTGCAGGTGCCCTCGCAGGTGGGCCAGCCGTAGTTCTTGCCCGGCTGGATGAGGTTGAGCTCGTCACGCGAGGAGTTGCCCAGCTCCGACTCCCACAGCCGGCCGGCCGAGTCCCAGGCCAGGCCCTGCGGGTTGCGGTGGCCGTAGCTGTAGACGCGGGTGCCGAACGGGTTGCCGGGCGCGGCGGCGCCGGTCTTGGTGATGCGCAGGATCTTGCCGTTGAGCGAGTCGAGGTCGGGGGCGTTGCTCGACTGCTGCGCGTCGCCGGTGGTGACGTACAGGTAGCCGTCGGGGCCGAACCTGATGCGCCCGCCGTTGTGGTACCGGTTCTTGTCGATGCCCTGGAGGATGGTGGCGTAGCCGCTGAGCGCGGTGCCGTTGAAGTTCATCTTCACGACCCGGTTGCCCTCGGAGGCGGTGTGCATGAAGAACACCTCCTGGTCGCTCGTGCCGTTCCAGGTGGGCGAGAAGTCCAGGCCCATCAGGCCGCCCTCGCCGTCGGTGGTCTGCACGTTGGGCACGGTGCCGACCTGCGTCTTGGTGCCCGACGGGGTGATCTTGAAGACCTTGAACGTGTCGCGCTCGGTCACCAGCGCGTACGTGCCGTCGGGCGCCCAGGAGATGTCCCACGGCACGTCCCAGCCGCCGGCGATGCTGGTCGGCGTCTGCGGCACGGTGCCGCAGGTCCCGGTGGTGAACGACGCGGACGGCGCGCTCGGCGTGGAGAGCTGGTTGGCGCTGTCACGCGCGACCACGTGCACCTGGTACGTGTGCGCGCATTCGAGCGGCACACTGGCCGTCGTGGCGGGCGGGGTGCCGGTCACCGTGGCGAGCACGGCGTTGGTGGCGTTGTCACGCACGAGGTAGGCCCGCACGCCGTTGTCGTCGGTGGAGGCGCCCCAGGTCACGGTGGCGGAGGCGGACTGAACGCCGCTGACGGTGGGCTGCCCCGGCTGCGAGGGCGGGTTGTCGGCGGGCGCGGGCAGCGTCTGGCAGTTCGCCTCGGGGCTGCTCAGCGACACGTTGCCCGAGGCGTCGCGGGCGAAGACCGACAGCTGGTAGGAGAAGTTCGGGTTGAGCCCGGTCAGCCGGTACGGCGGCGCGGTCGCGGTCGCGATCTGCTGGCCCTGGTGGTAGATGTCGTAGGCCACCACGCCGATGTTGTCGGTGGACGGCGGCCAGTCCAGGGTCAGGGCGTTGTGCGTGATGTCGGAGCACGTCGGCTGGCCCGGCGAGGTCGGCTTCTCGGTGTCGCCGGGGCCGGTGACCCGCAGCCGGTCGAGGTTCGGGCCGCCGTTGTCCGTGGTGGCCGTGGCCCTGACCGTGTTGCCGCCCGCGTTGAGCGGCGCGTTCACGCTGATCTCCTGCCAGGTCGTCCAGGCGCCGGTGCCGGGGAAGGACCGGGCGGTGGCGACCGCGGTGCCGTTGACGGCGATGGTCATCGGCCGGTCGGTGGTGGTGCCGTTGGCGAAGCGGAAGGTCAGGCTCTGGGTGCCGGCGGCGGCCGCGCTGACGGCGAACTCGACGTAGGAGCCGGTGACGTTGTCGTAGTTGACGAACCCGGAGCCGGTGAATCCGGCGTGGTTCGACTCGACGACGCCCTGCGAGATCGTCCCGGACTCGGCCTGGTAGTCGGTGAAGTTCGAGGACTGGACCTCGGCGTCGAGGTAGTCCCAGTTCGGGTTGCCGCCCGCACCGGTGGCGGTGGCCCTGATCGTGTTCGTGCCCGCGGTGACCTGGGCGGTCAGCGTGATCGTGGCCCAGGTGGTCCAGGCGCCGGTGGCGGGGAAGGACCGGGCGGCGGCGACGGTCGTGCCGTTGACCGCGATGTCGCTGGGGCGGTCGGCGCCGGTGCCGTTGGCGTAGCGGAAGGCCAGCGTGGCCGTGCCCGCGGCGGGCGCGTTGATCGTCCATTGTGTGTAAGAGCCGGCGACGTTGTCCCCGTTGACGAAACCGGTGCCGGAGTAGCCGGCGTGGTTGGACTCGACGACGCCTTGGGAGATCGTCGCGTTCTCGGCTTCGTACCGGGTGGGTGCCGCGTCCGCCGGGAGGGCCGTGGCCATTCCCAGGGCGAGTAAGCAGGCGATGACGCAGGCCCGGGACTTGCTGAAGTTCATCGGGCGCTCCTGGCTGAGAGTGATGCCTGGTGTAAGAGAGGGGAGCTTTCCAAACGTTTGCCATAAACCGTCAGCCTCGTCAATAGTTGGAACGGTCCATTGCTTAGGAAAGTTTCCTAACTTTGTCGCATCGATACATCGGATGACATTGACCGGTAGACAGGGCACCACGCCGGGATGTATCCCTGAAGTGCGCAAGGAGATCGGAGCCATGGGCCTCCGATCGTGCAGGACCGCACCGGCGGCACGGCATCACAGCTCGTCAGACCCGGAGTGATACATGGGACGTCTTCGCGCAATCACCGCCACGGCACTCGGCGGCCTGTTATTTCTGCAACCGGTTGCCGTCAGCTCGGCCGCGGCGGCCACCCTCTACGAGGCCGAGAACGGGACGATCTCGCAGGGGGTCGTGGAGTCGAACCACGCCGGGTTCACCGGCTCGGGATTCGTCAACCTCGAGAACGTCACCGGCTCCTCCGTCGAGTGGACCATCCAGGCGGCGGACCCCGGCCCGGTCACACTCTCCCTCCGCTACGCCAACGGGACGGCCGCCGACCGCCCGATGACCGTCACCGCCGGCGGCACCGGCACCACCCTGTCCTTCCCCGGCACCGGCTCCTGGACCACCTGGCGGACCGTCACCGTACGAGTCACGCTGACAGCCGGCGCGAACGCGGTCAAGGCCACGGCCACCACCGCCAACGGCGGCCCGAACCTCGACTCGCTGAGCGTGGACCCCTCCTCGACGGGCACCGACTGGTCCCGGGCGATGGTCGACTCGACGATGGCCCGCTTCTCCCCCGGCACGCTCGGCGGCTGGAGCTACCCGCAGGGCCTCTACCTCTGGGGCCAGTACCTCGTCTACCAGCGCACGGGCGAGCCCCGCTACCTGCAGTACATCAAGGACTGGGCCGACCGGTTCGTGGACTCCTCCGGCGGCATCTCCCAGACCTTCGGCAACCTCGACAGCATGCAGGCCGGCAACGTCCTGCTCGCCCTCTACCGGGAGACCGGGCAGGCCCGCTACCGCACGGCCGCGGCCAAGATCAGAACCCGGCTGAACACGTACCCGCGCACCTCCGACGGCGGCTGGTGGCACTCCACCTCCACCTCCCGCGAGGGCCAGCTCTGGGGTGACGGCGTCTACATGGCCGATCCGTTCCTCGCCCGGTACGGCGCCTGGGTGGCGGCCGACTCCTTCACCAGCGCCGAGCCGGCCAAGCAGCTCGAGATCTACTGGAGCCACCTGCGCCGCACGTCGGGCCAGGCCGCCGGGCTGCTGTACCACGCCTACGACGAGCCGGGCGGCCCCACCGCGTCCTGGGTCAAACCCTCCCTGGGCAACACGAACGGGATCTCCTGGTGCCGGGCGATGGGCTGGTTCGGGATGGCCGTGACCGACATCCTCGAGCTGATCCCGGCCGACCATCCGCGCCGGGCGGCGCTCATCGACATCCTGCGCGAGCTCGTGCCCGCGTACGCCCGCTGGCAGGACCCGGCCACGGGCCGCTGGTGGCAGGTGGTCACCGAGCCGTCGAACCCGTCGAACTGGACGGAGACGTCGTGCTCGGCGATGTACACGTACACGATCTCGCGGGCGGTCGAGCGCGGGTACGTGGACGCCTCCTACCGCGCGAACGCCGAACGCGGCTACCAGGGAGTGCTCTCCCAGGTGTCGCTCGGCTCCGACGGGCGGACCAACCTCGTGGGCGTCAGCGAGGGCACCAACGCCAGCGACTCGCTCGCCTACTACTTCGGGCGTGCCCGGCCGGTCAACGACTTCCACGGGCTGGGGGCGTTCCTCATCATGAACGAACAACTGAGCCGCTGAAGTGTGTATTTTGGTCACTTCCGTATCGCCTGCAACACGGAGAGAGACCGCGTGCGTTCCGCAAGACTCGTCCTCGGCGCCGCCCTCGCCGCCTGTGTCCTGCCCATCGCCACCCCACCCGCGGCGGCCGCGCCGCTCGTCGCCGGGTCCGCGACCGCGCTGCCCCCGGTCAGGGTGCGGCTCGCGGTGCCCGCCGCGGTCTCGGTGGGGATCAAGGGGCAGGCGCAGCGGACCAGCTACTACTGCGCCCCGGCGTCCAGCGCGATCGTGCTGCGCGCGTTCGGCGTCAGGCGCGGCCAGGACCAGCTGGCCGGGGAGATGAAGACGAGTGCCGAGGCCCGCTCGACCAAGCGGGAGAACACGCTGGCCGTGCTCAACGCGTACGTCAGGCCGGAGGGCTACCAGTTCCGGCTCACGTACGCGAAGGACGACCCCGCCGCGCTGATGGTGCAGGTCTCCCAGGCGGTCGGCGTGCTCGGGAAGCCCACGATCGTCGCGGTCCTCGGCAACCGGCTGCCCTGGAGCAGGAAGAAGCGCGACTTCGGCCACGCCATCGTCGCCTACGGCTACGACACCGCGAAGGGCACGATCACCGTCTGGGACCCGAACGCGCGCCGGGGCGCCACCGGCACCCACGTGATCCCCGCCAAGGACCTGGCCGCCGTCGTCTTCGACATCCCCGCCAGGGGGATCGGCGGGGTGTTCGAGCTGTCCAAACCGCTCCTGCCTCGGTGACGGCCCGCGGTGACGGCTCGCGGTGACGGCCGCGCCCTAGGATGAGTCCCGTGGGGGTCGAGTTCGGGATCCTGGGCGAGGTCAGCGCGTGGGCGGACGGCCGGCCGATCAACCTCGGGCCCGCGCGGCAACGCTGCGTGCTGGCGGCCCTCCTCGTCGACGCCAACCATCCCGTCTCCCTCGACCAGCTGACCGACCGCGTCTGGGGCGACGCCCCGCCGCAACGGGCCGCGGGCACGCTGCACAGCTACCTGTCCCGCCTGCGTTCCGTCCTGTCCCCCTCCGACGGCATCCACCGCAGCGCCGCCGGCTACCTCCTGCGGGTGCGGGAGGAGGCGGTGGACCTCCACCGCTTCCGCGCGCTGCTGGCCCGGGCGCGGGCGAGCGACGACCGGGAGGCCGCCCGACTGTACGGGGTCGCGCTCAGCCTGTGGCGCGGGGAGCCGTTCGCCGACCTGGACACCCCGTGGCTGGCGGCCCTGCGCCACACGCTCCAGACCGAACGCCTGTCCGCCCGGCTCGACCACCACGACGTCCAGCTCCGGCTGGGCCGGCACGCCGGGCTGCTGCCCGAGCTGGCCGTACTGGCCGATCGCCACCCGCTCGACGAGCGCCTCGTCGGGCAGCTCATCCTCGCCCTCTACCGCAACGGCCGCCAGGCCGAGGCGCTCGACCGCTACGAGCGGACCCGCCGCCGGCTGGCCGACGAGCTGGGCGCCGATCCCGGCCCCGACCTGCGGCGGCTGCACCTGCGGATGCTCACCGCCGAGACCACGCTCACCCCGCGCTCCGTTCCGGTGCCCCGTCAGCTCCCGCCGCCGCCGCCGTCGTTCGCGGGGCGCTCGCGCGAGCTGGCCGCCCTCGACCGGATCATGGCCGCGTCCGGGAACACGGTGGTGATCTCCGCCATCGGCGGCACGGGCGGCGTCGGCAAGACCTGGCTCGCCCTGCACTGGGCGCACGGCAACCTGCCCCGCTTCCCCGACGGCCAGCTGTACGTGAACCTGCGCGGCTTCGACCCCTCCGACGCGCCCATGCCGCCCGAGACGGCGGTGCGCGGCTTCCTCGACGCCCTGGGCGTGGACGCCGCCGCGGTGCCCGTCGGCCTGGAGGCGCAGGCCGCGTTCTACCGCAGCCTGGTGGCGGGCAAGCGGATGCTGATCGTGCTCGACAACGCCCGCGACACCGACCAGGTGACCCCGCTGCTGCCCGGCAGCCCGTCCTGCGCGGTGCTGGTCACCAGCCGCCGTCAGCTGCCCGGCCTCATCACCGGCCACGGCGCCCGGCCCATCCCGCTCGACGCCTTCGACCCGGAAGAGGCCCGCCAGGCGATCACCGGCCTGCTGGGCGAGAAGCGGGTGCGGGCCGAGCCGGACGCGGTGGCCGACCTGCTCGACCGCTGCGGCGGACTGCCGCTGGCGCTGGGCATCGTCGCGGCCCGCGCCCGCATGCATCCCGGCTTCCCGCTGGCCGTGCTCGCCGGGCAGCTGCGCGAGGACTCCTCCCGGCTCGACCTCCTGGACGCCGGGGAGCAGACGGCCAGCCTCCGCGCGGTCTTCTCCTGGTCCTACCGGGCGCTCACGCCGCCGGCCGCGCGCCTGTTCAGGCTGCTGGGGAGCGCGTTCGGCCCGGATCTCGGCGGCGCGGCGGCGGCCAGCCTGGCCGGGCTCACGGGTGGTGAGGTGCGGGCGCTGCTCGGGGAGCTCGTACGGGCGCACCTCGTCACCGAGAACGTCGCCGACCGGTTCACCATGCACGACCTCCTACGCGCCTACGCCGCCGAACAGGACCTCCCCGCCTCCCCCGCCGACCCCGCCGAACAGGACCTCCCCGCCTCCCCCGCCGACCCCGCCGAACAGGACCTCCCCGCCTCCCCCGCCGACCCCGGCATCTACGGCCCCAGCTCCTCCTCCGATCAGCGGCGGGCCGCGACGTGCCGCCTGCTCGACCACTACCTGCACACGGCCCACGCCGCGGCCCTGATCATCAACCGCAGCCGGCAACCGCTGACCCCGGACAAGCCCCAGCCGGGGACGTCCCCGGAGAACCCGGCGGACCACGACCAGGCGATGGAGTGGTTCGCCACCGAGCACCCCACGCTCATGGCCGCCGTCCGGCACGCCGCCGACACCGGCCTCGGCACCCGCGCGTGGCAGATCGGCTGGACGCTCAGCGACTACCTGGACCGCCAGGGGCGCTGGCTCGACCTGCTCGCCGCCCACAGCGCCGCGCTCGCCGTCGCCCGGCGGCAGGCGGACCGGTACGGCGAGGCCCAGTCCCACGCCGGGGCCAGCCGCGCCCTCATCCGGCTCGGCCGGCTCGACGACGCGCGGGCCTACCTGGAGCGGGCGATCGCCCTGTTCACCGAGCTGGGCGACCGTGACGGCCGGACCCGTGCGCATCTGGGCCTCGGCTTCATCCACCAGAAGCAGGACCGGCCCCGCGCCGCCCTCGAACAGTTCCATCAGGCCCTCGCGCTCCACCGCGAGGCGGGCAACGAGGCGGGCGCGGCCTTGTTCCTCAACTCGATCGGCTACCAGCTCGTCCTGCTCGGCGAGTACGAGGAGGCCATCCCGTACTGCCAGGAGGCCCTGGACCTGCACGCGAAGCTGAGTTACCGGCACGGCCAGGCCAGCGCGGGCGACAGCCTCGCCTACGCCTACCACCACCTCGGCCGCTTCGCCGAGGCCGCCGAGCTCTACCGGCGCTCCATCGGCCTGTTCCAGGAGGTCGGCGACCGCTGGCACGAGGCCGACACCACCGTCCACCTCGGCGAGATGTACGACGCCGCCGGCGACCGCGCCGCCGCCCTCGACACGTTCCGCCGCGCGCTGGAGCTGCTGGAGCAGCTCAACCACCCGGACGCCGACCGCCTGCGCGCACGGCTGGCCGAGTAACCCTTAGACGTTACTCGAAATGGAAAAGGCGGTTACACAGCGCACTGTTAGCTTGGCCGGGCATTGCCATCCATACGGAGGGAAACAGCTTCATGGCTATATCGTTCGGCCGCATGACCCGTCCCGTCGGCCTCGGGCTCGCCGTGGCGCTCGGCGCCACGCTGTCCTTCGGGATCGCCACGCAGGCGTCCGCCACGACGGCGTCGTCGGCGCAGAGCGTCGCCGAGCAGCGGGTGAAGGTCTACGAGCTGGTGACGAAGGATGGCGGCTTCTTCTACACCAGCAACGAGGCGGAGAAGGAGAGCGCGATCACCAAGCACGGCTGGTCGCTGACCCAGACCCCGATGTACTACATCTCGCGTGCCCCCTTCGCCGGCGGCAAGCCGCTCTACCGGCTGCGCTGGGAGAGCAAGGCCTCCTACATCGTCACCGGCTCCGTCACGGAGCGGGAGTCGCTCGTGAACTCGGGCAAGTTCCGCTACGAGGGCATCCTCGGGTACGCGCCCGCCGCGGCCTCCGCCGGTGAGACGGTGAAGATCTTCCGCCTGTCGAACAACAACAAGTGGCGCCTCGCCATCGAATCGCACACCCAGAAGATCCTGGCCAACGAGCCGGGCTGGACGCTCGACGGCCCGCTGTTCAACCAGTTCACCAAGGCCGGCTGAGCAGCAGTTCGCTGAACGGGGGCGCGCCGGATCACGTGCACCCCCGTTCTCCTTGGGGGATTCAGCGGAGGCACAGCTCCAGGAGGGCCCCCGCCCGGGGTGTGCGGTCGATCCACACCTCGCGGCCCCGGCGCTCACGGGCGATGAGTCGCGCCGCGACCAGCCGGTCACAGTGGAACGTCAGGCTGCTGGGCGGGATGTTCATGCCGCCGGCCAGCGTGGTCATGGTCATGGGCCGGTCGAGCGTACGCAGCAGCTCCGCCCGTACGGGTCCCACCAGCTCCGAGAGGTCGTCGCAGTCCGTACGCCACAGCCTTCCGGCCGCGGGAACCGGATACGCGATCCACACGGTCTCCGGGTCGTCCAGCCCGACGATCAGCGCGTCCTTGCCCGCCAGCATCGGCACGAGCACCAGCGACCGGTCCCCCAGCTCGTGGACCCCGGCCGCGACCCCCTCGATGACCAGGCCGTTCTCTTCGCGGACGAGCCGCCCGGCGAGCGAGCCGAGCAGCGCGTCCGCCCCGCCGCGCACGCTCGCGACGCCCACCCGCGCGACCTCCCTGTCAAGGAGCGGGCGCGCCCTGCTCCACAGCGGCTCGGCGACGGCCCACACGTCGGCTAGCGCGCCCGCGTACCCGCGCAGCCAGCGGTCGGGCCGGTCGGCGGCGGCCCGCCAGTGCGCGGGCAGCGGCCCGAACGCCTGCTCCAGGTCCTTGAGCAGGAGGTCGGGCGGCATGTCATGCAGGCGATCGATCTGCTCCTGGACGGATACGTCACCGACGGGGACGCACGGCATGACGCTGTCCGGCACCACCGCATGGCCGGGTGCTCCCAGCGGCCGTACCGCCTCCTTCGACCGCCAGCCGGACCGTGCCTGAACCGCCCTTCGCCACGACTGGGGCAGACCGCGATAACGGCCCGCGAGCGCATCCGTGATCATGGCGAGCACGGTCAAACTCGGGGAGAGCGACACCGAAATTCGCGGCGTCGCGGATATTCGTATTTCCGTCCGTTCCCGCGCGCTGAATATGTCCGACCGCCAATCACTCGTCCCGTACGTTCCACTGTGCCGGGCCGGTCTTGCACGGATCGTGTGGGTTCCATGAATCCCCTGCTCACCTCGGGCGTGCCGGGCGCGAGGCCCCGGTCGGAAAGAAGTAAGTGCTGATGTCTAGGCGAAAGGCGGGCGCCCGGATATGGTGCGATACGGGCAAGCCATAACAGTGCATCGTCTCCGGACTCCGATCGGTGGGCACCGCATGCCGGATCTGACGTTCGCCATTCAGAGATTGCCGGGCGTGAGCGTGATCTCGGTGGCCGGCGAGGTCGACGTCGCGACCGCCGGCCAGCTCGATCGTCATATCCGCGGCAGCAGGCGGCAGCCCGGCGAGCACGTGGTGATCGACCTCAGCGAGGCGCAGTTCCTGGGCAGCGCGGGCCTGCGCGTCCTGCTCAACACCCACGCCTTCGCCCGCCAGCACGGCGGCAGCCTGCACCTGGCCGCCCCCGATCCGAAGCTGGCCCGGATCATGGAACTCACGTGGGCGCACACCGTCCTGCACGTGCACACCACGGTGGAAGAGGCCGTCCTCGCCGCCCTGGGCGGCACGACCCACGAATCACTCGGCCCCGTCGACGCCGGCGACCCTTGTTGAGCTGCACGCTTCTCTCATCGGAGGGAGCCGCTCACCGCCGATCCGGAGGGCGTCCGCGTGGAAGCGCACGCGTCAGGTACGGCCTGTGCCAACCAGGCGGGCCCTGACCGGTGTGCGCAACCAAGCGCGCGGGCCGCGAGCACGCCCACCACGACGCCCACCACGCCCGCACGCGCCCTCCCCCGGACCACTGATCGCCCACTGCCCGCACCCCGACCTGACAGCATTACCCCGCAACCAGGCCCACCGCGCCGTCCCCGGCCCTCCCGCGCGGTCAGTTGACCGACGGCGCGGCGACCGGCACCCGCCCCTCGTACGGGTCGATGCGGTTGAGCGCGCCCCTGGCGATGTCCGCCACATCAGAGTCCTCGAACTCCTCGGTCAGCGGAATGCCCAGGCGCTCGAACAGCTGACGTGTCTCGTCCACGGTCGGCCGGGCGCTCAGCTGCGGCGCCTTCGCCACGTCCAGCAGTTTGGTCTGGTCGAGGCTGTTGTGCAGCTCGATGGACCACGGGTTGTAATGCGGGCTGTTCTGCGGAATGGCGAGGCCGGGAAACTCGGGACCCCGCTGGGTGATCACCAGATTGTGCTTGGTGAGGTCACAGCGGAACAGCGAGATCGTCCGGGACAGGCCGATCCGCAACTCCAGCACCTGGCTGTTGTGCTGCCGATACCAGCAGGCGGCCAGGATCGTCGAATAGACGTCCTTGCGCGTGCCCAGAGACGTCCACCCTTTCTCCTCGGCGCCGTCGTCGGCGAGACTGAGGTGCAGCTGGGTGTACTCCGCGCACAGAGGTTCGTCCGTCGGATCGATTAATTCCAGCAGGAAACGCAGTTTGCTGCGCTTCCTCTTGGCCCGCTCAACGCATTCGGGCAGCGTCACCGCCCGGATAAACGTGCCCGTACCCCCTTTGAACAGCCACATATCGCTGCCCGCCCGCGCCTCCTCAAGAAGCCGGGTGATGGCCGCCCCGTTGAGCGACTTGACCGAATCGCCGCTGGCCAGCAATCGCCACATTCCGTCGGTCGTACGCGCGACAGTATCAAGCTGGTCGGCCACCCGGGCCTGCCTGTTCCTGTCCCTGATCCAGACGAACGCGAGCAGGGCCAGCACCGGCAGAATCAGCTGGTCCGATTGTCCGTCTTTGAGCACATCGAGCAGATCGAGCACACTGACGGCAGCGGCGACGAGCAGCACGATGCCGAGATCCACGTTGGAGACTGCGGCACGGAGCCGCGCCTTGACGTTCGCCATGTCTGTCGTTTAGCGGTCCGGACGCTCCCCGTCAAGCCTTGATCACACTACGGGTACGCCTACGGCGACCTGGGGCTTCCGATTACGCCCGCGCCATTCTCCACCACCACCCAAATCGTCGGCTCGGCAACCCCGGATGGGCAAAACTCATCGACACAAGGTTTCCCCATGCGGCAACCCACCCTGAATCCCGGCCGAGCGAATTACCGGAATATCCGCCCAGCCGGCGCCCGTTTCGACGGCCACTTTCCGGCCTTCGACGACGTGTCAACCAGAACAGCGGCAACGTGGCGCGCAGTCACCGGCCTCCCCCGGTCGAGGCGGCGGGGACGCGAGCCGATCCGTCCGGATCCCGACTCCGCACCCCGTCGCGCACGACCTTCGACAGAGGTCCGGCGCACTCGCAACGAGAGGACGTCGACAGTCGCCGTTCCAGGTACGCAATGACAGGGTGATGAACGCCGCTCCAACATTGACAAGCGGACTTGTGACTGCATGACCGTTCATGTCAGTAGTCGCCCGACGCCTCCATACGAGCTCGGCAAACCTGGCCATATATGGACTAATGCGGACAATGACACGGTCGAGGTGCCCGCCCTCCTCGCCCCTGACCGGCACCTGTGGCCGGCCGAGGACGGCGGCAGAAGGGCCCACCCCTCATGCACCGCGACCGCGTGTTACCCGCCGCCCTGACCATTGCCTGCGCCGCCACTCTCACCCTCACCGCGACCGCCCAACCCGCCGCCGCGATCCCCCCGAACATCCCCTCCGCCGGCACCGCCGCCGCCCGCCTCGCCGAGCTCACGGTGGCGGCCGAATCTCACAGCAGCACGTACGACCGCGACCTGTTCCCGCACTGGATCACGATCAGCGGCTCCTGCAACACCCGCGAGGAAGTGCTCAAGCGCGACGGCACCAACGTCGTGACCAACTCCTCCTGCGCCGCCACCTCCGGCTCCTGGTACAGCCCGTACGACGGCGCGACCTGGACCGCCGCCTCCGACGTGGACATCGACCACATGGTCCCGCTCGCCGAAGCCTGGGCATCGGGCGCCTGGGCATGGACCACCTCCCGCCGCCAGCAGTTCGCCAACGACCTGGGCGGGCCCCAGCTGTGGGCCGTCACGGACAACGTCAACCAGTCCAAGTCGGACCAGGACCCGGCGGAGTGGCAGCCGCCCCGCACCGCCGAACGCTGCCGGTACGCCCGCGCCTGGATCCAGGTGAAGTGGTACTGGGGGCTGAGCACCGACAGCACGGAGAAGGCGGCACTGGGCAGCATGCTCACCTCCTGCTGACCCCCATCCTCGTTGCCCGAGCCCTCCGCCTCACGGACCTCTCTCGTGCCCGTCCCTGTGACTGGCACGCGGGAGGTCCGTCGTCTGACTGGCACACGGGAGGTCCGTCGTCGGCGACCGGGTGGCGATGGGCTCGCGTGATTCGGGACAAATGGCTCGGGAAGCAATGAGCCGGGAGCCAGCGACCCGGGCAGCGGGCAAGCGCTCGGGTGGACGGGCGCTCTGGTGGGGGCGGGCGCTCGAGTGGAGCGGTGGCGCGGGAGGGGGATGGGCGGGCGCGGAGTAGGCGGGCGCGAGATGGGCGGCCGTCGGGGTGGGCGGCCGTCGGGGTGGGCGCTGTGGGCGTGGGCACCGTGCGGCCGATGGTCGCGCGGGCGGCTGACCGTGCGAGCCGGCGACCGTGCGAGCCGGTGAGCGCGCAGGCCGATGAGCGCGCAGGCCGGTGACCGTGCGAGCCGGTGAACGCGCAGGCGGGGCGGTAGGTTGGGGGGCATGCCGCGTGACACCCTGACCCGGGACCAGATCGTCCGGGCCGCCGTCTCGGTGCTGGACGCCGAGGGTGTGGACGGGCTGAACATGCGGCGTCTGGGCACCCAGCTAGGCGCGGCGGCCACGGCCATGTACTGGCACGTCAAGAGCAAGGACGAGCTGGTCGTGCTGGCCGCCGACCACGTGTGGGACGAGATCGAGCTGCCCGACCCCGACGAGGTCGGCTGGCGGGCGGCCGCGGCGGCGCTGGCCGCCGGTGCGCACGGCATGCTGGGCCGGCACTTCTGGATGCTCCCGGCCATGAGCACCCACCTCCTCCACGGCCCCAACAAGGCCCGCTACGACGACCGCTGCCTGGCCGTCTACGAGGCCGCCGGGTTCAGCGGGCCGGACGTGGACCAGGCGGCGGCGACCGTGCTCATGTTCGTCATCGGCGCCGCGCAGGGTGAGGCGGCCGAGCTGGCGTGGCGGGCCCGGCTCCGCCGGGCGGGGGCGGACGAGGAGCAGCAGCTGCGCGCCACCGTCGCGCGCATCAGCGAGATCGCCGAGCAGTTCCCCCGGCTGCGGGCCCGTGCCACGCCGTCGGTGGAGGCCGCCCGTTCCCTGCCGGACGAGGACTCGTTCGAGTTCGGGCTGCGTACGATCCTCGACGGGCTGGACGCGCGGCTGGCTAATGGAAGTACGCGCTCGCGGCCGGAGTCGCCAGCAGGACGATGACGGCCGCCGAACCCGCGGCCGTCAGCACGAACCGGAGCACGATCAGCGGTCGCAGCATCGCGGGGAACGCCTCCTGCGCCGCGCGCACCACCGCTCTCCCGTCGAGCTCCCGCACGCCCGGCTCCTCGGACTTCTTGAAGGCCGTCTCGACGTAGCGGGACGCGAAGACCTGGGTGCCGGTGACGAACGCGCCCGCGGTCATGAGGAGCGCGGCGGCGACCCACGACAGGACCCGGCCCACCCCGCTGCCCGCGAGGCCGAGTGAGGCCAGCGTCGCCAGGGCGGCGCAGATGGCGAGGGGGAACAGCAGCTCCACGACGCTCTCGGCGAACTTGACCCCGTGCCGGGCGAGCACCCCCGTAGGCAGGCCCTGCCGGGTCACGACCGCCTCGGCCGCGCGCTGGGCCCGCTCCCCGTGCGTGTGGACGAGGACGGGCAGGACGAGGAACAGCACCGCGAGCGCGTACTGCAGCGTGGACGCGATGACGACGGAAACCGGCATGGGGCCCTCCCGGGACGACGACTTGCACAATGTTCAAGTCCGACGATAGGAAGGACTTGAACATTGTGCAAGTCACGAGAGAGTCAGCGGTAGGCGGCGGCCTGGAGGGTGTAGAGGTCGGCGTAGAGGCCGTTGAGGGACATCAGAGTCTGGTGGTCGCCCTGTTCGGTGATCTTGCCGTGGTCGAGGACGTAGATGCGGTCGGCGTAGCGGACGCTGGCCAGGCGGTGAGTGATGAGCAGGACGGTGCGGCCGTCGGAGTGGTGGCGGATGCGTTCGAAGAGGGCGTGTTCGGCGCGGGCGTCGAGGGCTGCGGTGGGTTCGTC
>NZ_JBEXMW010000037.1:0-99891 GCF_040610775.1 Nonomuraea sp. NPDC003709 | reverse complement strand
AGACCACCGAGCAGCGCGTACGGCGAGCGCGACGACCATCCGGCCAGCACCACGCCGTAGACCGACACCGCGCCCATGGCGAGCATGAACAGCACCGCCACCGGCAGGTCCACCATCTGCAGCGGCGTCTGCACGCCGAACAGGTTGACCATCGGCGCGAACGGCACGATCGAGAAGGCCAGGAACGCCGGGACCACCATGATGACCGGGGCCAGCAGGTAGAGCACCTTGTCCACGGTCCGCGGGAAGAGGTCCTCCTTCAGGCCCATCTTCAGGCCGTCGGCCACCGACTGCAGGAGGCCGAACTTGCCGGCCCGGTTGGGGCCGTACCGGTTCTGCATCCTGGAGATCAGCTTGCGCTCGAACCAGACGCCGAACAGGATGCCCAGCATCAGGAAGGCGAACAGCATCACGGCCTTGATGATGGTGATCCACAGCGGGTCCTTGCCGAAGTCGGCGAGGGTGGGATCGGCCGCGAGAACGTAGGTCATGAGGCGCTCCCGATGGTGACGATGTCGCCGGCCACCGCGTGCAGGTCACGGGTGACCGAGCAGCCGCCGGAGTTCGCAGGCACCCAGACGACCCGGTCCGGCAGGTCGGCGACGCGCACGGGCAGCGTGACGCTGTCGCCGACGACGAGCTTGTCGCCGTCCGCGACCCCGAGCTCGGCCGCCGTGCTCTCGGAGACCAGCGCCTCGGCGGCGCGGGCGGTGCCCGCCAGGTGCGGCTCGCCGTCCTGCAGCCTGCCCTCGTCGAGCAGCAGGTGCCAGGTCGCCAGCAGCGCCTCGCCGGCCGCCGGGGCGACCTGGGCGCGGGTGGCGGTGTGCGGGGCGGTGACGCGGCTGCCGCGCCAGGCGCCCAGGCCGGACAGCTCCCGCCTGGCGGCCTTGGCGTCCGGCAGGCCCAGGTGGACGTCCATCCGGTCGGCCAGGTTGCCGATCACGGCCAGGTCGCTCTGCAGGCCGGGCACCTTCAGCGGCGCCTCGAACGAGCGGCCCCTGCCCTCCCAGTTGACGAACGTGCCGCCCTTCTCCTGAACCGCGGCGACGGGCAGGACCACGTCGGCGCGGTCGGTGACGGCGCTGGCGCGGATCTCCAGGCTGACGATGAACGGCGTGTGCTCGAGCGCGTCGAGCGCCGCCGCCGGGTCGGCCAGGTCGTAGGGGTCGACGCCGGCCACGACCAGCGCGTCCAGCTCACCGGCGCGGGCGGCCTCCAGGATGCCGGTCGTGTCGCGGCCGGGGGTGGCGGGCAGCGAGGCCACGTTCCACGCCCTGGCGACCTCGGCCCTGGCGGTCTCGTCGTCGACCGGGCGGCCGATCGGCAGCAGGTTGGGCAGCGCGCCGGCCTCGACCGCGCCGCGCTCGCCCGCCCTGCGCGGCACCCAGGCGAGCCTGGCGCCGGAGGCGTTGGCGAGCCGCACCACGGCGGACAGGGCGCCGGGCACGGTGGCCAGGCGCTCGCCGGCGAACACGATCGTGCCCTCGGCCAGCGTGCCGACCAGGTCGCCGATCGCGTCGGCCTCGGTGCCGGGCGCGGTGCGGATGAGCGTGCCGCCCATCTTGACCAGGCCGGGCGAGGCGAACGGGGCGATCGAGGTGACCTTGAGGCCCTTCTTCTGCCACGCCTTGCGCAGGCGCAGGAAGACGATCGGCGACTCCTCCTCGGGCTCGAACCCGACGAGCAGCACGTGGGGGGCCTTCTCGAGGTCGGTGTAGCTGACCTCGATCCCCTTGCCGGCCACCGCGTGGGCCAGGAACTGCGCCTCCTCGGCGGAGTGCGGCCGGGCGCGGAAGTCGATGTCGTTGCCGCCCAGGGCCAGGCGGGCGAACTTGGCGTACGCGTACGAGTCCTCGACCGTGACCCGGCCGCCGACCAGCACGCCGGCCTTGCCGCGGGCCTTGGCCAGGCCCTCGGCGGCCACCGCCAGCGCCTCCGGCCACGAGGCGGGCACGAGCACGCCCTCCTCGTTGCGGACCAGCGGCGTCTTCAGCCGGTCGGGCTGCTGGGCGTAGGTGAAGGCCCAGCGGCCCTTGTCGCAGTTCCACTCCTCGTTGACCTGCGGGTCGTTGCCCGCCAGGCGGCGGGTGACCCGGCCGCGCCGGTGGTCGGTGCGCTGGGCGCAGCCGGCGGCGCAGTGCTCGCACGCGCTCGGCGTGGAGACCAGGTCGAACGGGCGGGCCCGGAACCGGTAGGCGGCGCCGGTCAGCGCGCCGACCGGGCAGATCTGCACCGTGTTGCCGGAGAAGTAGGAGTTGAACGGCTTGCCCTCGGCGGTGCGCACCTGCTCCTTGGCCCCGCGCTCGAAGAACTCGATGAGCGGGTCACCGGCGATCTGGTCGGAGAAGCGGATGCACCGGGCGCACTGGACGCAGCGCTCGCGGTCGAGCAGCACCTGCGTGGACAGCGGCAGCGGCTTGGGGAAGGTCCGCTTCTGCTCCTGGAACCGGGACTCGCCCTGGCCGTTGGACATGGCCTGGTTCTGCAGGGGGCACTCGCCGCCCTTGTCGCAGACCGGGCAGTCGAGCGGGTGGTTCATGAGCAGCAGCTCCATGGCCCCGCGCTGCGCCTTCTCGGCGACCGGCGAGGTGAGCTGCGTCTGCACGACCATGCCCTCGGCGACCTCGATCGCGCACGACGGCTGCGGCTTGGGGAAGCCGCGGCCGTTGCCCGCGTCGGGGATGTCGACCAGGCACTGGCGGCAGTTGGCCGCCGGGTCGAGCAGCGGGTGGTCGCAGAACCTGGGGATCTGGATGCCCAGGAGCTCGGCGGCCCTGATGATCAAGGTGCCCTTGGGCACGCTGACCTGGAACCCGTCGATGGTCAGGGTCACCAGGTTCGTCTCGGTCTCTACGACTGTCACTGCTCACCCCAGAGAGTGGACTTCTTCGGGTCGAACGGACAGCCGCCGATCTCGAAGTGCTTGAGGTACTCGTCGCGGAAGTACTTCACGGAGGAGTGGATCGGGCTGGTCGCACCGTCGCCCAGGGCGCAGAACGAGCGGCCCAGGATGTTGTCCGCGATGTCGGTGATCGTGGTCAGGTCCTCTTCGGTGCCCTGGCCCTTCTCCAGGCGCTTGAGCACCTGCTTGAGCCAGTACGTGCCCTCGCGGCAGGGCGTGCACTTGCCGCAGGACTCGTGGGCGTAGAACTCCGTCCAGCGCAGCACCGTGCGGACCACGCAGGTGGTCTCGTCGAAGATCTGCAGGGCGCGGGTGCCGAGCATGGAGCCCTTGGCGCCGACCGCCTCGAAGTCGAGCGGCACGTCGAGGTGCTCGTCGGTGAAGATCGGCGTGGAGGAGCCGCCCGGGGTCCAGAACTTGATCTGGTGACCGGCCCTGATGCCGCCCGCCATGTCGAGGAGCTCGCGCAGCGTGATGCCGAGCGGCGCCTCGTACTGGCCGGGCCTGGTGACGTGGCCGCTCAGCGAGAAGATGCCGAAACCCTTGGACTTCTCGGTGCCCATCCCGGCGAACCAGTCGGCGCCGTTGCCGATGATCGAGGGAACACTGGCGATCGACTCGACGTTGTTCACGACAGTCGGCGAGGCGTACAGGCCCGCCACGGCGGGGAACGGGGGCTTGAGTCGCGGTTGACCTCTGAAGCCCTCCAGCGAGTCGAGCAGCGCCGTCTCCTCGCCGCAGATGTACGCGCCGGCGCCGCTGTGCACGACCAGCTCGAGGTCGTAGCCGGAGCCGAGGATGTCGGTGCCGAGGTAGCCCTTCTCGTACGCCTCCCGCACGGCCGCGTGCAGCCGCCGGATCACGTGGAGCACCTCGCCGCGCACGTAGATGAAGGCGTGGTTGGCCCGGATCGCGTAGGCCGTGATGATGATGCCCTCGACCAGCGAGTGCGGGTTGGCCATCATCAGCGGGATGTCCTTGCAGGTGCCCGGCTCCGACTCGTCGGCGTTGACGACGAGATAGTGCGGCTTGCCGTCGCCCTGCGGGATGAAGCCCCACTTCATGCCGGTGGGGAAGCCCGCGCCGCCGCGGCCGCGCAGGCCCGAGTCCTTGACGGCCTGGATCACGGCGTCGGGGTCCATGGCCAGCGCCTTCTTCGCCGCCTCGTACTCGCCGTAGACGTCGATGGTGAAGGAGTTGGGCTGGTCCCAGTTCGCGGTCAGGACCGGTGTCAAAGTCGTGCTCATGCCTCGGGGGCCTTCCATCCGTTGGCCTTGGCGACCTTCAGGCCCTCCAGCGAGGCGCCGGCGGCCGACGGGCCGTCGCCCGCCAGGTCGTCGGGCAGGCCGGCGAGCACGCGCGAGGCGTCCTTGAAGCTGCAGAGCTTCTTCGGGCCGCGGGTCGGCCGCACGTCCTTGCCGTCACGCAGGTCGTCGACGAGCTGCTTGGCCGACTCGGGGGTCTGGTTGTCGAAGAACTCCCAGTTGACCATCATGACGGGGGCGAAGTCGCAGGCCGCGTTGCACTCGAGGCGCTCCAGCGAGATCTTGCCGTCTGCGGTCGTCTCCTCGTGGCCGACGCCGACGTGCTCGGACAGCTCGTCCCAGATCTGGTCGCCGCCCATGACCGCGCACAGCGCGTTGATGCACACGCCGACGTGGTAGTCGCCGGCGGGCTTGCGCTTGTACATCGTGTAGAAGGTCGCGACGCCGGTGACCTCGGCCTTGCTGACGCCCAGCATCTCCGCGCAGAACTCCTGCCCGTCGTCGGAGACGTAGCCGTCCTCCGACTGCACGAGGTGGAGCAGCGGCAGCAGTGCGGAGCGCGTCTTCGGGTAACGCCCGATGATCTCCTTGGCGTCTCGCTCCAGACGCTCCCGGATCTCCGGTGAGTAAGTCACCGGTCCACACCTCCCATGACGGGGTCGATAGAAGCCACCGCGGCGATCACGTCGGCGACCTGGCCGCCCTCTGCCATCGCGGGGAAACCCTGCAGGTTGCAGAAGGACGGCTCGCGGAAGTGCACGCGGTAGGGGCGGGTGCCGCCGTCGCTGACCACGTGGGCGCCGAGCTCGCCCTTGGGCGACTCGATGCTGGCGTACGCCTGCCCGGCCGGCACCCGGAAGCCCTCGGTCACCAGCTTGAAGTGGTGGATGAGCGCTTCCATCGAGGAGCCCATGATGTGGGCGATGTGGTCGGGCGAGTTGCCGAACCCGTCGGGGCCGAGCGCGAGCTGCGCGGGCCAGCCGATCTTCTTGTCCTCGATCATCACCGGGTCGCCCTTGAGCGGGCCGGCGATGCGGTCGAGCGCCTGCTCAATGATCTTGAGGGACTCTTCCATCTCCTTCATGCGCACGAGGTAGCGCGAGTAGACGTCACAGCCACGCTCGGTGGCGACGTCGAACTCGTACGTCTCGTAGCCGCAGTAGGGCTGCGACTTGCGCAGGTCCCACGGGAGCCCGGCGGCGCGCATGATCGGGCCGGTGATGCCCAGGGCCATGCAGCCGGTCAGGTCGAGGTAGGCCACGTCCTTGGTGCGCCGCACGTAGACCGGGTTGGCGTCGAGGAGCTTGCGGATGTCCTTGATCCGCTTGGGCATCTCCTTGAGGAACTCACCGACCTTGTCGACCGCGCCCGCGGGCAGGTCGACGCTCACGCCGCCCGGCCTGATGTAGGCGTGGTTCATGCGCAGACCGGTGATGTACTCGAAGAGATCCATGATCATCTCACGGTCGCGATAGCCGAAGAGGAACGGCGTGGTCGCGCCCAGCTCCATGCCGAACGTGCCCATCGCGACCAGGTGCGAGGAGATCCGGTTGAGCTCCATCATCATCACGCGGATGGCCTGCGCCCGGTCCGGGATGCGGTCCTCGATGCCGAGCAGCTTCTCCACGCCCAGGCAGTAGGCGGTCTCGTTGAAGATCGGCGAGAGGTAGTCCATGCGGGTCACGAACGTGGTCCCCTGGGTCCACGTCCGGTATTCCATGTTCTTCTCGATGCCGGTGTGCAGGTAGCCGATGACGCTGCGCGCCTCGGTCACCGTCTCGCCGTCGAGGGTCAGGACCAGGCGGAGCACGCCGTGCGTGGACGGGTGCTGCGGGCCCATGTTGACGACCAGGCGCTCTTCTTCGGTGTCGCGCGCTCCGGTGACGACCTCGTCCCAGTCGCCGCCGTTGACCGAATAGACCTTGCCCTCGGTCGCCTCGTCATAAGCGGTGCTCACGAGTAGCTCCTCCTCTGGTCGGGCGCGGGGATGGTGGCGCCGCGGTATTCGACCGGGATGCCGCCGAGCGGGTAGTCCTTGCGCTGAGGGTGGCCGTCCCAGTCGTCCGGCATCATGATCCGGGTGAGCGCGGGGTGACCGTCGAAGATGATCCCGAAGAAGTCGTACGCCTCACGCTCATGCCAGTCGTGACCAGGGTAAACGCCCACGGTCGATGGAATGTGCGGGTCGGAGTCGGGAGCGCTGGCCTCGACGCGTACGCGGCGGTTGTAGGTGATCGAGCACAGGTGGATGACCGCGTGCAACTCCTCGCCCGTCAGGTGCGGGTAGTGCACGCCGGTGACGCCCAGCGAGAGCTCGAAGCGCAGGGCCGGGTCGTCGCGCAGCTTCTGGCAGACCTCGACCAGCCGGTCCCGCTTGACGTGCAGGGTCAGCTCGCCGCGGTCGACGACCACGCGCTCGATGGCGTCGTCGAGCGCCAGGCCGTCCACGACCTCGTCGAAGTAGCCGCCGTACGGGCGGGGCGTCGACAGCTGCGGCGCCCGGCGCACGACGAGGCCGCCGTAGCCGGAGGTGTCGCCGGAGTCCTGGGTGCCGAACATGCCGTGCCGGGCGATGGGCGCCTCGGGGATGGCGGGAACCGCGGCCTCGGGAGTCTCACCGCTTTCCGGGCTACCGGGGAGGTTGTCGGGCGAGGTCACTTCGAGGCTCCCTGGTCGATCAGCGGCAGCGGCCGCAGCGCCTGCAGCTCGAGCTCCTCGATCTGCTTGGCTCGGTGGGCGCCGAACTTCGTGTTCTGGATCTTGTCGTGCAGCTTCACGATCGCGTCGATCAGCATCTCGGGCCGCGGCGGGCAGCCCGGCAGGTAGATGTCGACGGGCACGACGTGGTCGACGCCCTGCACGATCGCGTAGTTGTTGAACATGCCGCCGCTGGAGGCGCACACGCCCATGGAGATGACCCACTTCGGCTCGGCCATCTGGTCGTAGATCTGCCGCAGCACGGGCGCCATCTTCTGCGAGACGCGGCCGGCGACGATCATGAGGTCGGCCTGGCGAGGAGACGCCGAAGCGCGCTCCATGCCGAAGCGCGCCAGGTCGTAGTGGGGGCCGCCGGTGGCCATCAGCTCGATGGCACAGCAGGCGAGGCCGAATGTGGCGGGCCACACGGAGTTCTTGCGCGCCCATCCGGCGGCCGCCTCGACCGTGCTGAGGATGAACCCGCTGGGGAGTTTCTCTTCAAGTCCCATTTTCAGTCCCAGTCCAGACCCTTGCGGCGCCACACGTACGCATAGGCGACGAGCACGGTGACGATGAACAGCACCATCTCCACGAGCGCGAACAGCCCCAGACCGGAGCTGAGCACCTGACCGGCGTCGTTCGTCTGCGGCGCGAACGAGACCGCCCATGGGTAGAGGAAGATGATCTCGATGTCGAACACGATGAAGAGCATCGCGGTGACCATGTACTTGAGCGGGAACCGTCCGCCACCGACGGGCTGGGGCGTCGGCTCGATGCCGCATTCATAGGCGTCAAGCTTGGCGCGGTTCCAGCGCTTTGGGCCGGTGAAGGGAGCGATGGCGACCGAGAAGATCGCGAAGCCCCCCGCGAGAACGGCGAGCACCAGGATGGGCACGTAAAGGTCCATCGCTACGCCTCCTCCGGAGTCGCCGCGCGCGCGGGCGCGCAGCCGGATCTGTCAGTTCTGAGATTCATGCTGGTGGGGCGACCTTCGAGAGAGCGTTAATGATCATGTCTGACGCATCGCCTCGCCGGTCGGTGAGATTACCAAGGAGTTTGATGGCGAAGCGCATCAGCCTCGGGTGAGGGAGACCGTGCCTGGTGCCGAAGCTCATCACGCCCGGCTTTCCGATGAGCTCGACGAACAGCCTGCCCAGGGTGAAGTATCCGCCGTAGGCGTCCTTCAGCACTTGAGGATAGGTCCTCAGAGCGCGTTCCCGGTCCGCGGGGGTGGTGCCCCTGAGGGCCTTGGCGATGACCTCCGCGGCGATCTCACCGGTCTCCATGGCGTAGGCGATGCCCTCGCCGTTGAACGGGTTGATCGACCCGCCCGAGTCGCCCACGAGCACCAGGCCGCGCGTGTAGTGCGGCTGCCGGTTGAAGGCCATGGGGAGCGCGGCGCCGCGGATGGGGGCCGTCATGTTCTCCTCGGTGAACTCCCACTCGGGAGGCATGGCCTTGCACCAGGTCCGCAGCAGGTCCCGGTAGTCGATGTTCTTGAACTGCGCGCTGGTGTTGAGGAGCCCGAGGCCCACGTTGGCGGTGCCGTCGCCGACGCCGAAGATCCAGCCGTAGCCGGGCAGCAGCTTCTCCTGCGCCCACAGCTCCAGCCAGATCTCGAGGTAGTCGTCGTCGTGGCGCGGGCTCTCGAAGTACGTCCGCACCGCCACGCCCATCGGGCGGTCCTCGCGCTTGTGCAGCCCCATCCCCAGGGCCAGCCGGGTGCTGTTGCCGTCGGCGGCCACCACCACGCGGCTGCGGTACTCGCGGCCGTCCTTGGTCGTCACGCCGACGATGTGGCCGCTGCGGTCGTCGAGGACGGGCCCCGTGACGGTCACGCCCTCCATCAGGCGCACGCCGTTCTTGACCGCGTTGGCGGCGACGATCTGGTCGAAGTCCTGGCGGGTGCGTACGAGGCCGAAGTCGGGGAAGCGCTCGAGCTGGGGCCAGTCGAGGTCGAAGCGGAGGCCGCCGCCGACGACGCGCAGCCCCTTGTTCCTGACCCAGCCGGGAGCGTCGACGTCGACGTCCATGTTGAGCAGCTGCTTGACCGCCCGCGGTGTCAGGCCGTCGCCGCAGACCTTCTCGCGGGGGAACCTGGTCTTCTCCAGGAGCAGCACGTCGAGTCCGGCCTGAGCGAGGTACCAGGCGGTCGCGGAACCGGCGGGACCTGCGCCGACGACGATGACGTCAGCGTCAACTGTGCTCATGGTCGCGCCCGCTTCGCCACTCGTTGGCTCCTTCGTCGCTCTCTCGCGACGAGCTCCTGCGCTCGGGGGCTCATGGTCGCGCCCGCTTCGCCACTCGTTGGCTCCTTCGTCGCTCTCTCGCGACGAGCTCCTGCGCTCGGCGGGTGGCTGTTGGCACGGTCACTGGACTGTCCTGTCCTACACGCTCGAAGGCCTCGGGGGTGGTGTGCTGCCTTCGTTCCTTTGTGAACCCCTTCACAAACTTGTCGGCCCGCAGTCTACTGCTTTTCCAGTACATAGTGGCAGTCGGGGTGCTGTTCTGTGATCCAAGAGGAACGGTGTGTCGCGTGTGGTCTCACGCCGTCTTGAACCCTCTGTGCAGGGCGACGATGCCCATCGTGAGATTGCGCCAGGCGACCCGCTCCCAGCCGGCGTCCTGAATGGTCCGGGCCAGTGTGCGCTGGTCGGGCCAATCCCGGATCGACTCAGCCAGATATTCATAGGAATCGTCATTCGAGCCGAACACCTTGGCCACTTTTGGCAGCAGCTTCATCAGATATTCGCGGTAGACGAGATCGAAGGGCTCGAACGTCACGTGGGAGAACTCCAAGATCACCAGTCGGCCGCCCGGCCTGGTGACGCGCAGCATCTCCCGCAGCGCCTGCCGGGTGTCGTGCACGTTGCGCAGCGCCACCGAGATCGTCACCGCGTCGAACGCGTCGTCGGCGAACGGCAGGCGCAGCGCGTCGCCCGCGATGAAGGGCACCCCCTCACCCGACAGCGCGTTGCCGCCGTGGCGGCGCACGCCGGTGCGGAGCATGCCCAGCGAGAAGTCGGACGCGATGGCCCGCGCGCCCAGCGTGGTGAACGCGTCGGTGGACGTGCCGGTGCCGGCCCCCAGGTCGAGCACGAGCTCCCCGGGGCCCGCGTCGATGGCCGCGGCCACCGCCTTGCGCCACATCCTGACCTGCCCGAGGGAGATCACGTCATTGACCAGGTCGTAGCGCCGGGCGGTGCGATCGAACATCGCGGCGACCTCGTCCGGCTGTTTGTCCAACTGAGCGCGCGTCATAGGCCAAGACTATGGGAGGCCCTCCAGGCCCGTTCCCAGGGCCGTGAACACGACATTCAACGGAAAGTAGCCACGAGACTACTGAACGTCTGCTAAAACTTGGCGAATGCTTGCCCGTGTCGCCCTTGCGGCGATCATCGCCTCGGCTCCCACGGCGCATTTCGGCGTCGTCTCGGCCGACCCGGTAGACAACACCCCGCACGTGCTCGACGGCATCGTCAACGCGATCACGGTCGTCGGCGACACCGTCGTGGTCGGCGGCTCGTTCAGCGAGGTGAGCGACGCCGCCCGCACCACCGCCTACCCGCGCTCCAACCTCTTCGCCTACAACCTGACCACGGGCCGCGTCCTGCCGGGCTTCGCGCCGATCGTCCCCGGCCCCGTGTACGGCCTGGCCGCCGGCGACCAGGGCACCGTCTACGTCGGCGGCGAGTTCATCGGCGTCAACGACTCGCCCGCCAGGTCGCTGGCCAGGCTCAAGCTCTCCGACGGCACGCTGGTGACCGGCTTCGCGCCGCACATCGGCGGCGGCATGGTCTCCACGCTGGCCAGGCAGGGCTCGAAGCTCTATGTGGGCGGCGACTTCACCAGCCCGCGCACCGCGCTGGCCAGGATCGACGTGACGACCGGCGCGGCCGACCCGGCGTTCGGCATCACGCCCGGCGGATCGCTCACACCCAGGGTGAAGGTCTACGCGATCGCCGCCACCCGCTACCGGCTCGCCGTGGACGGCTCGTTCACCACGCTCGCCGGCCAGTCCAGGCCGCAGCTCGGGCTCATCGACATCAGCGGCCCCACCGCCAGGCTCGCGCCCTGGCGGACGGAGGCGTACGCGCGCCCGTGCATGAGCGAGTTCCCCTCGTACGTGCGCGGCCTGGACTTCTCACCTGACGGCCACTATTTCGCGGTCGTCACCACCGGCGGCCCCAAGGGCGGGATGTGCGACACGGCCGCCAGGTTCGAGACGTACTCCAAGGGCTCCACCATCAGGCCGACCTGGGTGAACGCCACCGGAGGCGACTCGCTCTACGCGGTTTCCGTGACGGGCGCGGCGGTCTACGTCGGCGGGCATCAGCGCTGGCTGAACAATCCGCAGGGGCGTGACTCCGCCGGCCCCGGAGCGGTCTCACGTCCGGGGATCAGCGCCATTCATCCGACTACGGGAATGGCCCTCAGTTGGAATCCCACACGGGAGCGCGGCATCGGTGTGAAGGCGTTTTACGCGCATCGCAGTGGACTACTTGTCGGTAGCGACACAACCAGACTCGGACGGGAGTACCATGCCCGGATTGGCATGTTCCCCCTGCCCTAGTCGTCTTGCGGCTTCGGCCGGTCGATCTTGTTGCTGATGCGTTCGCTCACGGCATCACGCTGCTTGCTGAGCAGGACGTAGCTCGCTATGCCGCTGATCAAGAAAGACACCAGGATCAGCACGAACGGGTTTTGCAGGCCGAGCAGCCACAGCACCCCGAGAGTGACCGCAAAGATGCCGATGCGCGACAGTGTGTAAACGAGAACAGGAGGCACAGGTTCGAGGTTACTCGGACCCGTGGACCGGTCGCTCTTCGCATCGAACGCGAGCGATGCTACTGTTCCCAGTCAGGGAGTTTCGTAAAGAAACACCCACGAGAGCCCCAAAGAGGCTCTATCATATAACAATCGGGCAGTCAGCTGATAACAACCCGTGATCTTTGCAGAAAACCACGGATAAATCAGGCTTCGCTCGACACACTGGTTACCTGTCCGCCCGCTGGCAGGAAGCGGGATGCGAGGGGGAGAGATTGGTGGAGAGTAGCAGCGAGCGTCTGCTGACCCCAGGAGAGGTTGCCGCCCTCTTCCGGGTAGACCCAAAGACGGTTACACGCTGGGCTGCGGCAGGCCGCATCAGCAGTATCCGCACCCCCGGAGGGCATCGGCGGTTCCGCGAGTCGGAAGTGCACGCCCTTCTACGTGGCGAGGACGTTTTGACGGCCGACAGGCCGGCAGGTGAGTCCCCGCGCGTCTGACCGTGCAGACGGTGATCCTGCGACGGCAGGATCACCGCCGGCGCGCCCCACTGTTCGCGTGCTTTCGGCCACACTTCCGTCCGGCAGCATGAGGCGGCGCCAACCGCCGACCGTGGTTGGCGCCTGTCTGGTCGCCTCAGGCGTCCTCCTGCCGCGCCTTGAAGGCCAGGAACTCACGCTCCAGTTCGTCGTTCTCCTTCTCCCACTCGTTGCGGCGCTCGGCCAGCTCCTCCTCTGTCAGCGCCTCCGGCAACAACTGGTCGTAGTCCGGATCACCGGGCAGCACCTCGACGTACGCGTTCCCGATCAGACGCCCGTCTTCGCTGGTCAGGCTCTGCGGCACGCGCAGGGTCCCGTCCGCGAGCCGGATGACGTACATGTCCGATCACCTAGATTCCGTAGCGCCGGTTGAAGAAGAGCATGATGTCCAGCGCCATCCGCGTGTCTCCCCCGAGCATGTCCACGAGGGCCGGACGCTGGCGGGAGGCGATGGCGGCGAAGGCATCGGCGAAGAACTCCTTACGGCCGAGCCCCCCGCCCTGGCGGTGGAACGTCGAGGCCAGCAGCGGCATGGCCGTGTCGTAGAGGCGGACGAACTCAGGGGAGTCGGAGACCCAGCCACCGTACGCCGAGTCGATGTCGTCGATGGCATGGCCGACCTCGTGCATCATAACGTCCGGGGTCGGTGACGGGCGGTCACCCACGACGATCTTGCGGTCGCCGTACGCGCCCGCGCAGATGTCCCAGGTGGCGCGGCCCGACGGGAGCGGGGCGCCGCGTAAGTAGCCCATGTCGTCGAGGTCCGGGACGCCGCCGCGGCCGACGTAGATGCCCTCCAGCCCGGCCGCGAGCTTCTCCTTCAGCCGCTCCGGCAGGCGGGCGAGGCTCTCCACGGCGCGTACGACGTCCGCCGACGGCGGTCCCTGCCTGGCGTCCCACTGGCGGTGCAGGATGGACTCCAGCTTGCCGCAGTGGCGCAGGCCGTCGCCCATGGACGGAATGCCGGGCCGGTTGGGCTGGGCCCTGGGCTGGTCGTCGAGCTCGAAGTCGTACCAGGTGTAGCGGGGGCGTTCGACCACGGCGGCCGGCAGTCGCTCGCCGCGCTCGCGCAACGAGAACCCGTCCCAGCTCGTCTCGGAGGGCCGTCGTACCTCGTCGCCCGGCCACGCCATCCGCTCACCCCGCTCATTACCCGGCCATCTCGAACCATCGCGCTCTCCGGGTCGCTCAGGCTGGCCTCTGGGCACGTCGGGCCCCCGCCCGCGCTTCTTGCGTGCCTTGGCGTCCGCGCGGCTCTCAAAGGGCTTCTCACGGGCGTTGAACCAGACGGAACGGTCCGCGTCGGGGGGAGCCTCGCCGCGCCGCGAGAAGAGGTACGATCCGCGCCGCCACCAACGGCCGCGCCGATGCCGGCCCTTGTCACCAGACGCCTTGGAGTCAGAAAAGGCCATCGCACCTCTCAACGCCCGTGGAGTCCGGCGACTTCGCCGCATCGGCCTCCACGGTACGACGCATGTCTTCCCCTAGTCACCTGAAACGGGACATCGGGAAGCACGATCACGTCGCGGATGGCTTACAGTTCAGGAATGGCAGGTGTACTGATCGGCCTGGCGCTGCTGGTCTTCTGGCTCTTCTCGCTGTTCGACGTGGTCACCGCACCGGAAGATGAGGTTCGGAACGTACCAAAAGCCCTGTGGATCCTGATCGTCGTCCTGATCCCGGTGCTCGGCGGTCTGGTCTGGATGGCGCGCGGCCGCCCGCGGGCCCCGCGCGCCGCGTGGCCGGTGCCCCCGGGCCCGGGCATGCCCAAGGGGCCGGACGACGACCCCGACTTCCTGCGTGACCTCGACCGCCGCATGCGTGGCGACGACGTCTGAGCCGATCAGACGTCGGCGTAGCTGTGCAGGCCGCTGATGAAGATGTTGACGCCGATCAGGTTGAACATCAGGCAGGCGAACGCCACCAGCTGCACGATCGTCGCGGCCCTGCCCCGCCATCCGGCCGTCACCTTGGCGTGCAGGTAGGCGGCGTAGGCCACCCAGGTGATGAACGACCAGACCTCCTTGGGGTCCCAGCCCCAGTAGCGGCCCCACGCCCGGTCGGCCCAGAGCGCCCCCGCGATCACCGCGAACGTCCACAGCGGGAACGAGAACACGATCGCCCGGTGCGCCACCCGCTCCAGGTCGGCCCGCGAGGGCAGACGTGACAGCCCGTCACCGCGCATCAGGTAGAGGACCCCTGCGACGCCGGCCAGCGTGAACAGGCCGCTGGCGATGATGGCGGCGGTGACGTGGATGGCGATCCAGTACGAGTCCAGCGCGGGCACCACGGGCCCGGCCGCCGTGTAGAAGAACTTGACCGCCAGACCGAGCCCGAGGGCCGCCGTGATCATCACGAAGGCGCCGAGGAAGCGCACGTTGTAGCGGATCTGGGTGCCGAGGAACGCGGTCACGGCGGCGAAGCAGATGGCCACCACGAACTCGTACATGTTGCCCCACGGCCACCGGTCCACGGACATGCCGCGGGTGGCGATGGCGGCGAAGTTGGCCGCCCAGCCGATCCAGGCGAGCACCAGGGCCACCTTGCCGGCCCTGACTCCCCCATCTGACGGCTCCTTGGCCTCCGGGGTGGCGGCGACCACGCCGTCGGCTGAAGGCCCCCCACCCGCTCCGACCGTGACCGGCTGCTTGACCTCGGACCGCTCGACGGCGACCGCCTTGTCCGGCCGGGACCTGCCGAAGGCGAGCTCGATCGCGAACCCGACCATGGCGAGGAAGTAGAGCAGAACGGCGGCGACGACGAAAAGGTCGCTCAGCTCCGCGAGTTGCTCAGCGGACATCCTTTTCTCCTGCGGCTAGAACCTTGACGATGTCGGCGAACTCCTCGGCGAAGCCCGCCGCGGAGCCTTCGGTACGGGTCAGGCCGCCCACCTCGACCACGCCGTTCCCGATCCGCACGAACACCCTGCGGCGGCGGATCATCAGGGACAGCGCGATGGAGACGACGGCCGTGGCGGCGAAGACCAGAACCGGCATGCGGCCGGGGTCGTAGGCCGTCTGGAGCGTGATCCACTCCTTGACCCCGGTGAACTCCAGCTTGCCGGCCCCCTTGGGCAGGTCGATCGACTGGCCGACGGCGAGCGGCTTGGGGACGCTCTTGCCCATGATCAGCGGGGTGAGCTTCTTCATGAGCTCGGGCGGCGCGAGCTCGTACACCGACCGCGGCTGGCCGGAGCGCAGCCCCAGGTCGCCGGTGAAGGCCCCGATGAGCTGCACCTCGGGGTTGAGCGAGCCGGGGAAGGCCGAGGCGTACGTGCCGTCCGTGAGCGGCACGCTGGTGGGCAGGAACTGCAGCAGGAACCCGAGCTGCGCCGGCTGGGCGTCGGGCACCTTGACCACGCATCCCGAGGTCATCGTGCCCTTGGCCTCGATGAGGCACGGCACCGGGCCCTCGAAGGCGACCTGCCCCTTGCCGTCGGTGACC
Source organism: Nonomuraea sp. NPDC003709 (assembly GCF_040610775.1). Classification (NCBI taxonomy): domain Bacteria; kingdom Bacillati; phylum Actinomycetota; class Actinomycetes; order Streptosporangiales; family Streptosporangiaceae; genus Nonomuraea; species Nonomuraea sp. NPDC003709. The sequence continues at coordinate 84,277 of NZ_JBEXMW010000037.1, read as the reverse complement.
TTGAAGACGGGGGCGTAGCCGTTGCCGATCAGGTACGTCTGCGTGCCGTTGATCTCCAGCGGGTCGTTGACCTTGAGGTCGTACTCGCGGGCGGGCGACCCCGGCGAGTCGTTGACCTTCAGGCGGGCCGTGTAGTCGAGCGCCTGACCCCGCTTCTCGCCCGTCACCTGGTAGGCGACCTTGAAGTCCTCCAGCTGGAAGGAGAACGGCTCCAGCGACTCGGCCGAGACCTGGTTGCCCGGGATGAACCGGTCGTAGGCGGCCACCGTGTTGGCGAACCCGTCGCCCTCGACGACCAGGACGTTGCCGCGGTAGCCGAACAGCGAGCCGAAGCCGACCGCGAGCAGGATCCCCAGCAGGGCGACGTGGAAGAAGAGGTTTCCGGTCTCGCGCAGGTAGCCCTTCTCGGCCGACACCCACCCGTCGCCGGTCACGACGCGGAAGCGCAGCTTGCGCAGCCGCTCGGCGGCCCTTCCGGCCTCCAGATCGCCCTCGAAAGAGGCGAAGTGCGGCAGGCGGGAGACGTTCTTCGGCGCGGCCGGCGGCTTGCGGCGCAGCTCGCGCAGGTAGGTGGCGGTGCGCGGGAGGACGCAGCCGATCAGCGAGGTGAACAGCAGCAGGTAGATCGCCGCGAACCAGACCGAGGTGAACACCTCGAAGAGCTGGAACCTGTCGTACCACTCGGCCAGCGTGGGGCTCTTCTCGTAGAGCTGCGCCACCTTGTCGGGATCGACGCCGCGCTGCGGCACCAGCGAGCCCGGCACCGAGGCGAGCGCGAGCAGGAAGAGCAGGATCAGCGCCGTCTTCATCGAGGTGAGCGTGCGCCAGCCCCACCGCAGCCAGGCGACCAGGCCGAACCCCGCCTGCTGCGCCGCCCGCTCCCTCTCCTCCAGCTCCTTGACGCTCATCAGATCACCGGTACGAATCCGCCGATGAGGCCCTGCATGGCAGCGATCATCTCTCCCCACAGCCCGGTCACGAGCAGCACCCCGACGGCCACCATCATGCCGCCGCCGATCCTGGTGATCAGGCGCGAGTGCTTGCGGATGGCCCGGAACGTGCGCAGGGCCCTGCTGTACGCGAGCGCCGCGCCCACGAACGGCAGCCCGAGGCCCAGCGCGTACGCGACGGCCAGGAGGGCGCCACGCGCGGCGCTGCCCTCGTTGAGCCCGAGCGCCAGCACGACGGCCAGCGTGGGCCCGATGCACGGCGTCCACCCCAGCCCGAACACCACGCCGAGCAGCGGCGCCCCGGCCAGCCCGGCGGCGGGCACCTTGTGGATGCGCACGTCGCGCATCAGCCCGGGGACGAGCCCCAGGAACGCGAGCCCGAGCAGGATGGTCAGCACCCCGAGCACCCGCGTGATGATCTCGATGTGGCCCAGCATGACCGAGCCGAGCCCGCCGAACAGCGCCCCGCTGAGCACGAACACCAGCCCGAAGCCGGCCACGAACAGCACCGTCCCCAGCACCAGCCGCCCCCGCTTGGGGTCGGCGCTCATGCCGGTCACGTACGACAGGTAGCCCGGCACCAGCGGCAGCACGCACGGCGACAGGAACGACACGACCCCGGCCAGCACCGCGATCGGCACCGCGAGCAGCAGCGAGCCCGAGGCCACGACGTCACTCATCGCGCACCTTGGTCACGGTGTTGAGCAGGTCGGTGTACTTGACCGCGCCGAGCGCCCTGGCGGCGACCCTGCCCTGCTTGTCGATGATCAGGGTGGACGGGATGGCCGCCGGCGGCACCGTGCCCTGGAAGGCCAGCGCCACCTTGCCCGGCTGGTCGAAGATGTGCGGGTAGCCGGTCTTCTCGGTGCGCTCGAACGCCAGCGCGTCGGCCTGGCGGTCCTTGAAGTCGACGCCGATGAACTCCACGCCGCCGGCCTTGGTCTTGGCCGCGACCTCCTTGAGCACCGGCGCCTCCGCCCGGCACGGCCCGCACCACGACGCCCAGAAGTTGATCACCACGACCTTGCCCTTGTGCGCGGCCAGCGAGGCGGTGGCGCCGTCGAGGGTCGGCCCCTGGATCGCGGGCGCGGCCTTGCGCTCGGCCGCGTCGAACACCTGCATCTTCCCGTCGCCGGCGACGAAACGGGTGTCGCCGGCCTGCGGCTGGCCGCCCTGGTTGCCCGCGCAGCCCGCGACCAGCAGACCCAGGAGGACGAGAGAGATGGACTTGGCGCGCACGGAGGAAGATCTCCTTGTACTACAACCGGTAGAGCTTGCAACTCTACCGGCGAGCCCCCTCGCTCCGGACATCAGGCCCCGGGAACGGACGGACCGGTCTGAAGCGACCCCGCCGGCTCGCTGTAGCCGATGCTGACGAGGCGGTCGCCGTCGAAGGAGAGGGTGGTGAGGCTCGCCAGCGCGCACTGCCTGCGCCGCGGATCGTGCCAGAGTCGGCGGCCCTCGGCGGCCGACCTGATCGTCCAGATGGGGAGCTGGTGGCTGACGAGCACCACCTCGTGCCCGCGTGCGGCCGCCCTGGCGTCGTCGATCACCGACTTCATGCGCCTGACGATCGTCGGGTACGGCTCACCCCAGGACGGGCGCAGCGGGTTCCAGAAATAGCGGTAGTTGCGCGGGTTGCGCAGGATCGCCAGGCCCTGGCCCACCGGGCGGCCCTGGAGCAGGTTGCCCGCCTCGATCAGGCGCTCGTCCTGGACGACGTCGAGACCGAGCTTCTCGGCGAGGGGCGCCGCGGTCTCGAGGGCGCGCTCGAGCGGGGAGCTGTAGATGGCCACGATGTCACGGCCGCCCACGGCCTTGGCGACCGTCTCGGCCATGAGCTTTCCCGTCTCGGACAGGTGGTAGCCCGGGAGCCTGCCGTACAGGACGCCGGCGGGATTGTGCACCTCGCCGTGGCGCAGCAGGTGGACGACGGTGGTTTCAGCCATGGTGTGGCCCAGCCTATCCGCTCCCCCTCTATGAGCAGCGTGAGGCCCGGCGGCTCAGTTGACGGCCCAGGCGTTCTCCTGCTTCCTGCTCGCCTCGGCCAGCGCCTCCACCATGGCCCTGATCGCGGGACGGCGCGCCGCGTCCGTGCGCCACACGGCGTAGATCCGCCGCGTCTGGCGCGGCATGATCGGCACGAGCCGCACGCCGTCCGGCACGCAGTCCCGGCCGAGCCGCGGCACGATCGCGCACCCCAGCCCGCCCGCCACCAGCGCGAGCTGGGTCGGGTACTCGTCGGCCATGCACGCGATCACGGGCTCCACCGAGGCGTTGCGCAGGGTGAAGACGAGCCAGTCGTGGCAGACGGTGCCGGGAGACCCGCTGATCCAATGGTCGTCGCGGAGCTGGGCGAGCTCCAGCTCCCTGCTGTGGGCCAGCGGGTGGTCGGCGGGCACCGCGATGTCGGCCACGTCGTCGAGCAGCGTGGCCCTGGACAGGCCTTCGGGCAGGGCCATGGGCCGGTTGAGCCAGTCCTGGATGACGCCCAGGTCCAGCTCGCCCCTGGACACCTCGCGCACCACCCGCTCCGGCTCGCGCTCGCTGAGCTGGACCCACAGGTCGGGGTGGCGCTCCCGGAGCGAGGCGAGCGCGCCGGGCATGAGGCCGCGCACGGCGGTGGGGAAGGCCGCGATGTTCAGGCGGCCGACGACCTCGCCGCGCAGCGCCTCGAAGTCCGCCTCGGCGGTCTCGACCAGGGCGAGGATGCGCTCGGCGTGCTCGGCCAGGAGGCCTGCCGCGTCCGTGAGGCGCACGCCGCGCCCGTTGCGCTCCATGAGTCTGGCGCCGGTCTCGCGCTCCAGCTTGGCGATCTGCTGGGAGACCGCCGAGGGCGTGACCATGAGCGCGTCGGCGGCCGCGCCGACCGACCCGTAGACATGGACTGCATGAAGGGCCTTGAGCCGGTTCAAGTCCAACATGTAAGTCATCCTAAATGGTTTAGCGTAGAAAGTCTCGCTTGTCGTTGAATGTGTAGCGGATGAAAATAGATGCATGAGAATCCTTAAGACGAAGAAGCAGCAGCCGAGCTCCGTGTCCTACCTCAAGGTCCTGGCCGAGAAGGCTCGCGACCAGCGCATCCGCTACGAGAAGCCCGCTCGCTGAGTGCGGCCCCGCCACCTGGCCCTAGCCATCGGCCTCGCCGCCGTGTGGGGCTTCAACTTCGTGGTCATGCAGGCCGGCCTGCGGCACTTCCCGCCGCTGCTGTACGCGGGCATCAGGTTCGCCCTGGCGGCGTTCCCCGCCCTGCTGTTCGCCGGCCGCCCGGGAGTCCCGTGGCGCTGGGTCGCGGGGGTGGCGGCCACCATCGGGGTCGGCCAGTTCGGATTTCTGCTCGTGGGCATGCGAGCGGGCATGCCGGCCGGACTGACCTCACTCGTCCTGCAGACGCAGGCGATCTTCACCGTGTTGTTCGCGGTGACGCTGCTCAAGGAGCGGCTCACCGCCCGCCGCGTGCTCGGGCTGGGCGTCGCCTTCGGCGGCCTGGCCCTGGTCGCGCTCGACTTCGGGGTGTCGGGCCCGCTCGGGGCCTTCGCCCTCTGCCTGGCCGCAGCGGCCGCCTGGGGCCTCGGCAACGTGGTTCAGCGCAAGGCCGCGCCGCCCGATTCGTTCCGCTTCATGGTCTGGGTGAGCGCCTTCTCCGCGATCCCGCTCCTGCTCCTGTCACTCTGGCTGGAGGGCGTGCCGGTGCTGGACCCGGCCGCTGAGGGCTGGCTCTCGCTCCTGTACGTGGCGTTCGTCTCCACGCTCGGCGGCTTCGGCGTCTGGGGCTGGCTCCTGCGCCGGTACGACGCCTCCACGGTGGCGCCGTACACGCTGCTGGTGCCGGTGTTCGGCATGTCGTCGGCGGCGCTGGTGACCGGCGAGCCGATCTCCTGGCCGAAGCTGGTGGCGGCGGCCCTGGTCATCTCGGGCGTCCTGTACGCGGGCACGAAGCCCCGCCGCGCACTCGCCACCGCCCCTTAGAGCACGGCGGCAGCCGCCTTGGCCGCCGCGGGCAGCGCCTCGGCCACGCGGCCCAGCGCCTCCTCGTCGTGGGAGGCCGACAGGAACCAGGCCTCGTACGCCGACGGCGGCAGATAGACGCCCTGGTCGAGCATCGCGTGGAAGAACGCGGTGAACGCGGCCGTGTTCTGCGTCTTGGCCTCGGCGAAGTTCGTCACCTCGGCGTCCGTGAAGAAGATCGAGAACAGGTTGCCCGCCCGCTGCAGCCGGTGCGGCACCCCGGCGGCGGACAGCGCCTCGGAGGCCGCGTCGCCGACGGCGAGGGCCGCGGCGTCCACGCGCTCGTAGGCCTCGGCGTCCAGGGCGCGCAGCGTGGCCAGGCCGGCCGCGCAGGCCAGCGGGTTACCGGACAGCGTCCCGGCCTGGTAGACGGGCCCCTCGGGCGCGAGCAGGGCCATCACCTCGGCCCGTCCCCCGAAGGCCGCGGCGGGCAGGCCGCCGCCCATGACCTTCCCGAACGTCATCAGGTCGGCCTCCACCGGCTCCAGGCCGTACCAGCCCGCGGGCGAGACGCGGAACCCCGTCAGCACCTCGTCGACGATGAGCAGCGCGCCGTGGGCCGTGCACAGCTCGCGCAGGCGCGCGTTGAACCCGTCCTTGGGCGGGACGATCCCCATGTTCGCCGGGCAGGCCTCCGTGATCACGCACGCGACCTCCGCCTCCGCGAAGGCCGCCTCGACGGCCTCGATGGAGTTGTACGGCAGCACGATCGTGTCCGCCGCCGACGCCCCGGTCACGCCCGGCGTGTCGGGCAGCCCGAACGTCGCCACCCCGGACCCGGCCGCGGCCAGCAGCGCGTCGACGTGCCCGTGGTAGCACCCGGCGAACTTGATCACCTTCGACCGCCCGGTGAACCCCCTGGCCAGCCGCACCGCGCTCATCGTCGCCTCGGTGCCCGAGCTGACCAGCCGTACCTTCTCGACCGGCGCCACCCTGGCGACGATCTCCTCGGCCAGCTCCACCTCGCCGGGGGTGGCGGTGCCGTAGGAGAACCCATGGGCCACCGCGCCCAACACGGCCTCGACGACCGCGGGGTGCCGATGCCCGAGGATCATGGGGCCCCAGGAGCACACCAGGTCGACGTACCGGTTGCCGTCGACGTCGGTGATGTGGGGGCCCTGGCCGGAGACCATGAAGCGCGGCGTCCCGCCGACCGCGCCGAACGCGCGCACCGGCGAGTTGACACCCCCGGGCACGATCCGGCGGGCGCGGGCGAACAGGTCCTCGGAGTTCTGTGTACGGCTCACCCGACCCAGGTTAGCCGGGACACACAGCGCCCTTCGGAGCGGGCACCACGAGGGCCGCGCTCAGTCGGCCAGCCACTCCAGGATGCGCAGCGGGTCGGGCAGCGGCTGCCCGTTCGGGGGCCGGAGCCAGGAGACGGGCTGCCCCGTGGGGAGGGTCGAGGGGGGCGCGAGGACGTAGCTGTCGCGGCAGTGCCACCGCAACCCCGGCGTGTCGTCGATCGTGGCGGGGTCGCAGTCGAGCTGGCACGACCACCACTCGTCCTCGTCCTCCGGATTGCCCCGCGTGGCCACATAAAACAGGACCCGGTCGCCGTTGGCGGCGACCGGGCCAGGGTGTGCTCCGGCGTTGTCGATCCGGGTGAGAGCCGACAGGCCGATGGCGAGCGGTACGTCGAAGACGTCGAACACGCGTCCGGTGGGCAGGATCACGTTGGCCTCGGGCTCGACCTGCCACCAGCGCGTCAGCAGCGCCGTGTCCGTCGTGGCCTGCAAGTGCCAGGCGGGCGAGAGCGGATGGGCACCCGGGTCGGGACAGCCGAGGCGGTCACAGGAGCAGGCGCGCGGCCCGTGACGCAGCGGATAAGCCCCCGGCACGACGGGCCACCCCATGGCGGCGTATTCGAGCACGGTGCCGATGCGTGTCGGCCGCGACCGTTTTCTGGTACGCCGAGCCAGCGGTACCCCCACCATTGGTGTCTCCCGTCGAGTCCCCACAGTGCCTGAAGAGGTCCCGGCTCCGGGCAGCCATACGCGCCACGCGGGACACACCAGCACTTGTCATCGCACTCTAACGCACACGCCCCACGAGTTGACGGGAAACCCCTTGGTTAGCCGCGATGGATCCGCAGCGAAGCGAGGACATCCATCGCGGCACCGCGAGCGGAAGCTCGCCAATCAGATGCGCGATGGATCCGCAGCGTAGCGAGGACATCCATCGCGGCACCGCGAGCGGAAGCTCGCCAATCAGATGCGCCGGGCCACTTCCGTCGCCCAGTACGTGAGGATCATGTCGGCCCCGGCGCGCTTGATCGCGACCAGCGATTCGGTGATCATGCGCTCCCGGTCCACCCAGCCGTTGGCCGCGGCCGCCTCGATCATGGCGTACTCGCCGCTGACCTGGTACGCCGCCACCGGAACGTCCACCTCGTCACGCACGCGGGTGATGACGTCGAGGTAGGCCCCCGCCGGCTTGACCATGACGGCGTCGGCGCCCTCGGCGAGGTCGAGCCGGACCTCGCGCAGCGCCTCGTCCAGCGGCCCGGCGGGGTCCTGCTGGTGGGTGCTGCGGTCGCCGAACTGCGGCGCGCACTCGGCGGCGTCGCGGAACGGCCCGAAGAAGGCGGACGCGTACTTCACCGAATAGGACAAGATCGGGACATTTTCATAACCGGCCCCGTCCAGGGCGGAGCGGATCGCCCCCACCTGGCCGTCCATCATCCCGCTCGGCGCCACCATCTGCGACCCCGCGGCGGCCTGGGCCACCGCGATCGAGGCGTAGCGCTCCAGCGTGGCGTCGTTGTCCACGTCGCCGGACGGGGTGAGGATCCCGCAGTGCCCGTTGTCGGTGAACTCGTCGAGGCAGGTGTCGGCCATGACCACGACCGCGTCGCCGACCTCGGCGTTCACGTCACGCAGCGCCACCTGCAGGATCCCGTCGGGATCGTCGGCGGCCGAGCCCCGCGCGTCCTTCACCGCGGGGATCCCGAACAGGATGATCCCGCCGACGCCCGCCTCCGCCGCCTCGTGTGCGGCCTTGCGGAGCGAGTCGCGGGTGTGCTGGAAGACGCCCGGCATCGAGGCCACGGGGTGCGGCTCGGCGAGGCCCTCCTTGACGAAGGCGGGCAGGATCAGGTCGGCGGCGTGCAACCTGGTGCCCGCCACCATCCGGCGCAGGGCGGGGCTGCGACGCAGCCGCCGCAGCCGGGCCACAGGGTACTGCGCGGTCATACGCCACTCCTCAATCGCGAGAACGCGAAGACTGAGAATTCACCTGGCTCTTCTCCTGGCGCCCCGGCGGTTCTGCGACGGCCGGCGCGGGGTGTCGCCCGCCGCCAGCGCCGCCTGGCGCTGCTTGGCCCCGTACTCGGCCACCGCGGCGGCCAGGGCGGAGGCCGACGGCTTGTCGGCCATCACGTCGACCCGGAGCCCGAACTCCTCGGCCGTCTTGGCCGTCTGCGGCCCGATGACGGCGATCACCGTGACGTTGTGCGGCTTGCCCGCGATGCCCACCAGGTTGCGCACGGTGGACGAGGACGTGAAGAGCACGGCGTCGAAGCCGCCGCCCTTGATCGCCTCGCGGATGGGCGCGGGCGGCGGCGCGGCCCGCACGGTGCGGTACGCGGTGACGTCGTCGCACTCCCAGCCCAGCTCGGTGAGCCCGGCCACCAGCGTGTCGGTGGAGATGTCGGCCCGCGGCAGCAGCACCCGGTTGATCGGGTCGAGCATCGAGTCGTACGGCGGCCACTCGGCCACCAGCCCCTCGGAGGACTGTTCCCCCGACGGCAGCAGATCGGGCTTGACCCCGAACTCGACCAGGGCCTGCGCGGTCGCTTCGCCCACGGCCGCCACCTTGAGGCCGGCGAAGGCCCGCGCGTCGAGGCCGTACTCCTCGAACTTCTCGCGCACCGCCTTGACCGCGTTGGCGCTGGTGAAGGCCACCCACTCGTAGCGGCCCGTGACGAGCCCCTTGATGGCGCGGTCCATCTGCTGCGGCGTGCGGGGCGGCTCGACCGAGATGGTCGGCACCTCCTCGGGCACCGCGCCGTACGCGACGAGCTGCTCGGACAGGCTGCGCGACTGCTCCTTGGTGCGAGGCACCAGCACCCGCCAGCCGAACAGCGGCTTGGTCTCGAACCACGACAGCTTGTCACGCAGCCCCACGGCCTCGCCGACCACGATGAGCGCCGGCTCGGTGAACCCGGCGTGCTTGAGGTCGGGCTGGAGCCGGCCGAGCGAGGACACGACGGTGTACTGCTCGGTGGTGGTGCCGCCGCTGCTGACCGCGACGGGCGTGGTGTCGGGCTTGCCGCCCGCGATGAGCGCCTTGCCGATGGCCACGGCGTCGCCGATGCCGTTGTAGATCACCAGGGTGCCGCGGCAGGCGGCGTGCGCGGCCCAGTCCTGGTCCTGCGCGGCGTCCACGACCCGGAACTCGGGGACGCCGCTCGCGGCCGGGATGCCCGCGTAGGTGAGGACGGCGGTCGCGGGCGGCACGCCGGGAACGATCTCGAAGTCCACCTCCGCCGCGGCGCAGGCCGCGACCTCCTCGGTGATCGAGGAGAACAGCATCGGGTCGCCCTCGCACAGGCGCACCACGAGCTGGCCGTGTTTGGCCCGCTTGACCAGGTCGTCCTCGACGACCTCGACGCCTTCGCGGCAGTGGCGCAGCAAGGGGCGGTGTTCTTCGTCGCCGAGCACCACGGCGTCGGCCTTGGCGAGCAGCTCGGCGGCGCGGAGCGTGAGCAGGTTGGGATCGCCGGGTCCCGCGCCCACGAAGGCGACGAATCCGGAGGTTGGACTATCGGAGCTCAATGGGAATGCTCCCCCATCAATCTGTCGGCTCCTTCGGCGATCATCTCGGCCGCCAGGAGGCGGCCCAGGTTCGCGGCCTCCGAAGGAGATCCGGCGGTGGACTTGCGGACCGCCTCGCGGCCGTCGATGGCGACGACCACGGCGGTCAGGTTCAGAGTGTGCCCGTCATCGGCCGCGAAAGCACCCACCGGAGCGGCGCAACCAGCCTCGAGAGCCGCCAGCACGGCTCGCTCGGCGGTCACCGCGGAGCGCGTGCGCGGGTCGTCGAGAACACTCAGGAACTCGATGAGGTCGGCCCTGTCGGACCTGCACTCCACGGCCAGCGCGCCCTGACCGGGAGCCGGCAGCAACTCCTCAACCTCGAAGATCTGTGCGATTTCGGCGTCACGGCCGATCCTGGTCAGGCCGGCCGAGGCCAGCACGACCGCGTCGAGCTCACCTGAGGTTACCTTGCCGATACGCGTGTCGGCGTTGCCGCGGATCGGGACGTACTCCAGGTCGGGCCGGAGCGCGCTCAGCATGGCGACCCGGCGCGGCGATCCGGTGCCGACCCGGGCGCCGGGCGCCAGGTCGGCGAACTTGCGCGGGCCGACCAGCGCGTCGCGGTGGTCGTGCCGGGCCGGGATCGCCGCCAGCGTGAAGCGCGGGTCCTGCTTGGTCGGCAGGTCCTTCAGCGAGTGGACGGCGAAGTCGACCTCGTCCTCCATGAGCTTGTCGCGCAGCGCGCTGACGAACACGCCCGTGCCGCCGAGCTGCGCGAGGTGGGCCTTGGTCACGTCGCCGAACGTCGTGACGCCCACCAGTTCGACCGCGCGCCCAGTGAGCCGCGTGTAGTCGTCGGCCACCATCTGGGACTGCGTGGTGGCCATCAGGCTCCGGCGCGTCCCCAGCCGCAGAGCTCCCGACATCACAGCTCCACCTCCCTCACGGCCTCGGGCATCTTCGGATCGAGATTGAACAGCTCACGCAGCGCTTCCGCATAATGATCGCCGCCCGGGCAGGTGGCGAGTTGCTTGACACGCACCGTGGGCTCGTGGAGCAGCTTGTCGACGACCCGCTGCACGGTCATGGCCACCTCGTCGCGCGCCTTCTCGTCGAGGTCGGGCACCCGCATGAGCAGGCGGCCGAGCTCCGACTCGACCACGCTCGCCGCCTTGCTGCGCAGCGCCACCACGGTCGGGGTGACCTTGGCGGCCCGCTCCGCGTCGAGGTAGGCGCGCAGTTCCTCGGCCACGAGCGCGCGGACGGACTCGACGGCGTCGCCGCCGCGGGAGCCGATCCCGGACTCCTGGATGGTCTCCAGGTCCACCAGCGTAACGCCGGGGACGGCCCGCACGCCCGGGTCGATGTCGTGCGGCAGCGCCAGGTCCAGCAGGAACGCCGGCCGGCTCAGCATGTCGGGCGTGATGACGTGCCGCCCGGCGCCCGTGCAGGTGATGACGATGTCGGCCCCGGCCAGCTCGTCGGCCACGGCGGCGAAGCCCACCGCACGGCCGCCGACGGACTCGGCCAGCCGCGCGCCGCGCTCGTACGTACGGTTGGCCACCACGATGTCGGTGACCCCGGCGCGCGCCAGCGTGGCGGCGGCCAGCGAGCTCATGGAGCCCGCCCCGACCACCAGCGCCCGCCGCCCGGCCAGGTCGCCCGCCAGGGCCAGGCCGGCGGAGACGAGGGAGGCGCCCGCCTTGTCGATGCCGGTCTCGTGGTGCGCCCGCTTGCCGACCCGCAGCGCCTGCTGGACCAGCTCGTTGAGGGTGGCGCCGACGGTGCCGTGGCGCTGCGCCAGCTTGAGCGCCTGGCGGACCTGGCCGAGGATCTGGCCCTCGCCCAGGACCATGGAGTCGAGCCCGCACACCATGGAGAACAGGTGCTCGACGGCCCGCTCCTCGTAGTGCACGTAGAGGTGCGGCGTCAGCTCCTCGACCGGGACGCCCGAGTGGACGCCGAGCAGGCCGCTGACGGCGGTGACGGCGGCGTGGAAGCGGTCGACCGTGACGTAGACCTCGACCCTGTTGCAGGTCGAGACCACCATGGCCTCCGCGACGCAGGGATCCTGCTGCACGTCGTACAGGAGTTTGGCGAGCGCGTCACCCGTGATCGAGACGCGCTCCAAAAGCGCCACCGGAGCGGTCCGGTGGCTGAGTCCGATAGCCAGAACACTCATTGACTGTCCACCGCCATGAGTGGCCCCCCAGCCTTGCGTTGCTCGTGGAACGCGAGAATCTGCAGTTCGATAGATAGGTCGACTTTACGGACATCGACGCCGTCCGGGACGGAAAGCACAACTGGGGCGAAGTTCAGGATGCTGGTCACGCCCACGGAAATCACACGATCGCACACTTCCTGCGCCGCTGCCGCCGGTGTCGCCAGAACCACGATCGAGACTCCACGCCGCTTGATGACGGCTTCCAGTTCGTCGATGTGCTCAACATTCAACCCCGCGATGGTGTCGCCCACGACTCCGGGGTCGGCGTCCACGAGCGCCGCGACGCGGAAGCCCCTGGAGACGAAACCGCCGTAGTTGGCCAGCGCGCGGCCGAGGTTACCGACTCCGACGATCGCGACCGCCCAGTCTTGCGTCAGGCCGAGCTCGCGGGAGATCTGGTAGACGAGGTACTCGACGTCATAGCCTACGCCGCGCGTGCCGTACGAGCCGAGGTGTGACAGATCCTTGCGGAGCTTGGCCGAGTTGACGCCGGCGGCGACGGCCAGGTCCTCGGAGCTGACGGTCGCGATGCCCCGCTCGGCCATCCCGTGCAGCGCCCGGAGGTACAACGGAAGCCTGGCGACCGTCGCCTCGGGTATGCCGCGGTCACGGGGCTGGGACGGGCTCTTCACGTGCCGGAGCTCCAGGGGACGGGCGGTGTGGGGACCGCGTGAACGGAATCGAACCGTCTTTCAGGTTAATCCCTTTGTGAACCGATGCACAAAGTCGCGGCGGTAGCGTGTGCCCATGCATCGCATCACGTTGCTCGGGAAGCCCGGCTGTCACCTGTGTGAGGACGCGCGAGAGATCATCGCCAAGGTGGCGGGCGAGCTCGGGGTGCCGTGGGAGGAGATCAGCATCGAGTCCTCCGAGGAGCTTCAGGAGAAGTACTGGGAGATGATCCCGGTCACGCTGATCGACGGCGTGCAGCACGACTTCTGGCGGGTCGACGAGACCCGGCTGCGGGCGGCCCTCAGTACGTGACCGTCGGGAGCGGCACCACCTTCGCGGCGTTGACGTTGAGCTCGATGACGTTGGTGGCCAGCACCATCGCCTGCCGCTCGTTGACGAACCTCTCGACGTGGGGCTGGCGCTGGTGGTCGCGGTAGGCGACCTCGTCGCGGTAGAGCTCGTAGACGATGCGCTGCAGGGGGGCCGACTTGACCGCGTGGCAGGCGTACACGAGCGTGTCGGGCTCGCCGCGGCGCACGGCCTCGACGGTCGCCTCGGCCAGCCGGTCGAACGCCTCCCCGGCCCCGTCCATGATCGTGAAGACGGTGAGCAGGCCGTAGATGGTCGGTGAGGGCTTGCCGGAGCCGGGCTGCTGTTGCTGTTGCGGGGCGGGCGAGAACAGCTCGGCGCCCGGGTAGACCGCGCCGGTCCCCGGCATCGCGAAGTCGGGGCGCTGGGGCGGCGCCTGCGCGGCGGGCGGCGCGCCGTTCATGATGTAGCCGGTCGAGGGCCCCGAGTCGGGCGGCGGCGCCATGCGCGCGGCGTAGTCGACCCCCTGGTCGCCCGCGCGGTATTCGGCCACCAGATCGCCCAGGCCCGACGACCTGCGCGGCGGGGAGGGCGGGAGCCCGGGACCGCCGGGAACGGGCTCAGGCATGCCCCTGGGGCCCGGCGGGGGCTGCATGGGCGCCTCGTCGCGGAACATGGGGCGCTCGTCGTGGTGCTGCGCGCGCTCCTCGCGACGCTGAGAGCGATCGTCCCGGCGCGAAGGGCGCTCGTCGCGGTCGGAGTCGAAGTCGTCCTCGTCGTCGTCCTCGTACGGCGCCAGGGGCCGCAGCACGGTGTACCAGACGGCCGCCGCGGCGACGGCGAGCAGCGCCGTGGTGAACAGCGCCGGCACCGTGAACCTCATCGCGCCCACGAGCGCCATCCCCGAGGGGACGATGACCGCCGACGCGTGCAGGTTGTCGGTGTCGTATTCGTCACCCTGGCGCCACTTGATCCCCGCCACGACGAGCATGCCGAGCATGATCAGGACGGCGACGACGTGCACGCCGAGCAGCAGCTTGTCGGGGATGATCGCCCAGAAGTTGGCGGCCGTCGGCAGCGACTTGCCCATCTCCTCGCTCTTGAGCGGGTCGAAGATGAGGATGGCCACCGACACGATCGTCAGGGCGATGCCGATCAGCCACGCGAGGAACCTCGGCGGCGCCTTCTCCCCCAGCAACTGGACCATGCCGACGGCCAGCCAGAGCGGCGCCAGCAGCGATCCCGTGATCTGGTAGATCCGGAACGTGACCGAGCCGAACCCGAAGACGTAGCCGATGCCGATCACGGCCAGTGACAGGCAAAGAGACACGACTGCAACGGTCCAGGCGATCAACCACCCCTCAGGCTCGTCGCGAAGTCGTTGAATCAGGGCGCCCACCGCGATCGCGGCCAGGAGCGCACCGGCGAAAGCTATGACGGCAACGAGGATCTCCATGATGACTCCAATGCTGCCGGACGAACCTCCCAGACCGGTAGCCGAAGAGGGAACGGGTCGGGAGACACGGTATCTGCCGATTACGCCTAGTCATGCCAGCACGCTGTGGATTGTGGAATTTCCGGTTGATTTCTAGAGTGTTCGAGCACGCCGCACCCCTTACCCCTAGGGATACCGGATGCCTGACTCGTCACCGTTCGCCGGGCTGCTTGCGCCAACGGTCGCTGTGCCTGCCCGGACGGGCGAGCCCGCCGTGCGCGAAGAAGTGCCCGACGACATTCGCACGCTGGTGCTGCACGCCAAAAGTGGCTGCACCGATTCCTTTGGCACGCTCTACGACCGGTATGTGGATCTCGTCTACCGCTACATCTACTTCCGGGTGGGATCGCATCAATTAGCCGAGGACCTCACCAGCGAGACCTTCCTGCGCGCGCTGCGCAGGATCGGCGACTTCACGTGGCAGGGACGCGACTTCGGCGCGTGGCTCGTGACCATCGCCAGAAACCTGGTCACCGACCACTTCAAGTCCGGCCGCTACCGGCTGGAGATCCCGACGGGCGAGATCATCGACGTACCGCTCGACGGCTCGCACATCCCTGAGAACGCCGTGGTCAATGCGATCATCAACGACAGGGTGCTGCGTGCCGTACGAGATCTCAATCCCGAGCAGCAGGAGTGTGTGGTCCTGCGCTTTTTGCACGGCCTCTCGCTCGCGGAAACCGCGCTGATCATGGGGAAGAAGAGTGGAGCGATCAAAGCGCTGCAGTTCCGCGCCGTCCGGGCGCTGGCCAGGGCACTTAAGCACGATCTGGCGTAACTTCCCCCATCCGCATCTCGTTGTTCAGATGTCACTGCCGGATCAGTCAGGGAGCTGTCATGGGTAGGGCGCGCAGGGAGCGGGAGCTCGTGCTCGAGCACCTCGCGGAGCTGCGCAGCCTGCCGCTCGGGGGCATGCCCGAGCCCGCCTTCCGCGAGCGGCTGCGCGCGGAGATCCTGTCCGGCGCGCTCCTGGAAGCGCCCGAGCCGGAGGCACCCGCCCACCGCCGTCCGGCGCGCCGGCGGCCGCTGCTGTCGCAGCTGGCCACGCTGGGGCTGGCGGCGGCCTTGATGGTCTCCTCCTTCGCCACGTACCAGTCGGTGCCGGGAGACTCCCTCTACCCGCTCAAGCGCGCCGCGGAGAGCACGCTCGTACGCCTCAGCAGCGACGACGCCGAACGTGGCGAACGCGAGCTCGACTCGGCCAAGACCCGGGCCAAAGAGGTCGCCACCCTGCTCGGCTCGGCCGAGGGCGGCCCGCTGGTCGGCAGGACGCTGAAGGACATGGAGGAGTCGACGCGCTCGGGCATCAGCAGGCTGGAGCGGGCGGAGCCGCGCTCCCCTAAGATCAAGACCTTCGCCCGCGACCAGAAGAAGGTGGTCGGGCCGATACTCACGCAGCTCGACGACTCACAACTTGCCCAGGCGGAGGGATACCTTGACTACATCGAGGGTCTGGTCGCGCCTGACTAGGAAAGTAAGCTGAGCGCCATGTGGCGGCTTATTCGACGACGACACGAGATGGCGCCCGAGGCCGCCGGCGAGGCCGCGGCGCAGGCGGCGGCCACCGTCGCCCCGGTCGAGCCGGACCTGCAGGCGGCGGCGTTCTTCGACGTCGACAACACGATGATGCGCGGGGCCTCGATCTACCACTTCGCCAGGGGGCTGGCGACGCGGGGCATGTTCACGACGTCCGACCTGATGAAGTTCGCGGTCGGGCAGGCCGTGTTCAGGCTGCGCGGCAACGAGAACCCCGAGCACATCGCGGTCGCCAGGGAGACGGCGCTGGCGTTCGTGGCCGGGGCCAAGGTCGACGACGTCGTACGCCTCGGCGAGGAGATCTACGACGAGGTCATGGCCGACCGCATCTGGGGCGGCACCCGTTCCCTCGCCCAGAGCCACCTGGACGCGGGCCAGCGCGTCTGGCTCGTCACCGCCACCCCCGTGGAGCTGGCCCGCGTCATCGCGCAGCGGCTCGGCCTGACCGGCGCCCTCGGCACGGTCGCGGAGACCCGTGACGGGATCTACACGGGACGCCTGGTGGGCGACCTCCTGCACGGTCCCGCCAAGGCGGAGGCGGTGCGGGCCCTGGCCCGCCGCGAAGGGCTCGACCTGACCCGCTGCACGGCCTACAGCGACTCGGCCAACGACCTGCCGATGCTGTCGCTGGTGGGCTCGGCGGTGGCCATCAACCCGGACAGCGAGCTGCGGGAGCACGCCAGGAAGCACGACTGGCCCATCAAGGACTTCCGCACCGGCCGCAAGGCCACCCTGACGGCCCTGCCCATCGCGGCCGGCGTGGGCGCCATAGCCGGCGGCATCGCCGCCGGCATCGCCCTCCGCCGCCACTACCGCAACTCGATCTAGCCGTTACGGCGAGTCGTCACCCTCCGAGGCGTTTGAAGAGCTTTTCGGCCTCCGGTTGCTTCCACTGCAGGCGGTTCCTGTCCTCCGGATACGGCTCCCACGGGATCGTCGTGAGGTCCAGCTTGGTGCCCGACAGCTCGGTGGCCAGCTCGTACATCGACTCCAGGTTCAGATCGGTCTTGACCGACCTGCGCATCATCTCCAGGAACGGCTTGAGCCGCTCGGGCGAGGACAACCCTGACCTGGCCTTCTTCAGCATCGCCAGCACGAGGGTCTGCTGCCGCTTCACCCGCTGGACGTCCGACCCGTCGCCGTAGTGCCGCAGCCGAACGTAGCCCAGCGCGGCCTCCCCGTTCAGCAGGTGCTTGCCGGCCGACAGCTTGAGCTTCGACGCCTTGTCGTCCACGGCCTTGGGCAGCGTGACCTCGACGCCCCCCAGCGCGTCCACCATGCCCTTGAAGCCCGAGAAGTCCACCTCCACCGAGTGCTGGATCCGCAGCCCGGTCAGAGACTCCAGCGTGCGCTTGAGACAGCCCGCCCCGCCGGTGTCGTACGCGGAGTTGATCATGCCGAACCTCGCGGGCGACGAGTCGCAGCGCGGGATCTGGACCATCGAGTCGCGCGGGACGCTGACGACGGTGGCGCGGTCGCGGTCGGCCGGGACGTTGACGATCATGATGGTGTCGGACCGCTTGCCGACGTTCTGTCTGGCCTGCATGGGGCCGTACTTGGCGTTGCCGTCGCCCTCGCGGGTGTCGGAGCCGATCACCAGCACGTTCCGCGTGCCGCTCATGTCCACGGCCTGCGAACCGGCGGGCGGCGCGGCCGTGTGCCGGCCGCTGACGAGCACGGCGGGCACGGCGACGGCGCTCGCCGTGGCCACCGCGACCAGCCCCGCCGTCCACCAGCCGCCCCACCGGCGGCGGGGACGCGCGCGCAGCAGGCGGTCGCGCTGGCGGACGAGCGTCGCGGGCGGCTCGTGCCCGATCTCCTCCCCGAGGTCCCGGAGCAGCTTCAGGTCGTCCATCGTCACTCCTCCTCCATGGGGTTGGTGTCGCCGAGTGCGGCCCGCACCTTCCGCCTGCCCCTGTTGAGGCGGGAGCGCACGGTCCCGATGGGGATGCCGAGCGCCCGCCCGACCTCCTCGTACGTGAGATCGCCCCAGGCGATGAGCAGCAGCACGTCCCGGTCCTTGGCGGGCAGCGCCGCGAGGGCCCCGGCCAGCTCGGCGCGGACGGCCTGGGCGGTGACCCCGGCGGCCACCCGGTCCGCGGGCGACTCCACGTCGGAGTCGACAGGGGCGCGCAGGAGGGCCCGGTAACGGGCCGCCTCCTTGCGGTGGTGCCGGGAGATGAGCTTGGTGAGGATGCCGAAGAGCCACGGCCGGGCGTCCGGGTACGCCAGGTCGTAGCTCTTCCTGCGTGAGAAGGCGACCAGGAACGTCTCGCCGACGAGGTCCTCGGCCGGCTCTGGGCCGAGGCGTTTGGAGACGTACCGGTAGAGCATCGCGGAGTAGCGGTCGAAGAGCTCGGCGAACGCCTCGGGTTCGGTCCACGAGGCGCTCACGAGCTCCGCATCCGCACCCCTGGTGGCGGGTTGCGTGATCATCTCCGCCCTTCTTTGGGGGGATCGGTCACGGATGTCTTGCCACAACCCGCCCAGAGGGTTCACAGCTCCTTGAGCTGACCCCCGTCGATCACGAACTCGGCGCCGGCGGTGCTGCCGGAGCGCGGCGACGCGAGCAGGGCGATCGCGTCGGCGACCTCCTGCGGGTGGACGAGCCGACCTGTGACCATCTTCATCATGGTGGGCGCGACCTCGTTGATCACGCTCTCCTTGTCGGAGCCGGCCATGCCCGCGAAGACCTCGGCCGCGCCGCCCTCCTTGGTCCACCAGTCCGTCAGCACCGCGCCGGGCATCACCGTGTTGACCCTGACGCCCTGGGGCCCGTACTCCTCCGAGAGGGACTTGGTGAGCTGGTTCACGGCCGCCTTGGCGGCGCCGTAGTCGACGTTGACGGGCCCGGCCTGCCTGCTCATGGTGGAGGAGACGTTGACGATCGAGCCGCCGCCCCGCTCCAGCATGACGGGCAGGGCCGCCCGGATCATGCGTACGACCGCGAACAGGTTGAACTCGATCATGGCCGCCCAGTCCTCGTCGGAAGGCGTCAGGAACCCGGCGCGCGGCAGCGTCGCCCCGGGCGGCGGGCCGCCGGCGTTGTTGACCAGGATGTCCACCCCGCCGAACTCCTCCACGGCCCGCGCCACGACCCGCGCGGGCGACTCGGGGTCCATCAGGTCCACGGGCACGTGCACGACCTTGTCGGGCCACTCGTCCGTACGGGTCCGCGAGGCCGCCACGACGTGGGCGCCCTCCTCGGCCAGGGTGGTGGCCACGGCCAGTCCGATGCCCTTGGACGCGCCCGTGACAACGGCGACGCGGCCGGAAAGCTGAAGATCCATGGGATTCCTCCCGATGTTTTGGCGAATTTGTCTTTGTCGCCCGTAGAACACCGGAGGCACCCCGCAGGTTTCACACGAAGGGCGGGAAGGCGTGTCCTCGGCGCAATCGCAGCTCGTTGAGCATCTGCTGGATGACCTCGCGTACGTGGTCGGTGAGGTTGAAGACCACCATCGGGTCGTCGGCCGCGGACGGCTCGTACTCGTCGGTGCGGATCGGCTCGCCGAACTCGATCATCCACTTGGACGGCAGCGGCACCAGCCCGAGCGGCCCGAGCAGCGGGAAGAACGGCGTGATCGGCAGGTAGGGCAGCCCGAGCATCCTGGCCAGGAACTTCAGATCGCCGACCTTGGGATAGATCTCCTCGGCCCCGACGATCGCGGTGGGCACGATCGGCACCCCCGCGCGGATGGCCGAGGCCACGAAGCCGCCGCGGCCGAACCGCTGCAGCCGGTAGCGGTCGCCGAACGCCTTGCCGACGCCCTTGAAGCCCTCGGGGAACACCCCGACCAGCTCACCCTTGCGCAGCAGCCGGTCGGCGTCCTCGGGGCAGGCCAGCGTGTGGCCGGTCTTGCGGGCCAGGTGGCTGAGCACCGGGAGCTGGTAGACCAGGTCGGCCCCGAGCAGCCGCAGCGGCCGGGCGGCCTCGTCGTGCAGGGCCACCTGCAGCATCAGCGCATCGACCGGCAGCGTGCCCGAGTGGTTGGCGACGACCAGCGCCCCGCCCTCGTCGGGGATGTTCTTCAGCTCGACCGTCTCCACCCGGAACCAGTCGGTGTAGAGCGGCCTGATCAGCTCCAGGACCACCTTGTCGGTCAGCTCGGCGTCGTAGCCGAACTCGTCGACCTCGTAGTCGCCGTCGACGCGCCTGCGCAGGAAGGCCAGCAGCCTGGCCACCCGATCGGGCTCCTCGAACGACGGCGCCGCGCTGATCGGGATCACCACCGCGTCCTGTTGTTCCTGGGGAACGCTCAACTCCGCACACCTCCGAGCGGGTGCAGGCCGTGCGAGCGCAAGAAGTCGTCGAACGCCGCCCCGGTCGTGAACTTGGGCTTCCATCCGAGCGCCGCCTCCAGCGCGGAGGTGTCGACCGCGCGCCCATGGCACATCAGCCTGACCTGCTCGGGCGAGTATTCGACCAGCCCGATCCTGCGTACGGCGTTGCCCAGCATCTTGAACGCGGGCGAGGGCAGCGGCATCGAAGGCCGGCCCGCCCGCCTGGCGCACTGCGACAGCAGCAGCACGCCTGCCCCGGCCACGTTGAACGTGCCGGGGTGCTCCTCCGTCGCCATCCGGCGCAACACCTCGACCGCGTCGTCCTCGTGGATGAACTGCAGTCGCGGGTCGAAGCCGAACACGGTCGGCAGCACCGGCTGGGAGAAGTAACGAGTCAGCGGCGAGTCGACGCCGGGACCCATGAAGTTGGCAAAGCGCAGCATCGACACCGTCACGTCGGGACGTCGCCGGGCGAAGCCCCGGACGTAGCCCTCGACCTCGACAGCGTCCTTGGCGTAGCCGTGGGTGGGGCCGTCGTGGGGCTCCAGGTCCTCGGTGAACACCGCGGGATCCCGCGGCGACGAGCCGTAGACGGCGGTGGTGGAACGGACCACCACGCGCCGCACGGTCGCCGACCGCTGGCAGGCACCGAGCAGTTGCATGGTGCCTATCACGTTGTGCTCTTTCATGGCGGCCCTGCCACCGCTCCTCGACGGAGCGCTGACCAGGCTCATGTGCACAACGGTGTCGATGTCGGCAGCCGCGATCACCTGAGCGATGTCAGGGCTGCGCAAATCCACCCGAACGAACTCAGTCCGGCCGAGAGAGATGCCGCCGTCCCGTGTTAGCCAGGGGGGCGGCACGGTGTCAACTCCTATGACGCGGCTGATGTCCGGGTCGGACGAGAGAATGCTCGCCACCCGGGCGCCGATATGGCGCGAGACCCCGGTGACCAGCACGGTGTGGGTCATCAGCGCCTCGCAGCTGCGTAAGTTACTTCTTGTTACGCCGCTGGATGCGCGTCTTCTTGAGCAGCTTGCGGTGCTTCTTCTTAGCCATCCGCTTGCGGCGCTTCTTGATCACAGAGCCCACGGGACCCCCAGGTACTGATAGCAAGTCTGACCGGAGTGCGAGCGCACACCGGCTCACAGACTACCGGCGATCGACGGTGGATCGCCCCACCGGGGGGTGAGAGCCCGGTCGCGCCTTCCGGCGGCCGGGCCCCTCCCGGGACAGCTTTCACGACATTCACGACATGACGGGTCACGTCGCTACTTCAGCCTGCCTCGATGTAGGCCTCCCGCAGATAGTCGTGTACCGCCTGCTCAGGCACCCTGAACGACCGGCCGACACGGATGGCCGGCAACTCGCCAGAGTGGACGAGCCGGTACACCGTCATCTTGGACACCCTCATGACCGTCGCCACTTCCGCGACGGTCAGGAACTTCACCTCACTGAGAGGTCTTTCGCCTGCACCCATCGGACGCCTCTTCCGCACGTGTTTCCGGGTTATCCCCACTGGTGCCATTGCTCACGCACGTGTACTGCCGTCAGCGTAAGTCGGGACTCCGGGTGCGCAAACCCCCTAGTTTCTCAGTCGCCGGAGCCGCCTGTCAGCCGAACCAGCGAAATCGCTGGTGAGCAGCCGGGCAGAGCACCTCACCTGGACGTTGGAACTGTCCAAGTTGCCACACATAAGAGTCGCCGGAGCCCCATCAAAAGTTGGCAAAGGGACAGCGAGCCTCTTGGAATGCAGGCGCGAAAAGACGGTATCGGGAGGGCCGAATTCGACTCAAAGGGCTCGTGAGACCTGAGTGACGATCCGCTCTGTCAGCGGAGCGTAAAAGCGCGGTAGCACATTGTCATCGAGCGGGACGACCACGTCAATCTTTCCTTCGGCCTCGCCGAGGAAGAGTCCGGGGTCGTTGCTGTCGGCGAACGCCACTGTGTGCGCACCGGCCTCTCCCGCCGCTCCCGCCCAGCCGTGGTCGGCGATCACGAGGTCAGGAAGCTCTCCTCCGAGCTCGTCGATCATGTGGCACATGGGCGTGGCGTCGTGGGTGTGCACGAACGCGCCCCGGTCGTCGAGCATGGCGACATCCTGCAAATAGCGGATCTTCCGCCGACGCCCGAAATTGGGCCCGGAGTACGACCATCCCTCGCCCGGCGCGAGCAGTTCGGCCCCGCGCTCGGCGCAGAGCCGCGCCAGCGGCAGGTGCACGGCGAGCAGCCCGGTCGGGTGCCCGGTGGCGAGCAGGACGCGCGGGTTCTCCCGCGACAGCACGGCGGCGATGGACTCGGCCATGTCGTCGAGCGCGTCGATCACCAGCTCGGGGTCGATGGTGTCCTGGCCCCAGCGGTGGTCGGGGTCGGAGACCACGCCGGCCGACTTGGCCATCAGCGCCAGGATGTCGCGGTACGACCACGGCTGGTCGAAGGTCAGGCCCAGCTTGTAGTGCGGGTCGCCGTTGGCGAGCGAACTGTAGTGGTCGAGGTTGTTCTCTCGGGGGGTCGCGACGTCGCCGGCTATTCGAGTCTGGACAAGGTGCTCTCGTAGTTGGTCGCGGCTAAGCACAGCACTTCCTCGTTAGGGCATTGGATCGAGGCCGTGCAGGGGGAACACCGCATGTCGGGTCGCCATGACAGCACGGTCAATGGGGTCCGCTGGGTCATAACCACCAGAGATGTCACGAAATTCCGGATTGCGGCCATCCGTCATCGTGAGCGGCGGCGTCTCGCCCGTACGTTCCCTGACGAACTGGCGCCAGCTCTCGCTCGTCGGGGTGGCCGGATCGACCGGGTGACCCGCCAGCTCGGCGATGAGATGGGTCCACGCCCGCGGCACCACCTGCACCAGCTCGTAACCGCCGCCGCCGGTGGCGATCCACCGGCCGCCGGCGGTCTCGTGGGCCAGGTGGTGCAGGGCGGCGTACGCGGCCCGCTGGCCGTCGACGCTGAGCATCAGGTTGGCCAGGGGGTCGAGCGCGTGGCTGTCGCAGCCGTGCTGGGTGACCAGGATCTCCGGCCTGAACTCGTGCAGCAGCGGCGGCACGACCGCGTGGAAGGCCCGCAGCCACCCCGAGTCGCCGGTCCCAGCGGGGAGCGCGACGTTGACGGACGTGCCCTCCGCGCCGGTCTCCTCCGGGAAGCCGGTGCCGGGGAACAGCGTGCGCGGGCTCTCGTGCAGGCTGATCGTCAGGACTCTGGGGTCGTCGTAGAAGGCCGCCTGGACACCGTCGCCGTGGTGGACGTCCACGTCCACGTACGCGATGCGGCCGGCCCCCTGCCTCAGCAGCCAGGCGATGGCCAGCGCGGGATCGTTGTAGACGCAGAAGCCGCTCGCGGCGGAGCGCATCGCGTGATGGAGGCCGCCGGCGACGTTGACGGCGTGCTCGGCCGAGCCCTCCCAGACCGCGCGGGCGGCGGCCAGCGAGGCGCCGGCGATCAGCGCGGAGGCGTCGTGCACGCCCTGGAACGCGGGGTTGTCCGGGGTGCCGAGCCCGGCGCCGAGGTCGGGCCGCCCGGAGGCGGACACGCGCTTGACGGCCTCGATGTAGTCGCTCGTGTGGACCATGGCCAGCTCGGCGTCCGTCGCGGGCTCGCAGCCGGCCATCTCGACCTTGTCGAGCACGCCGAGCGCGCGGGCGAGCGCCATGGTCAGCTCGACGCGCACGGGGGCGAGCGGATGGCTCGGGCCGAAGTTGTAGGAGGTGAGAGCGTCGTCCCAGATCACCCGCGCCGACCGGCTCATCCCTGTCCTCTCCCTGGCCCTTGGGGCGACGTTACCCCAGGGCAGACGCGACGTTGTAGTCCAGGGCCAGCCAGCCGATCTAGAAATTTCATGATTAGGGTCGTAGCGTGCGGCGAACCTTCCTCAAGATCGTGCGCTACTTCAGACGCCCCAGGGTCTTCGACACGACGCTCGTGGTCGTGCTCTCCCTTCCCGCCCTGATCGCGCTGTTCTTCATGCTTCGCCGGGGCGACATGACATCCGTCCCGAGCGCGGTGTTCTACCTGGCGGGCATGCCGTTCCTGCTCATGCGCCGCCGCAGGCCGCTCGTCACCGTCGCGCTGGTGACCGCTGTGGACATCGCGAGCATCGCCACCGTTACGGCGCTGAACAGCGGCGTGGCCGCGTCCATCGCGCTCTACAGCGTGGGCCGCTACACCGCGGGCCGCACGACCGCGATCGCGACGGCGGCGGTGTTCGCCGCGTACGCGACGGCGGCGGAAGTGCTCAGGCAGATCACCGGCGGCTGGGTGATCTCCCTGTTCTCCGTCGGCGTGCCCGTGGGGATCGGGCTGATCGTCCGGCTCAGGACCGAGCTCGCCGAGCGCGGCCGGCGCGAGGCCGCCGACGCGGCCGTGCGCGCCGAGCGGCGGCGCATCGCCAGGGAGCTGCACGACGTGGTCGCCCACCACATCACCGTCATCAACGCCCTGGTCGGCGGCGCGCGGGCGACGCTCCCGCCCGAGCAGGAGGTCACCAGGAACGCGCTGGAGAGCGCGGAGCAGACCGCCCGGCAGGCGATGTCGGAGATGCGCCGCCTGCTGGACGTGCTCAGGGCCGACGGCAGCGAGGGCCCCGACGCCGCGACCGGGGTGGGCGCGGACCGGCTACCCTCGTTGATCAAGGAGGCGAAGTCGGCGGGGCTGCCCGCCAGCCTGGTCGTGACCGGCGAGCCCGTCGCCCTGCCCGCGACCGTCGACCACGCCGTCTACCGGATCGTGCAGGAGGCGCTGACCAACACCCGCAAGCACGCGACCAGCGCCAGGGCGAGCGTGCGGCTGGCGTACGAGCCCCGGGCCGTGGAGGTCGAGGTGGTGGACGACGGCCTGGCGGCGGGCGGCGGCACGCCGGGGTTCGGGCTCGGCGGCATGGCCGAGCGGGTGGCGTTATGCGGCGGCCAGCTCTCGACCGGGCCCCGCCCAGAAGGAGGCTTCCGCGTGCACGCCCGCATCCCCCTGGAGGCGCCGTGAAGATCAAGGTACTGCTGGCGGACGACCACGAGCTGGTCCGCAAGGGCTTCCGGCTGATGCTCGACGCGCAGCCCGACCTCGGCGTGGTCGGCGAGGCCGCGGACGGGGCCGAGGCGGTGGAGCTGTGCCGGCGGCTGCGGCCCGACGTGGTGCTGATGGACCTGCACATGCCGGGCCTCGACGGGGTGCGCGCGACCGAGCTGATCACCGCGGAGCTGCCGGAGGTGCGGGTGCTCGCGCTGAGCACGTTCGACCTGGACGAGAACGTGGTCGCGGCGCTCAGGGCGGGCGCCGGCGGGTTCCTGCCCAAGGACGTCTCCCCCGAGGAGCTCATCGAGGGGGTGCGCGTGGTGCACCGGGGCGAGTCGGCCGTCGCGCCGCGCCTGCTGACCCGGCTGATCGGTGCATTCATCCACGTGTCCCGCCCGAGGCAAGTACCCGCCGAGCTGGACGGGCTGACCGACCGCGAGCGGGAGGTCCTCGTGCTGATCGCCCGCGGCAGGTCCAACACCGAGATCGCCCAGGACCTGTCCGTCTCCCCCTCGACCGTCAAGAACCACGTGACGAGCCTGTTCGCCAAGATCGGCGTCAGGGACCGGGCGCAGGCCGTGATCGTGGCATATGAGGCGGGGTTGATCCGCCCAGGAGAGTAGGACCACGCTCCCAGACCCCCTCGCCGGAGACGGTTCCCGGGCAGGAGGAAACCGGGCACGCGCGACGGCACGCTGGGATCATGAGCGCGATACGAGCTACGAACCTGAGCAAGCGCTACGGCGGCACCGCGGCCGTCTCAGACCTGTCCTTCGACGTCGAGCCGGGCCAGGTGACCGGATTCCTGGGGCCGAACGGGGCCGGCAAATCGACGACCATGCGCATGATCCTCGGGCTCGACCGGCCGTCCGGCGGCTCGGTGCTCGTGGACGGCCGGCCGTACGGGGAGCTGAGGCATCCGCTGCGCAAGGTGGGCGCGCTGCTGGACGCCAAGGCCGTGCACGGCGGCCGGAGCGCGTACAACCACCTGCTGGCCATCGCCCAGAGCAACGGCATCCCCGCGGGCCGCGTGAACGAGGTGCTGGACGCGGTGGGCCTGCGTGAGGTGGCCAGGCGGCGGGTCGGCGGCTTCTCGCTGGGCATGTCGCAGCGGCTGGGCATCGCCGCGGCGCTGCTCGGCGACCCGGAGATCCTGATCTTCGACGAGCCCGTCAACGGGCTCGACCCCGACGGCATCCTGTGGATCCGCACGTTCATGCGCAAGCTGGCCGCCGAGGGCCGGACCGTGTTCGTCTCCAGCCACCTGATGAGCGAGATGGCGCAGACGGCCGACCACCTGATCGTGATCGGCAAGGGGCGGCTCATCGCCGACACGAGCGTGCAGGAGTTCATCGGGCGCAGCTCGCAGGGGTACGTACGGGTCCGCTCGCCCCGCCTGGCCGAGGTGGCCGAGCTGGTCAAGGTCGGCGAGCTGCACCCCGACCACCTGCGCGTGACCGCGATGAACACGCTCGAGATCGGCACCCTCACCGCGCGGGCCGGGATCCCGCTGGAGGAGCTGACGTTCGTGCAGCCCTCGCTCGAAGCGGCCTACATGGAGCTCACCAAGGACAGCCTGGAGTTCTCGTCATGATCGACATCCTCAGGTCCGAATGGACCAAGATCCGCTCGGTCCGCTCGACGGTGTGGACGCTGGCCGTCACCGCGCTGCTGATGCTGGGCATGGGCGCGCTCATCAGCATCGCCGCGAAGAACTCGGCCGACGGGCCGATCGACGCACCGCAGGCGATCATGATGGGGCTGGTCGGCACCATGTTCGCCTCGCTGTCCATGGCCACGCTGGGCGTGCTGGTCATCTCCAGCGAATACCGCACGGGTGGCATCCGCACGTCGCTGATGGCCGTGCCCAAGCGCATGAGCCTGCTGACCGGCAAGATCGTGGTGTTCACGGCGGTGTCGCTGGTCGTCAGCACGGTCGCCTCGGCGGCCTCGCTCCTCGTCAGCCTGATGGTCATCCAGCCGCCGTCGCTGGAGACGGGTGACGTGGTCCAGGCCGTGCTCGGGGGCGGTCTCTACCTGACCGCCTGCGGGCTGTTCGGGCTGGGGCTGGGCACGCTCATCCGGCACACGCCGGGCGCGATCGTCTCGGCCATCGCGCTGATGCTGGTCCTGCCGCAGGTGACGACCATGCTGCCCGGGCAGTGGGGCAAGACCGTGTCCGACTACTTCACCACCAACGCGGGCTCGCAGATCGTGATGCCCCGGGGCGGCAGCTCGCTCGGCCCGTGGGACGGGTTCGGCGTCTACGTCGTCTGGGTCGTGATCGCCATGATCGCGGGGGCCGTCCTGATGCAGAAGCGGGACGCCTGAGATCACTCGGCGCGGAGGGCGATGACAGGGTCCAGCCGGCCCGCCCTCCGCGCCGGCGCCACGCCGAAGAACACCCCGACCGCCGCCGACACCCCGAACGCCAGCGCGATCGACCACCACGTGATCGACGCCGGCACCTCGGTGAACGCCGCGATGGCCAGCGAGCCGCCCACCCCGAGCACGATCCCGGCGAGCCCGCCGATCGTGGTCAGCAGCACCGCCTCGATGAGGAACTGGGCCAGGATGTCGCGCTGCCTGGCTCCCAGCGCCTTGCGCAGACCGATCTCCCGGGTGCGCTCGCGGACGCTGACCAGCATGATGTTCGACACACCGACGCCGCCGACCAGCAGCGAGATGCCCGCGATGGCGGCCAGCACGCCGGTGAGCATGCCGAGCACGCTGCCGATCGTGCCGAGCAGCGCGGTCTGCGTGACCGCCGAGAACTGCTCGCCCGGATACCGCGCCCGCAGCGCCGCGGTCACCTTCTCCGACAGCGGATCGATCTCGTCCGGCCCGGACGCGCCGACCGCCAGCCCGTTGATCCGCTCGATCCCGAGCAGCCGCTGCGCCGTCGTCACCGGGATGTGGATCTCCTGGTCGCGGGAGAGCCCGAACGTCTGCCCGATCTCGGCGTACACGCCCACCACCCGGAACCTGGCCCCGGCCACCGTCACCTGCCGCCCGATCGGGTCCAGGTCGCCGAACAGCCGGTCGGCCACCTCCGAGCCGAGCACCGCCACCCTGCGCCGGGTGTCCACGTCGGTCTCGCTCAGCGGGCGGCCCTTGTCCAGGGGGCGCTCGAAGATGTTGACGAGGTTCTGGTCGGTGCCGATCACCGTGACGAAGGCCTCGGCCCTGCCGACGCGTACGGTCTCGCCCGACTGCAGCGAGACCGTCACCTTCGACGGGTCGCCCACCACGCGCCGCAGGTAGGCGACGTCGGCCAGGCCCAGCTTGCTCTGCGTCGGGGCGGCGCCCAGGCTGATGCGGCCGGGGACGACGAGGATGATGTTCGTGCCGAGGCCCGAGATCTGCTTCTCGATCTCGTCCTTCGCGCCGGTGCCGATGGCCACCAGGATCACCACGGCCAGCACGCCGATGATCACACCCAGCATGGTCAGCGCGCTGCGCAGCCGATTCACCCGCAGAGCCTCCAGCGCCATGGCGAACGCTTCGCTGGACCTCACGTTGTGTCCTTCTCGATCAATCCGTCCCGTACGTGGATCTGCCGCCGGGCGTGGGCGGCGACCTCCGGCTCGTGCGTGACGAGCACCACCGCCACCCCGCCCTCGCCGTTGAGGCGGTCGAGGATGCCCATGACCTCGGCCCCGTTGGCGGTGTCGAGGTTGCCCGTGGGCTCGTCGGCCAGCAGCACCTTGGGCTCCCCGACCAGCGCCCTGGCGATGGCGACGCGCTGCTGCTCGCCGCCCGACATCTGGGACGGCCGGTGCTCCAGCCGGTGCCCGAGTCCGACCGCCTCCAGCGCCGTACGGGCCCGCGCGCGCCGCTCGGCCCGGCCGACCCCCCGGTAGACCAGCGGCAGCGCCACGTTGTCCAGCGCCGACGTCCTGGCCAGCAGGTGGAAGGACTGGAAGACGAAGCCGATGGTCTTGTTCCGGAGCTCGGCCAGCTCGGTGTCGGACAATCCGGAGATCTCCACCCCGTTGACCTTGAGCACGCCCGAGCTGGGACGGTCGAGGCAGCCGAGCAGGTGCATGAGCGTGGACTTGCCGGAGCCGGAAGGCCCGACGATGGCGGCGAACTCGCCCTGGTCGATCCGGAGTGACACGCCGCGCAGCGCCTCCACGGCCACGCCGTCGAGCTGGTAGCGCCGGGTGAGGTCCACCGCCTCGATGGCGGCCGTCATGGGATCCGCTGCCCTTGCCGTACGGAGTCCGCGCCCTTGACCACGATCCGGTCGCCCACGGACAGCCCGCTCAGCACTTCGACCACCGCGTCTCCCTGGGCCCCCAGCTTGACCACGCGGCGCTCCGCGGCGCCGTTCCTGATCGCCCAGACCACGCTCTCGCGCCCGCTGGAGACGATGGCCGAGGCCGGGGCCGAGACGGCGGAGGGCGACTCGCGCACGGTCAGCCGCGCGACGGCGCTCATGCCCGGCTTGGGGGTGGGCGCCTTGGAGCCGTCGTCGAAGGCGCCGGGCCCGAGTGTGAGCCGCACCGGGTAGCTGACGCCGCCCGTGGTGCCCTCCATGGGGGTGACGCCGATGCCGGTCACCACGGCCGTGTACGTGGCGCCGGGCACCGCGTCCAGCTCGACGCCGGCCCGCACACCCTTCTTGACCAGCAGCACGTCGGTCTCGTCGACGTCGGCGTCCAGGGTGAGCTCGGAGACGTCGGTGACGGTGACGATGGAGTCGCCCGCCGAGACGGGGACGCCCGCCACGACCGGGCTGCCGGAGGTGGAGCCGCCCGTCGACGGCAGGGACGGGAGCTGCTGCCCGCCGCCGGGCAACCGGCTGAGCAGCCCTTCGACGCCGCTCCCGGCCCCGCCGCCGCCCGAGGCGCGGCCGAGCGTGACGACGCCGCCGAACGGCGCCTTGATCGTGAGCGACCTGACCGTGCTCTCCGCCGCCTTGACCGCGGCCTTGGCCTGCGACTTCGAGGCCGCCTGCAGCGAGGCCATGGAGCGGGACAGCCCGCCGGTCACGCCGGCCATCAGGCCGCTGATCGAGCGGTTGAGCTGGGCGGTGATCGAGGCCAGGGCCCTGGTCTGCGCCTTGTGCTGGGCCTGGGCGAGGTCGATGGCGTTCAGGAGCTGCCAGCGCGTCTTCGGGTCCTCGACCTTCTTCGCCTCCTTGCGGGCCCTGGCGAAGTGGGCGGCCACCTTGCGGTCGAACGCCCGGGTGTCGAACGACGGCAGCCGGACCTCCGGCGTGCCGAAGCTCGCGGGGGTGGCCGCCTTGGAGGCCTGGCGGGCCTGCCGGAGCTGGCTCTGGGCCTGGGGCGAGCTGATCCTGACCAGGATCTGGCCCTTGCGCACGCGGTCGCCCTCGCGGACGTACAGCTTGGCGACCGTGCCCTGGGCGGGCGAGCGCAGTGTCGCGGAGGCACGCGCGCCGATCGTGGCGGGGGCCTCCACGACCTCCGTGACCGGGCCCCGGCCGACCTCGCCGACCTGGACCGCGGGCGGCGACTCGGAGGAGCAGCCGGTCAGTACGAAAAGGACGAGCAGCGGCGCGATGCCGCGACGTAACGTCACCCGACCCATCGTAGGAGTGAGGCCGGCCGGTCTCTCAGCCGGAGGCGAGCTGGCGCCCCCGGTCGCGGGCGGCCTCGATCGCGGCCAGGAACGCGGCCCGCACGCTGTGCCGCTCCAGCTCCGCGATGGCGGCGATGGTCGTGCCGCCCGGCGAGGTGACGGCCTCGCGCAGGATCACCGGGTGCTCGCCCGAGTCGCGCAGCATCACGGCGGCCCCGACGATCGACTGGGTGACCATGTCGAGCGCGGCGGCCCGCGGCATGCCGAGCAGGATGCCCGCGTCGACCATGGCCTCGACCAGGTAGAAGAAGTAGGCCGGGCCGCTGCCGGACAGGGCCGTGGCGGCGTCCTGCTGGGACTCGGGGATGCGCAGCACCTTGCCGACCGGGCTGAGCAGGCCCTCGGTGCGCTTGAGGTGCTCCTCGCCCGCGTGGGCGCCCGCCGAGATCACGCTCATCGCCTCGTCGAACCTGATCGGCGTGTTGGACATCACCCGGACCACGGGCACGTCCACCCCGAGCCGCTGCTCCACGAACGCCGTCGTGATGCCGGCCGCGGCGGTGATCACGAGCCGGTCGGCGGGCACGTACGGGGCGATCTCGGCCAGCAGCGTGGCCATGTCCTGCGGCTTGACGGCCAGGATGAGGGTGTCGGCGACCTTGGCGGCCTCGGAGTTGGAGACGGTGCGCACGCCGTACGTCTCGCGCAGCGCCTGCGCCCGCTCGGTCCGGCGGCTGGTCGCCATGATGTCGCCGGGCTTGAACCCGGCGCGCAGCAGACCGGACAGCAGGGCCTCGCCCATCTTGCCCGTGCCCAGAATCGCAATCACGCTGGCAGCCTACTAACTGCGGGTGGGTGCCGGGTGCTGTCCCTCGGGGAGAGGGGTCGGGGCTCAGGGGGCAGGTCAGCGGCGCGAGAGCAGCGACCTGAGGAAGAAGGCCAGGTTGCGGGGGCGCTCGGCCAGGCGGCGCATGAGGTAGGCGTACCAGTCGGAGCCGTAGGGGACGTAGACGCGCATCCTGGTGCCCTGCCCAGCGAGGCGGAGCTGCTCGTCGGGGCGCACGCCGTACAGCATCTGGTGCTCGTAGCCGGTGGCGTCGCGGCCCTCCAGGACGGCGAGCGTGGAGGCGATCCGCACGAGCCTGGGGTCGTGGGTGGCGACCATGGGGTAGCCGGTGCCGGCCATCAGGACCCGCAGGCACCGTACGAAGGAGCGGTCGATGTCGGCGGGCCTGGTGTAGGCCCCCGGGGCGGTGTACGCGCCCTTGCACAGGCGCACCCGGGCCCCGCCGAGCTTCTCGCAGCGATCCAGCGAGTCCGGCAGGTACGCCTGCACCACCACGCCCACGTCGGGATGGTCCTTGCGCAGCGCGGCGTGCACGGAGTGCAGGCCGGGGATCGTATCGTGCTCCTCGGCGTCGAGCGTCACCGTGACGTTACGGGCCGCGGCGGCCCGGCAGATCGCGGCGGCGTGGTCGAACGCGAGCCCCTCCGACAGCCGCAGCCCGAGCGCCGTCAGCTTGACCGACACGTCGGCGCCGGCGGGCAGCAGGGCCAGCAGCCGCAGGTATTCGGCGACCCCCTCCTCGGCCTGCGCCTGCTCGGTCACCTCCTCGCCGAGGTAGTCGACGGTGACGAGCAGCCCCTTGCGGGTCAGCTCGCCGATCACCCCGCGCACGTCACCGGCGACGAAGCGCCCGACCACGCCCGCGGTCAGCGGCGACGTCGAGATGAGGCGCTCGGCGCGTTCGCTCTTGGATATGGCAATAAGGGCCTGACGGAGCACGTGAACCACACTAAACCGGGGCATGATGAACCGCGGAACACTCCTGTCCGTCGAATGGGTATGCGTGCAATGACTGCGACTCTCCTGGCCGGTTGTCTGGTGCTCGCGACGAGTTGCGGCGCGGCGGCGCCCGCCGAGCGGGCCTCCACGGCGGTCCCGGCCAAACCGCCCGCCGTGGCCGAGCCGGTCACCACCACCCCGACGACGAGCCCCGAGAAGGGCCCACAGCCGGTCAAGCCGACCGGCAACGCCATCAACGTCCACAAGGTCCGCTGGACCAAGGCCAGGGCGGTGTCCAAGCGGAAGGTCCAGCTCACCTGGTGGTCGGGCGTCGCCCCGTGCACGGTGCTGGACCGCGTCAAGGTCAAGGAGTCGCCCAAGTTCGTCACGGTCACCCTGTACGAGGGCACCGCGCCCAAGGCCAGGAACGTGTCGTGCATCATGATCGCGATCGAGAAGACCACGACGATCACGCTCAAGAAGCCGATCGGCAAGCGCAAGATCGTCGACGGCTCCAAGTAGGGCGCCATGCGGCCCGACGCCCCGGCCCCGTGCCGGGGCGTCTTCATGCTCAGGAACCTTCCGCGGATCCGCCGCCGTTAGAGGGAATGCCGGCGCGCTCACGAGGGTTGAGTCGGGTAGGCTCAAGTCGTTTGACAAAGACGACCGGCATTCGTACCTTGAGTCCACAAGACTCAACTTTGACTACAAGGACGTACTCATGGCACGTGCGGTAGGTATCGACCTTGGGACGACCAACTCCGTCGTCTCGATCCTCGAGGGCGGTGAGCCCACCGTCATCGCCAACGCGCAGGGCTCGCGGACCACGCCGTCCGTGGTCGCCTTCGCGAAGAACGGCGAGGTCCTCGTCGGTGAGGTCGCCAAGCGGCAGGCCGTCACCAATGTGGACCGGACGATCCGATCGGTCAAGCGGGAGATGGGCACCAACTGGTCCCAGGAGATCGACGGCAAGAAGTTCTCGCCCCAGCAGATCAGCGCCTTCGTCCTGCAGAAGCTGAAGCAGGACGCGGAGGCCTACCTCGGCGAGAAGATCACCGACGCGGTGGTCACCGTTCCCGCCTACTTCAACGACGCCCAGCGCCAGGCCACCAAGGAGGCCGGCACGGTGGCGGGCCTCAACGTGCTCCGCATCATCAACGAGCCGACCGCGGCGGCCCTCGCCTACGGGCTCGACAAGGAGCAGGACCAGACCATCCTGGTCTTCGACCTCGGTGGCGGCACCTTCGACGTGTCGCTGCTCGACGTCGGCCAGGAGGACGGCCACGGCTTCGTCGAGGTCAAGGCCACCTCCGGTGACAACCACCTCGGTGGTGACGACTGGGACCAGCGCGTCGTCGACGAGCTCGTCAAGCGCTTCCAGAACGCGCACGGCGTCGACCTGTCCAAGGACAAGATGGCGCTCCAGCGCCTGCGCGAGGCGGCCGAGAAGGCCAAGATCGAGCTGTCCAGCCAGTCCGAGACCAACATCAACCTGCCCTACATCACGGCCTCGTCCGAGGGCCCGCTGCACCTCGACGAGAAGCTGACGCGCTCCGAGTTCCAGCGGCTGACGGCCGACCTGCTCGAGCGGACCAAGGGCCCGTTCCACCAGGTCATCAAGGACGCCGGCATCAAGGTCTCCGACATCGCCCACGTGGTGCTCGTCGGCGGCTCGACCCGTATGCCCGCCGTGACCGAGCTGGTCAGGGAGCTGACCGGCGGCAAGGAGCCCAACAAGGGCGTCAACCCGGACGAGGTCGTCGCCATCGGCGCCGCCCTGCAGGCCGGCGTGCTCAAGGGTGAGGTCAAGGACGTCCTGCTGCTCGACGTGACCCCGCTGTCGCTGGGCATCGAGACCAAGGGCGGCATCTTCACCAAGATCATCGAGCGCAACACGACGATCCCGACCAAGCGCTCCGAGGTCTTCACCACGGCCGAGGACAACCAGCCGTCGGTGCAGATCCAGGTCTTCCAGGGTGAGCGCGAGATCGCCTCGTACAACAAGAAGCTGGCGACCTTCGAGCTGACCGGCATCGCGCCGGCGCCGCGTGGCATCCCGCAGATCGAGGTCACCTTCGACATCGACGCCAACGGCATCGTCAACGTCTCCGCCAAGGACCTGGGCACGGGCAAGGAGCAGTCGATGACGATCACCGGCGGCTCCGCGCTGCCGAAGGACGACATCGAGCGGATGATGCGCGAGGCCGAGTCGTACGCCGAGGAGGACAAGAAGCGCCGCGAGGAGGCCGAGGTCCGCAACAACGCGGACGGGCTCGCCTACCAGACGGAGAAGTTCCTCCGCGAGAACGACGACAAGGTCCCCGGCGACATCAAGACCGAGGTCAATGACGCCCTGTCCGAGCTGAAGAAGGCTCTGGAGGGCACCGACACCGACGTCATCCGCACCTCCGCCGAGAAGCTCGCCACGGTCAGCCAGAAGATGGGTTCGGCGATCTACGCCGCGAGCCAGGGCCAGCAGGCCGGTGGCGAGGGCGCCCCGCAGGACGCCGCCGCCGGTGACGGCCAGAAGGCCGACGAGGACGTGGTCGAGGCCGAGATCGTCGACGACGAGCCGAAGAAGGACAAGTGATGCCGCCGCGCGACAACGGGCATGACGAGCCGGTGATCCGCGACAACCGCAAGATCGACCCGGACACGGGGCAGGTCAGGGACACCACCGTCGCCGACCAGGCGGCCCAGCCGCCGGCGGCGGAGGCCTTCGCCAACGGCGAGCTGGAGGCCCAGCTCGCCGAGCGGACCGCGGACCTGCAGCGACTCCAGGCCGAATACGTGAACTACCGCAGGCGGGTCGAGCGCGACCGGGCCGCGGTCAGGGAACAGGCTGTCGCGGGCGCGCTGGTGGAGCTCCTGCCCGTGCTCGACGACATCGGCCGGGCCCGCGACCACGGCGAGCTCACCGGGGGCTTCGCGAAGGTGGCCGAGTCGCTGGAGGCGGCCGTCACCAAGCTGGGCCTCAGCGCCTTCGGGCAGAAGGGCGAGCCGTTCGACCCGACCGTCCACGAAGCGCTGATGCACAGCTACTCATCCGAGGTCACCGAGCCGACCGCGATCGAGGTGCTGCAGCCTGGATACCGCATGGGTGACAGGGTGCTGCGCCCGGCGCGGGTGGCCGTCGCGGAGCCCGGGGACGCCACTCCCGCGTCCAATGACGACGACGAAAACTGACAACGAGGACGAAGGGCCGTAGATGAGCACCAAGGACTTCCTGGAGAAGGACTACTACGCCGTCCTTGGTGTGCCCAAGACCGCCACCGCCGAAGAGATCAAGAAGGCCTACCGGAAGCTGGCCAGGCAGTACCACCCGGACACCAACCAGGGCGACGTGACCAAGGAGACCAAGTTCAAGGAGGTCTCCGAGGCTTACGACGTCCTGTCCGACACCAAGCGCCGCAAGGAATATGACGAGGCGCGCACGCTGTTCGGGTCCGGGGTGGGCGGCCAGCGGCCCGGTGGTGGCGGTTTCCCGTTCGACTTCGGTGACCTGTTCGGCGGCACCGGACAGAACACCGGCAGCGGTGCGGGCGAGCGGCTCGGCGACCTGTTCGGCGGGCTGTTCAACCGTGGCGGCGGCACCACCCGCACGACCACCACGTCCAGGCCGAGGCGTGGCCAGGACATCGAGTCCGAGGTCACGCTGACGTTCACCGAGGCGGTCGAGGGCACCACGGTGTCGCTCAGGCTGACCAGCTCGGCCGCCTGCGCCGCGTGCACCGGCACCGGCGCCAAGGCGGGCACGACCCCCAGGGTCTGTCCCACCTGCGAGGGCACGGGCGCGGCCAGCCGAAACCTGGGCAACTTCGCCTTCTCCGAGCCCTGCCGCGACTGCAAGGGCCGCGGGCTGATCGTGGACGACCCCTGCCCCGTGTGCGAGGGCAGCGGCCGGGCCAAGAGCACCCGCACCATCCAGGCCCGCATCCCCGCCGGCGTGGCCGACGGCCAGCGGGTCAAGCTCAAGGCCAAGGGGGCGCCGGGCGAGAACGGCGGGCCCGCCGGCGACCTCTACATCCTCACGCATGTCAAGCCGCACGCCGTCTTCGGCCGGTCGGGTGAAAACCTGACGATCACCGTGCCGGTCACGTTCACGGAGGCGGCGCTCGGCGCGGAGATCAAGGTGCCGATCCTCAAGGGCATGCCGGTCACGCTGCGCATTCCCACGGGCACGCCCAACGGGCGCACGTTCCGTGTGCGCGGCAGGGGCGTGACCCGCAAAGACGGCACCAAGGGAGACCTGCTCGCCATGGTCGAGGTGGTGGTGCCGAAGACGCTCGACGACAAGTCACGTGAGCTCCTCAACGAGTTCAACACCGCGACCGCGGGTGAAGACCCGCGCGCTGAGCTGATTCAGCGAGCCAGAAGCGAGTAGCCGATGGACGCCAACTATTTCGACCTGTCAGATGACACACCTGTATACGTGATCTCGGTGGCCGCGCAGCTGTCGGGGCTCCACCCGCAGACGCTGCGCCAGTACGACCGGCTGGGCCTGGTCAGTCCTGGCCGCACGGCGGGGCGCGGCCGCCTCTATTCGACCCGCGACATCATCCAGCTGCGCGAGGTGCAGCGGCTCTCCCAGGAGGAGGGCATCAACCTCGCGGGCATCAAGCGGATCCTCGAACTCGAGAACGAAGCTCTGCGGCTGCGTGAGGAGGTTCACCGCCTGCGTGCCGAGATGCGCATGGTCAGAGCGTTGATCCGATATGAGCTGCCACCGGGGGCATAGAAAGAATGGACTACAAGCTCACCCAGAAGAGCCAGGAAGCGCTCTCGGGTGCCATGCGGCGTGCCGCCGCGGAGGGCAACCCTGAGATCTCCCCGGCCCACCTGCTGACCACCCTGCTCTCCCAGACGGGCGGCACCGCCGCACCCCTGCTCGAAGCCGTCGGCGCCGACTGGCGCACGCTGCGGGCGCGGGCCGAGGAGCAGCTCGCGGCGCTGCCCAAGGCGCAGGGCGCGACGGTGGGGGCGCCGTCGAGCTCCCGCCAGCTCCTCACAGTGCTCAACACCGCCGCCCAGCACGCCAACCGGCTCGAAGACCTCTACGTCTCCACCGAGCACCTCCTGGTCGGCCTGGCCGCCGACGGCGGCCAGATGGCCGAGCTGCTCAAGTCGCAGGGCGCGACGCCGCAGGCGCTGCTCGACGCGTTCGAGAAGGTACGCGGGCACGCCCGCGTCACCAGCGAGACCCCTGAGGACACCTACCAGGCGCTGGAGAAGTACGGCGTCGACCTGACCGAGCGCGCCCGCGCCGGCAAGCTCGACCCCGTCATCGGCCGCGACTCCGAGATCCGCCGCGTCGTCCAGGTGCTCAGCCGGCGCACCAAGAACAACCCGGTGCTCATCGGCGAGCCCGGCGTCGGCAAGACCGCGGTCGTCGAGGGCCTGGCCCAGCGCATCGTGGCCGGCGACGTGCCCGAGTCCCTGCGCAACAAGCGGCTGATCTCGCTCGACCTGGGCGCGATGGTCGCCGGCGCGAAATACCGCGGCGAGTTCGAGGAGCGGCTCAAGGCCGTGCTCTCCGAGATCAAGGAGAGCGACGGGCAGATCGTGACGTTCATCGACGAGCTGCACACCGTCGTGGGCGCCGGGGCCGCCGAGGGCGCGATGGACGCGGGCAACATGCTCAAGCCGATGCTGGCCCGCGGCGAGCTGCGCATGATCGGCGCGACCACGCTCGACGAATACCGCGAGCGCATCGAGAAGGACCCGGCGCTGGAGCGCCGCTTCCAGCAGGTCTACGTGGGCGAGCCCTCGGTCGAGGACACGATCGCGATCCTGCGCGGGCTGAAGAGCCGCTACGAGGCCCATCACCAGGTGCAGATCGCCGACAGCGCGCTGGTGGCCGCCGCCGCGCTGTCCGACCGCTACATCACCAACCGCTTCCTCCCCGACAAGGCCATCGACCTGGTCGACGAGGCCGCCTCGCGGCTGCGCATGGAGATCGACTCCCGTCCCGTGGAGATCGACCAGCTCCAGCGCAACGTCGACCGGATGAAGATGGAGGAGCTGGCCCTGTCCAAGGAGACCGACGAGGCCTCCGTCCAGCGGCTCGAACGCCTCCGCAAGGAGCTGGCCGACCGCCAGGAGGAGCTCAACGCCCTCGTCGGCCGCTGGGAGCACGAGAAGGCCGGGCTCAACAAGGTCGGCGAGCTGAAGAAGCAGCTCGACGAGGCGCGCGGCGCCGCCGAGCGGGCGCAGCGCGACGGCGACTTCGAGGCCGCCTCCAGGCTCATGTACGCCGAGGTGCCCCGGCTGGAGCAGGCGCTGAAGGCCGCCTCCGACGCGGCGCCGCCGGACAACGCCATGGTCAAGGAGGAGGTCGGGGCCGACGACATCGCCGAGGTGATCTCGTCGTGGACCGGCATCCCCGCGGGGCGGCTCCTGGAGGCCGAGACGGCCAAGCTGCTGCGCATGGAAGATGAGCTGGGCAGGCGGCTGATCGGCCAGCAGAAGGCCGTACAGGCCGTCTCCGACGCCGTCCGCCGCAGCCGGGCGGGCATCGCCGACATCGACCGGCCGACGGGCTCGTTCCTGTTCCTCGGGCCCACGGGGGTGGGCAAGACCGAGCTGGCCAAGGCGCTGGCGGAGTTCCTGTTCGACGACGAGCGGGCGATGACCCGGATCGACATGAGCGAATACTCCGAGAAGCACAGCGTGGCCAGGCTCGTCGGCGCGCCTCCCGGCTACATCGGTTACGAGGAGGGCGGCCAGCTCACCGAGGCCGTCCGGCGGCGCCCGTACACGGTCGTGCTGCTGGACGAGGTCGAGAAGGCCCATCCCGAGGTCTTCGACATCCTCCTCCAGGTGCTCGACGACGGGCGGCTGACCGACGGGCAGGGCCGCACGGTCGACTTCCGCAACACGATCCTGATCCTCACCTCCAACATCGGGTCGCAGTTCCTCATCGACCCCAAGCTGGAGAACGGAGCCAAGCGCGAGGCCGTCATGGGCGCGGTGCGCAACGCGTTCAAGCCGGAGTTCCTCAACCGGCTCGACGACGTGATCCTCTTCGACGCGCTGGGCACGGAGGAGCTGGCGCAGATCGTCGACCTGCAGGTCGAGCGGCTGGCGCGGCGCCTGGCCGACCGCCGGCTGGCGCTGGAGGTCACGCCCGCCGCCCGCGAGTGGCTGGCGCTGACGGGCTACGACCCGCTGTACGGCGCCCGTCCGCTGCGCCGCCTGGTCCAGTCCGCCATCGGCGACAAGCTGGCCAAGGCCGTGCTGTCGGGCGAGGTCGTGGACGGCGACAAGGTCAAGGTCGACCTCGGGGACGACGAACTCCTGATCCAGCGCGCCTGACGGCGTTCTCCCGGAGCCCGGGGACCCTGGCGGGGGTCTCCGGGCTCCGGCGTGTCGTCCTTCTCCGCGCGTGGTTTCGGCACGTGGTGGCCCTGGTCGGCGTGTCATGTCCGGGTCATCCGGCCACGTCTTTGGTAAGGTCCGGTCCACTCTTCGGACAAGCCGCACGCCCGCGGCCGAAGGTGTGACTACGTTCAGCGTTCGTCGGATCACCGAAAACGATCAGGGACGTGACGTGTCATCTCAGAAGATCCGGAGCATCATCGCGGTGGCCACTCTGACCGCGGGCATCACCTGGCTGGCCGCGACCCCCTCGACGGCCGACATGTGCAAGGGCGGGGAGCCCGCCCTGCTGTCGCCCAAGTCGATCGCCACGTACTGTGCGGAGCGCACCCAGGTGCGCCTGGAGGAAGCCGGCGCCCGCGGCGGCAAGCTGGTCACCACCGAGAGCAACAAGCTCGCCATGGCGGCCGGGGAGATGGCCAGGCAGCTCGGCCTGACGGGGCTGGCCACCGGGCGCGAGGCGCTCGGCATCGCCGACCTGGGCGGGCTGGCCGCGAACTGGGGCATGCCCTCGCTGTTCTCGGCCTCGCCCGCGCTGCTCCCCGTGGTGCCGGGTTCGACCCCGATGAAGGATCTGGCGACCGTGGCCGAGGTGCCCGCGCTGCCCGCCCTCCCCGTGCTGCCGCAGACGCCGCTGGTGGCCAAGCTGCCCGCCGAGACGCCGCTCGGGAACGCCGCTCCGTACCAGAACCGCATCGCGGGCTCCGCCGTCGAGTCGCCGCTGGACCTGAAGGAGCCGGTCGCGGAGGTCGGGTCCCAGGTGGTCGACATCCTGCTGCCCAAGGCGGTGCAGAGCGTCGAGGACACCTCGATGCTGCCGGGCGGCCAGCCCGCGGTGGACGGGTTCACGGGGCTGGCGCGGGAGCTGGGGCTGCGCTGAACCACCCACAGCTGAACCACCCCACAGCTGATCCACCCGCAGGCGTCACAGCAGGGCCGCCCCGAAGCGGCCCACACCACCGACCCGCCCGAAGGCGCCCCAGAGCGCTCTGAGCCGCCCTGGGAGCCGAGGCGGGCCGGGTGGTGGGGTGGTCAGCGGGCGAGGGCGTCCAGCTCGTCCTCAGGGAGCCCGAGGTCGACCCGGATGCGGTAGCGGGTGCGCAGGAGCGCTCCCTGCTCCGGATCGTTCTCGTCGCATCCCAGGACCGCCTGGGTGGCCCATTCGAGCCCTCCCTGGAGGTCCCCGTAGGCGACCAGCGTCTCGGCGATCGTATGAGCGGTCGCCGTGGAGACGCCGCCCTCCGCGCGTATGGTCTCGATGACCTCCCTAGCCTCATCGGGCCGGTCGAGCTCGAAGAGCGTGTCGGCGATGCCGGCGCGCGGGTCGAAGCCCGCCTCGCCGCCGTCCTCGACCGCGCGCTGGAAACACTCCATAGCGCGCGCCGGCTGGCCTGCCGCCCGCCATTCTTCGGCAGCGAGGACCAGGATGGACGCCCTGGAGACGTCGCCCGACGAATAGCCGAGCGCAACGTCGTACAGCCGACTGGCCAGGGAACTGTGGTCGTCGGCCAATAGGGCCTGCTCAAGCAGACGATCAAGGTGCTCACGGGTCACATACGCCACACCGCGAGACTACCGAGCCAGTCGGCGCTTTGCCCGGTCAATGCGCATCGCCGGTCAGTCACAAATTCGGTAACGCCGCGTCCAATAGTGCTGACCCTGAGCGTGTCCGCCCAGGTGACAGGGCATATACGGGTCGCTTTGCTGCTACGCGAGCAAGGGGGCTGTGATGGGCGTGTCCAAGCAGATGACCTTCACACTGGCCTGTGTCGTCGTGTTGGCGGCCCTCGTCCCCGGTGTGGCGGGTTATTTGTCGGCCCGATTGGAGGCCATCGAATCCGCGGAGCGCAACTTGCATGCCCTGGAGGCAAGGCTGCATGTCCGCGAGGCAAGGGAAGCCCGTCCCGCCTCGATGTCGCCACCATGCCTGCGGACGCCGGCCACCCCGCGGTTCCAGCAGGTGCCCGCGATCGCCCTCGGCGAGCACGGGAGGCGGGTGCCTGCCTGGCTGGCAGGCCTGATCAAGGAAGTGGCGGACTTCAGGCCGGACTAGCGGACCGGCCAGGACCGCAACTGGCGCGACAGGAAGCCCCGGATCAGCTGTTTGGCCGCGTCGATGATCTCCGGTGAGCCCTTGGGGTCACGGCGGAAGGCCAGCTTGAGCACGGCGTCGCCGGCCTCGACCGCCACCAGCACGGCCAGGTCGAGCTCCGGGCTGTCGGCCAGCCCGAACTCCTTGAGCAGCAACCCCCGCAACCGCCCCGCGATCACGGTGTTGTTGTCGGAGTCGGAGTCGAGCAGGTTGAGGTCGACGGCGTCGCCGAAGTGGAGGCTCTTGAAGCCGGGGACCGTCCGGTGCATGTCGACGTACTCGTCGATGATCGCGTCGATGGCCTCCCACCAGCCGCGATATTCCTCCGTGAGGAACCTGCGGTCGACCCTGCGCACGAACTCCTCGACGTTGCGCCGGGTGAGCTCCTGCGTGACGGCCCGTTTGTCGGGGAAGAACTGGTAGATCGACCCGATCGCGACCCCTGCCCGCTCGGCGATGCGAGTGGTGGACAGGGCCTCGTATCCGGTCTCGTCGAGTAGCTCCGCGCACGCGTCGAGCATCCGCTCCACGCGGCGTGCGCTGCGGCGCTGGGCCGGCTGGCGCCTGAGTGCTCTGGGCTGGGCGCAATCATCATCGAGTTGCGGCGAGGACACGCAGTCATCTTCTCCCGGATGGGCGATCGTTACCTGCCAATTCCTGGATTTCTTATGGTTCCGCTCCGACGCGCGAGCGCGCGCATCGTTCCAGGCGAAATCCGGGAAAGGGCATACCCGATTTTCCCCTCCAGGTTGACCGGCACAACGGCCTGATTCCGGTGTACGGCGCGCAGAATGTGGGCGGCCACCCGCTCGGCGGGATAACCGCGCCGCGCCAGGCCCCGTACGGCATCTTCGCGCAGGTCGGCGCCCACGTACGT
Organism: Nonomuraea sp. NPDC003709; assembly: GCF_040610775.1. Classification (NCBI taxonomy): domain Bacteria; kingdom Bacillati; phylum Actinomycetota; class Actinomycetes; order Streptosporangiales; family Streptosporangiaceae; genus Nonomuraea; species Nonomuraea sp. NPDC003709. The sequence goes on along the minus strand of NZ_JBEXMW010000037.1, from coordinate 41,347 downwards.
GGCGTTGCGCGCGATCGGCGTCGAGACGAACCCCGGGCAGACGGCGCTCACCCCGATCCCGTGCCCGGCCAGCTCGGCCCTGAGACAGTCGCTGAGCATCTTCACGGCCGCCTTGGAGGTCGAGTACGCGGGCAGCAGCCGGGACGGCGCGAACGCGGCCAGAGAGGCGACATTGACGATGTGGCCGCCTTCGCCGCGTTCGACCATGGCGGCGCCGAAGAGCCGGCATCCGTGGATGACGCCCCACAGATTGACGTCGACGGTCCTGCGCCAGTCGTCCACCGTATGATCAAGAAAAGACCCGGCGACGGCGATCCCGGCATTGTTCACCACAATGTCCGGCACCCCATATTGAGCGATGATATTTCGCGAAAAATCTTCCATTTGGTCGATATTCGATACATCGACCTGCACAGCGTGCCCCGTACCCCCGAGGTCCTCGGCGATGGCGTCGGCGGCCCGCGCCGCCGCGTCGGCGTCGATGTCCGCGCAAACCACCTCGGCGCCGTGGGCCGCGAACGCCCGCGCCGTCGCCAGCCCGATCCCGGACCCCGCCCCGGTGACCACCACCAGCCGCCCGTCGAAGGCCCGCCGCGACCCCCGCACGGCGTGGGCGCCGTCGGCGAACTCGGCGATCAGCCGGGCCACCGCCTCGGGACGGCTCCGGTGCGCCCAGTGCCCGGCCGCCACCTTCCGGTGCCGGAGCCTGGGCACCCACTGCCCGATCGAGGCCAGCAGCGCCGGGGTCACGAAGGCGTCCCGCGTGGCCTCGATGATCTGCACGGGCACGTCGCCGACGCCCGGATCGCCGCCCGCGCCCAGGTTCCGCCGGTACATCCAGAGCCCGTTGCGCCCGTCCTCGGCCAGCGTCGGCGCCGGATGTCCGGGCCGCGGCGCGATGCCCTCGCGCCGCAGCGTACGGGAGATGACCCCCGGCATGACCGAGCCCCACGCCAGCTCCGGCACCACCGGGACCTGAAATGCCCCGATATACCAGGACTTGATGCGCTGCGCCGCGACGTCCCGCCGCTTCCCGTGCCGCAGGAAATGAGCGGCCTGCCGCAGCCCGGGCCCGCCCAGGCTCGTGAAGGACGCGATCCGTTCCCGGAGCGTGGCCCGCCCGAGGGCCTCCCAGCCCTGGAGCGACCCCCAGTCATGCCCCACGAGATGCACCTTGGACGCGCCCCCAGCGTCGATCACGGCGTCGATCACGGCGTCGAGGTCGGCGATCAGGTGGTCGAAGTCATAGTCCCGGCTGTCCCGTGGCGCCGTGGACTCCCCCGCCCCGCGCACGTCGTACCGGACGACGTGGTAGCGGTCGCGCAGGAGCGCGGCCACCTCGTCCCAGACGTGGTGCGTGTCGGGGTAGCCGTGGAGCAGCAGCACCGTCGGGTTCGCCGGGTCGCCTTCCTCGAAGACCGCCAGCCGCACGTCACCGGACTCGACCCATCGCATCGCGACCTCCTATTGGACGAATCGTCCAGTAGCATAGATCGTTCATGGACGCGCGGCCAGCCCGGCGCAGGAGCGCAACGCCTTCCAGTCCGCGACCGCCTGGGTCCGGGCGGGCCCCGTCATCGGGACGGGCACACCCCCTTGGATGGTGGCCGGGGTCCAGCTGTCCTTGAGCACCTTCCGCCCGTTGATGGTCAGCGTCAGGACGCCGGTCCGGCCCGTGGTGCCGGGGGTGGAGTTGTAGAAGACGAAGTTGCCCATGCCGTAGTTGACGTACGCGTTGTCCAGGTACCCGGATCCGAGCAGGATGTGCGCGTGCCCGCCGACCACCACGTCGGCGCCCGCCTCGACCAGTTTGGGGGCCAGCGAGAGCTGCGCCGGGTTCGGGCACTTCTGCATCTCGGTGCCCCAGTGCAGGTGGACGATCACGGTGTCGGAGTTCTTCCGCGCCTGCCGCACCGCCCGCAACAGGCCGGCCTCGTCCTTGGCCGAGGCCAGCCCGCCCTTGTCGGCGGTGGCCGTCCACGACTGGATGAACTCCGCGTCCAGCACCTGCGTGGCCCCGATGATGGCCACCCGGTTGCCGTTCACGGTCTTGCGGAACGGCCTGTACGCCTGCGCCGCGTCCTTCCCGATCCCCACCACGGGGAACTTGCTGGTCCTGATCGCCGCCAGCGTGTCCGCCAGGCCGGTCTCCATGTAGTCCATGCCGTGGTTGTTGGCCATGGACACGACGTCGACCCCGGCGGCCTTCAACGCGGTGAAGGCGGTCGGCGGCGCCCGGAAGGTGAACTGCTTGCCCGGCGCCGGCGTCCCGCCCGTGGTGATCGCCGTCTCCAGGTTCACCATGGATAAGTCGGACTTGCGCAGCACGCTCGCGATCGGCCCGAGCGCCGTGCCGGGGCCGGCCAGCCGTCCCCGCAGCATCCCCTCGAAGTGCACGTCCCCGCCGAAGGAGATCGTGTACGGCCGCCGCTTCGGCTTGGGCTTCGCCGTCGGCGACTCGGCCACCTGCTGGTCCACCTGCTTGCTCTGCGGCTCTTTCTCGGGGGCCGATGAGCAGGCCACCAAGGACGCGGCGACGGCGAACAACGGGAGGGCACGGGGGAATCTCATCTGCCGCCACTTCCGCTCGAATCCGGTCGTTTAGGGATTGAGCATGCCATGCAGGGCGGATTACCGCGCAGGCTCCCCCTTCTCCAGCAACCTGCGCATCGCCTCCCGGGTCGCGTCGTCCATCGGCGTGTAGACGACCAGCCGGATCTCGGCCACGGCCGTGAGGCTGGTCGTGCTGAAGCGCAGCTCCCCCAGCTCCACGTGCTTGAACCGCTTCACCCTCGGCCCCGGCTCGGCCACGTCCTGCCTGGCCCACAACCGCGCGAACTCGGCGCTCTCCGAGCTGAGCCGGCGGACGAAGTCCTGCCAGCACGGGTCGTCCACGTGGCGGCTGTAGGCGCCCCTGAACACCGCCACGGCCCGCGCGAGCTCCTGGTCGCGGTTGAGCAGCAGGGTCGTGGGGGCGGGGGTGAGGCAGGTGTACCAGAGCGAGTTCCGCTCACCCTCCGGCGCGCTGACCAGCTCGGGGAACACGGCGGCGTAGGCGGCGTTCCAGGCCAGGGCGTCGCACCGGCTGTTGGTCACGGCGGCGGGCATGTCGCCGAGCCGGTCGAGGATCTGCCGCATCTCGGGCGTCACCTGGCCCGAGTCGGTGTCGGCCGGGCTCAGCGCCTGGCCCGCCAGCCGGTAGAGGTGCTGGCGCTCGGCGGCGTCGAGCCTGAGCGTACGGGCGATCGCGTCCAGCACCTGGGCGCTGGCGTTGATCGGGCGGCCCTGCTCCAGCCACGTGTACCAGGTCACGCCGACGCCCGCGAGCTGGGCGACCTCCTCGCGCCGCAGGCCGGGCGTCCGCCTGCGCGGTCCCGGCGCGAGGTCGACCATCTCGGGGGTGATCCGCTCGCGACGCGTACGCAGGAACGCCGACAGGTCGATGCGCTTTGCCTCTGCCACGCTCATGTCTCCACTATGGGGCGAACCACCAAATCCTATCCAGTTACCGCCAGTACCAGTATAAGTGGGCTCTCGTTACTGGTACTGGATCCCCGGCAGACTGCTACACATGACGCAAACTGCCGCTATTTCCCCCTCTGTGGACACCAAACCACAGGAGAGGAACCGGGCCAGCGGCCTGCTCCTTGCGATCATCCTCGTGGGGCAGTTCCTGGCCATCCTGAACGTCAACATCGTCAACGTGGCCACCCCGACCATCGAGTCCGACCTGCACTCCTCAGGCGCCGGGCTGCAGATGATCGTCGCCGGATACACCATTGTCTATGCCGTCCTGTTGATCACCGGAGCCAGGGTCGGCGACCTGTTCGGCTACCGCAACGCGTTCCTGGGCGGGCTGGCGCTGTTCACGGTGACCACGCTCGGCGCGGGCCTGGCGCCCTCGACGGGCTGGCTGGTGGCCGCCCGCCTGCTGCAGGGCGCCGGGGCGGCGATGATGATGCCGCAGGTCCTGACGTTGATCCAGCGCAACTACCACGGCGCGGCCAGAGGCCGGGCGATGGGCCTGTGGTCGCTGGTGATCAGCGGTGGCATCGTGATCGGCCAGGCTTTCGGCGGGATCCTGCTGGGCCTGGGCGCGGGCTGGCGAGTGGTGTTCCTGGTGCTGGTGCCGATCGGCGCGCTGCTGATGGTGGCCGGGATGAAGGTGCTGCCCGCCGACGAGGGCGGAGGCCGGACGGGCCTCGACCCGTGGGGCCTGGTGTCCCTGTCCGCGGCCGTGCTCCTGCTCGTCGTGCCGCTGGTCCTCGGCCGCGAGCTCGGGTGGCCGGCGTGGGGCTGGATCTCGATGGCGCTGAGCGTGGTGACGTTCTTCGCGTTCGTCCGCATCGAGCGCTGGGTGACGGCCCGCGGCGGGCGTCCCCTGGTGGACGCGCGGGTGCTGCGCGCGCCCGGCATGCGGCCGGGGCTGGCGATCCTGCTGTTCGGCCCGGCGACCTGGGGCGCGTTCCTGTTCACCTCGGCCCTGCACCTGCAGGGCGAGCTGCACCTGACGCCGCTGTCCTCCGGCATGATGCTGGTGCCGTGCGCGCTGGCCTTCGGCCTCGTCGGGCTCCTCTGGCCGCGCCTGCCGCTCCGCCTGCAGCGCCCGCTGGTGCCCTTCGGCTACGTGGTGGCCGCCCCCGCCTACCTCGGGCTGGGGCTCGCCGCCGGCGGCGGCCTCCCGTACGCGCTCATGAGCGCCCTCGTCGGCGCCGGGCTCGGCGTGCAGGTCGCGGTGACGAACATGGCGACCGAGCAGGTGGACGACGCCTACGCAGCGGACGCGAGCGGCGCGCTGCTCACCGTGATGCAGCTCGGGCAGGTCATCGGCGTCTCCACGGTCGGAACGCTGTTCATCACGCTGAGCCAGGGCCACGGCACGGTGTCCGCCTCGCTGGTCTCCTCCATCGCCATGGCGGGCCTCGCCGTGGTCGCGGGGCTGAGCTCGCTCTTCCTCGTACGGCGCCGCGTACCGGCCGCATAATCCGGGCCCGGGAATTTCCCCCGCAAAGCAAGACGGCCCGCGCCCCCCTTTACCGGGGGCGCGGGCCGTCTTATGCACTCCGGGAAAAGACTTCCCGGAAAGAAACCTCAATCTGCGAAATATCCCTGAGCCGTCCTGCCGCGCGAGAAAAAATGCTGCGGCGGTTACGGTTTTTCAGGCACCTGGTACGAGCGTGGCCAAGTCGAACTCGCCCTCACGCACTCCCGCGGTGAAGGCGGCCCACTCCTCAGGAGTGAAGACGAGAACGGGCCCGTCCTGCTCCTTGCTGTCCCTGAGCGCAACGTTGCCGTCAGCCAGGGGGGCGACCTCGACGCAGGCCGATGCGCCGTTGCAGAATCTGCTCTTCCGCCAGGCGGCCGCCGTAGTGTGGATGTACATTCTCTCCCCAAATGCGTAAAGGGGCTCCGTTGCCCCTTCCTGAGGTCTCGCCGTTAACGTCTCCACAGCATGGCCTTCCGCTGGATAAGAACGCGTGATTCGTCCTCATCCAGGGCCTCCGACTTGATATGGTCGAAAGCCGCTTCGTACCCGGCCACCCGTTCGAGATCATCGACGAAGTGAGCAGTATACAGCTGCTCTAGGTACACAACATCATCAAATGCCGCAAACTTAAGATGAATAAACGCACCGGTGTTAACCGGATGAAGTGAGTCCAGGGTCAGGACGTGAATGCTGACGTGCGGCAGCAGGGAGACCTCCAGGAGATGCTCCATCTGCTCGCGCATGACCGAGGGCTCGCCAAAGCGACGCGTCAGCGCCGACTCGTCGAGAACCACCGTCAGCTCGCAGGGATCCGCCCGGTGCAACACCCGCTTCTGCCTGTCGAGGCGGGCTTCGACCCGGCTCCTGACACCGCTGTGCGTGATGCGCGCGATGCCACGGGTCGCCAGGATGACCTCCCTGGCATAGTCCTCGGTCTGCAAGGTGCCAGGCACGATCTGGGGTTCCCAGTTGCGCTGGAATTTCGCCTCAGCCTCTAACCCGAGGAATCTTGTGTACTCCTCGGGTAGAGCGTCCTCGTAATCTTCCCACCAGCCGCGCTGCTCCGCATCCCGCAACAGGCCGAAGAGCTCGTCAAGTTTCTCCTCGTCCACGCGGTAAAGCTGCGCCATGACCTTGATGTCGTCGGCGCTGGGCATGGTCTTGGCGGCCTCGATGCGGCTGACCTTGCTCGCGGACCAGCCGAGCTCGCTGGCCGCCCTGGCCCCGGTGAGCTTCTTCCGCTCCCGGAGGAGGCGCAGCTCCTGACCGAGCCGGAGCCTGCGTACAGTCGGACTGCCCTGCTGCGATGGCACCGCCACTCTCCTTGTTCGGGAATGAAGGTGTAGCCGGTAGGGATCGTTTGGGGCCCGGCTTTTGGGGCCGTTCGCCCAATCTTACACTGCAAGTTGCATGTGGAGTGCCGCTCGTCCTTGTCAGAAGGCTTTCATGGGGAGAGCGTAGGGGCAAGACGAACTACGGCCAGGGGTGGGCCTGGGGTGGAACATCTCCCGTTGCACGCCGTGCATGACACTTCTGGTGCAAGTTGCACGGCAAGAGGTGAAGAAATGTAAATCTTCCCTTGCTTAAAGTATTGCAGCATCGCTCACCTCGGGGGACGATCGGTTCCAGGAGGGTTCTCGAGTGGTGAGGAGGCCGGACATGACGACACGGCCGTACACATCGGGCTCTCCGACTTCGATCGCGCGGCCCCGCCCGGGCCGCCTCGCCGGCAACGTCGCCGCCCCGGATACGAAACTCCGCCCCAGGGAGGCCGCTTGCCGGAAGGACGTCGGAATCGCCTGAAGAACTCAGCGAGAGTCCGCTCATTCGAGCCTGGAAAAAACCGGGCCGCGACTGACCACCAGCGCGCCGCATTCGGGCTGCCACCCTGCGGCGAGACCGGTCATCAGCCGTCGGTCCGGCGAAGAAGCCACCTCTGAAAATGCCGCGAAAGGGGTCTTCTCATGTACTCACAAGGTACCAAGGGACTCGCCCGAATCAAGTGCCGGATCCGAGAGCTTATGGCTTGGGCCGATCGCGAGATCTGCATGGAGCCCGACGAGTTCGCCTACCACGTCGGATGGACCGTGAGCAGGACCGGGTTCGGCTCCCGTCGCTACCGCGACCCACGGTTCGACCAGCTCAGCGTGCCACAGCGTGTGACGGAGGAGGTGTCCTGACGTGCCGAGGAACCCGCGCAACCAGATCTACCCCGCCAACGAGGACCTTCCCGCCGCCGGGCGCGGCGGGCCGCTGGTCAGGCTGTGGCGGGTCCGTACCGAGCTGATGCTGCTCGCCGCGCTGGCGCTGCTGACGCTCACCCTGCTGGGGGCCACCCAGGAGGGCCGGTGGTGGCCGTTCGTCCTGCTGACGAGCGCCGTCTCGGTGCCGGCCGCCACCAGGAGCGGGCGCAACTGGGTGAGCGCGCACTTCTGGTGCGTGGTCTCCAGGCACCGCCTGCACCGGGTCTGCCTGGAGACCACGATGCACACCAGGGCCGGGCGGATCCCGCTGGTGCTCTGGATCACGCCGACGACCACGGGTGAGAAGGCCCTGATCATGACCAGGGCCGGCATCTCCGCCGAGGAGTTCGAGGCGTACAGCGAGGAGATCGCCGCCGCCTGCTGGGCCAGGAGCGCGAACGTCTACCGGCACCGGCGCCGGGCGCAGTTCGTGATCGTGGAGATCGTCAGGCGCGACGAGGTCCCGGGAGCGACCTCTCCCGGACTCGACCGGCTGTACGGCAGACGGGCCTGGATCTCGCTGAGACCCGACCTCGAGGAGCCGCCTGATCTGCGCGCACCGGCCGCGCTGGCCAAGGCGGGCTGAGGACCTGGGGGAATCCGGGACATTTCCCCGGGTGGGAAGCCCCGGAGACCGCGGGGGCTCCGGGGCTTCCCCATGTGCGCGGTACGGGCCAAGATGAGTTCAGCTGGCGAACTCAGGAGTCGTGATGACGTCGACCGTCCACCGGACCTGTCCCCTCTGCGAGGCCGTCTGCGGCCTGACGCTCACCCTCGACGAGGGCGGGCACGTGACCAGCGTCCGCGGCGACAAGGACGATCCGTTCAGCAAGGGGTTCATCTGCCCGAAGGGGGCCAGCCTCGGCCGGCTCGACGAGGACCCCGACCGGCTGCGCAGGCCGCTGATCAGGGAGGGCGACCTGTGGCGCGAGGTCGGCTGGGAGGAGGCGTTCGCCGCCGTCAAGGCGGGGCTCGACCGGGTCGCCGACCGCCGGTCCGCCGCGATCTACCTCGGCAACCCAAACGCCCACAGCATGGCGGGCGCCCTGTACGGCGCGCCCCTGATCAAGGCGCTCGGCACCCGCAACGTCTACTCCGCCAGCACCGCCGACCAGATGCCCAAGCACGTCGCGAGCGGGCTCATGTTCGGGCACCCGCTGGCCATCCCGGTCCCCGACCTGGACAGGACCGACTACCTGCTGATGCTGGGAGCCAACCCGCTGGAGTCCAACGGCTCGCTGTGCACCGCGCCCGACTTCCCCGGGCGGCTGAAGGCCCTGCGCGGCCGCGGCGGCCGGCTCGTGGTGGTCGACCCGCGCCGTACGCGCACCGCCGCGCTGGCCGACGAGCACGTCTTCGTCCGCCCCGGGACGGACGCCTACCTGCTGTTCGGCATCGTCCACACGCTGTTCGCCGAGGATCTCGTCAAGCCGTCACACCAGGTCAACGGGCTGGGCGAGGTGCGCGAGGCGGCCAAGCACTTCCCGCCGGAGGCGGTCTCCGGGCGCACCGGGGTGCCCGCCGAGGTGATCGTGCGGCTGGCCAGGGAGCTGGCGGGAGCCCGTACGGCCGCCGTCTACGCCAGGATCGGCACCTGCACGGCCGAGTTCGGCACGCTGGCCCAGTGGCTCGTGGACGTCCTCAACGTGCTCACCGGCAACCTCGACCGGCCGGGCGGCGCCATGTTCCCCAAGCCCGCGACCGAGTTCGGCGCGCGACGCAGGCCGTACACGGTGGGCCGGTGGAAGAGCCGCGTCAGGGGGCTGCCGGAGAGCAACGGCGAGCTGCCGGTGGCCACGCTCGCCGACGAGATCGAGACGCCCGGCGAGGGGCAGGTCACGTTCCTGATCACGGTGGCGGGCAACCCCGTGCTGTCGGCGCCCCACGGGGCCAGGCTCGACGCGGCCTTCGGGCGGCTCGACTTCATGGTGAGCGTGGACCCCTACCTCAACGAGACCACCAGGCACGCGAACGTCATCCTCCCGCCACCGCGGATGCTGCAGTCGGGCCACTACGACTTCGCGCTGCTCGGGTTCGCGGTCCGCAACTACGCCCGCTACTCGCCGCCGCTGCTGCCGCTGGACGGGCAGCCCTCCGAGGCCCAGATCCTGGCCAGGCTGGCCATGATCGCCTCGGGCCTGGAGGGGGATCTGGACGAGTTCGTGATCGGCGAGATGCTGCGCAAGGCCACCGAGACGCCCGGCTCCGGGGTCGAGGGACGGGACGTGGCCGGGCTGCGCGCCGAGCTGGAGGGCGAGACCGGTGGCGAGCGCCGGCTGGACCTCATGCTCAAGCTCGGCCCCTACGGCGAGTGGGCCGGCAAGGGCGACCTGTCGCTGCGCAAGCTGCTCGACAACCCGCACGGCCTGGACCTCGGCCCGCTGGAGCCCCGGCTCGGCGAGGTGCTGAAGACCGCCTCGGGCCTGATCGAGCTGGCGCCGCCGCAGATCGTCGAGGACGTGGAACGGCTGCGCGGCAAGCTGGACGAGGACCCGCCGGAAATTGTGCTGATCGGGCGGCGCCACCTGCGCTCCAACAACAGCTGGCTGCACAACGTGGGCCCGCTGGTCGGCGGCAGCAACACCTGCACGCTGCAGATCAACCCGGCCGACGTGACCAGGCTCGGGCTCGACGGCGAGGCGGTGGTCCGCTCCGCGAAGGGGCAGCTCACGGTGCCGCTCGAACCCACCGACACGATCATGCCGGGGGTGGTCAGCCTGCCGCACGGCTGGGGCCACGCGGGCAGCTCACAGAGCGTGGCGGCCGAGCACGCGGGGGTCAGCGTCAACACGCTCACCGACGAATCCACCGTCGATGTACTGAGTGGTAACGCAGTGTTCAACGGAGTTCCGGTCACGATTTCACCAACCGGGGTGATCATCGCACAATAGGGTGTCGCGCGTGACTATCGCGCCAGAAGAGGACCGCCTGAACGCCCAGATCGCCTTCGCCATCGAGATCGACAAGTTGAAGCGGATCATCCGCCGCAACCATTTGATGGACGGCTCGCGGCGGGAGAACACCGCCGAGCACTCCTGGTACGTGGGCACGTTGGCGATGATCCTCGGCGAGCATGCCCCACCCGGGACCGACCTCCAACGGGTGGTGGCCATGTTGCTCGTACACGACCTGGTTGAGATCGACGCCGGCGACACGTTCATCTATGACCCCGTGGAGGTGGCCGCGCAGGCCGGCGCCGAGCGCGCCGCCGCCGACCGCATCTTCGGACTGCTGCCCGCCGACCAGGGGCAGTGGATGCGGGAGCTGTGGGACGAGTTCGAGGCCAGGAAGACGCCGGAGGCCAGGTTCGCCAAGGCGCTCGACCGTTTCTCCCCGATCCTGGCCAACCACCTCACCGAGGGCGGCACGTGGCCGTTGTTCAAGGTCAAGGCCGCGCAGGTCAGGGAGAAGGTAAGGATCATCGAGGAAGGTTCGCCGTCCCTCGGCGCGTACGCGCTGGAGCTGGTCGAACTCTCCGTGGCCAGGGGACACCTGTCCGAGTGATCCCCACATGGGCGGGGTAGGGGACTTGTCGTGAAAGAGGAAGTGCGAGCGAAACGTCGGCCGTTGCGGGGTTTGGCCGGGCCGGTTGCTCTCGCCGACCGGCTGGAGAAGTCCAAGACCCTGGACACGCCGATCAGAGTGCTGGCCAAGACCGTACGCCAGCGCATCCGTCCCGGCCGGCTACGTGACCTGCTGCACGGCGTCCCCACGGGCAAACCGCTGCACCCGCCGCTGGCCACGGTCAGCCTGGGCTGCTGGCTGTCCGCGGCGGTGCTGGACCTGACCGACGGCGATCCGCGGGCCTCGCGTGTGCTGCTGGCCACGGGCATCGCCAACGCGCTGCCCACGGCGGCGGCCGGGCTGACCGACTGGTCCTCTCTCCACCGCGAGCAGCAGCGCGTGGGCTTCGTCCACATGCTGTCGAACGTGGCCGCGCTGGGCCTGTTCTCCGGCTCCCTGCTGGCCCGGGTACGCGGGCGCGAGCAGCTGGGCCGCACCCTGACCCTGGCCGGGCTCGGCCTGGCCGGGCTCGGCGGCTATCTCGGCGGCCACATGGCCTACCGGCAGGCGGCCGGGGCCAACCACGCCCCGCAGGTCTCCCACCTGGTGCCGCTGGGCTGGCACGACCTGTGCCTGCTCAAGGACCTGCCGGAGGGCCGGCCCGTCGCGCGGCGGCTCGGCTACATCCAGCTCTTCGTGCTGCGCCAGGGCGAGGCCGTCACCGTGCTCGCCGACCGCTGCCCGCACCTGGCCGGCCCGCTGCACCAGGGCAGGCTGGTCATGGAGAACGGGGAGGCGTGCGTGGTCTGTCCGTGGCACGGCAGCACGTTCAGGCTGGCCGACGGCTCGGTGCGGCACGGTCCGGCGACCGCCCCCGCGCCCATGTTCGAGACGCGGATCCGGCGTGACGGCACGCTCCAGGTGCGGCCGGGGTTGACCTGAAGTTCGCTTGAGGTTTTACCGTCGGCCCCATGAGCACGATTCTGGTGACCGGCGCGACCGGCAATGTCGGCAGGCATGTGGTGTCCCAGCTCGCGGGAGCGGGGCTGGAGGTGCGGGCCCTCGTCAGGGACCCCGCGCGGGCGAGGCTGCCCGAGCACGTGGAGGTGGTGCGCGGCGACCTGTCCGCGCCCGGGACGCTGGAGCCCGCGCTGAAAGGCGTGGAGAGCGTGTTCCTGCTGTGGCCCCATTTCACCGCGGACGGCGCCGCCGAGGTGGTCACGGCCATCGCCGGGCAGGCGCGGCGCGTGGTCTACCTGTCGGCCAACGTGGCGGACGAGCCGGTGACGCACTACCACGAGGTCGAGCGGCTGATCCGGCACTCGGGGCTCGGGTGGACGTTCCTGCGGCCCGGCGGCTTCGCGGCCAACACGCTGGGCTGGGCCGGGCAGATCAGGCAGGGTGTGGTGCGCTGGCCGTACGGGCAGGCTTCGAGGCCCCTGATCCACGAGCGGGACATCGCGGCCGTGGCCACGCACGTGCTCACCTCGGCGGGCCACAACGGCGCCACGTACGTGCTGACCGGCCCCGAGCGGCTCACCCAGGCCGAGCAGGCGCGCGTGATCGGCGCGGCGACCGGGCGCGAGGTGCGCTGGGAGGAGCAGCCGCCGGAGGAGGCCCGTGAGCAGCTCATGGCCGCCTGGGGGAACGCGGCCTTCGTCGAGAGCGCGCTGAAGGCGTGGGGCAGCTTCGTGACGGCTCCCGAGCAGGCCACCGACACCGTGGAGCGGCTGCTCGGGAGGCCCGCTCTGACGTTCGGTCAGTGGGCGGAGGACCACGTGGCGGACTTCAGCTGACCTCGTCCACGGGGTGCTCCACGAGGGCCAGGATGCGGCTGGACATGAACCTGGCGGTGCGCACCGGCGTGCCGGTGCGGGTGACCTCGCTCACCTCGACGAGGCCCCGCCTCGTGGTCACGTCGACCCGCCGCCCGGCGCGAGTGGCCCTGATCTCGTACGTACGGGGTGTGCCTCCGGCATCGATGACGATCTCTACCCAGTCGCCCTTCATGTACGGATTCATACCCGCAAACGCGGCAGTCTATCCGTACACCAGTACGAAAATCGCCGCAATACCGACGCAGACGATGATCCCCCGGAGCACGGGCGCCGGGATGCGCCGCCCCACCCTGGCGCCCAGGAAGCCGCCCGCCACCGCGCCCATGGCCACCCCCGCCACGGCGAGCCAGTTCACGTGCGCGACCACGATGAACAGCGCGGCGGCCACGGCGTTGACGATCAGCGCGAGGACGTTCTTGGCCGCGTTCACCCGCTGGAGGTCGTCGTCGAGGAAGCTGCCGAGCAGCCCGATCAGCAGCACACCCTGGGCGGCGCCGAAGTACCCGCCGTAGATCCCGGCGGCCAGCACGCCGAACCACAGCTCCAGCCCTCCGTGCGGGTGCGCGTGCCGGCGCCGGTCGGCCAGCCACCGGTTGAGCCTGGGCTGCACCAGGACCAGCACGCAGGCCAGCGCGATCAGCGCGATGACGACGACCTGGAACACCGACGGATCCAGGAACAGCAGCAGGATCCCGCCGGCCAGCGCTCCGAGGGCCGAGGCCAGGCCCAGGCGCAGGAGGCGTTCGCGCTGGCCCCGGAGCTCGGGGCGGTAGCCGTACGCGGCCGTGAACGAGCCCGGCACGAGCCCGATGGTGTTGGAGACGTTGGCGGTGACGGGATCGACGCCGATCGCCAGCAGAGTGGGGAACGTGATCAGGGAGCCGGACCCGACGACCGCGTTGATCGCACCGGCCACCATCCCGGCCACGCAGACCGCGGCCAGTTCCCACCCCGTCACAAGCCCTCCTTACGTGTCCGGGCTCTTAGGGGGTGTGAAGAGGCCGCCCAGATTCTCCAGAACTTTGCCCATTTCTGATGGGACGATCCAGATCTTATTGGCGTCGCCCTTGGCGATCTCAGGCAGGGTCTGCAGGTACTGGTAGGCGAGCAGGTGCTGGTCGGGCTGCCCCTCGTGGATGGCCTTGAACACCATGCCGATCGCGTCCGCCTGGCCCTTGGCCCGCATGGCCTGGGCCTCGGCCTCCGCCTGCGCGCGCAGCACGGCCGCCTCCGCCTCGCCGCGCGCCCGCAGCACGGCCGCCTGCTTCTCGCCCTCCGCCTGGAGGATCGCCGCCTGGCGCTGGCCCTCGGCGGTCAGCACGGCGGCGCGCTTGTCGCGGTCGGCGCGCATCTGCTTCTCCATCGAGTCCTGGATGGAGGAGGGCGGGTCGATGGCCTTGAGCTCGACCCTGTTGACCCGGATGCCCCACTTGCCCGTCGCCTCGTCGAGCACGCCGCGCAGCGCGGTGTTGATGTCCTCGCGCGAGGTCAGCGTGCGTTCCAGGTCCATGCCGCCGACCACGTTGCGCAGCGTCGTGACCGTGAGCTGCTCGACGCCGATCAGGAAGTTCGCGATCTCGTACGTGGCCGCCTTCGGATTGGTGACCTGGAAGTAGATGACGGTGTCGATGGACACGACCAGGTTGTCGGAGGTGATCACCGGCTGCGGCGGGAAGGAGACCACCTGCTCCCGCAGGTCGATCATGTCCTTGATGCGGTCGATGAACGGCACCACGAGGTTGAGCCCCGGGGTCAGCGTCCGGTGGTAGCGCCCGAGGCGTTCGATGATGGCGGCCGTGGCCTGGGGGATGATGCGGACCGTTCGGGCCACCCCGAAGCCCACCGCGGCGACCACGACAAGGGCGACGATGAGCTGCTCGACGGACATGGCGACGCTCCGAAGTCGAGGGGACCGACTCCGTTGATCCTATTTCCTTTCAGCTTTCGGCGGCTTTTATGTGGATAAATAGGGGGATCAGTGGGCGCGCGCGTACCAGCGGCCCTCGGCGCTGCGCTCCAGTGAGAGCGGCACCCCGAACGTCTGCGACAGGTTTTCGGGCGTCATCACGTGCTCCAGCGGCCCCTGCGCCACCACCGAGCCGTGCCTCAGCAGCAGCCCGTGCGTGAACCCGATCGGCACCTCTTCCACGTGGTGCGTCACCAGCATGAGCGTCGGCGAACGGTAGTCGCCCGCCAGCACCGACAGCCGGCGCACCAGGTCCTCGCGCCCGCCCAGGTCGAGCCCGGCCGCGGGCTCGTCGAGCAGCAGCATCTCGGGGTCGGGCATGAGGGCGCGCGCGATCTGCACCCGCTTGCGCTCCCCCTCCGACAGCGTGCCGAACCGCCGCCTGATCAGATGGGCCGCGCCCATCATGTCGATCAGCTCGACCGCCCTGGTCACGTCGTTGGAGTCGTACTCCTCCGTCCAGCGGCCCATGATCCCGTACGAGGCGGTCAGCACGAGGTCGATGACCTTCTCCTCCGGCGGGATGCGCTCGGCCAGCGCGGAGCTCGCCAGCCCGATCCGCGGGCGCAGATCGAAGACGTCCGCCTGTCCCAGCCGCTCCCCGAGCACCTCGACCAGGCCCTCGCTCGGGTAGAGCAACGTGGCCGCGACCTGCAGCAACGTGGTCTTGCCCGCGCCGTTGGGGCCGACGACGACCCAACGCTCGTCGGCGTTGACCGTCCAGTCGATGCCGCGCAGCAGGGCCGCTCCGTCCCGCCTGACGGCGACGTCCTGGAGCCGCAGCACCTGACCACCCATCCCCGATACCTCCTTAGGAGTCACGCTCGGGACAAACCTATTGCAGGGCGAGCGCATATCGTGGATCGGTGCGCCCTGAATCGCCTGTCTGTCCCTCCCTGGTCGCCTGGGCCAACGCGTGGCTCGCCGGTCACGTCGGTCTCGACGAGGCGGCTGACCACGTGGAAGCCGCCGGCGGTCCCACCGTGGCCGACGACGTCCCGTTGCGTAAATACCTCGCAAACCTGCGCTCCGACGGCCTGCGCGAGTTCCGCCTCGCGCTGCCCGCGCCCGGCGATCCGCTGGGGCTGTCGGGACCCGCGCCGTTCAACTCGGCCGCGGTGGACGCCGGCGAGGCCGCCATCGCGGTGCTCGACGGCCGCAACCTCGGCCTGGTACCGGTACCCGACCTGCGCGGGTCGTCGTATGTCGGGGTACGCCTGGAGATCCACGACTCCGGGCCCGTACGCCATGATCTGCCGTCGCTGTCGGAGGCCGAACGCGAGCTGTCGGAGGCCATGCGCTCGGCCACCGACACCCTGTCCGCCGTCGAAGGCCCCCTGCAGTCCCGCCCCTCGGCCGTCGGGCACCGGGGCGGCGAGCTGGCGCCCGGCTACCCCGCACGGGCCCACCGCGTCTCCACCCTCGCCACGCGGCTGGCCGCCGTGGTGCGGCTGGCCGACGAGCGCGGGCTCACGTCGGGGCAGGTCGCCGCCCGCGCCACTGCCCTGCGCGACCTGGACCGGGCGGTCCGCCGTGCGCTCGTGGCCGCCCATCACGCGATCTTCGAACCGATCAGGAGCACGTAGCCGGCCCACTAGGAGCCGCTCGCGAGCTTCCACAGCCTGACCACCTTGTCCTTGCCCGCGGACATGATGACCGCGTCCCCGTCGAGTGGGACGATGCCCACGGCGTACACGCCCTTCTTGTGGGCCTTGACCGGTTTGCCGAGCGTCTTGCGGGTCTCGGGGTCCCAGAGCCTGATCGTGCCGTCGGTGCCGCCGGACAGCAGCACCGTGCGGCCGTCGAGGGTGCCGAAAGAGAGCGAGTAAACGATCTTCTTGTGGCCGGAGAGGGTGGCGACGGTCTTGCGGCTCTTCGGATCCCAGAGCCTGATTTTTCCGTCTTTACCGCCAGATGCTACGACCACCTTCCCGCTCACCTTGCCGACCGCGACCGAGTACACGCCCCTGGAATGGCCCTTGTACGCCTTCCCGTACGCCTTGCGCCGGGCCATGTCCCACATGCGCACCGTCTCGTCCTCGCTGGCCGAGATGGCGACGGCCCGGTCGCCTATGTGGGTGGCGCTGAGCCAGTTGACCGGCTTGCGGTGGGCTCTGATGATCTTGCCGGTGGACTTGCGCTTCTTCAGGTCCCAGAACCTCAGATAGCCGTCGGCGTCGCCGGTGACCGCGACGTACTTGCCCTTCACCTTGGTGACGGCGACCGCGTAGACGGCGTCGCCGTGCCAGCCGAGCACCTTGCCCTTGTGGGTCTTGAGGTTCCACAGGCGCACGCTGCCGTCGTACCCGCCGGAGACGGCCATGGGGGTCTTGCCGACCATCACGCAGGCTACGGCGTACACCTCCTCGCTGTGGCCCTTCATCGTGGCCAGCGACTTGTGCCCGGCCAGGTCCCACAGCCGCACCCGGCCGTCCTGCCCGCCGGTGACCAGCCACGCCTTGCCGCCCGCGGAGATCGCGGAGATCGTCTGGACGCCCTTGGTGTGGCCCTTGAACGACTTCCCGTCCTGCTTGCCGAGAACGGGGACGACCTTCTGCGTGGGGGTGACCGTCGGGGTTGGGGTGACCTGGGTCGGTGTCGGCGTCGGGGTCTCGGTCTGCGTCTGGGCCTGCGTCCGAGCCGGGCCCGCGCTCACGGAGGTGGTCGCCTGGGCCGCGTTCCCGCCGGTCGGCGCGCCGGTGCCGAACATCTTCGGCCCGAAGTACAGCACGCTCCCGGCCAGGGCCAG
The DNA here is from genome assembly GCF_040610775.1 of Nonomuraea sp. NPDC003709. NCBI lineage: Bacteria > Bacillati > Actinomycetota > Actinomycetes > Streptosporangiales > Streptosporangiaceae > Nonomuraea > Nonomuraea sp. NPDC003709. The sequence continues at coordinate 24,060 of NZ_JBEXMW010000037.1, read as the reverse complement.
CGCCACGACGAGCGCGCCGGAGACCATGGCGGCCCGCCTGCGCCTGGCGTTGGTCTCGTCGGGCCGCTCCTCTGCCGGCGCATGCTTGAAGAACGCGTCGTTGTCCCCCCGCCCGCCGCCCTCCCCCGCCAACGGCTGCCGGGACAGGGGCCCCTGCCTCTGCCCTTGCCTCTGCCCTTGCTCCTGGCGCCCTTGGCCCTGACCCTGGCCCGGCACCGACGGCGCACGCCCGGGCGGCCCCTCACCACCCGCAACCGCCTCCGACCCCGGCGCCACCGGGCCGGGCGCCGGTGGACGGGGCGCGGCCGGGTGGGGCGTGGCGTTCATCGGATAGGGCGGCGGCACCTGTGACGGACCCGACGGAGGCTGCTGCCGAGGCACATAGGGCACACCCTGCGGCCCGCCACCGTGCTGCGGTGCGCCACCGCGCTGCGGCCCACCTCCGTAGCCGGACGTCGCACCCTGCCCCGGCACGCCACCCTGCCCGGGTACGCCACCTTGCCCAGGCGCGCCACCCCGCCTCGGCCCGCCGCCCTGTTGCGGCGGCACGTACGGCGCCGCAGGTGGCCCGGCCGCTGGGCCCTGGGACGGCGGATATGCCTCCCCCGACGGGTTCGCCCACCCGTACCCGCCAGAAGGGGCGGACGACGGAGGGCCACTGGGATTCGCCCACCCGCTGCCGCCCGGCGGAGCCTCGGGCGCGGGCCCGTGGGGGCTCGCCCAGCCGGCGGCGGGCGGGGGCGGATCCGGCGGAGTCTGCTCGGCCGCTAGTTGCGAGCCCGTGTTGAGCGCGTCCTCGGGCCGCGGCGACTCACCCTCGTTCGCCAGCAGCGCGAACAGCACGTCGGCCGCCACGGGCCGCTCGTCGGCCCGTTTGCGCAGGCACGACCGCACGACCGGCCGCAGGGTCTCGGGCAGCGCCGAGAGGTCGGGCTCCTCGTGCATCACCCGGTAGACGACCGCGGGCAGGCTGTCCTGGCCGAACGCGGGCCGTCCCGTGGCCGCGAACACCATGGTCAGGGCCCAGCTGAACATGTCGCTGGCCGACCCCACCCGCTCGGCCGAGATCTGCTCCGGCGACATGTACGCGGGCGTCCCCACGACCCCGCTGCTGATCGTCATGGCCGAGTCCAGCGCCCGCGCGATGCCGAAGTCGATCACCCGCGGCCCGTCGTGGCCGAGCAGCACGTTGCTGGGCTTGAAGTCGCGGTGCACGATCCCGGCGCGGTGGATGGCGGCCAGCGCGGTGACCGTTCCGACGGCCAGGCGGTAGAGCGCGCCGCCCGTACGAGGCCCGTCCCGCTGCACCACCGTCTGCAGGGAGACTCCGTCCACCAGCTCGCTGACGATGTACGGGTGCTCGCCGTCCATGTGGGCCCCCAGCACCTGCGCGGTGCAGAACTGGGCCACCCGCCGCGCGGCCGCCACCTCGCGCAGGAAGCGTTCGGAGTCCAGTCCGGGCTTGTCCAGCCGGGTGCTCAACAGCTTGATCGCCACGCGCCGCCCGTCGGGCGACTCACCCTCGAAAACGATCCCCTGCGCCCCCTTGCCCAGGCGGCCGAGCAGCCGGTATTCGCCCAGTGTTCGCGGATCGGTCGGCTGTAAGGGGTGCGTTTCCGGCACCTGGCCCTCCCCGTTGTGCTAGACCCCCGTTCACAAGTGGGATAGGCGCGGGCAAAAACCCACAAACCACCCCAGGTCACGAAAGATCATCGCTCTTTGCGAAAAATTTGCCCTACGCAATAATCGTGGAGATGATCGGGGATTTCCAGCACCGTACGGGGAGCCGTCATATGCGCAGAAGCTTCAGCCTGTTCTTAGCCGGCGGTCTGGCCGCCGCGCCGCTGGCCGTACCCGCCCCGGCGAGTGCGGCCGCCGCTGCCTCCCCCACCACCGCGGCGGTCGCCCGGTTGAAGCCGTACTCCAGCTTCAAGATCTCCGTCACGCCCAGCGGCCGCACCAAGCGCGGCGGCAAGATCACGTATTACGTCCGCGCCAAGAACCTGGGCCCCTACTACGCCGACTACTACTGGATCGGCGGCCAGGTGCCCAAGGGCGTCGTGCCCACCCTGCGCTGGGGCGCCGCGAAGGGCACCAAGTGCACCTGGGAAGGCCGCTGGTTCTGGTGCTGGGGCCCGCTGCGGCTGGAGAAGGGCAAGACCGACTGGCTCAACTTCCAGGTGACGCTGAAGAAGGGCACCAAGGGCACGGCCACGGCGCGGCTCGGCGTGATGTCGTTCGACGTCGACCAGGGCATGGAGAACATCGACGAGGAAGAGCTCAAGCGCCTCGGCATCAAGGGCTACTACTGGCTCAAGAAGGTCAACACCAAGATCGTCTCCCCGCCGCGCCGGCCGGGCCGTAGCTGGTCGCCGCCCCCGCCGGTCAAGACGTACAACCCGCCCGCCAGCCACGAAGAGAGCAACAAGAAGAAGGACACCTGACCTTCACCCCAGGCCGCCTCCGCGGAGCGGAGGCCATAAGCGCGCTACCCCAGGCCGTGCCGTACGGCGTACAGCGCGGCCTGGGTGCGGTCCTGGACGCCCAGCTTCATCAGCACGTTGGAGACGTGGGTCTTGACCGTCTTCTCCGCAACGGCCAGGCTCCTCGCGATCTCCCGGTTGGACCGGCCGGCCGCGATGAGCGCGAGCACCTCGCGTTCGCGGTCGGTCAGCGGCACCGGCGGGCCGTCCGGCGCCGACAGCATCGCCTCGGCGGCCTCGGGCGCCAGTAACACCTGCCCTCCGTGCACGGATCGCACGGCCTGCACCAGCGCGGTCGGATCGACGTCCTTGTAGAGGAACCCCGACGCCCCCGCCCGCATGGCCGGGCCGACGTCGGACCGGTCGCTCACCGACGTCAGCACGACCACCCTGGTCGCCGACCCGGCCAGCCGTTCGAGCGTGCCGAGCCCGTCGAGCACCGGCATCTTCAGGTCCAGCAGCAGCACGTCGGGCGCCAGCTCCCCGACCAGCTCGACGGCCTGCGCCCCGTCACCCGCCTCACCGACGACCGTGATGTCGTCCTGCAGGTCGAGGAACGTACGCAGCCCCTGCCGCACCACCGGATGATCGTCGGCGATCAGCACCCGGATCAAACGCCCACCTCCACACGTACCGTGGTCCCCCTGCCGTGGGCCGACTCGACGGTCATGGCCCCGCCCACGGACTCCGCCCTGTCTCGCATCGACACCAGGCCCAGGCCGCGCGACTCCGCCTGTTCGAAGCCGTTGCCGTCGTCGCGCACGATCAACACCAGCCTGCCGTCCGCGTACGCCAGGCGCACGGAGACGCTCGCGGCCTCCGCGTGCCTGAGCGCGTTGTGCAGCGCCTCCTGGGCCACTCTGAGCACCGCCACCTCGACCTCCGGGTCGACCGGCGGCAGCTCCAGGCACTCGAACGTGACCAGGGACGGGTGGAGCCGGTCCAGCAGGCGCACGTGCTTGCGCAGCGTCTCGGCCAGGCCGTGCCGGTCGAGCTCGGCCGGCCGCAGCTCGACGATCACCGCCCGCAGCTCGGACAGGGCCTCCCCGGCCAGGCGCTGGACGCGTTCGAGCTCGGCGGCGGCCTGCTCGGGCGCCCGGTCGAGCATGGCGGAGGCGGCCTGCGCGGTGAGCCTGAGCGAGAACAGCTTCTGCGTCACGGCGTCGTGCAGCTCGCGGGCCACCCGGTTGCGCTCCTCCAGCATGGCCAGCTCGCGCCCGCGCTCGTAGAGCCTGGCGTTGGTCAGCGCGATGGCCGCGTGCGCGGCGAACAGCGTCAGCAGCTCCTGGTCGGCCTGCGTGAAGCCGCCCGGCGTGCGCTTGTTGGCCAGGAAGATGATGCCGAGCACCTGGTCGCCGTCGCGGATCGGGACGCCGAGGAAGTCCTTCATCACCGGGTGGGCCTTCGGCCACCACTCGAACCTCGGGTCCTTGCGCAGGTCGGGCAGCCTGACGGGGCTCCCCTCGCGGAGCATCGCGCCGAGCATGCCATGCTGTCTGGGCAGCGGCCCGATCGCGTCCCACTGCTTGTCGGTGATGCCCTCGGCGACGAACTCGCCGAACGACCCCTCCTCGTCGGGCACGCCGAGCGCGGCGTAGCGGGCGTCGAGCAGCCGTTGCGCCGAGCGTACGATGACCTGCAGCACCTCGCGGACCGACAGATGGCGGGTGACCGCGAGCACCGCGGAGCTCACCGCCTGCAGGATCTCGTCTCGGTCGGAGGTCACGGCACCCAGCTTATGGTCCTAGGACGATGTGCCCAGTCGGCGGCGGGACTTCGGCCCGATGTGCGCAGCCCGCGGCGTTCCTAACGTCGGCACCATGACGAACACCGCACTCATCACCGGCGCTTCCCGCGGTCTCGGACTCGCCCTGGCGAGGTCTCTGGCGGGCGCCGGCTGGAACCTCGTGCTCACCGCCCGCGGCGCGGACGACCTGGAGCGGGCCGCGGCCGAACTGGGCGCCGTCGCGATCCCCGGCGACGTGACGGAGCCCGCGCACGTCGAGCGGCTGGCCCGGGCGGCGCCCGAGCTGGACCTGCTGGTCAACAACGCCAGCGACCTCGGCGTGACGCCGCTGCCGCCGCTGGCGGGCTACCCGCTGGAGGCGTTCAGGGTGCTGCTGGAGACCAACGTCACCGCCCCGCTGGCGCTGATCCAGGCCACGCTGCCCGCCCTGCGCGCGGCGGGCGGAGCCGTCGTGAACATCACCTCGGACGCCGCCACGGGCGCGTACGAGGGGTGGGGCGGCTACGGCGCCACCAAGGCGGCCCTGGAGCAGCTCTCCAACGTGTTGTCGGCCGAGGAGCCCGCGGTCCGGGTCTGGTGGGCCGACCCCGGCGAGATGAACACCCGCATGCTCGCCGACGCCGTGGGCGCCGACGAGGCCGCCGGCGCCACCGACCCCGCCAAGGTGGCCGCCGCGCTGCACGACCTGGTGCGGTCCCGTCCGGCCAGCGGCAAAGTGAGCCTGCAATGACCGTCGCGCTCGACTTCGCGCTGCCGCCGGGCCTGTCGGCGAGCGAGCCGCCCGAGGCGCGGGGGATGTCCAGGGACGCGGTACGCCTGATGGTCTCGCGCGGCGACCTCGCCCCCTCGCACCACCACTTCGTCGACCTGCCGGGGCTGCTCGACCCCGGTGACCTGATCGTCGTGAACAACTCGGCGACCCTCCCCGCGGCCGTCCGGCTCGACCGCCTGGCCGTGCACTTCTCCACCGCCAGGGAGGACGGCACCTGGCTGGTCGAGCTGCGCCGCCGTACCGCCACCGCCTCCGAGCCCTACGGCGGTGGTGAGCCCGGCGAGTGGCTGCCGCTGCCGGGACGGGCCACGCTGCGGCTGATCGAACGCGAGACGCCGCGTCTGTGGCGGGCGTCGCTGGACCAGGAGGTGGAGCCGTACCTGGGGGCGCACGGGGCGCCGATCCGCTACTCGTACGTGAGCGGGGACTGGCCGATCGAGGCGTACCAGACCGTGTTCGCGACCGTGCCGGGGAGCGCGGAGATGCCGAGCGCGGCGCGGCCGTTCACCGCGGAGCTGGTGACGGCGCTCGTGGCGCGCGGGATCGGGATCGCGCCGATCACCCTGCACACGGGGGTGGCCTCGCCGGAGAAGGACGAGCCGCCCTACGCCGAGCGGTACGAGGTGACGGAGGCCACGGCGCGGCTGGTCAACCTGGCGCGCGAGAGCGGCAACCGGGTGGTGGCCGCGGGCACCACCGTCGTACGGGCGCTGGAGACGGCCGTGGGGGCGGACGGGCTGGTCAGCGCGGCCGCCGGGTGGACCAGGCGCATCGTCACGCCCCAGAGCGGCGTACGGGCCGTCACGGGGCTGATCACCGGGCTGCACGAGCCGCGCTCCAGCCACCTGCTGATGCTGACCGCGATCGCGGGCGAGACGGCGCTCGCGCGGGCCTACGGGGAGGCGCTACAGAACGCATATCTGTGGCACGAGTTCGGTGACACGCACTTGATTCTGAAGAAATAGTCTTTACATAGATTTTGCCAACATGATAGGAACAGCGGGCATTTACGGGGGCTTCAAGTGTGTGCGCCTCCCCGTGACCACTTCCTCACCGGAGACGTTTAATGCGTAACCTGACCAAGGCCGCGTCGCTGGCATTGCTGGCGGCTGCCCTGCTTGTCCCGGCTGTTCCGGCTTCCGCTTCCACCACGACGGCGGCCGACGAGCCGTTCTCGGTCTTCGACGTCAAAGTGAAGGCTGCCAAGACGGCCAAGGCCGGCGGCAAGCTCAACTTCGGCATCATCGCCACCAACAAGGGGCCCTACCAGGCCGACGCCTACTTTGTCGGCGGCGAGTTCCCCAAGGGGGTCGACCTCAGGCGGATCATGTACCGCACGAGCGTCAAGGGCACCGAGTGCGGGCTCGAGGGCCGCGCGTTCTTCTGCTTCCTGCCCAAGATCCTGGAGAAGGGTGACTCCATCTCCCTGATCTTCGAGACCAAGCTCAAGAAGACGGCGACCGGCACGCAGACCGCCAAGCTCGGCGTGATCTCCTACGACGTCCAGACGGGCATGGAGAACATGAGCAAGGAAGAGCTCGACCGGCTCGGCATCCCCGAGCACGGCTACGTGAAGACCGTCAAGACCAAGATCGTCCGCTAGTCCGACGCTCTTCGCGTCCCTTGGAACGTTACGGCCGATGAAATGTTGTCCGTACGTCCACGGGACATTCACCTAGGTGTCACCTGCTAGAACAGTCACGGTCGCGCCCGCGCCCGAATGCCCGCCCTGCTTCGCGAGCATCGGGCCGGGCGCAGTACCGTGACTGGATGTGGACCAGCGCAGCCTCCTGATCACCCTGACCGGCCCCGACCGGCCCGGCGTCACCTCGCGGCTTTTCTCCGTTCTGTCTGCCTTTCCAGTGACTGTGGCGGACATCGAACAGGTCGTCATTCGCGGCCGGCTCACGCTCGGCGTGCTCGTCACGTACGCCGGCGGCCCCCCGACAGGCACCGGCACGACCCTCGGCGCCATGTGGACCGCGGTCGAGCAGGTGGCCGAGGACCTCGGCATGGAGGTGGAGCTCTCCACCGGCTCCCAGACCAAGGAGCAGCGCCGCCGTGGCCGCCTGTCGGTCAGCGTGCTGGGCGCCACGCTCCAGCCAGCCGCCATCGCGGGCATCGCCGGGCGCATCGCCGCCGCCGGCGCGAACATCGACCGCATCGAACGCCTCGCCCAATGGCCCGTCACCTGCATCGAACTGTCCGTCTCCGGCGCCGACCCCAGCTCGTTGCGGGTCGAGCTGGCGGCCGAGGCGGCCGTCCTGGCGGTGGACGTGGCCGTGCAGCGCACCGGCCTGTCGCGGCGCGCCAAGCGGCTGATCGTCATGGACGTCGACTCGACCCTCATCCAGGGCGAGGTCATCGAGCTGCTCGCGGCCCACGCCGGATGCCTGGACGAGGTCGCCAAGGTCACCGAGCAGGCCATGCGCGGCGAGCTCGACTTCGCCGAGTCGCTGCGGCGCCGGGTGGCGCTGCTGGAGGGGCTGCCGGCCGAGGTGTTCGAGGAGGTGCGCAAGGAGGTCGTGCTCACGCCCGGCGCCCGCACCCTGGTTCGCACGCTCAAGCGGCTCGACTACCGCTTCGCCATCGTCAGCGGCGGATTCACGCAGATCACCGACGGGCTCGTGGAGGAGCTCGGGATCGACTACTCGGCGGCGAACGTCCTCGAGGTCATCGACGGCCGGCTGACCGGTCGCGTCGTGGGCGAGATCGTGGACCGGCCGGGTAAGGCGCGGGCGCTGGAGCGGTTCGCGAAGGAGGCCGGCCTGCCGATCTCGCAGACGGTGGCCATCGGGGACGGGGCCAACGACCTCGACATGATCGCCGTGGCCGGGCTGGGGGTGGCGTTCAACGCCAAGCCGGTGGTACGGCAGGCGGCCGACACGGCGGTCAACACTCCCTACCTCGACTCGATCCTCTACCTGCTGGGGATCTCCAGGGACGAGGTGGAGGCGGCGGACGCAGAGGACGGCGCCACCCTTACCGCAGGCTGACCCTCACCCGACCATGCCCATCCTGGGGCCCCAGGATGGGCCCTCCAGCCCTCCAGCCGGCTCCAGCGCCCCTGGGTGGGCCCTCGGCGCTCCTGTGGGCCCTCAGCGCTCCTGTGGGCCTTCCGCGCTCCTTGGGGTCCTCCGTGCTCCTTGGGGTCCTTCAGCCCTCCTGCTCCTTAGGGTCCCAGAGCGTCACCAGGCGCCCCTCACCCATCCAGAGCTCATCCCAGTCGGGCTCCACCTCGATCACCGCGAACGCGCCCGGCCGGAACACGTACTCCCCTCCGGCCAGCCCCACGGCCAGCTCGTGCACGCCCGGGTTGTGCCCGCACAGCACCACGGTGCTCGCCTCGGGATCGACCCGGCGGACCAGCTCCAGCAGCTCATCGGGATACGCCTCGTAGATGTCCCGCTCGTAGCTGATCTCCACCTCGGGAAAGGCGATCTCGGCGGTGCGCCTGGTCCTGAGCGCCGGCGAGCACAGCACGACGTCCGGATTGAGCCCGGCCGCCCGTATCTCGTCGCCAGCCCGCTTGGCGTCCCGCTCGCCCCGCCCGGTCAGCGGCCGCTCCCGATCGGCCAGCCCGGGAACGTGGGCGGCCTTCGCATGCCGCAGCACAATCAAGGTCCGCACCAGATCACCCCGTCCTCGAAGCCCAGACGGCCAGCCCGACGATCACGGCCAGGATGACGAGCATCCCCAGCAGAATGAGGCCCAGGGTCTTCCCACCGCTGGGCTGCTTGTCACCTTTCACGCGCCCAGTTTCCCACCGAGCCACCCCGCCCCCACGCCCGCCTTCACCCCCACCACCCCACACCCTGCCGCCGGGTCCGCAACCCGCAGGCCCATACACCCGCACCCGCCGCACGCCGCGCAGCACGTACCGCGCGATACCTGCACGCCCGCCGCCAAGACGCCCGCTTTCCACGCGCCGCAGACCGCACCTACCCCGGCCCCGAATCGCCCGACGAGCCCGCTCATCCCGTTCGTCCGCGCAGGTCCCACATCGACGTCCGCGCCCCCCACCTCACCCCCTCGCCGCACCTCATCCCACCTGACGAGACACCCTCGACCGCGTCGCCCGGCGCAGGAACCGACGACCGGCGGCCCCGAACGTCCGAAGGCCCGGAGGAGCCCGGAAAGACGAGACGCCCGCCCCTACGCAGTAGGGCGGGCGTCTCTCCAGGGTATTGCGGCGTGTTACGAGGCCACGGGCTGGTGCTCGCGGTTGTCGTTGTTGGCCGGTTCGGTGCTCACGGAGCGCCGCTTGGACACCACGATGGCCACGACCACCACGGCCACCGCCACCACCGTGACGCCGATCCGCAGGGCCGGGTTGCCCGCATACAGCACCACCGCGGGCGCGACCAGCAGCGCCACCAGGTTCATCACCTTGATCAGCGGGTTGATGGCAGGCCCGGCCGTGTCCTTGAACGGGTCACCGACCGTGTCGCCGATGACGGTGGCGGCGTGCGCCTCCGAGCCCTTGCCACCGTGGTGACCGTCCTCCACCAGCTTCTTGGCGTTGTCCCACGCGCCACCGGAGTTCGACAGGAAGACGGCCATCAGCGTGCCGCACGCGATGGCCCCCGCGAGGAAGGCGCCCAGCGACGCGTACCCGAGGGCGAACCCGACCGCGATCGGCGTCATGACCGCCAGCAGACCGGGCGTGGCCAGCTCGCGGAGCGAGTCACGGGTGCAGATGTCCACGACCCGGCCGTACTCCGGCGTCTCCGTGCCGTCCATGATGCCCGGCTTGTTGCGGAACTGGTCGCGTACCTCGAAGACCACGCGCATCGCGGCCCGTCCGACCGCCATGATCGCGAGCCCCGAGAAGAGGAACACGACCGCGGCCCCGATGATCAGGCCGACCAGGACGTTCGGCTGGTCGATGCTGAGGCTGAAGGTGGCGAACTCGCCGAGCGCGGACTTGACCGCCCCGCTCGCCTTGGCCAGCTCGCCCTCCACCGCGGTGCGGAAGGCGCCGAACAGCGCGGTCGCCGCCAGCACGGCCGTGGCGATCGCGATGCCCTTGGTGATGGCCTTGGTGGTGTTTCCGACCGCGTCCAGGCTGGTGAGCACGCGGGCGCCCTCGCCCTCGACATCGCCCGACATCTCGGCGATGCCCTGGGCGTTGTCGGAGACCGGCCCGAACGTGTCCATGGAGACGATGACGCCGACCGTGGTCAGCAGACCGGTGCCCGCCAGTGCCACCGCGAACAGCGCGATCGTCACGTTCCCGAACCCGAGCAGGAACGCGCCGTAGACCGCGCCGCCGATGACCAGGGCGGAGTAGACGGCCGACTCCAGGCCGACGCTGATGCCGGCCAGGATGACGGTGGCCGGGCCGGTGGCCGAGCTCTCGCCGATCTCGCGTACGGGACGGCGGTTGGTCTCGGTGAAGTAGCCGGTCAGCAGCTGGATGGCGCTGGCCAGCACCAGGCCGATGAGCACCGCGCCGATGGCGATGAGCCGCGGGTTGGCGTCGGACTGCTCGGTGGCGCCGGTCAGGCCGCTGAAGCTGTCGGGCAGATACAGGAACGCGGCCACGGTGACGAGCACCGCGGAGATCGCGGCCGAGATGAAAAAGCTGCGGTTGATCGCCGACATGCCGTTGCGGTCGCGGTCGCGCATTCCGGTGACGAAGATGCCGATGATCGCCGTGATCACGCCGACCATGGGGACGATCAGGGGGAAGACCAGCCCCTGCTCGCCGAAGGCCACCTTGCCCAGGATGAGGCTGGCGACCAGCATGACCGCGTACGACTCGAACAGGTCGGCCGCCATGCCCGCGCAGTCACCGACGTTGTCGCCCACGTTGTCGGCGATGGTCGCGGCGTTGCGCGGGTCGTCCTCCGGGATGCCCTGCTCGACCTTGCCGACCAGGTCGGCGCCGACGTCGGCGGCCTTGGTGAAGATGCCGCCGCCGACTCGCATGAACATCGCGAGCAGCGCCGCCCCGAACCCGAATCCCTCGAGCACGCCAGGGGCGTTGCCCTGGTAGATGAACACGACCACGGCCGCGCCGAACAGGCCGAGGCCCACGGTGAACATCCCGGCCACGCCGCCGGTGCGGAACGCGATGCGCATGGCGCGCTTCTCGCCCGAATCGTTGGCCGCGGCGGCGACACGGACATTTCCGCGCACGGCCAGCCACATGCCCATGAACCCGGTCAGCGCGGAGAAAACCGCACCAACCACGAAGAAGATCGAACGTCCGACGACTACGTCCGTTTCCCCCGGTAGCAGGAGCAACAGGATAGGTATTGCGACGACGAAGATCGCCAATGTGCGAAACTGGCGCGCCAGATAGGCGGCGGCGCCTTCTTGTACGGCACGCGCGATGTTCTGCATGCGCTCCGTGCCTTGGCCGGCGGACAGCACTTCGCGCACCAGGCCGCCTGCGACGGCTAGTGCGATCAGTGCGACCGCGGCGACCACGATCACGATGGTGAGATTGTTTCCACTCAGGGCCAGATTGGACGCTGGCTCCGCTGCCAGCATGTGCCTGCTCATCGTTCTCCTCGGCAAGACCGGTCGTCCTGCCCGGGCGGTGCTGCAGTTTTCCTCGGCGGGTGTTGCGGCACCATCCGGGTTGTGGGTGCCGCTTCCGGTTGAATCCGCGTTCCGCCGGATCACCTTGGCCGGTGCCGGGAGTCTACGCAGGCACTGAACGGATATGAAGGCTCTCGAGGTGGCTATTTGTGCGCGCGTCCAGTAATCCCCTGACAGCGGGCCGGTTTGCGGCCTGACAGGCGAAATTTCCCCGGGTTTAAGGTCATGAAAACCTCCGGATAGTGCCGGACCGAAACTTGGGCCGCCTGGACCGATGCTGGAGGGACCTGAGAGGCGGAGGCCGACCACCGAAACGACCGCCCACCATGGTCACCGTCACCTGCCACCGCCACCCGACCACGGCACCACCGCCCAGGACACGGCACGCGGGCCCCCTACCCGCGACCACCCCACCGGGCCCCCGCGGACACGGCCACATCAAGGGCCCGCCCGCGCCGCGAACCGCACCTCATCCGACGACCGGAATCGCCCACCGCCCCCGTCGCCTGGACCCGCCACGCGACGACCGGAACCGCCGTCCGCCTTGTGCGCTCATTCACCCACATGGCCACCCACAGCGCGGCCGCATTCCCTCCAGAGGCTCATTCACCCCGCATGACCGCCCCACGCCACGGGCGTGTTCACGCCATACGACCGCCCCACGCCACGGGCGTGTTCACGCCATACGACCGCCCCACGCCATGGGCGTGTTCACGCCATACGACCGCCCCACGCCATGGGCGTGTTCACGCCATACGACCGCCCCACGCCATGGGCGTGTCAGCCCCCACGAGCCGGTCCACGCCGCCGGGGCCTTCGTTCCGCGTGGCCGTCGCGCTATGGCCGGCCTCGCCACATCCCGCAGGGCCGCTCGCCTCGCGAACCCCCCTTGCCACGCGACCGCCCCACCACGAACCCGCCACTCTACGAACCCGCCCACTCCGCGAACCCGCCTGCCCGCCCACCGAGCCCACCCATAGGACCGTCCTCCCCGCGAACCGTTCGCCCCGCGCGACAGCCGGCCCACGAACTCCGTCCGCCCGTCGGGGCCACCCGTAGCGACGACTCCGCCCCACGAACCCACTCACCCCACGCGAGCCCACCCACAAACCCGGTTTGCCCGTCGGGGCCACCAGTGGGGCCGACTCCGCTCCACGAATCCCGCTCGCCCCGTAGGGCCGGCGGAAGGCGGAAGCCACGGTGCCCGTGCGCCGTGACGGTGGCCGGTCACGTGCGGGTCAGCGGGCGTCTCCCTGGAGGCGCTCAGCCACGTGCGGCGGGTGGCGCCGCCCGTGCTCCGCCGTACAAGATGGGGTTTTTGAGCACAGAACAGCCGCACGCCGGGCGCCACAAAGGGACGCCCGGCGGAACGAGGCGGGACGGCGGAGCCCGCTCAGACCTTGGCGGTCGCGGGCCAGCTCATGCGGATGTTCGTGCCCTTCGGGCTGGGGAAGATCTCGACGTCGTCGGCCAAGCCCTCGATGACCGCGAGGCCGAAGCCTGACATGAACGAGTCAGAGAGCATGCCCAGATCGAGGGGTTGCTCCTGCTTGATCTCATCGCTGGGGGCCTGGTCGCTGACCGTGACTTCGAAACGCCCGGAGTCGTCACGCAGCTCGATGCGGATGGGCTCGCCCGGACAGTGGACGCGGTGCGCCTCGACTGCCCGGGAGCAGGCCTCACCCACAGCGAGCCTGACCTCGTCCAACAGGGACTCCTCCACGCCGGTGCGGCGAGCGATCGCCGTCGCCACCAGCCGCGCGGTCCGCACATGGGCGGGAAGAGCGCTGAACGTCAGCTCGACGGTAGCCATGCTACTTGTCTTTGCCGTGAGCTTCCTTGGCCTCGTCGACCGAAGCGTAGATCCCGAAGACCTTGGTCAGACCGGTAATCCGGAAGATCTTCAGGATGCGCTCCTGCGTGCAGACAAGCTCGAGCGAGCCGTCGTGCGCGCGAACCCGCTTGAGCCCCCCGACCAGGACGCCAAGGCCCGTGGAGTCGAGGAAGTCCACCTTCTCCATGTTGACGAGCAGGTGGAAGTTGCCCTTGTTCACCAGGTCGATGAGGAGCTCACGCAATCTCGGCGCCGTGTAGACATCGATCTCACCCTCGACCTCCACGATGGTGAGTCGGTCTTCGGTGCGGTGATCCAACTTCAGATCCACAGATCCTCCAGCGCCTCGCCTGCGAAACTACTCTCTTGGGACTGGCAATCTGGAGCGTGGCCCCAGATCGTCCGACCCTGACGCGCGGCATTCAACCATGCGTCTGGCTTGTGTCTATACGAAATCACGATTCCCGGCGACTTTGCCCATCGATGCAAGACTGGAAACAGTGACTTCCTCCGCATCCTCCCCACAACAGGCGGGTCCACTCCTCCGCCACCTGCTCGGTGTTCCCGCACGTCATGAGCGTGTCACCCATGTGGAGCATGTTCCAGCACGTCGGGCGGGTCAAGCGGGATGGCCCAAATGGACGCCAGAAGTACTTGTTACGCGCTTGGCGAACCGCGGGGTGACAGGACTCTGGCCTCACCAGTACGAGGCCGCCGACCTGGCATTTCGTGGCCGAAACGTGATCATCTCAACGGGTACGGCGTCCGGGAAGTCGCTGGCGTACCTCACTCCCGCCGTCGCCTCCTGCCTCGACGGCGGCACGATCCTCTACCTGACCCCGACCAAGGCCCTGGCCGCCGACCAACTGCGCGGCCTGCGCGAGCTGCGCATCACCCAGCTCCGCGCGGCCTGCTTCGACGGCGACACGCCGTTCGAGGAACGTACGTGGGTGCGCCAGCACGCCAACTACGTCCTGACGAATCCGGACATGCTGCACCGCAGCATCCTCCCCCGCCACGCTCAGTGGTCCTCGTTCTTCCGCCGGTTGCGCATGGTCGTCATCGACGAGTGCCACGGCTACCGCGGCGTCTTCGGCTCCCACGTCGCGCAGATCCTGCGCCGCCTGCGCCGCGTCTGCGCCCGTTACGGCTCGCGCCCCACGTTCCTGCTCGCATCGGCGACCGCCAGCGAGCCGGGCGCGTTCGGGATGAGGCTGACGGGGCTTGAGATGGACGAGGTGACCGTGGACGCCTCGCCCAAGGGTTCCACCACCATCGCGCTGTGGGAGCCGCCCCTGACCGAGCTACGGGGCGAGGGAGGGGCTCCTGTACGGCGGACGGCCACGGCGGAGGCGGCGGATCTGCTGGCGGACCTCGTCCTGGCCGACGTCCGCACGCTCGCCTTCGTACGTTCCCGCCGCGGCGCCGAAACGGTCGCCCTGACGGCCCGCGCCAAGCTCGCCGACGTGGCCTTCTCCCTCTCCACCCGCCACCCCCGCCCCTCCACCCCCCGCCGGCCGAACCCAACCCCGCCGGAATCGGACCCCACCCTCAACCACCAGCCGGGCACAGCGGAGCCCGCCGACACCACCCAGCCGGGCCTGCTGGAAACGGACCTCACCACCCACCACCGACCACCCGCCCGCGCCACCCCGCCGGAAGCGGATCCCGCTCTCAGCCACCAGCCGGGCGCAGCGGAGCCGGCGGGCCCCGCCACGCCGGAACCATCCCGGACCACCAGCGGGCTCTCCGCGACAACCCCGGCGGTCAGCACGTCAAAGCATGAGGGCCCGGCAGCCGAGCCGGCCTCGGAGAGCTCCCTCAGGTGGGCACTCCCAGACGCCCCCGCCCAGCCGGACTGGACCGACCTCCCCAACAAGATCGCCGCCTACCGAGCCGGATACCTCGCCGAAGACCGCAGGATCCTGGAGAAGGCCCTCCGCTCGGGCACGATCATGGGCCTGGCCACCACCAACGCCCTCGAACTCGGCGTGGACGTCTCAGGCCTGGACGCCGTGCTGATCGCGGGCTGGCCCGGCACCCGCGCCTCCCTCTGGCAGCAGGCAGGCCGGGCGGGCCGCGACGGCCAGGACGCGCTCGCCGTGCTGATCGCCAGGGACGACCCCTTGGACACCTACCTCGTCCACCACCCCCAGGCCCTGTTCGGCCAGCCTGTTGAGGCGATCGTCCTCGACCCCGACAACCCGTACGTCCTGGGCCCCCACCTCTGCGCCGCGGCCGCCGAGATCCCGCTGACCGACGACGACCTGCCCACCTTCGGCATCACCACCTCAACGGTCCTCGATGACCTGGTCTCCCAGGGGCTGCTCAGGAGGCGCCCCGCGGGCTGGTTCTGGACCAGGCGGGAGCGTGCCACCGACCTCGCCGACATCCGAGGCGGCGGAGGTGCACCCATCCAGGTCGTGGAGTCGTCCACCGGCCGCCTCCTGGGCAGCGTGGACGAACCGTCCGCGCACACGACGGTGCACACGGGCGCGGTCTACCTCCATCAGGGCGAGACCTTCCTGGTGGAGCTTCTGGACCTGGAGGCCGGGGTCGCCCTGGTGTCCAGCGCGACTCCGGATTTCACGACGTTCGCTCGCGACATCACCGACATCTCCATCCTCGCCACCCAGCGCTCCCATCCCCTGGGCCCCGGCACGCTCCACTTCGGCGAGGTGGAGGTGACCCGGCAAGTGGTCTCGTACCTCAAGAGACGCCTCCAATCTGGCGAGATGCTCGGCGACGAACCCCTGGACCTGCCACCCCGCACCCTCCGCACCCGCGCCGTCTGGTGGACGCTCCCCGCCTCGGCGGTCGCGCCGCTCGCCGAAGCGGGCATCGACCTCGGTGGCGCCGCCCACGCCGCCGAACACGCCTCCATCGGCCTGCTCCCCCTGTTCGCCACCTGCGACCGCTGGGACATCGGCGGCGTCTCCACCGAACTGCACGCCGACACGGGGCTGCTCACCGTCTTCGTGTACGACGGCCACGAGGGCGGGGCGGGTTTCGCCGAACGCGGCTACGCCCGTGCGGCCGAGTGGCTGACCGCCACGCGCGAAGCCATAACCTCATGCGAATGCGAACGCGGCTGCCCCTCCTGCATTCAATCCCCGAAATGCGGCAACGGCAACGAACCCCTCGACAAACGAGGCGCCGTCCGCCTCCTCAACACACTGCTGTCGCCTCAGTAAAACGCCAAGACATCCACGCAAGAACTGCCACCGATCGCGCGCCACCTGGCGCGCACTTTTCCGCGCGAGCGAGCGCCTGCCGCCCGTAAACATCGGGTCCGCCGGACCCGTCAGCCCGAGCACCCGGAACCCTCCGAAGCTGCCGTCCCGAGCACCCGGAACCCTCCGAAGCTGCCGTCCCGAGGACCCCGAACCCATCTCCACCTGCGCTATCGCACGCCAACCCAGACCTCGGGCCCGGTCGATCGATAAGCCGAATCAAATAGCCGATTCAGCTTTCGCCGTCTCTATGCCGAGGACCCACAAAAGCGCGTGCCTCGCCTTCACCCTTGCCATCATCTTCGCCGGACCAGAAATCGGCCGCACCCGGCTGCGGACGTTCCCAAAATCCGCTGTCCTCCATTGACCGAGGAGACGGCGGCAGATAATCATCCCAGCGATCCTCCATCCGCGCGGCGGGCCGAACGGGGGATACGTCGGGCTCGGGGACATCCGTGACCGCGGAACTGGGCAAGGTGATGCGAACTGGCCCCTGGCGGGTTTCCGGAACGTCTCGCACCTCCTCCACCGCCCCGAACGCGGCGGAAGCCTCCTCACGCTTCCGGTCGAGCGCGGGCGGCGCCGACGACCGTTCCGGAGTTACCCCTTCGGAACTCTCATCTGACACCAGCCGCTGATCCCGGGACTGATCGGGAACCCGAGTCTTGGCGACGGCCAGGATCACGGCGGGCCGCCGTCGGGGCGGGGCCGTGGTGACCGAAACGCTTTCGTTCGCGTGAGCGGCCTGAACCCCGCCGACCGGCGACGTGCTCACACCCGTGGTCGCTGCGGCCGTACCAGGCGTGGAGCTCTCACCCGTGGCGAGCGCCCGCCGCCGTGCCCAGGCCCCCGCATGAGCGCCGAACAGCAGCAGGAGGACACCCGCTGCGACGTAGAGGCCGTACTGGCCGAGGTTCCCGATCGGTGACTCGCTCGACTGCGCCTTCACATCGGGCTGGACGGGAGCGGTGTCCGCGCCACTTTTCGCGTCGGATGGGCGCAGACCGCCCCTTTCGTCGGCCGTGGGGATCGGCAGGTTCCCGTTCGGGTCGGCGTCGGGTATTTCCGGAAGCTTGGCTGTCGTCCGCTTGTGCGTCGTCGGCTTCGTCGTCGGCAGGGTCTGTCTCTTGGCGGGCAGCGTGGGGAGCGGGTCGACGTTCTTGGTCGTCTTCGGGGTCCGGGTGCCGGCGGTCTTCTTCTTCGTCGGCGTGGGCGTCGGCGCGGCGGGGAAGGCGACGTACGCGGCGGCCGAATTGCCCGAGCCGATCGACCCGCCGTCGCCGTCACCCCTGAACGCCTTGACCGTGAACCCCACCTTCTGGCCCTTCGCCTTGGCCGGCACGGCGAGCACCGCCTGGCACGTGGACCCGGCGCACGCGCTGTCGGCGGGCAACCTTCCCACGATGCCGGACTGGCTGTTGGAGACCTCGTACGACTGCAGGTCAGGCTCCGAACCCTTGCTCCAGGTCAGCCGAACCTTGGCGCTGCCCTGCCGGGTCGCGTTCACGTTGCCCGGCGCCTCGGGCGGCCGCCGGAGCTTGAACGTGCTGCTCGCGTACCGGCTCCCCGTGAGCTCTCCCTTGAGGGTCACGGTGAAGGTCCCGTTCGGGGCGTTGCCGGCGTCGAACGTGCCGGAGATCGTCTGGCTCGCTCCCCCTCCAGCGACCTTCTGGCTGGGTGTGGAGGGCCCCTCGACGTAGAGGCCCATGGTCAGCTGCATCACGCCTGTTTGCGCGGAAACGGTCACAGACGAGCTCGAAAGCACCTGGCCGTCAGCGGGCGAGGTGATCTGCCCGGACGTGTCGGCCCGCCAGGTCACCGCAGCGGCCTGAGCGGTCCCGCCAAGCGCGATGGAGCCGGCCACGATCATCCCTGTGGCCACCACTCTGCCGACTACCGTCACGACGCTTCCCTCCATCGAGAGCCTCGCGCCGCCTGACCACCCCTGGGGCGTTCACGCGACGACCGGAAGTGCAGTCCGCCCGGCCGATACGGTCACCGACCGTCCCCGTCCCCGCACCCTAGCGACTTCGCTCCGGCGCTCACAGGCGCCTTGTCACATACGGCATGGACTGAGGGTAAGCGGAACCTTACGGTACATACACAACTCTTGGACACCACGTCTAAGAACTCGTGACTGGATCGCGACCTAGCCCCGCAATCCCCAACCGCCGCACCTGTTTTCAGTCGATCAGTCGATTCATTCGCGCGTTTCACATCAACCGAAATGTCGCCATTCACCACATTTACGCCCCAGCGACCATGCCACCCATTCGCCAGCGGAGCACACCCGGTCGCCCGCGCCCACGAACGCGAAGAGGACGGTGCAACGGGGCAACTCGCCTGAAGCGGACCTCAAGCACAGACCGACCCCCAGACACAGACCGACCTCAGACACAGACCGACCTCAGACACAGACCGACCTCAGACACAGACCGACCTCAGACACAGACCGACCTCAGACACAGACCGACCTCAAGCACAGACCGAGAGCGATCTCGGCCCTCGCACCTGCTCCTCAGCCAACAACCGACCTCACCTTCGCGCCCGACTCCCCACTCACCCACCTCCCTCCTTCGCCATCAGCTTCCACGCCAGCCAGCCCGCCCCACCCTCCGTCACTAGATCCTCGGCAACGAGGCCTCCGACAGGGTCACCGATCTACACTTCGGGGCCGTGGCTGAATCCAAGCGCGGTGGGTCCTTCTACGACGCACCCCAAGTCGTCGGGCGGTACCTCGATCATCGGCATAGTGGCGTGTCGAGCCCCAACCATGTGATGGAGGAACCGGCTTTCCTGGCGGAACTGGGCGAGGTCGCAGGGCTTCGGGTGTTGGACCTCGGGTGCGGGGATGCGGCCATCGGACAAGTCCTGTCGGATGCCGGCTGTCGTAGCTACCTGGGATTGGACGGCTCCGCGGCGATGGTCGAGGCCGCCAACGCGGCGTTAGGCGGAACAGCCGGCCGCGTCGAACTGGTTGATATCGAGGACTTCTCCGCTCCGCCCTCTTCGTTCGATCTGGTTGTTTCGCGGCTGGCTTTTCACTATGTCGAGGATATCGAGCCGGTGCTGGCCGCCCTCCATGGATGCCTCTCACCCGGCGGACGCATCATTTTCACGGTCGTTCATCCGGTTCTGACCTCGCACGACTCCGGCGTTCGGGAGAAGCGAACGTCCTGGGTTGTGGATGACTACTTTCTCCAAGGGCCGCGGGAAAGGGAATGGATGGGCAGCACCGTCACGTGGTTCCACCGCACTGTAGAAGATTATGTTGTCGCGCTCACGAAGGCAGGATTTTCGCTGACCTCGCTGCGCGAGTGTGCACCTCACGAGGATCGCTTCGCCGGGGATGCTGATGAGTTGGCCCGTCGGCGTCGCGTTCCGTTGTTTCTCCTGCTCTCCGGCATGCGCGCTTGATCACTAGGCGTGTACGCCACCGACGACGATCAAGGAGCCATTTCCGCTGGACCCGCCCGAGATCTGGCCGTGAGCGTACGGGGGCCTAATACCGGTAGTGAGATCGACAGCGAAGCCCAAACATTGGCGATTTCGTCAGTGATTTTGCATTGGGTCAGCTTCACGCCGTTCTGGCTGGCCAGGGTAGCGGCTCGGGCGCAGGCGGTTTCTGGATTGATTATCGCTAGTTTGGCCGCGGCAAGGGCGCTCAGGTCGGCAGCACTGTTTACGCGATGGCGTGCCACACGTACCGAGCCCAGCGTAGCGAACGCCATGGCCACCGCCATCAGAAGACCCATGAGAGCAACACCCCAGAGTGTGGCTGAGCCCTTTTCTTTAGTATTGATGCGGACCTCCTCGCCTGCCGGGCTCGTTTGCCTGTGGTTATGGGGAATATCCGGGCTCGGTGTCGGCGACAGCCGTGGCGGATATTTGTACTGCGGGCAATGATTGGGCCCAGGATGGTCGTACTTCCACAGTGATCTGAACCTTTGTGGTTTCCGTGTCGCGGGTTACGGCTACCTGCGCACCCGGGCGGGTGGCCGTACGGGCTCGGATGATGACCTGGTCGAGGGGCTCGCCCCTGGCCGCGGCTCGCGCTGCCGCGCGGGCCACGTCCACGCACTCAAGTTGGGCACTGACGGCTTGGACGGCCCACAGCGCGGCTGCGAGGACGACCATGAGCGCGGGCAGCATCGCGGCGGTCTCGGCCGTGACCGAACCCCGCGATGCCGACCGCTTCCTGCCCAGGGAGGTCCGCGCTTGGCGGACGGTCATCCGGTGGTGGTATTGAGTGCTCGATCGATAAGGGATTTCAGCATTTCCTGGACCTCTGGACTGCTCACCACCTTGAACAAAAGTGCGGCGAATGCGCAGGCCGCAATCGTGCCTACTGCGTATTCGGCTGTGGACATGCCGCGCTCACGGTTGACCGTCGCGTAATGGAGCCATCGGTAGGCTCGCGTCGGAACGGGGCGGGTGGCGAGCCCGGCCGCGGCCGGCTCGGATGATCCGTTTTGCCTGCTCGCGCTGCTCTTGAGCGGGGTCGAGGTTTCCCTCAGAGACTTGGTCGAGGTCTCCCCTGACAGCCAGGCGGTCTGAGCAGTGGCTTCTGCGGCGGTGTTGAGGACTGACGGGGCGCTTCGGGTGATGTGGATGCGGCTGAGTGAGAACTTGCCGACCGTTTTGTTGCTCGATGTGGTGTGACTGCGTTCTGGGGTGGCTTTGATGGCGGCTGGCATGGTGGCGGGACTGTGCATCGTGCCTCCAGGTAGTGCTCGGAGCCGGGGTCTTGTCCGGCGGGAGTCCTTAGGTTGGCCGAAGCAGGGTCGCAGGAGAGGAACCGAACGGCATTCTGTGGAGGACGTTGAGTTTTCCACAAGCAGGGGGTTGACCTGGGCCTTTGCGGTTACGCAGTCACGTACTGGACTAGTTGGCCCGCGAGTGGCCCGTTGTTCACGTTTTCGCAGGTCGGATCACTATCGGTGATCGTTTGCCCTGATAGGGCCGCCTCGATGCAGCGGCCAGCCGTGCGGCAAGCGCCAGGCGTGCACCCGCGCGTTCTCGCTCGAAGCGATGACCAGATCCATCAGCCCTCGCCCTCGGACTCACCCGCCGCCGAAGCGACCGAGTTGCGCGCGGCCCCGAGCGGGTTACGCCCCCGCATACCCGCCATCGACTCACCCGCCGCCGAAGCGACCGAGTTGCGCGCGGCCCCGAGCGGGTTATGCCCCCGCGTACCTGCCATCGACTCACCGGCCGCCGAAGCGACAGGGGCGGCCGCCGCCCCGTTGATCGGGACCACGGCGGTCGCGCTCCAGCAGCGCATCCCACCGTCCTTGGCCATGCCGTAGGCCAGGCCCCCCACCCGCCGGCATGCCCGGCACCAGGTGATGCTGCGCCCCCTCCAGGTTGAACTTGACCATGATGGAGTCGTTGCCGTCCATCGCCAGCAGCTTCACCACCATGGCCGGCTGACCGTCCTCGGTCACCTTGACCTTCTTGGTGGCGAAGTCCTTAGCCGCAGCGGGCGCGGACGTGACCGTGAACCCGAGACCGCTCGTGTCGATCGAGAATCACATCCGTACCTCCCAGCATCTGGGGTGTCCCGGTGACACTCACGATGCCAGACCATAATCAAACACATGTTCGATTTATTCATTGCCATACCCGCACGGCATACCAGCGACCCCAGCACCCTGGGGGCGTGCTACGGCCGCCCCTCCTCCCGGACCGGAGCCGCTCATCACCGTTCCAGCATGGCCCGCGCCACCGAGCCGCAAAGGTTCGGCCACGAACCCCTCTGAGGGGAAATCCGGGGAAGGTGTCGAGGACTCATTGGGTTTACGGTTGCGAGAAGGGGTGCCTATGTAGGTATCCATCCGGCATCGGGCGCTCTCCCCAGCCGCGATTCGCATGGGGGATCACTATGGCTATCCGCAACTATCTCGCCGGCGCGTCTATCGGCCTGATGCAACCCGGGCCAGGAGACGACTGGACGCACAGGCAGTCACGCCGCCGCTCCCGACGACGCGGCTACCGCCGCTGAGCGAACCAAAGCGAACCAACAAGTCAGGGCGCCCACAGGGCGCTCTGACAGCTTGAGCACCCCGAGCGCTGCGTGATGACCTTCCCTATTACATCAAGCCCGCCCGGCCGAGCCGGGCAGGCACTCCCGCGGGGATGATCTTGATGGGGCGATAGCCCGCCACCCACCCCTCACTCTCCCGCGTAGCCACTCTCATTACTGGACTGTGAACACACCACACCGCAGCACTTGCCACCCAACACGCCCGCGTGCTTTGGGGCTCCTGCAAGATTGCTGTCATGCAGTACACGCGATTGCGTTAGAGCAGGTCAGGAGGGCATACCTCGATGCTTGGTATGCGGGCGATCTGCTGTGACCGGCCGGACGTACGGTGGAAACATGGCCAGGACCCGCCGGTTCCGGCAGTGCGGGCGGCCGTTACACGTCACGACCAGAGCTGACACACGCTCCTGCGGCCCCTCCATGATCAGATGTCGCGCCACTCAACCGCAGCACGGTTGGCGTGGCCGATCGTGACGCTCTCCCACAGGCGGCGCGGCCCGCTCGCGCTACCGTGGAACGCCCGACCGCCCGCTCATCAACACCGAGCAGCAGCGGATCCAGCCTCGGGGCCCTGAGAAGGAACTGAACTCACCAGCACAACAACTAATCGTCACGTGAATAGGTATCTGAAGGGTCCAAAGAAACCAGTTGGAGGGTCTCATTGCCGACGTAGTACGAGCCACCATCCTGCATGAGCCTGAACATCTCGGCGAAGAGCATAGGGGGAGCATCCGGCCATATGAGCGCCCCTGACGCCAAGACGGCTACGGTGCCGCCCGCCTGGGGCACCGCGTCGATGTAGTGGACCTTGTGCTCAAGCTCCTCGCCAAGGTAAACGTACTCGTCCAGGTACTCTACGATGGCCGCTGGGCCTACTTTGACGTCATTGCCAAAGGTCAGAACCGAGCTCCCGGTATAGGCTCCCGAGACCCGGGCGATTTGCCTTGGCCGTTGAGTAATAGGACTCGATGAACTGTTTGGCAACGGATCCATAGTCTTCGCCCACGGTCTTCCTTTCAATTACGTCTCAGTACGGATCCCTCATGCTTGGAGGGCTGGAGAGTTCTGGCAGCACAGCCTCGGCTGGACGTCACTCCGCCCCTACCGATGGTAACGATCATCCTCACCCCAACCCCCAGCCGCTCACGCCGTAGCGGGTACACGCCGCCACCCCGGTTCCCGCCCGGATGGCCACGGCCACGGGACGCGCCGGCCGGACCGCCATCGGGACTGCGCGCGGCGCTGACGAGCCGTGCTCGCCCTCGCCGTCCGGCAGGCAGGCAGGCAGGCAGGCTGAACCTAAAGGGTGTTGCAGAAAGTAGTTGAGCGGGCATCTTCTGTGTATGAGTGGGGTGTTACGGGCTGATCCTTTGTGGGTGGAGACGTTCACTGG
>NZ_JBEXMW010000036.1:0-105477 GCF_040610775.1 Nonomuraea sp. NPDC003709 | reverse complement strand
GCGTTCATTTCGTTGTGTCTTTATTCTTTCAGCCGTTCAAGTCCCTGTCAAATTGACCCGACTTGCTCGACTTGCTGGAATTAAGACCCGCCCCGTTTCCGGGACAACCCCTCTAACTTACCAGCCCCCAGAACCAGACGCGCACGTCTCGCACCGAAGTGGAAGGGAGGTTGCCCCCGAGTGAGATCGACGATCAAGCGCCGCCCTCTCGGGACTGGTGAACTCTATGTACGCCTCCGGGAACCGTCAAATCGACGGTACGCACGCCTACCAGGGGTACGTACCGGGCGTGCGAGAGCAAGCGGCGCCAAGGGCGCTCATCATCCTGGTGGGCATAGCGGCCGCCGTCATCGTCCTCTACGGAATCCGTGAGGTCGCGTCGATTGCCGGCCCCATCGTGCTGGCGCTGGTGCTCGTCATCGCCGTCTCCCCCGTGCGGCGCAGGCTCGCCGCCTGGCACGCGCCCACCTGGCTCCAGGTCGCGGTGCCGTTCCTCATCGTCGTGCTCGTGCTTCTCGGCATGGTCGGCATCCTGGTCATCTCGGCCACCCAGCTCGCCTCGCTGCTGCCCTCGTAC
Source organism: Nonomuraea sp. NPDC003709 (assembly GCF_040610775.1). Lineage (NCBI taxonomy): Bacteria > Bacillati > Actinomycetota > Actinomycetes > Streptosporangiales > Streptosporangiaceae > Nonomuraea > Nonomuraea sp. NPDC003709. Next base: position 104,900 of record NZ_JBEXMW010000036.1, on the reverse strand, counting down.
ACCGTCCAGTTCCAGCAACTGCTCTCCGACGCCCAGCACTGGGCCACCACGCACGGCGTCAGCAACGACGTGCTCAACAAAGGACTGGCGGCGTTCGACCCCGGCAAGATCGTGGAATTCGCGCAGGCCCTGCTGGGCAGTGTGATCGCCATTCTGTCGTCGATGTTTCTCATTGTCGTGTTGTTGCTGGCGATGTGTCTCGACGCTCCGGTGACGGCGAAAATACTCACCGCCGGCACGGGCAACGGGGCGCGGCTCGTCCCCGCGCTGGCCACGTTCGCGCACAAAACTCGGCGCTACCTGATCGTCTCGACCGTCTTCGGGATCATTTACGCGGTGCTCGACGTGATCGCCCTGACGCTGCTGGACGTACCGCTCCCGCTGCTCTGGGGTGTGCTGGCGCTCATCGCCAACTACATCCCCAACATCGGCTTCATCATCGGCCTGCTGCCGCCCGCCATGCTCGCGCTGCTGGACGGCGGCGTGCAGAAAATGTTGCTCGTCGTCGCCGCGTACACCGTGACCAATGTCGTCACGCAGTCGTTCATTCTCCCCAAGTTCCTGGGGGACGCCGTGGGGCTGTCGACGACGATGACATTTCTTTCGCTGATCGTGTGGACTTTCGTGTTGGGCCCGCTGGGCGCCATTCTCGCCATTCCGCTCAGCCTGCTGGCGCGGGCGCTGTTCATCGACAGCGACCCGACCGCCGGGTGGGCCCAGGCGCTGTTGTCGGGCAAGCTACCCCGCGGGTGAGACCAGGTGGCGCATGGACACCCCGCTCAGCCGCTTGACGTCGTGTGACAGGTGCGCCTGGTCGGCGTAGCCCGCCGTGACCGCCACCTCCGCCAGGGGGACGCCCGCGCGGGCCAGGGTCAGCGCGCGCTGGAAGCGGACGATGCGCTGGAGGATCTTGGGCGCGTAGCCGAACGTGACCAGGCTGCGGCGGTGCAGCTGGCGCTCGCTGAACCCCAGGTCCCACGCCACCTCGCCGACCGTGCGGCCCATCCTGAGCGCGCCGGCGATGGCGGCGCCCGCGGGATCGGCGGGGACCTCGCGGGCCAGGCGGCCCCTGACCGCCGCGAGCATCGCGTCGAGCCGCCCGGGAGGCGCGACATCCGCGGAGTGCAGAGACGGGAGGTCGGCGAGCCGGATGGGCTGATCCCGGAGGGACGGGGGGTCAGACACCGAGACCCGCTGATCGCGGCGAGAGGAGAGGGCGGACGCCCCGACGGGCTGATCACGGAGGGAGGAGTGAGCGAGCACCCCGACGGGCTGATCGTGCAGGGAGGTGAGGTCGGCGGGCCGGGCAGGCTGATCACGGAGAGATGGAAGGGCGGACACCCGGACGGGCTGGTCGCGTAGGGACGGGAGGTCGGACACCCGGACGCGCTGGTCGCGCAGCTCCTGGAGCGGGACGCCGAAGAAGTCGCCCACCGCCCCCGGCCTGAAGCGGATGCCGACGAAGGTGTCGCCGGAGGCCATCGGGGTCGGCATGGGCCCGGTGTCCGGACCGGCCACGAACAGCCCCTCAGGCCCCCAGATCAGGTCGACGCAGGCGTCGGGCACCACGAGCTGCGTGGCGTCGGCCTCGCTGACCTGATGCCACACGCAGGCGAGACGGCCCGCGAGGTCGGCGGTCGGAGGCCGTTCCACATACATGCCTCCAACGTACTCCGCCTCACTGACAGAACCCCGGCAGCCTCCCGTACGCCTGCAGCGTCCTGAGCCGGTGCACGGTGAGGTAGCCGCCCCACTCGTGCTCCACCAGCGGCGTCCACATCAGCCAGTTCCCGCTCCAGCCCCCGTCGTCGGACTGCGCGCGGAGCAGAGCGTCGAGGTGGGCGTCCAGGACGTCCTCCGTGAACATCGGGAGCCGCAGCGGCGACGGCGCGAAATCCAGGGGGAAGTGAGCGTCCCCGGGCGCGTCGGGATCGAAGGAGACGTTCGCGAGCAGCGCGTCACGCAGCCGCGCGAACTCCGCCTCCGCACGAGGGCGATCCGGCACCAGGTCCAGGAACGTCACGACGGCGCGGGCCTCGTACGGGCTGATCTCGGTGAGGGCGGCGATCCGCGACCAGCAGAAGTCGGTCGCGGCGGCGAGCCAGGGATGCGTGCTGCCGTGCTTGTGCAGTAGCCCCGCGATCGACGAGGTGGGGACGAGGTTCCCCGGCGGGTCGTCGGGGGTCTCCCACCACGGCGCGCGGGGCGTGTCGCGGACGGACGGCAGCACGAACGGCACGCCGCCGTCCGGCGTGCCGACCCCGGCCAGGTAGTCGCACGCGGCGGCCACCATCGGCGAGTCGAACGCGTCCAGCTCGTCGAGGATCCAGAAGGCCACCTCGACCGGCTCCGGCTGGCTGCCCGCGCCGCGCAGGTCGGGCTCGAGCGCGTGGCCGAAGCCGCCGTCGGTGTTCTGGTAGCAGCGCAGCACGTCGAGCACCCGTTCGCGGGGCCCGTCCCGGAACAGCGCCGCGAACCGCAACCTGTCGAGCAGGCGGCCGTGGAGCTGCAGATATGTCTCCGCACGGTCGATCACGTCCATGACGGCGAAGCTACTCCTTCCCCTGGGCCGTCCTCTTGTCGAAATCGGACATGCTCACGGAGTGGCCAGGGCCTCCGTCGGCGACATCCGCGCGGCCCGTACGGCCGGGTAGAAGCCCGCGATGCCGCCGATGATCAGCGTGGCGAAGACGCCGCCGAGCATCGCCCAGACCGGGACGATCGCGGGCCAGCTCTGCAGGCTCGCGTACGCCGCCGTGACGCCGATGCCGAGCAGCACGCCGCCCACGCCGCCGATGGCCGACAGCAGCAGCGACTCGGCGAGGAACTGCACCCGGACCTGGCCGCGCGTGGCCCCGAGGGAGCGGCGCAGGCCGATCTCGGCGCGCCGCTCCAGCACCGAGATGACCATCGTGTTGGCCACGCCCACGCCGCCGACCAGCAGGGCGACGCCGCCGAGGCCGAGCAGGAGCGCGTTCAGCGTGGCGTCGGTGGCCTGTTTGGCGGCCAGGACGTCGGACGGCCTCGACACCTCGACCTCGTTGGGCGTCTCCGGGTTCGCGGTGGCGGCCAGGACGTCGCGGACGGCGGCGACGTACTGCTCCTGGGCCCTGGTGTAGATCGTGGTCGCGTACCCGTCGAAGCCGAGGCGCTCCTCCGCGACCGGCCAGCCGACCAGGGCGGCCGTGTCGAGCTCGGGAGCCAGGGGCGCGGGCGCGAGCACGCCCACGACGGTGAACCACTGCCCGCCCAGCCACACCCGCTGGTCGGGGCCGGCCTGGACGACGCCGAGCCGGTCGGCCGCCTTGGCGCCGAGCACGGTGGCCGGGTAGCGGTGGGTGGCCTCGTTCAGCCAGGCGCCGCTGACGACGGTGGCGCCGACGTCCTCGATGAGGTCGAGGCGGGCGGCGGTGACGGAGACGCTGCCGGTCTGGGCCTCGGGGATGTGGTCGTTGCGGTAGACCTTGGCCGGTGTGGTGCCGGTGGCGGTGACCGCGGTGACGGGGTCGATCTGGCCGATCATGCCCTCCGACTCGGCGGGCAGGTGGGACGCCTCGCCGAACAGGGTCTGGCCGGGCGAGACGGTGAGCAGGTTCGTGCCGAGCGCTTCGAGCTGCCGGTTGAGGTCCTCCTGGCTGGAGGCGGAGATGCCGACGACGCCGAGCATGGCCGCGATGCCGATGGCGATGCCGAGCGCCGACAGGAACACCCGCAGCGGCCTGGCCCGCAGGCCCGCCCCGCCGACCCTGATCACGTCGCGCGGCCGCATCCGGGCCGCAACCAGAAGAGTCATGTCCGAACCCCGTCCACGCGCCCAACGCGCGCCTCCGGCACGACCAGGCCGTCCAGCATCTCGACCTGACGGGGCAGCGAGGACGCGATGTCGCGGTCGTGGGTGATGACGACCACGGTGGTGCCGCCCGCGTTCAGCTCGCGCAGCAGCTCCATCACGCCCGCTCCCGAGCGGGAGTCGAGGTTGCCGGTGGGCTCGTCGGCCAGCAGCAGCCGCGGCTCGCCGACCACGGCGCGGGCGATGGCCACGCGCTGGCGCTCGCCGCCGGACAGCTCGTGCGGGCGGTGGCCGAGCCGGTGCCCGAGGCCGACGCGTTCGAGCGCCTCGTACGCCCGTAGCCGCCGCTCCCGCAGGGACGGACCCGCGTACAGGAGGCCGTCGGCCACGTTGTCCAGCGCGCTGACCCCGGCGGCCAGGTGGAACTGCTGGAAGACGAAGCCGATGACGTTCGCGCGCAGCGCGGACAGCTGCTTGTCGGTGAGCGAGCCCACGTCGTGCCCCGCGATGCGGACCAGGCCGCCGGACGGGCGGTCGAGGGTGCCGATCATGTTGAGCATGGTGGACTTGCCCGAGCCGGACGGGCCGACGATGCCGACGAGCTCGCCGTGCTCGATGCCCAGGGAGACTCCACGGAGCGCGGCCACGTCGCCGTAGTCCTTGCTCACGTCGTGCAGTTCGACGATCACTTGGGCACCGCCACGGTCGTGCCCTCCTGGACGCCGGTGACCTCGACCCGGCCGTCGGCGAACATGCCGGTCTCGACCGCGGCGTAGCGGGTGGCCGGGCCCTCGACGACCTGTACGCCGTAGCCGCCCTCGGCCAGGGCGAACAGCGCGCCGACGGGCACGGCCAGGACGTCCTTGCGCTGGTCGGAGACGATCGTGACGTCCACGGGGGCGGCGTCGTACGACTTCTTCAGCCCGCTCACCGACACCTTGACCTCCACGGTGGTGGTCGTGTCGTTTCCGCTGCCGGTCTCGGTGGCGACCTTGCCCACGCGGGTGATCCTGCCGTTCACCTCGGTGCCGTCGGGCAGCTCGACGGTGGCCTTCATGCCCTTCCTGACCAGGTGCTCGTCGGTAACGTCGAGGTTGACGAGCACCTGGCGGGTGGTGCCGGTGGCGGTCAGCACGGGGCCGCCCGCGCTGTCGCCGAGCGCCTTCTTCAGGTCGGCGACCCGGATGGGGCCGTCGGCGACCACGACGTCCCCCGGCTGGATCTTGCCGGTGACGTCGAGCCCGAGGTCGTCCTGCCAGTCCTCGACCGCCTCCCTGGTGGCCCAGGTGAACTCGCCGTCCACGTCGAATCCGGTGTAGCCGAGCTTCTCGAGGTTGCGTTCGAGCAGTTCGACGTCCTTGCCCTCGACCCCGTCCTCCAGCGTGCGGTACAGGGGCATGGTGCCGTACAGGAGGGGGCGGCGGTCGGCGTCCACGCTGTAGACGGCGTGGCCCCGGGTGATCGTGGTGCCTTCGCCGGGGAGCCAGGTGATCGTGCCCTGGGACTTGGCGGTGACGGTCAGGGGATCGCCGTAGCCGAGGGTGCCGTCCACGGTCTTCGTCTCGGTGAGGGTCGTGCGGGTCACCTTGGCGGTGGCCGGGGGTGTACGGGTGGCGGCGGCCGTACCGGTGCCGTCTCCGCCGAAGCCCACGGCGGCGGCAGCGACGGCGGCGGCGAGCAGCGCGGCGCCGCCCGTCCAGGCCAGCGCCCGCAGGGGGCGGCGACGGCGGGGCGGTAAGGCGCGGACGGCCGTCGAGGGCTCCTTGACCTGCGTCACTTCCGCTCCCCCAGCTTCGGGAACTTCTTGCCACAGATCTCGAAGGCCTTCTTGAACGTGGGGTCGTTCCGGTCCAGCTTCAGCGCGGTGCCGCTGGAGAAGCTGCCGTCGGGGTTGGGATCGGGCCAGTCCACGCCGTTCTCGCGCATGCACCTGGCCAGCTCGCGGAGCTTGTCGACCTGCTCCGGGTCGAGGTTCTTGCGGTCTTTGAAGGGGGCGTAGGCCTGGCAGGCCGCGACGGCGTCCATGACCTTCTTCTTGTCGGCGTTCTCGCCGATCGCCTGGAGGCCGCCGCCCCCGTTCGGGTCCGGGTCTTCCATGGGGATCCCGTGGTCGCGCATGCACTGCGCGAACTTCCTGCCCTGCTCCTGCGGGTCCGCCGTGCCGGTCGGGCTCGCGCTCGCGGAGGGCTTGGCGGAGGAGCCCACGGCCACGGAGGCGACTCCCGTGTCGCCCTGTTGGCTGCCGCAGCCGACGGCGAACGCGGCCAGCAACCCGATCAGCAGCGGGGGCGCGATGAGTGTCTTCGTCATGCCTCCGAATGTGCCGAGCGCCGTTCAAAGCGAGCTGGGAGCCGCCTCGGAGCCAGGTAGGAGGACGCGGAACGTCGCGCCCTCGCCTGGCGCGGTGTCCACCTCGACGCGGCCCCCGTGGGCGCTGACGATGGCGGAGACGATGGCCAGGCCGAGCCCGGCGCCGCCGTCGGCCCTGGATCTGCCCCGGCCGACGCGGTAGAGGCGGTCGAACAGGTGCGGCACGTGCTCGGGCGGCACGCCGGGCCCGGTGTCGGACACCTCCAGCACGGCCAGGCCGTCCGATCTGCCGACCTTGACGGTGACGGACGCGTCGGGGGGCGTGTGGCAGAGCGCGTTGCCGACGAGGTTGGCGGCCACCTGGCGCAGGCGGGCGTCGTCGCCGGTGATCGTCACGGGTGCGAGGGGGCCGTCGAGGGCGGCGAGCCTGACCTGCCGGTCCGGCGCGCGTACGCGGGCGTCGCGGATCGTGTCGGCGGCCACCTCCAGCAGGTCCACGGGCCGCCGCTCGATCGGGCGTTCCTCGTCGAGCTGGGCCAGCGTGAGCAGGTCGTTGACCAGCACGCCCATCCTGGCGGCCTCGTCCTCGATCCGGTGCATCGCCTCGCCGGCGTCGCCGCCCCTGCGGTGCAGTTCGGCGAAGCCTCGCACGGAGGTGAGCGGGGTGCGCAGCTCGTGGGAGGCGTCGGCGAGGAAGCGGCGCATGCGGGCCTCGGAGTCGGTCCTGGCGGCGATCTCGGACTGGAGGCGGTCGAGCATGACGTTCATGGCGCGGGCCAGACGGCCGGGCTCGGTGTGCGGGTCGTCGGCGGGCACCCGGCGGTCGAAGTCCCCGCGGGCGATGTGGCCGGCCGTGGCCTCCATCCTGGTCAGCGGGCGCAGGCCGAGGCGTACCAGGGCGCCGGCGGCCAGGCCGATCAGGAGCAGCACGAACGCGCCCACCACGATGAAAATGGCGATGGCGGAGGTCTGGGTCTGCTCGACCTCGGCGAGCGACTGGGCGAAGACCAGGGTGCTGCCGTCGGACGCCTTCACGGCGCGCACGCGCCAGGAGGGCCCCGAGGTGCCCGGCGCGGTGTAGTTCTCGCCGGTCCTGCCCTCGTCGACGACGGGGCCGGGTTGGCCGGAGGCGCCGAACCTGTACTGCAGCGTGCCGTCGGAGCCGAACACCATGATCTGCTGGATGGCGGCGACCCGCTTCGTGAGCACCTCGGAGACGACGTCATTCATCGGGGACGCCGTGAGCGTCCGTATCGACCCGAAGAGCTGGCCGTTCTTGATCGTGGCCATCTTGGTGAGCTGTTCGAGCTGCTTGTCCACCCGGTCCGTCAGGCTGCCGCGCAGCAGTACGACGCCCGCCACGGTGGAGAGCACCAGCCCGAGCGTGGCGACCCCGAGCACGGCCATGACCAGGCGGGTGCGCAGGGTCCAGGCGGCCGGCCTCACCGCGGGGTCCTCAGCGTGTAGCCGACGCCGCGCACGGTGTGGATGAGCTGCGGCTCCCATTTGTCGATCTTCTTGCGCAGGTAGTAGACGTACGACTCGACGATGCTGGAGTCGCCGTCGAAGTCGTAGTGCCAGACGCTGTCGAGGATCTGCGCCTTGCTCACCACCCTGCCGGCGTTGGTGAGGAGGTATTCGAGGAGGTTGAACTCGGTGGGCGACAGGTCCACCGGCACTCCGGCCCGGGAGACCTGGTGGGCCGCGGGGTCCAGCTCCAGGTCGGCGTAGCGGAGCACGTCGTTGCGGGGCGTCGAGCGGCTGCGGCGCAGGATGGCGCGGATGCGCAGCACCACCTCCTCCAGGCTGAACGGCTTGGCCACGTAGTCGTCGGCGCCCAGCGTGAGGCCCTGGACGCGGTCCTCGACCCGGTCGCGGGCGGTCAGGAACAGCACGGGGACGCGCTCGCCCAGCCGCCTGGCGACCTCGAACCCGTCGAAGTCCTCCAGCATCACGTCGAGCACCACGATGTCGGGGTCGAACTCCCTGGCGGCCGTCACCGCCTCCGCACCCGTCTCCGCGGTCCTGACCTCGAACGACACCAGCCGCAACGTCTGGGAGAGCAGGGCGCGGATGTTCGGCTCGTCGTCCACGACGAGCACCCTGGCCGGTCGGTCCATGGGTAAAGGTCTACCCGAACCACCTCAAAGCGGGCTCAAAGCGCTCATCTCACGTCGGAGATCGGCCCCCGCGGCCGGACCGGCACGTCGCGGTGAGCGGGCCGGGCGCGCCCCACAGGAACACGGGCCGAACCCGGCGCCGGCCGCGCATCACATTTAATTCCGTTGCCCGGACGACGGACCGCTGCCTACTGTGACCGGCATGACATGCATGTTCTCCTGCCCGGTTTTCATTCGCATCCGCCACGGCCGGGCTCTGGCCCGCTAGCGGACGCGAACACGTGAGGCTGTAGCGTCCGCACGCGCGCCCAGGGCCCTTCGAGACCTGTCAATCTCGAGGACCCGAAAGGGCAAGTGCTGTGGCGCAGAATTTCGCGCACGGAAACTATTCGCATACTCAGCGTAAAGCCAGGAATGGCGGCGGCGGTCGCACGCCCAGAGACCGGGCGAGGCGCACGCTCTCACAGAATTTCCTGGCCGATCGGCATGCCGTCGATCTGATGGTGAAGGCCGCCGCTCCCGACGGGCTCGTGCTGGAGCCCGGAGCCGGGGAGGGCGTGCTCACCCTGGCGCTCGCCGAGGCGGGCGCGCGGGTCGTCGGCTACGAGATCGACCCGCTGCTCGCCGGGCGGCTGGCCGCCCGTACGCGCAGCGATCCCAGGATCGACGTGGTCAGGGGCGACTTCACGGCCGCGCGGGCGCCGCGCGAGCCGTTCGCGGTCGTGGGCAACATCCCGTACTCGATCACGTCGAAGATCGTGGACTGGTGCCTGCGGGCGCCGGCCCTGACGTCGGCGACGCTGCTCACCCAGCGGGAGTACGCCCGCAAGCGGTCGGGCGACTACGGCCGCTGGAGCCTGGTCACGGTGGAGTCGTGGCCGTGGTTCCACTGGCGGCTCGGCGACACGGTCGACAGGGAGAGCTTCCGCCCCGTCCCGTCCGTCGACTCGGCGATCCTGCGCGTCCAGCGCAGGCCCGAGCCGCTCGTCGCCTCGCGCCGCTCCTACCAGGAGCTGGTCGAGCTGGGCTTCGGCGGCGTCGGCGGCTCGGTGCGCGCCTCGCTGAAGACCCGTTACCAGGGGGTGGACGCCGCGCTGAAGGCGGCGGGCGTCGCCCGCGACACCGTCGTGGCCCACGTCCACCCCGACCAGTGGATCATCCTGTGGGAGGGCCTATGCCGGTGAGCTGACCTTGGCCTGCTTCGACGGGCCGACGAGAGGAGCCAGCCCTGGGGCCGTGGTCGCGACGCGGCGGCCCCAGGGCATGGCCAGCGCCAGGATGGGCAGCAGCACGATCGACGCCCGCGACCAGTCCTGGTGCAGGTACCACCAGCTGTTGACGTCGAACTGCGTCATGTAGAGGTAGCCGTATCCGGACCAGATCGACACGCCCACGATGGCCGGCCAGGCGAACCTGGTGGGCCGGGCGACCAGGAACGGCATGAACCACATCAGGTACTGGGCCCCGAGCCGGGGCGTCACGACCATGAAGACGAGCAGGATGGCCGTCGTCATGTCGATCGGGTCGGCGCGCCGCCAGTAGAGCACGGCCGCGACGACGCACAGGTAGATCAGGTTCGTGCCGAACGAGGCCAGGTCGGGCCGCAGCGCCCAGTCGCCGCCGGTGTACCAGGGGGTCCAGCCCCACTCGCCGACGATGGGGCGGATGTCGCGGATGGTGTTGATGACGGCGGGGATCTGGTTGAGGGACGTGCCCGCGAAGACCGGCAGCGTGACCAGGAAGAACAGCGGCACGATCCCGGTGGTGAACATCGCGGCGACCCGGGAGCGCAGGTTGGGCAGGAGCAGCAGCATGCCGGGGATCAGCCAGATCGGCCAGCTCTTGGCGCACAGCGCCAGGCCCATCAGCACGCCGGCCAGCGCGCCCCGCTTGAGGTCGGCCCTGTCGCCGGGGGCCGGCAGCAGCGCGCGGTGCAGCATGCCGCCCCGGCCGATCACGCGCGGGATCGAGGAGCGCACACCGTACGCGGCCACGCCGGCGCGCACCCGGGCGACCACGTCCGTCGCGATGCCGGGACGCTCCAGCGCGCCGGGGCCGCGGGCGACCACGAACGCCGCCACGCCGAACACGAGCGCGACCGGCTCGACCTGGCCATGGATGGCGGCGATCATCAGGGCGAGGGGGTTGAGCGCGTACTGGAGCGCCCGCAGCGACGCCTTGGGGCCGCCGGCCAGCTTGGCCACCAGCGGGATGAGCGCGATGTCGGCGACCACGGTGACCAGGCGCCCGGCGTACTCCCACGGGATGCCGAGCCACAGCAGGATCCCGTACACGTACGGGATGGTCGGCAGGAAGTGCCAGCCACCCTCGCTGGCGAGCACCGGGTCCTGGCCGCGCAGCACGGCCTCGCCCGCGGGCTTGAAGCTCTCCATGAAGTCGACGGGTTGCCACGAATCGATGGCCGACGTGTACATGATGAGCAGGCGTACGGCCACGCCGACGACGATGGCGACGACGAGCGGTGGACGCCAATCCCGCCATTGGGCGACTAGAGCGAGTACGACACCGGCGACGAGGACTATCCCCGTGAGAACTGCGTAATCCATGGCGGCCTCTAGCCTGCCGTAACTCCGGCAGTGGTTTCCACCAGGGCTTCCAATTCTTATCCCCGACATGCCGATACGTATGGCGATAGAGCATCACTGTCTGTGTTGAACTTTTTCCATGGGGGGATCGCAGGTCAACCAGGCACTGGTCAGGCTCTATTTCGAGGTGCGGGACGGGGTCCGTGACCCGGTTGCCGCCTGGGCGAAACTCACAGCGAATTCTCAGCAATATCGGCCGTTCAGAGGAGAGCGGCGGGTGCCGCTCGACGACGCTTCCGCGGCCGAACTGGCGGCGGCGGCGATGGTGCACACCGCCGCGTCCCACGGGGCCGATCGGGTGGCGGCGCTGTCCACCTCGCCGCTGGCGGGACTGATCGCCGGCCTCGGCGGCGCGGTGCTGACCGAGCACCCGTGCGCGCCGGAGCAGGTGCTGGGACCGCGGTTCGCGGGCCCGGCGGCCGACGACTGGGCGCGGGCGGCGTACGTGCTGCTGTGGGGGGAGAACAACCGGTTGGTACGCACGCCGGACACCCCCTGGGTGATCGCCGGGCGGTACAAGGGCCAGAAGGTGGTCGCGATCGGCACGCATCCGACGCGGTTGTCCGACGAGACGCTGGTCGTGCGGCCCGGCACGGACGGGGCGCTCGCGATGGCCATGGGGCATGTGCTGCTCAAGGAGTTCTTCCTGGACAGGACGCCGTTCGCCGAGCACGCCATGGAGCGCACGGACCTGCCGTCGCTGGTGCGGCTGCGGGCGCGCGAGGACGCCTACGTGCCGGGCGGGCTGCTGGGGCGCGGGTGCGACCGGCTGAGCGTGTACGGCGGCGAGGCGGTGGAGGTGCTGCTGCCGCGCTTCGACGACGGGCCGGGGGTGCTGCGGCGGGGCGTGCCGGTGCTGCGGGACGGCGACGAGCTGGTGACGACGGTGTTCGACCTGCTGCTGGCCGTTTACGGGGTGGGCCGGCCGGGGTTGCCCGGCGTGTGGCCGTCCGGATACGCGGACCCGGGTGAGCCGTACACGCCTGCCTGGCAGGAGGCGTGCACGGGGGTGGCCGCGTCGCGGACGTTGAAGATCGCGCGGGAGCTGGGCGTGACGGCGGAGAAGACCGGCGGGCGCTGCCTGCTCGTGCCGGGGCGGCTCGAGACGCCGCACGCCGACACCGCCTACCGGGCGATGCTGGCGCTGCTGGTGCTGACCGGATGCGGCAGCGGGTGGGCGCAGGCGAGCGGGGCCGGGATCCCGCTGGTGCCGTACCTGTGCCTGCACGCCTGCGGCGAGGATCGCGCGGACGTGGGCGCGCTGAGCTGGGCGCTGGCCGAAGGGCTGTTCGCGCGCCGGACCGCGCGCTCGGTGCTGCTGGAGGCGGTGCGCGACGGCTGGCCGATGGCGCCGCCGCCGCGCGTGCTGGCCCTGCCGCGGCCGATCTACCCGCTGCCGCCCGACGTGGACCTGATCATCGGGCCGGACGACCACTGCGACCTGTCGCCGCCCGACGCCGGGCTGGTCGCGGAGGCGGTCGCGCGCCTGGCCGGGCGGGCCGCCCCGGTGCAGGAGGGCGGCCCGCCCGGCGGCGGGCGGATGCGGCTGCTGGTGGACCACGCCTGGATGCACGAGTACGGCGAGGCGCTGCCGACCTACCGGCCGCCCGGCCTCGGCATCCCGCTCAAGCCCACGCAGCTCGTCAGGTGAGACCGTTCAGGTACGCCCGGTGGCTCCGGGAGAACTCGAAGCCGTTGAACCTGTCCCAGTTGATCGACCAGGTCATGAGGCCGCGCAGGTTCGGGTAGACGCCGCGCGGCCGGTAGGTGCCGCAGTTGGCCCCCTTGGCGAGGCAGTCGAACGCCTTCTGCACCTCCGCCACCGTGGTGAACCCGTTGCCCGCGTTCGGCGAGGCGGGCAGCCCGATGGCCACCTGGTCCTGGCGCAGCGGCGGGAACACGTTGCCCGCGTTGCCCATGATCGGGAAGCCGGCCAGCAGCATGTCCGTCATGGCCACGTGGAAGTCGTGCCCGCCCATCGTGTGGTACTGGCCGTCGAGGCCCATGATCGGCCCCGAGTTGTAGTCCTGCACGTGGAGCAGGGTCAGGTCGTTCCGCAGGGCGTGGATGACGGGCAGGTACGAGGCGCTCCTGCTGTCGGCCGTGCCGTTCGGCCCCGGGCCGTAGAACTGGTAGCCGAGCTGGACGAAGAACGTCTCCGGCGCCATGGTCAGCACGAATGTGGCCCCGTACCGGCTCTTGAGCGACTTCAGCGCCGAGATCAGGTTGACGACGACCGGGGTGGTCGGGTTCGCGAGGTTCGTGTCGCCGGGGTTGAGGTAGAGCGAGTGGCCCTCGAAGTCGATGTCCAGGCCGTCCAGGCCGTACCTGTCGATGATCGCGGACACCGACTCCACGAACTTGTCGCGGGCCGCCGCGGTCGTGAGCTGGACCTGGCCGTTCTGGCCGCCGATCGAGATCAGCACCTTCTTGCCCTGTGCCTGCTTGGCCCTGATGGCGGCGACGAAGTCGGCCTCGGGCTCGACGTTGGGGCACTCGGCCGCCGGGCACTGCCGGAACCTGATGTCGCCCGAGGTGACCGAGGTGGGCTCGCCGAAGGCGAGGTTGATGATGTCCCACTCGTTCGGCACCTCACTCATCCGGATATATCCGGATCCGTTGGCGAATGAGGCGTGCAGATAGCCCACCATCACCCGCTTCGGCAGGCCGCCGCCTCCCCCGCCGCCGCTCGTCGTGGTGCCGCTCGCCTCGGGGGTGTAGGCCGAGCAGTTGCCGGCGGCGTCGCAGGCGCGGACCTTGAAGCGGTACGTGGTGGCCGCGGCGAGCCCGGTGGCCTGGTGGCTCGTCCCGGTGACGGCGACCGGCGCCCCGCCGTCGCGGGAGACCTCGTAGCGGGCCACCCCGACGTTGTCCGTGGCCGCCGCCCAGCTCACGGTGAGGCTGGAGCTCGTGGCGCCGCTGACGGACACGTTGCCGGGGACCGTCGGCGCCTGGGTGTCCGGGGTGCCGCCGGGGCCGTCGAGCACCACGTCGTCGGCCAGGTAGGCGCCCTGGCCGTACCAGCCGTTGACGTACACCGTCACGGACGTGGTCGAGGCGCCGGTGGTGAAGGAGGTCTTGAGCTGGCTCCACGCCGCGCCCGGCGCGCCCCACGTCTGCGGGTCGGTGCCGCCGGTGCCGGTGGCGCCGAGGAAGACGTAGTTGCCCTGGACCCAGGCCGAGAGCTGGTAGGCGGTGTTCGGCTTGACGGTGACGGTCTGCTGGCAGCGCGCGTAGTCGCTGCCCTGCGGGGTGGCCTGGAGCGCGCGGGTGCCGCCGTGCACGGGTGACGACACGGCCTGCGCGCCGGACGTGGTGCTGCACGTCCAGCCGCTCAGCCCGGACTCGAAGCCGGGGTTGGCCAGGATGTTGGCGGCGGCTGCCGGGGTTGCGTGCAGCGCGACGAGCGCCAGGGCGAGCGCGACCGGTCCTCGGAGATTCATGCGATACCTCCACGCGCGGCCCGCCCCGGCGCGGGGGGCGGGCCGCTCAGCGGGTCAGAATCCGGCGGTGATGCGGGTGAACTCCCAGTTGGACTGGGAGATGCCACTGCAGTTGGAGACCACGCCGCCGCCCGGGCAGGGGCGGTCACGGTTGACGGCCCAGTAGGCGAGCCTGGTCAGGCCGTGCGAGTTGGCCCAGTCGCGGATCTGCGTCCACGTGGACGGGGAGGTCGTCTCCTGCTGGTCGGACAGGCCGTTCATGCCCGAGATGCCCATGTGCGCGTACGCCTGGGCGTCGCTCCACCCGAACGCGCTCTTCAACGCGTTCTTCAGGCCCTCGGAGGCGTTGACCGTGTCCTGGTACATGTTCGAGCCGCCGAAGTCGAACGGCATGATCGTGTAGTTGTCGATCGGCACGCCGAGCGCCTTGGCCTGGTTGATGAGCCGCACGCCGGGCGCGGTGGGGCCGGTCTTGGAGGTGCCGAAGGTGACGACGACCTTGACGTTCGGGTTGTTCTGTTTGACGATCTTGAGGCCGTTCAGGATGCGGTCCTGGACGGTGTAGTTCTCGAACTCGTCGGTGTTCTCGATGTCGAAGTCCACGACGGCGGGGCCGACGCCGTTGATGACCTGCTGGACCGCGTTGGCGAACGCCTGCGGCGTGGAGCAGTTGGGGCCGAGCTTGTTGCCCTGCCAGCCGCCGAAGGAGACCTGGACGCTGCCGCCCTTCGACTTGATCGTGTTGATGGCCTGCTGGTCGGCGCCGCCGGTCAGCGGGCGGTTGCCGTCCCACGCCGGGCTGCAGCCGCCGCCGGACAGGATGAACGCCATCGTGAACGACTTGACGCCGGTCGCGTCCATCACGGTGCCGGGGTTCGGCGGGTCGCCCCAGCCCATGTAGAGGTAGGGGGCGCCGGGCATCTTGGTCCCGCCGCCGCCGGTGCAGCCGCTGGTGGTGGCGGTCGCGTCACGGCCGGCCGACTCGCCCGCCGAGTTGTACGCCTTCACCGTGTAGGTGTGCGTCGTGCACGTGCCGAGCCCGGAGACGGTCGCGCTGGTGCCGGTCACCTGGGCCCGCTGCGTCGAGCCCTCGTACACGCGGTAGCCGGTCACGGTGCCGGACGAGGCGCCCCAGCTCAGCGAGATGCTGGAGTTCGTCACGGACGTGTTGATCGATCCGGGCTGCCCGGGCGCGCCGGGGTTGCCGCCGCCCGAGCCGACCTTCCAGAGGGCCGGCACGTTGGGCGGCTCCCAGCCGGGCTGCGAGGTGTGGGCCTGGATGCACACGTAGTCGACGCCGTTGTAGGTGACGACCGCGCCGATCGCGTACGAGGTCCACGGGGCCCAGGCGGCGGCCAGCTGCTGCACGGCCCCGAACGCGGCGGGCGTGGCGGTCGAGAATCCGGCGCCGGTCAGCGCAAGGGCGATCCCGGCGAGTAATGCGATGAGTTTGCTGCGAAATTTCATGGCATTCCCTGGAGGTGGGGCTTGACGGTCTTGGAGAAGGACCAGTTGTTGCTCGCGTCCCAGTTGATGGACCAGGTCATCGCGCCCCTGATGTCCGGGTAGGCGCGCGGTGGCACGAAGGTCCCGCAGCTGGTGCGCTTGGCCAGGCAGTCGAGCGCCTGGTTGACGAGGGAGGGAGAGACGACGCCGCCGCCCGCCGCGCCCGGCCCGGCCGGCAGGCCCAGCGCCACCTGGTCGGGGCGCAGGCCGTTCTCGAGCTGGATGCAGGCGAGGGCGGTCATGAAGTTCACCGAGCCCTGCCCGTACGCCTGCGCCTGGTCGCAGCCGAGCATGGACCCGGAGTTGTAGTACTGCGTGTGGACGACCGTGAGGATGTCCTTGATGCTCAGGGCGAGCTTGAAGTACTCCGCCCCGGTCGACTGCATGTCGATGGTCTGCGGGGCCATCGTGATGATCAGCCCGGAGCCGGCCTTCGCGCGCAGCGCCCGCAGCCCCTGGGCCATGTAGGTGGCGTTGAGGCCGTTCTCCAGGTCGATGTCCACGCCGTCGAAGCCGTAGGACTGCATCAGCGCGTACACCGAGTCGGCGAACTTCGTCGCGGCGGCGGCGCTCGCGACCTGCACGCGCCCGGCCTCGCCGCCCACGGACAGGATGACCTTCTTGCCCCGCTGGTGCAGGGCCTGCACGTCGGCCTTGAACTGGGCGTCGGTGTAGCCGCCGACCGCCGAGGACAGCCCGGGGTCGAGCGCGAAGACGACCTCGCCCGCGGTGGCGGTGGCCTCGCCGAAGGCGATGGCGATCAGGTCGTACTCGTTGGGGACGGCCGACAGCTTGAGCTCGGCCGCGGCGTTGGCGAAGTTGTGCCAGTAGCCGGTGAGGAAGTGCTTGGGCAGCGTCCCGCCGCCCCCGGTGCAGCCGGTGGTGGTGGCGGTGACCGGGTCACCGGCGTCCGACTCCCCGACGGAGTTGTACGCCTTGACGGTGTAGGTGTGGGTCTCGCACGAGCCGAGCCCGCCGATCGTGGCCGAGGTGCCCGTGACCGTGGCCTTGACAACGGCGCCCTCGTAGACGCGGTAGCCGGTCACCGTGCCCGAGGACGCCCCCCACGTGAGAGAGATGGCGCTGCCGGTCGCGGTGGCCGAGGCGGCGCCCGGCCGGCCCGGGGCCCCTGCCGTCGAGCCGCCGCACGAGGCCCCGTTCAGCGTGCAGCCGGTGATGCCGGGGAAGTTGCCGGGGCTGCCGTTGAAGCCGAAGCTCGCGCTGGCCCCGGGTGCGAGGGGGGAGGCCCAGCTCGGGTTGGTGAAGGTGTAGTGCTGCCCGCTGCGGGACATGACCGCGTCCCAGGCGGAGGGGATCGAGTAGCCCGCCGGGACGTCGAACTGGACGTTCCAGCCGTTCATGGCCGTGGTGGTGCCGTTGGTGACGGTGACCTTGCCCTCGAATCCGGAGCCCCAGTCGGAGACCTTGACGAAGGTCGCGGTGGCCCCGGGGGCGAGAGGGGCGGCCTGGGCCGGGAGGGCGTACAAGGTGAGTGCGAGGGTGGAGAGTGCCAGGAGGATCGCGCGAGGTCTCACGAGTTCTTCCTTCAGGGGTGGCGTGCCGTACGGCTTGCACCGGGGGGTGAGAGCGCAAGCCGTACGGCACGGGCCCGTGGAGGTGGGCACGGGCCCTTGGGGGGTGTATGCGCGGACCGGTGATGTCGGAGGCTTACTTTTAGGAAAGTTTCCTAAGAGTTGTCGCGATCGTAGCCTTGACAGCCCGTCCTTACAAGACCCAAACATGAGTCCGCCGCACAGGACCGGGATCCTGTGCGGCGGGGTGATGCAGCGGATTACGACTGCTGGGTGATCTTGACGTCGTCCACGCCGGCCTCCACCAGGGAGGCGCCCGAGGCGTCGGCGGCGTCGATGAGGATGCGGACCGTCTGGCCCGCGAACGCGTTCAGGCCGGCCGTCGCGGTGGCCCAGGCGCCGTTGCGGTTGGACGCCGCGCCCGCCTGGTTCAGAACGGTGGTGGTGGTGGTGCCGACCACGCGGACCCGGAAGTAGTCGGCGCTGGAGGCGTTCGAACCGTGCGCCAGATACCACGAGAACGACAGGTTCAGCGCGCCCGTGGACGGCAGCGTGATGGGCGGCGACTGGATCGAGGTGACGCCGCCGTCGATGTCGAAGTCACCGGCCGCCGAGCCCGCCAGGCGGCCCGTGACCAGGTCGTTCGTGCCGCTGACCGTGGTGCCGAGTTGCTTGGCGCCGCTGGAGGTGGTGGCCTCGGGGTCGCCGCGCTCCCACTGGCCGAGGGTGGCGGTGTCGGTGCTCGACGGGTTGACCGTCCAGCCCGTGGCCGTCTCGAAGGTGTCGGAGTAGACGGTCAGCGGCGGGTTGCCGGTGCCGCAGTACTGGGTCTCCTTGCCGATGATCCGGTAGACGCAGTCCGAGTATTCGAGGAAGCGGAGCACGGCCTCCCTGTTGCGGGTGGTCTGCGGGACGATCTGCTCGTCCGGCGGGTAGAAGCCGGGGTTCGAGCCGGTCGGGTACATCTCGAACGTGAAGCTGAAGATCTTGTAGGCGCCCCACATCCAGTCGTCGATGGTCCCGTCCGTGATGTAGAGGTCGCTGGCCTGCTCGGGCGTGTAGTTGTTGGTGGAGGCCAGGTTCTGGCCGAGCGTGGCGTGCGCGTCCCGGTCGTCCTGGGTCAGGCCGGGCGCGGTGTCGCTGAGGGTGTAGCCGTAGGGCCACAGGACCAGTTCGCTGTAGGTGTGCCAGTCGAGGTTGGTCTTGATCTGCTGCACGCCGCCGACGACCCGGCTGCGCACCCAGTTGGCCGCCGCCTTGATCTCGGGGGCCGATTCGGCGCTCGCGCCCCGGTACGTCTCACTGGACGTCGAGCCCGACGAGCCGCCGCAGCAGCCCCAGTTGTAGGCCCAGTTGCGGTTCAGGTCGGTGCCGACGGCCGACGAGCCGGAGTTCGGCTGCCGGTTCTTGCGCCAGGAGCGGTAGGAGCCGGTGGCGATGTCGTACTCGCCGCCGTCCGGGTTGAGGTCCGGCATGATCCAGATCTCCCTGGTGTTGACCAGGTTGGTGATCCGGGAGTCCGTGCCGTAGTTGTCGGCCAGCAGGTGCATGATGTACAGCGCCATCTCGACCGTCAGGTGCTCGCGGGCGTGCTGGTGGGCGGTGAAGAGCACCTCGGGCTCGTTCTCGTCCG
Source organism: Nonomuraea sp. NPDC003709 (assembly GCF_040610775.1). Lineage (NCBI taxonomy): Bacteria > Bacillati > Actinomycetota > Actinomycetes > Streptosporangiales > Streptosporangiaceae > Nonomuraea > Nonomuraea sp. NPDC003709. Next base: position 85,960 of record NZ_JBEXMW010000036.1, on the reverse strand, counting down.
TGCCCACGTTGTCGCTGATCTTGATCAGGGGCAGCGCCCGGCCCTCGTACGAGGTGCCGAACGTGGACTGGCTGACGATGTTCGGATGCGCCGCGACCAGGGCGTTGATGTCCGCGTTCATCTCCGCGTAGTTGTGGTAGCCGGAGTCCGCCGGCGGGAAGTCAAGCGTCCCGACGCCGGACGGGGATGTCGGGCGCGGCACCTCCGCCACCCGGTAGCCGAGCCGCCTGATGGCGGAGACCTCGGCTGCCGTGGCCGTGACCAGGACCGAATCCTTGGCCACCTCCTCGATGGCCGCTCCGGTGGCCGCGACGGCGCTGCGCTGCCGCGCGTCCGCCGGGCCCTGCACGCGGTACTGCTTGTTGGCCGGGGGCTCCGCGGCGGCGCCCGCCCCTGACATGCCGGTCAGGCTGATCAGGCTGAGGGCTGCCAGCAGGATGACTAATCGGTGTCGCACCTCGTCCTCCTCGGGCGCTCGGGATCGGATGGTGTCCGGCGCCTGACCCGAGATTGAAGACGTTGCCGCACGGAGGAAAGGCCCAAAGTTACGGACATGCACCATCCCCCTGACAGGTCGATGCCAGGTGGATGCCAGCGGGCCCGGACACCCTCGGAGACATGAAGTACGCGATCGAAGCCGAAGGGCTCGTCAAGAGATACGGCGACAAGAGCGCGCTCGACGGCGTCGACCTGGCGGCGCGGACCGGCTCCGTGCTCGGCGTCCTGGGCCCGAACGGCGCGGGCAAGACCACGGCGGTGCGCGTCCTGGCCACCCTGGCCCGCCCCGACGCGGGCCGCGCCCTGGTCGGCGGGTACGACGTCACCCGCCAGGCCGCGAAGGTCCGCGAGCTGATCGGCCTGACCGGCCAGTACGCCTCGGTGGACGAGAAGCTCACCGGCACCCAGAACCTGCTGCTGATAGGCCGCCTGCTCGGCCTGTCGCGGCCGGCGGCCAGGGCCAGGGCCAAGGAGCTGCTGGCCCGATTCGGCCTGGAGGAGGCGGCCGACCGCGCGGCGAGCGGCTACTCGGGCGGCATGCGCCGCCGCCTCGACCTGGCCGTCAGCCTGGTGAGCCGACCCCGGATCCTGTTCCTCGACGAGCCGACCACCGGCCTGGACCCCCATGCCCGGGGCGAGCTGTGGGACGTGGTCAGGGAGCTGACCGCCGACGGCGTGACCGTGCTGCTGACCACGCAGTACCTGGAGGAGGCCGACCAGCTCGCCGACGATCTGCTGGTCATCGACCGGGGCCGGGTCGCGGCGTCCGGCACGCCCGCGGAGCTCAAGGCGCTGGCGGGCGGGCACCGGCTCGACGTACGGCCGCTGCGCGCCGCCGACCTGGAGAAGGCCGAGACCCTCCTCGGCGCGAAGGCCGCCGACGGCGTGGTGAGCGTCCCGGTGCACGACCTCTCGGCGCCGCCCACCCTGCTGAGGGACCTGGACGACGCGGGCATCGTGCTCGCCGAGCACGCTCTGCGCCTGCCCTCCCTCGACGACGTCTTCCTCACCCTGACCGGAGACCACCGATGACCACCGCGCTTTCTCAGGGCCTCACGCTCGCCTGGCGCAGCCTGATCCCCCTGAAGAACCATCCCGGCCAGCTCTTCGGCCTGCTCTTCCAGCCCGTTTTCATGATCGTCATCTTCGTGTACCTGTTCGGCGGGGCGGCCGGCGGCGACCGGGCGGGCGCGGTGGCGTACATGCTGCCCGGCGTGCTCGTCCAGGTGGCCCTCATGTCGACGATCACCACCGGCATGAACCTGGCCACCGACATCGGCAACGGCGTGTTCGACCGGTTCAGGACCATGCCGATCGCCAGGTCCGCGCCGCTGGCGGGCCGCATCCTGGCGGACCTGCTCACGCTGCTGATCACCATCGTGATGTCCATGGTCGTCGGGTACGCCGTCGGCTTCCGCGTCACGACCGGCCCGCTGAGCGCGCTGGCCGGGCTCGGGCTGGTGCTGCTGCTGGCCATGGCGCTGAGCTGGGGTTCGGCCTGGATCGGGCTGGTGGCCAAGTCCGTCACGTCCATGCAGGGGATGGCGACGGCCGTGCTGCTGCCGCTCACGTTCGGCAGCAGCGCCTTCGTCCCCGCCACCGACATGCCCGGCTGGCTGAGCTGGTGGATGGGCGTCAACCCCGTCTCCCACCTGGCCGGCGCCCTGCGCGGGCTGCTGACCGGCGGCCCGCACGCCTCCGACGTGTGGATCACGCTCGGCTGGACCGCCGCCCTGCTCGTCCTCTTCGCCCCCCTTGCCCTTCGTGCTTACAACAGGAGAGTCCGATGATCGAGACCACCGAGACCATGACCACCCGTGACGGCGCCGAGCTGGTGGCGACGCTGTGGCGGCCGGCCGAGGGCGGGCGCTTCCCCGTGCTGCTGTCGCGCACCCCGTACGGCCGGGGCGCCACGGGCCCCGGGTACCACCTCGACGTGCCCCGCCTGGTGGCGGCCGGGTACGCGGTCGTCATCCAGGACGTGCGCGGCACCGGCGCCTCGCAGGGCGAGTTCCGGTTCATCGGCGGCGAGGCGGCCGACGGATACGACGCGGTCCGGTGGGCGGCGACCGCACCCTGGTCCGACGGAAATGTCGGGATGTATGGGGACTCGTACCTGGCCATCACCCAGCTCCTCGCGGCCCAGGAGGGCCCCGAGGGCCTGAAGGCCGTCGCGCCGCACGTCTCCCCCGCCGGCCTGTACGAGTGCGTCTACCAGCCGGGCGGCGTCCCCAACCTCAACATCATCCTCACCGTCAGCGCGATGGTGCTGGCCGTGGACGAGCTGGACCGCCGGATCGCGCTCGGCACGGCCACGGAGGAGGACAAGGGCCGATACCTGGCGGCCATCGGCCTGCCCCACGGGCTCGACGAGCGCCTGAGGGAGCTGTCGGAGCGGCTGCCGCTCAGCGACCAGCCGCTGCTGGCCGACCTGGTGCCCTTCTACTCGACGTGGATGGACACCCCCGACCCCCTCGACCCGCTCTGGCGGGGCGGCGTCGTCCGGCACGGCGACATCGAGGTGCCCGCGCTGGTCAGCACCGGCTGGTACGACTACTTCCGCGACGGCTCCATCGAGCACTTCGAGCGGCTGGGCGGCGAGTCCCGGCTGATCGTGGGCCCGTGGACGCACTTCACGCACGAGCGGGACATCTGCGGGCGCGACTACGGCGACCAGGCGAGCCAGGAGGCGATCGACTGGACCGGGGTGCACCTCGACTGGTTCGACCACTGGCTGCGCGGGGCGCCCCTGCGCGACCGGGCGAAGGTGAAGATCTTCGTGATGGGCGACGACGCGTGGCGCGAGGAGGACGACTGGCCCGTCCGGCGGGCCAGGCCCGTGCCGTACCACCTGGGCTTCGACGGCGGGCTCGGCGCGACGCCCGGGGAGGGCGGGGCGGCGGAGTTCGTCAGCGACCCGGGCGACCCGGTGCCGACGGTCGGCGGGGCGGTCATGACGTTCGACGCGTTCGGCCCGCTCGACCAGCGGCCGCTCGACGGGCGCGGTGACGTCCTGCGCCACCGGACGGCGCCCCTCACCGAGCGGGTGGAGGTGAGCGGCTTGGTCGAGCTGGTCGCGCGGGTCTCCTCGACCGCCACGAGCGCCGACGTGACGGCCAAGCTGATCGACGTCCACCCCGACGGGCGGGCCGAGCTGCTGACCGACGGCATCGCCAGGCTGACGGGCCTGGTGCCCGGCGAGGTGCGCGAGGTGACGGTGCAGTTGGGCGCGATCTCGAACGCCTTTCTGCCCGGGCACCGGATCAGGATCGACGTGGCGGGCTCGAACTTCCCCCGATTCGGGCGGAATCTGGACAAGGGCACCACCACCCTGCACGGCCCCTCCTACGTCGTGCTGCCGACCATCCCGTAGACCTCCTGCCTGGACATGGCCGCGCCCTTGGCGAAGCACTCGTCGTAGTGCTCGTCACCGAGCGCGGCCCTGGCCGTCCGCGCACCCTCCACGGTGTCGGGCGAGATGTCGCACGGCTCGATCGCCGCCGACGCCCCGAACAGCACGGCCGCCCGCTCCTGGTCGCCCTCGACCTGCGCGGCCAGCGCGAACCCGGCCAGCACCTGCGACTGCAGCGGCCGGTCCGGGCTGGACGTGCCCAGCACGTCGAGGGCCAGGCGGTGCTGTTCGAGCGCGGCGGCCAGGTCGCCCGCGCGGGCCAGCGCCCGGCCGTACGCGGTCCTGAGCGCGGCGGCCAGCTGCGCCATCGGCGGGGCCTCGGCGAGCACGGCGAACAGCCCGCGGTAGATCTCCAGACCCCGGTCCAGGTCGCCGAGGTGGCAGGCGTGCGCGGCCTCGGCCAGGCCGAGCAGCAGCCGCGTGTACGCCGTCGTCTCCCCGTCGATGCTGGCCCTGGCCCGGTCCAGGTCCTCGCGCGCGCCGTCCAGGTCGCCGGTCCGCAGCCGCAGCTCGGCCAGCCTGAGCAGCGTCGAGATCGCCTCGTCCGACCCGACCCAGCGGCTGGTCAGCGACCAGGTCTCGGCGATCAGGTCGTCCGCCGGCGCACCCCTGGCGGCCCGCACCTCGGCCAGGCCCAGCAGCGCCTCGCTCAGCCCCCACCGGTCCCCGAGCTGCCTGAACCCGGCCACCGCCCGCTCCAGCCGCTCCTCGCTGCGCATCCGGCCGCCGACCATGAGGGCGGAGCTGGACAACCAGAGATCGTCGCTTTCGATGTACGCCTCGATCAGCTCGGCGGCACGGTCGTCCTCCCCCGCGGCGGCGGCCATGACGGCCCTGCTGAGCCTGATCATCGGGTGCAGCGGCCCCTCCCGCTCGGCCCGCTCGATCAGCCGGTCCATCAGCCCCGACAGCGCCAGCATGGCGGACCGGTCGTTGACGATCGTGCCGAACTTGTCCACGCCGTACGCGAACATGCACGCCGTGTACGCCTCGGCCAGCCCGGGAGGCGGATCGTCACCCACCAGCTCCATCACCTGCGCGGCCCAGGTCGCGCTCTCCTTCCGGTAGCCGGTCATCCACCAGTACCAGTTCAGCGCCGCGCACAGCCGCAGCGCCGACCCGGCGTCCCGCTCGTCGATGACGTACCGCAGCGCCGCGGCGAAGTCGTCGCGCTCGGGGGACAGCCGCTCGATCCAGGCGATCTGCGCGGCCGTCCGCAGCTCGGGCACCGCCCGTTCGGCCAGGTCCACCAGGTACGCCGCGTGCCGCCGCCGGTACTCGCCGACCTCGTCCGCCTCCGCCAGCCGTTCGAGCGCGTAGGCGCGGATGGTCTCCAGCATCGAGTAGCGGCCCTCGGCCGAGACCTGGACCAGCGACTTGTCGGCCAGCGCGCCCAGCACGTCCGCCGCTCCCCCGCAGACCGCCTCGACGGTCTCCAGCGTCGCGCCGCCCGCGAACACGCCCAGCCGCCTGGCCAGCACCCGCTCCTGCTCGCCCAGGAGCTCCCAGCTCCACTCCACGACCGCTCTGAGCGTCTGCTGGCGCGGCAGCGCGGTCCTGCTGCCGCCGGTGAGCAGCTTGAACCGGTCGTCGATGCGGTCGGCGAGCTGCCTCGGCGTCATGGTGCGCAGCCGGGCCGCGGCCAGCTCGATGGCCAGCGGCATGCCGTCCAGCCTGCGGCAGAGCGCCACCACGGAGGCCACGTTCCCGCCGTCGACGGCGAACCCCGGCCGCGCGGCCCCGGCCCGGTCGAGCAGCAGCCGGACCGACGGGTACGCCCCCGCCTGCTCGGCGCTCGCCCCCACGGGCGGCGGCTCCAGCGGCGGGACGGGAGCGAGGTGCTCGCCCGGCAGGTTGAGCGGCTCCCTGCTGGTGGCCAGCACCCTCAGGTCCTGGCACTCCGTCAGCAGCCGCTCGGCCAGCTCGGCGGCGGCGTCGACGAGGTGCTCGCAGTTGTCCAGGACGAGCAGCGCGGAACGGCCCGCGAGGGCCTCGGCCACCTGCTCCACCGGGCCGCTCACCCCGGCGGGCAGCCGGTACGGCGGGCGGTCGTCACGCAGGCCGAGCGCGTCGAGCACGGCTCCTGCGACGTCGGCCGGGTCGCTGACCGGGGCCAGCTCGACCATCCAGACCGCCTCGGCCGACCGGAGCGCCACCTCCGTGGCCAGCCTGGTCTTGCCCGCGCCGCCGGGGCCGACGAGCGTGACGATCCTGGCCCGGCCGAGCAGGGTGCCCAGCTGGTCCAGCTCGGCCTCGCGGCCGATGAAGCTGGTCCGCGGGGTCCGTACGTTGCCCCGCTGCCTGACCTGGGCCATCGGGGGTGCCGGGCGTGCCGGGACCTCTCCCGACAGGACGGCCAGATGGGCGGCGCGCAGCTCGGGCCCGGGATCGACGCCGAGCTCGTCGGCGAGCGTGCGGCGGGTGCGCTCGAACAGCTCCAGCGCCTCCGCCTGCCGCCCCTCCGCGGCGAGCGCCCGCATGGCCAGCGCGCCCAGCCGCTCACGCAGCGGGTGCGCGGCGACCTCCGACGTCAGATCGACCGGCGCGCCCGCCGCCAGCCCGGCCTCGGCGCGGGCCTCGACGGCGGAGAGCCGGTCCTGCTCCAGGGCGGCGGCCGCGTTCGCCAGGAGCGGCACGGAGGTCAGATCGGCCAGCGCCGGCCCCCGCCAGAGCTCGAGCCCGTCTCCTTTCGCGGCCATCCGCCTGAACCGCAGGGCGTCCACGTCGTCGGGGGCCACGGCCAGCGCGTAACCGCCCGGCCTGCTCTCCACCACCTCGTACGGGCGAAGCGCCACCCGCAGCCGCCTGACCAGCGTCTGGAGCGCGTTGGCCGCGTTGGCGGGCGGGTCGTCCGGCCAGAGGGCGTCGATCAGCCGCTCGGTCGTGACGGTACGGCCGGCTTCGAGCGCCAGCACGGCCAGGAGCGCCCGCAGCCGGAACCCACCGACCGCGATCGGTCCCCCGTCGCCCTCGACCTCCAGCGGCCCGAGAATGCAAATCCGCACATGTCACATCCTGCCCTGCCCCCCACTACCCCGCGCCCGCTGCCCGTGCCTCAGCCGCGCGCCCGCCACCGGCGCTGCCCGTGTCCGTCTGGGTGCCCTCAGGGCCGCCCGCCGTCTCCCCGGCCGCACGCCCCGAGCGCCCGGAAAAGGGGGACGGCCAGGGTCCGGGGAGGACCCTGGCCGGACCGGGAGGGGGGTCAGAAGTCGTCAGGGGTGCGGATGCGGTCCCGGACCCAGACCCCGGCGGGCTTGAGGCGGGAGGTGCCGGCGAAGGTGCCGTTCGGGCAGGTGCCCTCGGTGAAGACGGCGCCCGAGCGGAAGTCGTCCGAGTAGTTCCAGTTCACCCAGCTGATCTTCTTCTGGGCCAGCAGATCGAGGTACTGCTGCGACCGCGTGAAGTTGTTCGACCCGTCCCCGGAGGCCGTCTGGGTGCCGAACTCCGTGACGAAGATCGGGATCCGGTCGGCGGCCCTGGACAGCGTGTTGAGGTACTCGCTGCCGTGAGAGGCCGCGTAGAAGTGGAACGTGTACATGATGTTGGCGGCGTTGACCGGGTTGCTGATGATCTCGGACTCGGTCGCCCCGTCGGAGACGCCCAGCGACGACCAGGCGCGGGTGCCGACCAGGATCGGGGTCTCCGGGTCGTACTGCCTGATCACCGGGATGAGCTGGTTGGCGTAGTTCCTGATGGTGGACCAGGAGACGCCGTTGGGCTCGTTGGCGATCTCGTAAAGCAGGTTGTTCTTGCCGTTGTGCCGCTGGGCGATCTCGGTGAAGAACGTCTTGGCCCGCGACAGGTTGTAGTTGGGGTCACCCGGGTCGAGCATGTGCCAGTCGACGATGGCGTACATGCCGCGGGCGGTGGCCTGCTCGATCAGGTTGTGCACCCGGTCGGTGAACAGCCGGGGGTTGGTCTCGTAACCGTCCTCCTGGATGTACATGGAGATCCGCAGGACGTCGGCCTTCCAGTCGTTGGCCAGCGCGTCCAGGGAGGCGGTGTTGAGGCACTGGGAGTACCACTGCAGGCCGTGACTGCTCATGCCGCGCAGCTGGATCTGCTTGCCGTGCTCGTTGCACAGCTTGACCCCGCACACCTGCAGCTGCCCGTTGGCCTGGACGGGCGTGCCGGTGCTGGAGGGGGTGCCGAGGACCAGGCGGTCGAGGTTCGGGCCGCCGTTGGCGGTGGTGGCGGTGGCGCGGACGGTGTTGGTCCCGGCGTTGAGCGTGGTGGTGACCGTGGCCTCCTGCCAGGTGGTCCAGGCGCCGGTGCCGGGGAAGTCCCTGGTGGTGGCGGTGCCGTTCACGGCGATGGCCATCGGACGATTCACGGTCGTGCCGTTGGCGTACCTCAGGGTGAGGGTGGCGGGGCCGGCGGTGGCGGCGTCGACGGCGAACTCGACGTACGAGCCGGTGATGTTGTCGTAGTTGACGAACCCGGTGCCGCTGTAGCCGGCGTGGTTCGACTCGACCACGCCTTGGGAGACGGTGGCGTTCTCGGCCTCGTACGTGGTCGCGGCCTGCGCTGGGGCTGCTTGCAAGGAGGCGGCGACGATCGCGGCAATGGCGGCGAGCCGCACGGATCGATGCATGGGGGTGAGCTCCTCACTCGTTCATTAGGAAACCTTACTAACGAGTATGGGGAGCGTAGATCGGACCTCCACCGGAGGACAAGACTCAAATTGACGCGAGCAGTCAAAGGGCGCGGTCCACGTGGCCACCCCTAGCCACGCGAACCGCGCCCATCTCGAACGGCGAACCCACGGACAGCAGCGCCGCCAGCCCCAGCGCATCAGCGAGCCCACCCGCATTCCATAGTAAACACATAGGGATTGGCGGTAAAGCCCGAAGGTTTACAGGGTCCGGCTTTCGTGATGGATTCGGGAAATGAGCGTGCAGGGCACTTGCGACTCCCGTTTCTCCCAGGTCGCGGAGGAGTTCGAGGGCAACCTCGCCCGCCGCGGCGAGGTGGGCGCGTCGGTGTGCGTGATCGTCGACGGCGAGGCGGTCGTCGACCTGTGGGGCGGCGAGGCCGCACCGGACGTCCCGTGGCAGAGCGGCACGATCGGGCACGTCTGGTCGTGCACCAAGGGCGCGACGGCACTCTGCGCCCACATCCTGGCCTCGCGGGGCGAGCTCGACCTCGACGCGCCGGTCACCCGCTACTGGCCCGAGTACGGCGCCGGCGGCAAGGGCGGGACGCTCGTCCGGCACCTGCTCGCCCACCAGGCCGGGCTGCCCGTGCTGCGCGAGAAGCTGCCGCCCGGCGCGTTCTACGACTGGAAGCTGATGGCCGACAGGCTCGCGGGCGCGGAGCCGTTCTGGGAGCCGGGCAGCAGGCACGGGTACCACGCGCTGACGTTCGGTTACCTGGTCGGGGAGGTCGTACGGCGGGTGAGCGGGCGCTCGCTCGGGACGTTCTTCCGCGAGGAGGTCGCCGAGCCGCTGGGCCTGGAGTTCTGGCTGGGCCTCCCCGAGGAGTACGAGCACAGGGTCGCGCCGACGATCCCCGCCGACCCGCCCGCGACGCCGCCCTCCTTCTACGTCCAGGCGTTCACGGACCCGGCCTCGATGCCCGCGCTGCTGCTGGCGAACGAGGGCGGCTACATGACACCCGGCGAGTCGGACAGCCGGGCGGCGCACGCGGCCGAGTTCGGGGCCATCGGGGCGATCACGAACGCCCGCGGCCTGGCCGGGATGTACCGGCCGCTGTCGCTGGGCGGCGGCGGCCTGGTCACCGGGGAGCACCTGGTCCACATGTCGCTCACCGCCTCGGCGGGCACCGACGCGGTGCTGGCGGTGCCGTCGCGGTTCTCACTCGGCTTCGTGAAGGCGGCGGACAACCGGCACCTGCCGCCCGCCGACCAGGAGGGCGCGCTCCTGTCGGCGAGCGCGTTCGGGCACGTGGGCATGGGCGGTTCGGTCGGCTTCTGCGACCCGGCGGCGCGCCTGGCGTTCGGCTACTCGATGAACAAGCAGGGCATCGGCCTCGGGATCAACGCGCGCGGCCAGGCGCTGGTGGACGCGACGTACCGGGCGCTCGGCTACAGGCAGGTATACGGCGGGATATGGTACGCGCCGGGCGAGATATCGTGATGTGCGGTTTGGTCCTCCCCCTGGAGTAAGACGTATGTTCTTCGGCATCACTAATTTCTGGACCTATGTCATCGGCGCCTTGCTGATCATCCTGCTGCCCGGCCCCAACTCCCTGTACGTCCTCAGCTACGCCGCCCAGAACGGCGTCCGCCAGGGCTACCGGGCCGCGGCCGGCGTCTTCATCGGCGACACCGTGCTGATGTTCCTGACCGCCGCCGGCGCCGCGTCCCTGCTCCGCTCCAACCCGCTGCTCTTCACGATCGTCAAGTACGCCGGCGCCGGCTACCTGGGGTGGATCGGCTTCCAGATGATCAGGGGCGCCTGGCGATCGAGGAAGGCGACCGAGGAGGAGAAGCCGCAGGTCAAGATGGAGCGCCAGCCGCGCCCGTTCCGCAAGGCCCTGGTGATCAGCCTGCTGAACCCGAAGGCCATCCTCTTCTTCGTCTCGTTCTTCGTCCAGTTCGTCGACCCGGGCTACGCGACCCCTGCGCTGTCGTTCCTCATCCTGGGCGCGATCATCCAGGTGTTCAGCTTCCTCTACCTGACGGCGCTGATCTTCGGCGGGACCTTCCTGGCCAACCAGTTCAGCCGGCGCAGGAAGCTCAGCGCCGGTCTGACCACCGGAGTCGGCGCTCTGTTCCTCGGATTCGGCGCGAAGCTCGCCACTTCGTCACTCAGTTGAAAGCCTGCCGTAAGACCTCGCTGTTTTCGTGGAAACAGATGGAACGCGTCAAAAGAGGCAGTCGCATCACCTCTCCTCGGGTACGGTAAGCCACCGGCGTGCTTCCCGGGACGCGGGTGATGCCGCGCTGGTTACGGCGAGCGGTCCATCTGGCAAGCCTTGTCCCCCGAAGCCCGGGTAGACGCTGATCATCGGCCTATCTGCGGAGCAGCCTTGAACCATCCCCCGGTCCACCTTCCACGCCTGACGGCACTCGCCCGGCAGGCGGCCCCCAGGCTGCTCGAAGGCGTCGTGGCGCCGCTGGCGGTGTTCTACCTGGCCATGATGGTCCTGGGATTCAAGGGGGCGCTCATCGCCACCGTCGCCTGGGTCTACATCGGGGTGGGGTGGCGGCTGATCAGGCGGGTCAAGGTGCCCGCCACCATGTTCCTGGCCGCGTTCGCGATCACGGTCCGCGCCCTCGTGGCCTTCTGGACCGGCACGTGGATGTGGTTCTTCATCCAGCCGGAGATGGGCACGATCTGCATCAGCATCGCGTTCCTCGCCTCCGTCCGGCTCAACCGGCCGCTCGTGCAGAAGCTCACGCTCGACTACATCCATCTGCCGTCGGCGGTGCTCAAGCACGAGCGGGTCCGCAGGTTCTTCGCCAGGATCACGCTGCTGTGGGCGTTCGTGCTGCTCATGAACTCGACGCTCAGCATCGCCCTGGCCGTCCATGAATATCTGGCCGGGTCGCTCGGCGGGTTCATGGTGCTGAGGACATCAGCGGTGGCCGTGATCAGCGGACTGGCGATCGCGTTCTCCATCTTCGCCTTCAAGCGGGTGCTCCGCCGGCTGAACGTCGCCCACACCTGACCGTTCGGCCAGCAGGAACGCCCCGCACATCCCCATGACCAGCCCCGCCAGCATGCCGAACAGCTCGGTCAGCTCCGCCCCCGGCGCGCCGAGCGGCGCCCGTACGGAGCTGATGATCATCGCGTAGAGCCCGCCGCTGAACAGGGAGCCGGAGCCGAGCCAGGCCGCCACCAGCGGCGCCCAGAACGGGCCGCGCCCGCGCCGCCGGACCGCCAGCACGAGCGCGACCGCCCCGGCGACGGCCAGCAGGCCCTCGACGCGGTCCTGCAGGCCCCCGGCGAGCTTGACCGCGCCGATCGGCCCGGCCACCAGCAGCGCGCCCCAGGCCACGACCGTCTGGAACGACCGGGTCGGACTGGCGAACGCGTGCTCGATCCGGGTGGTGAAGACGCCCGGCCATCGGTCACGCGAGTAGAGCACGAAGGCCGTCATGAGGCCGACACCCTGCGCGACGAACCCGCCGTAGACCATCATGTAGATCCACGGCTCGATGGCCCCGCCGGTCTCGAAGACCGCCAACCCCCCGGTCAGCACCATGATCGGCGCCGTGACGATCACCACGGCCAGCAGGCCCGTACCGACCCAGAGCGGGAGCAGCACGAGCCAGGCCGGCAGCCGCTGTCCCCACCGCATGGTGAACGCCAGCGCCAGCACCAGCCCGACCGCTTCCATGCCGAACGTCATCGTGTTGAGCCCGATCATCGCCGGGTCGGCCATGAAGGCCGGATCGGCGACCCCGACCGGGTGTCCCGTCAGCCAGAGCGTCTTCAGCGTGAGGTACGGCAGCATCGCCGCGATCGCGGCGGTGACGCGGCCTATCCCCGGTCTGCGTTCAGTCATGCTCCGAGCGTCGTCCGGCGGGCCGTCCATTCCCTCCCGAGCCGCGGGGATCCTGCTCCCCCGCGCGGGGGATGCTCACGTCCAGCTCGAAGCCGTCGCCGACCGGGCCGGCGGTCAAGGTGCCCCCGGCCAGCCGGACGCGCTCGCGCAGGCCCGCCAGCCCCAGCCCGCCGGGCAGCGCGAGGGGCCGGGCGCGCGGCCGGCCGCTGCGCACGGTGACGCGCTCCGGCGAGACCCGTACCCCGACCGGGGCTCCGGGGGCGTGCTTGGCGGCGTTCGTGAGCCCTTCCTGGACCACCGCGTGCGCCAGGTCGGGCACCGGCCCCGGCGCCAGGTCCAGGGTGATCGGCATGCCGGAGTCCCTGGCCCGCCGCACCACCTCGGTCACGTCCTCGTTCACGGGTGACAGCGGCGCCGCGTCGGAGTCCTCGCGCAGCAGCCCGATGATCTGGCGCAGCCGGTCCGTGGCGTCGGCCGCCGCCAGCCGCAGCTCCCCCGCCGCCCTGACCTGCGTCTCGGCCAGCCCCTGGGCCATCTCCAGCCCGGCCGCCCGCACCGCGATCAGGGCCAGATCGTGGCCGAGGGAGTCGTGCATCTGCCGCGCGATCCTGGCCCGCTCGCGCAGCCGCGCCTGCGCCTCGGCCGCCAGCCTCGCCTGCGTGCGCCCCTGCAGCAGCCTGCGCCTGAGCAGCCCCAGCAGGTACGGCACCACGTACGTGCCGAGCAGCGCGGTCACCATGGACACCCACAGAGCGAGGTCGCCGCCCTTGACCAGCACCACGCCCACACCGACGGCCGAGATCAGGCAGAACGCCAGCGGCGCGGGCCAGAGCACGGCCAGGCGCCGCCCGGTGAGGTAGGCGTACCACATGATGAACGGCGAGCTGGCCAGCAGCGGCAGGATCTTCACGTTGCGCCTGGGCAGCAGCCAGCTCAGGTCCACGGTCGCGAACCCCTCGCTGAACTGCCACGGCCCCAGCGGCAACAGCAGTACCAGCGCGGCCAGCGGCCAGCGGCGGCCCACCAGCACCGCGACCGTGGCCAGCCCGATCCTGGGCAGGCTCACCATGGCGAAGGCGGCCGGATCCACGAACGGGTCGGGGCCCATGGCCGCCACGAAGATGCCGAGCACGGCCCAGAGCAGCAGGTCGTAGACCACCTGGCGACGGCTCTCCCGGCGAAGACGTCTCACCGGACCGACGGTAGCCGCCTCCCGTGCCCGCGGATGCCGCCGGAAGTCAGCCGGCGACCCTGACGAAAGTCAGGGTAGGGCGGCGCCCCCTGCCGCGGTAGAGCTAGCCCCACCCCGAAAGCGCCTACCTCCACTCCTGTTTCGGCCTGCGGAAACCGCTTTGATCGATGGTGTCACCCGGAGGTCGGAACCGAGCCCCCGACGAAAGTAGGGGGCGGTGCGTGCCGATCGTCCGATGTGCCGTGACCTGCGGAGTTTCTACCTTCATGGGGTACCGGCCCTGATCCGCATAAGGGATGGGTCCGCGTTCGACCCGGGGCATCCCCGATGTCCCCGGCCGTGCCACGCAGACACGCTGTGTGGGTGCCCTAACGATCGGAGTGAACACTCATGTCGCATGCCATTCTCGACCTGGTCCAGCAGGTGATGTCATCACCTTGGTTATACGCGGCGCTGTTCGGGCTCGCGCTGCTCGACGGGTTCTTCCCGATCGTGCCGGCCGAGACGTCAGTGATCACCGCCGCGGTGTTCGCCGCCTCCGGCGAGACGAACCTGGCCCTGGTCATCGTGGCGGCGGCCCTGGGTGCCTTCGCCGGTGACCACATCTCCTACCTGATCGGCAACAAGTCGGCAGGCAGGCTGCGGAACAAGAAGGCGTTCGTCTGGGCCCGCGACACGCTGGCCGAGCGGGGCGGCCTCGTCCTCGTGGTGGCCAGGTACATCCCCGGCGGTCGCACCGCGACCACGCTGACCATGGGCGCCGTACGGCATCCGCTGCGTTCGTTCACGTTCTTCGACGCGATCGCGGCGAGCTCGTGGGCGGTGTACTCGGGGCTGATCGGCTTCTTCGGCGGCATGGCCTTCGAGAACGACCCGATCAAGGGCCTGCTCCTCGGCCTGGGCATCGCGGTGTCCATCACCGCGCTCGTCGAGCTCGTGAGATGGCTCAGGAAGCGACGCGCCATCCAGGCTTCCCCAGAACGTCTTCCCGCGGACACGTCCGTTTGACCCTGTCTGGCAACCATCCGTCTGAAAGGAGTGCGAAATGACTGTGCTGGCCGCGGCGATCGCCCTGGTCGGTTCGCTGTTCTTCGCGCTCGGAGCCGCTCTGCAGCAGTTCGAAGCAGCCGGGTCGGCCAAACCGGGGCTGCTCGCCCTACTGCGGAAACCGCGCTGGCTGATCGGCGGCGCGTCCATTCTGACGGGTGGTGGCCTGCACATCGTGGCACTCGGGCTCGGGCCGCTGACCGTCGTCCAGCCGATGGGCGTGGCGAGCCTGCTGTTCGCCCTGCCCCTCGCCGCCGCGCTGCACGGCCGCAAGCCCTCCCCCAAGGAGCTGGCGGCCGCGGGTGTGGTGGCGGCCGGGCTGGTCGGACTCGTCCTGCTGGTCCCCAACTCGGAAGGTCCCACCTACCTCGGCCCGGACGGAGTGCTCACCCTGCTCGGCGTGGCCGGAGTCGCGGCGGTCCTGCTGTGGGCCGCCTCGCGGGCGGCCTCACCGGCGGGCCGGGCCGCCCTGCTCGCGACCAGCTCGGGCGTGCTCTACGGCGCGACGGCCACGCTCATGCGCGTGCTGCTGGACGGCACCTGGAACTGGTGGTACGTGCTGGCGCTGCCGGTGCCCCTGCTGCTGGCGCTGGTGATGCTCCAGCGGGCCTACGCGGTCGGGCACTTCGGCGTCTCGTTCGCCTCGCTCCAGATCGCCGACCCGCTCACCGCGGTGGCGTTCGGCGCGCTGCTGCTCGGCGAGCCGGTGCCGACCGGCATCGTGCCGGTCGCGGCGGCGCTCCTGACCGCCGCCGGGACCGTCGCGCTGGCCCGCACCAGCCCGCTGGAGTCCCGCAACAATCCCCCGACTCATTCCCCCACCCCTTTGTGAAACCGGAGTCACTTCCATGGCCATGCCCCTGCGTTCTCTCCCCCAGATCGCCGAGACCGCCCCCACCCCGGCCCCCGAGCGGCCGCGCCGGATCCTGATCTCGACCGACACCTACCCGCCGGACGTCAACGGCGCCGCCTACTTCACCCACCGCCTGGCCACCGGCCTGGCCGCGCGCGGCAACGAGGTGCACGTGGTCTGCCAGTCGGACGTGGGCCCGCCCACCGCCGACGTCGTGGACGACGTGATCGTGCACCGCCTGCGCTCCGCGCCGATACCGGTCCACCCCACGATGCGGTTCACGGTGCCGGCCCGGCTCGACCGGCTGATCGCCGGCATCCGTCCCGACGTGCTGCACGCCCAGGGCCACTTCGTGGTCGGCAGGGCCGCCATCGCCGCCGCCCGGCGCGCGGACGTGCCCATCGTGGCCACCAACCACTTCATGCCCGACAACCTCTTCCAGTTCTGCCACATCCCCGAGCGGCTCCGGATCAAGGCCGGCCGGCTCGCGTGGCGCGACTTCAGCCGGATCTTCAACCGCGCCGACCGCATCACCACCCCGACCCCGCTGGCCGCCAAGCTGCTGGCCGACCAGGGCTTCGGCCGCGAGGTCGAGGCGGTCTCCTGCGGGATCGACCTGACCAGGTTCCACCCGCGCGCCGAACCCAAGGCGTGGGCGCGCAAGCTGTTCGACCTGCCCGACAGGCCGACCATCCTGTTCGTCGGCCGCCTGGACGAGGAGAAGCGCCTGGACGAGATCGTCCGCGCGCTGCCGCTCGTGCTGAACCGGACCGACGCCCAGGCGGTGTTCGTCGGCCGCGGCAACCAGCGCACGGAGCTGGAGCGGCTGGCCGCCCGCATCGGCGTCGGCGAGCGGGTCTCCTTCCTGGGCTTCGTGCCCGACGAGCTCATGCCCCAGACGTTCGCCGCCGCCGACGTGTTCGCCATGCCGGGCATCGCCGAGCTGCAGAGCATCGCCACGCTGGAGGCCATGGCCATGGGGCTGCCCGTGGTGGCCGCCGACGCGATGGCGCTGCCGCACCTGGTGGACGAGAACGGATACCTGTTCCAGCCGGGCGACGTGATCTCGCTGGCCAGGCACCTGACGAACATTCTCACCGATGACGACCTGCGGGCCCGGCTCGGCAAGACCAGCAGGGAGCTGGCTCTCACCCACGATGACCGGTCGTCGCTGGCCCGGTTCGAGCAGATCTACGATGAGGTGGCCCGATGACCCCAGTCCAAAGCGCCTGGGGCGCTGTCTCCGGCACGGTGGTGTCCGTGTGCGCGCTGGCGTACGCGCAGGTCGCCCTGCCGACGCAGCCGCTGCTCAGCGACTACGCGTTAGTCTCCGGCGGGCTCGTGCCCGTCCTTGTGGGGATGCTGGCACTGGCGGGGGCGTGCCTGTGTCTCGCGTACGGGCTGGCGGCGAGCGACCCGGCGCGCACCGCGGCCACCAGGGTGCTGCTGCTGGCGGGGGCGGCGGGGCTGATGATGAGCGCGATCTTCCCCACGGACCCCGGCAACTCGCAGGTCGGCTCGCTGACCGGCGAGATCCACCGGTGGGCGGCGGCCGTCGTGTTCGCCTCGCTGCCGGTCGCCGGCTGGACCCTGGCCAGGGGCCGGGAGGCGGCGCCTCTGTGGAACGCGGTCCGGGCCCTGAGCGTGACCTCGGCGGCCATGCTGGCCTTCTACCTGGCGGCCCACCCGGCCTCGATTACCTCGCCGCTGATCGGCGGCGCCGGCTACTACGGCCCGCTGGAGCGGGGCGTGGTGCTGGCCGAGATGGCGCTGCTCGTCGCCATGGCGCTGGTGTCGGTCGCGAAGCGGCCCGCCGTGCGCACCCAGGCCGTCCCGGCCGAGCCCGAACGCCCCGAGCGGACAGACCGCCTGGCGGCCTGATGCCCCCACCCTTCGACCCGCGACGAAATGACGCCGTTCTAGCGTGGAACCATGCTCATCACACGCCACTCAGCCGCTGAGGCGGTGCTCGCCGACCCGAGGTACGTGCCGCCTCCCGTACGACAGGACGCCGAGGAGGGCACGTTGGCCTGGCTCCGCGCCCAGGTGTCGAGGTTCAGCACCGGAGAGACGCACGCCGGGCGGCGCCGCCTGCTGGAGGAGCGGCTGGCCGCCCTTGACCCCGCCGAGCTGAGAACGGCGGCCAGGGCCATGACGCTGGAGCGGGGCGGCGACTGGCGGGGCGTCCCCACGGCCGTGCTCGGCGCCGCGCTGGGCGTGAAGGACACGGGCGCCGTGGCCGCCGCCGCGACCGGCTACCTGTCCGGCGAGGAGAGCCCGGAGGCCGACGCCGCCGTCACCGAGCTGCTCGAACAGGCCACCATCCCCGAGATCACCCTGCTGCTGCAGGGGCACGCCGCCACGGAGGCGCTCATCGAGAACGCCCTCGGGCACGCCGGACCCGGCGCCGACCCCGAGGCGCTGCTGCACGAGACGCTCAGGCAGGACCCGCCGCTCAAGGCCACCCGCAGGCTCGACACGCGGACCGGCGACGAGGTGACCATCGACCTGGTGTCGGCCAACCGCGACCCTGACGTGCTCGCCGATCCCGACCGGTTCGACCTCTCGCGCGGCCGTGCCCCCCATCTGACCTTCGGCCACGGCGTGCGCCCCTGCCCCGGGCCCGCCCACGCGCTCGCGCTGGCCGCGGGCGTGCTCGAAGCCCTTCTCGACGTGAGCCGCTCATGAACTTCCACGACCTGCACCGCCCCGGCGATCCCTTGCTGCTGCCGAACGCCTGGGACTACGGCTCGGCCGCCCTCCTGGCCCGGGAGGGCTTCCCGGTGATCGGCACGACCAGCCTCGGCGTGGCCGCCGCGTACGGCAGACCGGACGCGGCCGGCGCCACCAGGGCGGAGACCATCGAGCTGGCCGAATCGATCAAGGACCTGGGCGTCATGGTCACCGTCGACATCGAGGGCGGCTTCAGCGACGACCCCGGCGAGGTGTCCGACCTGGTCGCGGGCCTCGCCGCGCTCGGAGTGGCAGGGATCAACCTGGAGGACGGCCGACCCGACGGCACGCTGCGCCCGATCGAGCTGCACCGGCGGATCATCGAGGCGGCCAAGGGCCACGGCGTGTTCGTCAACGCCCGTACGGACACGTACTGGCTGAAGACCGGCGACACGCGGGAACGGGTGGCCGCCTACGGCCACGCCGACGGGATCTTCGTGCCCGGCATGAGCGATCTGCGCGAGATCGCCGAGGTGGCCGCGAGCACGCCGCTCCCCCTCAACGTCCTCTACCAGCCGGACGGCCCCACGCTCCCCCAGCTCGCCGAGGCCGGCGTGGCCAGGGTGAGCACCGGGTCGCTGCTGTACCGGGCCGCGCTCCACGGGGCGCTCGCGGCGGTGTCCGCCGCCCGGGGCAGGCAGGCCCCTCCGCTGCCGACCTACGCCGAGATCACCGCGCTGCTGCCGCAACCGCGATAATCGACGCATGCGCTTCCAGATCCTCGGGCCCACCAGCGCGCTGGACGAGGACGGCGAGCCGGTCGCGCTCGGCGGTCCCCGGGTGCGCGCGCTGCTGACGCTGCTCGCGTTGCACGCCGGTCGCATCGTCGGCGGCGAGCAGCTCGTGGACGGCATGTACGGCCCGAGACCGCCCGAGGGCGTGGCCAACGCGCTGCAGTCGCAGGTCTCCAGGCTGCGCCGGGCGCTGGGCAGGGACCTGGTGGAGTTCCATCCGGCGGGATACCGGCTGGTGGCCGACCCTCAGGACGTGGACGCGCGCAGGTTCGAGCTGCTGACGCAGCAGGGCAGGCAGGCCCTCGCCGGCGGTGATCCCGGCCGGGCGGCCACGCTCCTGCGCGAGGCGCTCGAGCTGTGGCGGGGCGCGCCGCTGTCCGACGCCCCGCACGCCAAGGCCGCCGCGACGGCGCTGGCCGAGCTGCGGCTGGCCGCCACCGAGGACCGCGTGCAGGCCGACCTCGACCTGGGCCGGCATCGCGAGCTGGTCGCCGAGCTGAGCCAGCTCGCCGCCGCCCACCCGCTGCGCGAGCGGCTGCGCGCCCTGCTCATGCGTGCCCTCTACGGCAGCGGCCGGCAGGCCGAGGCGTTGACCGTCTACGACGAGGCCAGGAAGATCCTGGACGAGGAGCTCGGCGTCGAGCCGGGGGCCGAGCTGGCCGCCGCCCACCTGGCCGTCCTCAGGGCCGACCCGGCGCTCGGCGCCCCCGCTCCCGACGCCGCCCCCGCGGCCCCGCGGCGGCAGGGCCTGCGCGCCCAGCTCACCAGCTTCGTCGGCAGGGCCGAGGAGATCGAGCAGGTGGCCGCCAGGCTGCGGACCAACCGGCTCGTCACGCTGATCGGGCCCGGCGGCGCGGGCAAGACGCGACTGGCGACCGAGGCGGCCGACCAGGAGCCCGGCGACGTGTGCTTCGTGGAGCTCGCGCCGGTCTCCGAGGACGCCGGCGTGCCCGGGGCCGTCCTGTCCGCCCTCGACATCCGCGACGCCCCGCCCACCCCCGACCGGCTCACCGTCGACCCGGCCACCCGGCTCGTCACCGCGCTGGCCGGCCGCAGGCTGCTCCTGGTCCTGGACAACTGCGAACACGTCATCGCGGCCACCGCCGACCTGGCCGACCTGCTGCTGGCCTCCTGCCCCGAGCTACGCGTGCTGGTGACCGGGCGCGAGGCGCTCGGCATCACCGGCGAGTCGATCCTGCCCGTGGCGCCGCTGCGGCTACCGCCGCCCGAGGCCGGCAGCCCCCTGGACTATCCGGCGGTCCGGCTGTTCGCCGACCGCGCCGCCGCCGTACGGCCTGGTTTCGCCGTCGACGCGGGCAACGCCGCGGCGGTCGTACGCATCTGCCGGGCGCTCGACGGGCTGCCGCTGGCCATCGAGCTGGCCGCGGCGCGGCTGCGCACCCTGCCGGTGGCCGACGTCGCGGCCCGGCTCGACGACCGGTTCAGGCTGCTGACCAGGGGCAGCCGTACGGCGCTGCCCCGGCACCAGACGCTGCACGCGGTCGTCGCGTGGAGCTGGGACCTGCTGGACGAGAGCGAGCAGCGGCTGGCCAGGCGGCTGAGCGTGTTCGTCGGCGGCGCCCGGCCGGAGGCGGCCGAGCAGGTGTGCGGGTTGCCCGAGGACGTGCTCTTCTCGCTGGCGGAGAAGTCGCTGGTGGAGTTCGTGGGCGACCGTTTCCGGATGCTGGAGACGATCAGGGCGTTCTGCGCGGAACGGCTGGCGGAGTCGGGCGAGGCCGAGTCGATCTCCGAGGCGCACGCCCGCTACTGCCTCGACCTGGTCATGACGGCCGACCCGTTGCTGCGCACCGGTGAGCAGCTGGAGTGGCTGGTCCGGCTCGACGAGGAGAGCGACGAGCTCGACGCGGCGATCCGCTGGGCGACCGCGTCCGGGCAGCCGGAGCTGGGGTTGCGGCTGCTGGCCAACTGCGGCTGCTACTGGTGGATGCGCGGCAACCGCATCACCAGCGCCCATCTGGCCGCCGACCTCATGGCCGCGCTCGGCTTCCGGCATCCGCCGGGCATGGAGGAGGAGTACGTCATGTGCGTGCTCATCAGGGCCTGGACCGGCGGCATCGACGAGGAGTTGCGCGCGCGGCTCGCGGAGGCGCGGCAGCTGCTGCCGACGTACAACCTGCCGATGCGGGTGGAGTTCCTCTCGATGCTGCTCTCGGCCTACACAGGGCCGCCCGGCGAGTACGACGAGGTCTACGCCGCGCTCACCAGCCGCGCCGACGAGCTCGAGCCCTGGCAGGAGGCGCTGTCCTACGGCGGTGTGGCGTTCCTGCTGCAGTCGACCGGCCGGGCCGCCGAGGCGCTGGTCAACTTCGAACGGAGCCTGGCCGCGTTCAAGGCCATCGGGGAGCGGTGGGGCATGGTGATGACGCTGTCCGGCCTCGGCGCTCTCTACCAGGAGAAGGGCGACTTCACGACCGCGATCGCGCTGGCCGACGAGGCGCTGGCGGTGGCCACCGAGCTGGGCGCCGAGACGGAGATCGCCGAGGCCCTGTGCCGGCGGGGCGACGCCCGGCTCAACCAGGCCGACGCGACGGGCGCGCGGGCCGACTACCTGCGCGCCGCCGAGATGTCGCGCAGGAACGGCTCGACGGAGACGATGGCGTGGGCGCACCTCGGGCTGGGCCAGGTCGCGCTGTTCCAGGGCGACCTGGACGAGGCCCGCGCGCTGCTCGTCCAGGCTCGTGACGAGGTGCCGAACGACTGGTACACCACGGAGGAGACCCGCGCCCGCATCACCGCCGCCCTCGACGAGGTGAACGCCCGCTCAACCGGGCCTGACAGCGGGGCGGTCAGCCAGCCGCCGGACGGGCCTGCCAGCGGGGCGGTCAGCGAGCGGTAGGCAGGCCGTCAGCCGCGCTCCCGACAGTAGGCGGCATGAAGAACAAATGGTCCTGCCTGGCCATCGCCTGCCTGGCCACCCTGCTGCTCTCGCTCGACCTCACGGTCCTGCACCTGGCCCTGCCCAGGCTGGTGACCGACCTCGGCGCGAACTCCACCCAGTTGCTCTGGATCGGCGACATGTACGGCTTCGCGCTGGCCGGCCTCCTCGTCACCATGGGCAACCTCGGGGACCGCATCGGCCGCAAGCGCCTGCTGCTGATCGGCGCGGCCGCGTTCGGCGCCGCCTCGGTGGTGACTGCGTACGCGCCCAACCCCGAGCTGCTGATCGCGGCCAGGGCCCTGCTCGGCGTGGCCGGAGCGACGATCATGCCGTCCACCCTGTCGATCGTCCGGAACGTGTTCACCGACCCGGGCGAGCGCACCGCGGCCATCGGCATCTGGAGCGGGATGAGCGCCGCCGGGTTCGCCATCGGCCCGGTCGTGGGCGGTCTCCTGCTCGACCACTTCTGGTGGGGCTCGGTCTTCCTGATCAACGTACCGATCATGCTGCTGGTGCTGGTCGGCGGGATCCTGGTGCTGCCCGAGTCGCGCAACCCGCACGCGGGCCGGCCCGACCTGGTCAGCGTCGTCCTCTCGTTCGCCGGCGTGGTGACGGCCGTCTACGCGGTCAAGGAGGCGGCGCACAAGGGCCTGGAGCACGCCGACGTGCTGGTGGCGGGCGCGGCCGGGGTCCTGCTGCTGGGCCTGTTCGTGTGGCGCCAGACGCGGCTGCCCGAGCCGCTGATCGACGTCCGGCTCTTCAGGCGGCGGGCGTTCAGCGCGTCCATCGTCACGAACCTGCTGGCGATCTTCACGATGTCGGCCATGATGCTGATGTTCGGCTGGTACCTGCAGCTCGTCCTGGGCTGGTCACCGCTCCAGGCGGGCCTCGCACAACTGCCGGGCGGCCTGAGCGGCGCGGTGGGCGGCATCATGGCCGCCAAGCTGATCCACCGCATCGGCAGGAACGGCGTGGTCGCCCTGGGCCTGGCCATGAACGCCGGCTCGTTCCTCTACTACAGCACGCTCGGCCCCTCCCTGAACTACTTCGCCCTGCTCCCCGTCATGATCATCGGCGGCCTGGGGGTCGGCTTCACCTTCACCGTCAACAACGACAACGTCCTCGCCACGGCCCCCAGGGAACGCGCGGGAGCGGCCGCCGCCGTCTCGGAGACGGCCTTCGAACTGGGCGGCGCACTGGGCATCGCCATCCTCGGCACGGTCCTGAACACCGCGTACCAAACCAACCTCCACCTCCCCACGGGCCTCCCCGCCGCCGACGCCGCACGAGAGTCGATCGCAGGCGCGGTAAGCACGGCCACGACCTTGCCGCCGGAGCAGGCGGATCAGCTCATGCGAGCAGCACAGACGGCCTTCATCGAGGGTCTGCACGTGACCGCCCTGGTCACTGCTGCCCTCCTGGCCGTAGTGGCCGTGTTGGCCCTGATCGGGCTGCGCGGCGTACCGAAGGTCATCCCGGAAGAAGTCCTGACCCACGCATGACCCCGGAAACCAGCATGGTCCTCACAACGGGGGGGCGCTACGCCCGATAGTGGCTCGGGCAGCGCCCCCTACCGATCCCCCAACTGCTCGGTCCTCGCGATGAGGGCGCGCTATGCGCGATGGAGCGCTCAGGCAGCGCCCTGTGGGGGCCAGCCCCCACACCCCCAGGCGGGGCCCTGCCGGTCCCCGCGCCCCTCGGACGCGATCCCGGTACCGTGCGCTCATCGGCGTTGACCTGCTGGCGCTTTGGCAGAAACGAGCATCCACGGCAAGGACATCAGTGGCTATCGAGAACGGGTTCCCACTTGCTGAGAGATCCGCAGCAGGTAGCCGTCCGGGTCCTGCACCGCGAACTGGCGCACGCCCACGGCATCGACGCTGCGCTCGTACCAGCGCTCTTCCAACGGCAGCCACATCTCATAGCCGGCGGCGAGCAGCGCGTCGTGAATCCGATCTACGTCGTCCACTTCAACAGTGAGGTTGATCCCGCGCCCGTAGGGGTGGTCCAGCTCCGCGCGCGGGTAGAGACGGTCCCGGCTCAACGGCTGCTCCAACATCAGATCCGCCCCGTCACGCTCCAGGTAGGCAAACCGCTCCTGGGGCCGCTCGTAGCGGATCTCGAAGCCCAGCAGCCGATAGAAGGCCAAGCTGGCCTGAATGTCGGAGCAGATCAATTCTGGAACAAGTCGAGACATCTCGTCACTCTGGCAGTTCCCGGCCACTCCAGCCAAACCTGCGCCCATTCGACCGCCGTTCCTTCGGACTCGGTAAGCCTCGAACAGGCCTCCCAGGTCGCCGGCCGAGTGCCGAGACGCTGTGCTGAGCGCCGTCCACCTCGCGCCGCACTCCACCGTCCCGCTTCCCGCCGACCCGGCGCCAACTGGTGCGGAGCGCCACAAGCCAGGCGAACAATCTGTGCCGACCCCGCCTGACACGGGCCCCGAAGACCGCAGCGGGCACACGGCCGAAACTCGTCTATGTCCTTGCTGCCCCGGGCGACCTCGGTAGGGGCGAGTCCTGCCTGGGGAAATGGCAAGGTCATTCCCGCTGGTCGGCTCACCTGCCCTGCACGAATTCTCAGAGCGGTCACCGAGAGCGGACATCGGCCTCTCATTAGGATCACCAGCATGGAACCCCACGAGGGCACGCGCGGTGTTCTCTATGTGATCGCCTGTGCCGCACCTGCCGCCGCCGATCTCCATCACCTGGTCCCCATGGCCCGGGCAGCCGGGTGGCAGGTACACGTGGTCACCACGCCGATGGCGGAACGCTTCGTCGATGTCTCGGAGTTGGAGCGTCTGACCGGTGACCTGGTCCGCAGCACGTACCGCATGCCGGAGGACCCCAAGGGTCTCCCTCCCGCCGACGCCGTGATCGTGGCTCCGGCGACGTTCAACACGATCAACAAGTGGGCGAACGGCATCGCCGACACCTTCGCCGTCGGCCTGTTGTGTGAGGTGACGGGGTTCGGCGTCCCGATCCTTGCCGTGCCGCTGCTGAAGGACGCGCTCGCCCGGCACCTCGCGTTTCAGCGGAGCCTGGACACGCTTCGGGAGATGGGCGTGCGGGTCCTGTTCGATCCCGCCGCCCCGCCGCAGTCCCGCATGCCATCCTGGGAACGCATCATGCAGGAGCTACACACCGTTGCCGGGGAGCGACAGACGCAGGGGTGATGGCATGGACGCCCGCGGGGAGATCGGCCGGCGGATCGCTCGGGCACGCCGTCGCCGTGGACTGTCCCAAGCGGTCCTGTCCGGTCTCGTCGGCCGTTCCGAGAGTTGGCTGAGCCAGGTGGAGCGCGGGCAACGTGCCGTGGACAACCACACCGTGATCAACGCCCTCGCTGACATCCTCGGCTTGCCTGTGGATGAACTCACCGTGAAGAAGACGACTGCGATGACGCGCTACCAGGCAGCATCGGCCATCCGGCAGGCGATGATGGGCTACGACGGCCTCTCCTCCCTCATCAACCCCCAGCACACCCAAGGCTCCCACGAGAGCGTCGTGTGGCTGCGGCACGAGATCCGCCGCGTGAACCGGCTCTACCAGGCCACCCATTACAACGAGGTCGGCAGGCGGTTGCCCCGCCTTATCGTGGCCACCGAACTGGGCAGCCGCCATGCCCCCGCCGCCCAGCGCCGGGCGTACCAAACCCTTCGCTCGCTGACCTACCACTCCGCCACCACGACGCTGCGCCGCGTGGGGGAGGCGGAACTCGCCTGGGTGGCCGCCGACCGCTCGCTGGCCGCCGCGCAAGAAGCGGACAAGCCCCTCCTCGCCGCCGTGAGCGCCTACCGGCTCGGCTACGTCCTGATACGGCTTCGCGAAACGGAACGCGCGCTGCACCTGGTCCTCCAGGCGGCCGACGCGTTGCAGAGCGCCTCCAAGCGCCCCACGCCGCGCGCTCTGCCCATTGTGGGCGCGCTCTACCTGGTCGCCGTCACAGCCGCCGCCGCGGCGTACGACCAAGCCGGGGTGCGTACCTTCCTCGCGCAGGCCCGGCAGATCGCCAATTCTCTCGGCGAAGACCGCAACGACTTCTGGACCGCCTTCGGCACGACCAACGTGACCATTCACGAGATCTCAGCGGCCGTCGAGTTCGGCGACACCCGACAGGCGATCGGCAGCAGCGAAACCCTCAACCTGGCACACCTGTCTGACGGCCTGGTAGGACGCCGCGCCCAGGTGCACCTGGACCTCGCCCGCGCCTACGCCTTGCAGCGCAAGGACGCCGCGTCGGTCAATATGCTCCTCGAAGCCGAACGGCTCTCGCCCGAGCTTGTCCGCTACGGTGGCCGTCCCCGCGAGCTGCTGACCCAACTGCTCAAGCGGGAGCATCGTGCCAGCACCCCGCAGCTTCGCGGGCTGGCTCGCCGGGCGGGCATCGTCTGACCCGCACTTTTGTGCGGCTCCTTGACCTTCACCACCGTGCGGGTTCCGCCGTTGACCCGCACCTACGGTTCCCCCTGCGTGGCGTGGCCTGAGGCCACGTCCCCCAACAGGAGGGAACGTCACATGCGGCACGAAGAAGCAAACGCGTGGAATCGGTGCGTCTGCTGCCCCGAACCCCGTCAACCGATCGACCTCGGCCCGGTCCGGCCCCTGTCGGCGCTGGAAACCGCCGATGAACTCCGCGCCGCTTTGGCGCGCATGGGGATCTCCGCCGATGTCCACGAAGGGCGCGGTCTCGCGCTGGTGTCGGTGTGGACCGGGCTCGTGGTGTGGACGGACGGCTTCTGGTACCGATGGTGGACGGGGCGCCGCTCCCAGACGGGCCGCTGGCTCTACGCACATCATTCCGCGTTCGAGCCGGAGCGGGCCGCGCGCAGGATCGCTGCTCGATACGCCGAACTCCGTGAAGCGCCGAGCATCATGGTCGCAGGTGTGTCGTGACGCCCGGCAAAGGCTGCCTGAGTCCGCACGTACCCATGGCCCAACGTGGGCATGTCCGGCTCACATGGCTGGAACCATGCGGTGCCTTGGATCGCGTCCGCACCGTGGCGTGGACGTGTACATGCAGGGCCGTGTTCTACGAGCTGTGCGAGGGTGGCGGCCAGACTCTCATCCGCCGCACCCTGCAGGCCGAAGCTGGGGACGTGGTTCTCGAGACCCACCAGTGCTCGATCGTTGAAGCTCGCGCGATCTGGGCGGCACTGCTGTCAGGCCGAGCCCGGTAGACGGGCACGGCGGATGGGATCGCTCCGGATATCAACCGTCCCATCGCCGCGCCGCACCCTGTGGTCCATCGAATACCCACAGCCGCTCTTCCACCGCACCCGAAGGTTGCCCCATTGCGTGTCCCGACCACGGTGTCAACGGGGCCCGATCCAGCAGGCCCACCTGGTGATCGGGCGCAAGTTCGGCGTTGTCCCGTCGGGCAACGACAGCCCCGCGGCACGCCGGTCCGGGGTGGGCATCAGTCGGTCCACCGCATAGCCGGTCAACGGGTGGGGGCGTCTGGCGAGCGGAGCGAGCGGGGGGTTCGGGGGTGGGCTCCAGCAGGCCAGACCGGTAACCGGGTCACGGGTGGGCGATGGCGCCGAAGGCGCGGAGGGGTGCGCCGCCAGGCGCCCGAATAAGAAGCGCCTGAGCCCCTCGGCGCGAAGCGCCTCCCCGAGAAGACCTTTTGCCCGGTGAGGGTGGCGGCGGTAGGCGCGGATGATCAGGCGATGGGGTTGCCGATGCAGGGGCGGGTGATGGTCGGGGCGAGGGAGTCGAGGCGGTTGCGGATGAGGCGGGCCACGCCCTCGATGGTCTGGATGCCCGCGTCCGGGCCCGGCTGGTAGTCGGTCTGGACCGACAGCAGCAGGTCGCGGCCCGGGCCCGAGATGCGGCCGTAGCTCGTCATGGCCCACGTGCCGGAGATGAACGGGCGTGGCGTCCAGCCGTTCTTCAGGGCCACCCGGTCTCCCGGGCGGGCGGCGGCGCTGACGCCCCATGACTGGTCCTTCTGGACGCGGGACATCAGGCCGAGCACCAGCCGGCGGTCGGCCGCGGTCAGGTCGCCCTCTCGGCCTTTCCTGCCTCTGACCAGGAGTTTCAGGAGGCGGATGCGGTCGGCGGGGCTGGTGAGGGTGCCGCCCCAGAAAATGGCGGGTCCCGGTGTCGTCTCCGTCAGGCCCACGCTCTGGTAGAAGGCGCTCATCGCGGAGGAGGCGCCGACGCGGGACCACAGGGCGTCCGCGGCGAGGTTGTCGCTCTCCGTGATCATGAGGACGGCGAGGTCGCGTTCCTCCTCGTCCAGGTCGCGGGTGCGCTGGTGCAGGAGCGCGGTCAGGATGTCCACCTTGGCGCCGCTGGCGGTGATGATGTCGTTCTCGTGCTCTCCCTGCCCGAAGTGGATCCCGGTGACCAGGTCCAGGACGCCGTAGACGATGCGGCCCGGGCGCGTGCCGATATAGGCGGAGATGTCGCGTACGAGCTGGATGCGGGCCGCGACCCCGGCACGCGGGGCCGCGATCCTCAGCATGCAGCGGGCCACCTTCGGCGGAGGCTTGGCCGCCGCGGGGATGACGGCTGCCTGGTCGGCGCCGCATCCCGCGGTCAGGAGCAGCATCGGCCAGGCAAGCATCCACCTCGTACGCACGCGTCCACCTCCGAAGGATCGTCGGGGGTCGCAAGCGAGGATGCCATGCCGTGTGGATCAGGCCATTGTGCTCGGTGGGTCGCTGGTCAAGTCTTCACATGATCTTGCCGATCCGGGTGCCGGGTGGTGGTCAGAGGTGCTCGGTGAGGAAGGCGGCGGTGGCGTCCACGGCCTGCGTGACGTACGGTTCGCGGTCGTACAGGTCGATGTGCTGCTTGGCGTCGACCCAGACGAGCTGTTTCGGCTGGTCGAGGCGCCGGAACGCCTCCTCGGCCCCCTCCGGAGAGCAGAACCGGTCGACGACCCCGTGCACGATCAGCGCCGGCTTGGGCGACAGGAAGTCGGCTCCCATCATGTTGTCCATCGTGACCAGCTCCCGCACGCTCGCCCTGGTCACCGAGTTGGACCAGTGTGGCGAGGCGCCCCGTGAGGTGCCGTAGTACGCGTACGGCTCGTCGCCCGGCATGGCGGCCTCCCCCTCCTCCGGGGGCGAGGAGGAGACGACCGGCATGTACTCCACGGCGCCGCCCTGGTCCTGGCGTTCGAGGACGTCCGTGAAGCCCGCCAGCGCCGCCTGGTAGTCCATGCCGGAGCGCATGCTGTACGGGTTGTTGTACGCGCCCGCGATACCGACAAATGTCCGGACTCGGGGGTCGAAGGCGGCGAACTTGAGCGCGTAACCACCCCCCAGACACACCCCCACCGCCCCGATCCGATCCCGGTCCACCTCGGCCCGTGACCGCAGGAACGACACCGCCCCCCGCAGGTCCCGCAGCTTGCCCTGCGGATCCTCGTCCAGGCGGGGAAGCCCTTCGGACTCCCCCCAGTTCCGATGGTCGAAGGACAGCGTCACGTACCCTCGCTCGGCCAGCCGCTCCGCGTACAAGCCTGTGACCTGGGAGCGCACCCCGGTGAACGGCCCCGTGAACACCAGAGCGGGCCGCGGCCCCGCGCCGCCGGGGACCCGCAGGTCCCCGGCGAGCGTGAGGCCGTCGACCACGAACTCGATTCGCGTGGTCAGGATCACGAGTCGAACCCCAGCCCCATCCGGTCGAGCGCGCGCAGCCACAGGTTGCGCTTGCCCTGGTGCTGGTCGGCCTGCGCGATCGACCACCGGGTGAACTGGATGACCCCGGAGCGCACCGGCTCCGGCGGGAACGGCATCGGCTTCTCCTTGACCATCCGCAGCTCGGTCCGCTCGGTGGACTCGCCCGACAGCAGGTCGAGCATGACGTTCGCGCCGAAGCGGGTGGCGCCCACGCCCATCCCGGTGTAGCCGGTGGCATAGGCCAGCCGCCCGCCGTGCGCCTGGCCGTAGAAGGCGCTGAACCGGCTGCAGGTGTCGATCACCCCGCCCCACCGATGGGTGAACCGTACCCCGTCGAGCTGGGGGAAGGTGTCGTAGAAGTGCTCGGCGAGCTTGACGAACGTCTCGTCGCGCTGCTCGTACTCGGGTTTGACCAGACCCCCGTTGTAGTAGACGGCGTCGTAGCCGCCCCACAGGATCCGGTTGTCGTCGGTCAGCCGGTAGTAGTGGAACTGGTTGCCCGAGTCGCCCACGCCCTGCCGGTTGCGCCAGCCCACCTCGGCGAGCTGGTCGTCCGTCAGGGGCTCGGTCATCAGCGCGTAGTCGTACACGGGGACCACGAAGTGCTTGAGCCGCCGCAGCAGCGGCGGGAACACCCCGGTCCCCAGCGCCACCTGCCGCGCCGCGACCGCGCCGTACGGCGTGCGCAGCGTGATCGTCGTGCCGTCGTCGCGCAGCGAGCGGACCGGGGTGCGTTCGTGGACGCGCACCCCCAGCCGCAGGCACGCCTCCCGCAGCCCCCATGCCAGCCGCGCCGGGTCGAGCATGGCGCACCCGCTGCGCTCCCAGAGCCCGCCCAGGTAGGTCGGCGAGTTCACCTCGGCGCGCACCTGATCCTGGTCGAGCGGCACGTAGTCGAGCCCCAGCTCGGAGATCAGCTCCAGGTGCTCGCGCAGCCCGTCGAGCTGCCACGGCTCGGTGGCCACGTGCAGCTCCCCGGTGCGCTCGAAGGAGCAGTCGACGCCGTAGCGCTCCAGGGTCTGCTCGATCTCGTCGAGGTTGGCCACGCCCATGCGCTCCAGGCGCCCGATCTCGTCCGGCCACCGTTCCAGGCCGTTGGCCAGGCCGTGGGTGAGGGTCGCCATGCAGAACCCGCCGTTGCGGCCGGTGGCGGCCCAGCCGATCCTGCGTCCTTCGAGCAGGACCACGTCCAGGGACGGATCGCGTTCCTTGGCCATCAGGGCCGTCCACAGCCCTGAGAAGCCTCCGCCGACGACGACCAGGTCGGCGCTCGTTGTCTGGTCGAGCCGCGGTCGCGGCTCGGGTCTGGCCGGGCTGTCCAGCCAGTACGGCTTGCGCTCCGCGTCAGCAAGCGCCTTCAGCGGATCCACAAATCCCACTTCCCTACGAAGTTCGTGGAGGATATTTAGGTACGGCGCCGTGCCGCCACCGCGTTTCCGATCGCGATCAGCACCCCGATGCCGAAGATCAGCGTACCCATGACGTTGACCTGCGGTGGGATCCCGGTCTTGACCGCACCGACGATCCACAGGGGGAAGGTGACGGTCGAGCCGTTGACGAAGCTGGTGACCACGTAGTCGTCGATGGACAGAGCGAACGACAACATCGCGCCCGCCATCACGCCCGGCATGATCGACGGCAGCGTGACCTGCCTGAACGTCCCCCAGGCCGTCGCCCCCAGATCCCTGGCCGCTTCCTCCAGCGACGGGTCCAGCGTGACGATCCGCGCGCGTACCGTCACCACCACGAAGGACAGCGAGAACAGCACGTGGGAGACGATGATCGTGTTCGCGTCGCGCGGCACGTTCCCCGAGACGAACAGCGACAGCAGCGACGCGCCCATGACCAGCTCGGGTGTGGAGATGGCGGCGAAGACCAGGAAGTTCGTGACCCCCTTGCCGCGGAAGCGGTGCCGTCCGATCGCCAGCCCCAGCATGGTGCCGATCACGACCGTGATGATCGTGCTGACCGCGGCGATCACCAGCGAGTTGCGCAGCGCCACGGTCAGGTCGGAGATGTCGAACAGCTCGGCGTACCAGCGGAGCGTGAAGCCCTGCCAGGAGGTGTTCGACTTGCTCTTCTTGTCGTTGAAGCCGAAGAGGATCATCACGGCGATCGGCGAGGACAGCCAGAGGATGATGATCCAGGTGTAGATGTGGAGGAGCCGGTCGCCGAGCCTGATCCCTCTCATCGGGCCGCCGCCTCGAGCACGTTCTCCGTCCCGAGCGCCCTGGCGTAGATGAAGATGCCCACCAGCAGCACCGCCATCAGCGTGAACGACAGGGCCGAGGCGGTCGGGTAGTTGAGGTTCGTCAGGTACTCGGTCTGGATGATGTTGCCGATCATCGTGTTGGCCGTGCCGCCGAGGATCTGCGCGTTGATCGGGTCGGCCGTGGCGGGCACGAAGGTCATCAGCACCCCCGCGAACACCCCCGGCAGCGACAGCGGCAGCACCACCCGCCGGAAGGCCGCGGTCCGCGTGGCGTACAGGTCCTGGGCCGCCTCGATCACCCGCGGGTCCACCCGCTCCAGCGACACGTAGATCGGCAGGATCATGAACGGCAGGAAGTTGTACGTCAGCCCGCCCACCACCGCGACCGTCGTGGCCAGCACGTGGAAGTCCTCGGGCAGCAGCCCCCAGCCCTTCAGCGTGCCGAACAGGATGCCGTTGTCCGACAGCAGGAAGTTCCACGAGATCGTGCGCAGCACGAACGACACGAAGAACGGCAGCAGCAGCAGGAACAGGTACACGGACTTGCGCGTGCCGCCCTTGAACGCGATCCAGTACGCCACCGGGTACCCGATCACCAGCATGGCCACGGTGGCCAGGCCGCCGTAGAGCAGCGAGCGCACCAGCTGGGTGCTGTACCGGCCGAGCGCGTCGCTGTAGTTGGAGAAGCTGAACGTCATGGCGAAGCCGTCGATGGCGTTGCCGGTCTGCAGGGAGACCGAGGCCATCGCGGCCATGGGGACGACCAGGAAGATCGCCAGCCACATCCAGCTCGGCAGCGCCAGCAGGTAGGGGGTGAGCCGCCTCATGCGCTACGCCTGGGTGATGGACTGGAAGATCGGGTTGAAGACCTGCTCCTGCTGAGTGGTCAGCGGGGTGTAGTTGTGCAGCTTGGCGTAGTCGGCCTCGGTGGGGAACATGAGCGGGCTGTCGATCATTTCCTCGAGGGACTTCTTGTCCTTGCCCTTGGCCGTCTTGGCCTTCTCCCTGAGGAGGTCCTGCACGGCCGGGACCGGCGTGACGTACTGGATGAACTCGTCCAGCTCGGCGGCCACGGCCGGCTGGTAGAGGTAGTCCATGAGCATGAGCGCGTCCACCGGGTTGGCCGCGTTCTTGGGGATGAGCATGTTGTCGGTCCAGATCGTGCCGCCCTCCTCGGGCACCACGAACTTGACGGGCTCGCCGGCGAGCTGGCGCTGGAAGACGTCGCCCGACCAGGCCATGCTGAGCCAGACGTCGCCCTTGGACACAGCGTCGATGTAGCTTTGATCGTAATATTTCCGGACAATTCCGGCGTCGCGCTGCGCCTTGAGCTTCTCCCCGGCCTTCTTCCAGTCCGCCTCGGTCGACTTCTCGGGGGCGATGCCCAGCGCGAACATGCCGAAGTTCGCGATCTCCTGGGCATCGGCCATCATGCCGACCCGGCCCTTGTACTTGGGGTCGAACAGCGACTCGATGCTGGTGATGTCCTCGTTCACGTACTTGGTGTTGTACGCGATCCCGGTCACCCCCGACGTGTACGGCACCGTGTACTTGTTGCCGGGGTCGTAGGCCCGCTCCTTGTACTTCTGACCGGCGTTGGCCTCGAAGTTCGGGAGCTGGGAGTGGTCGAGCGGCGTCACGTAGCCCAGCTCGATCATGTGCTGGAGCTGGACGCCGTTGGTCATGACGACGATGTCGTAGCCCAGCGACTGGCCCGCCCGCAGCACGGGGTCGGCCTTGCCGAAGAACTCGGCGTTCTCCTGGATGACCTCTTTGTACTCGTACGAGATGCCGGTGGCCTGCTTGAACTTCTCCAGCGGGGCCTTGTCCTCGGGCATGTACTCGGGCCAGTTGGCGAAGACGACCTTGCCGTGCTTGGTCTGCTTGGCCCAGAAATCCTTGACCGCGTCGGCCTTCGGCGGAGCGGCCTTCTGTCCTTGAACGCCGCACGCGGCCAGCGCGAGCCCTGCGGCGGAGAACCCGGCGACCCGGAAGAAATCGCGACGGGAACGGAGCATGGGGTGGTTCATGAGCTGCTATCGACTTCCAATCACATATGAGTGCTGCGCCTGCCACGACAGCCACACGGAGTCCCCCCGCTCCGCCGTGGCCGAAGCGTCAAGCGCGTTCTGCTGGAACACAGTGATCTCGGCCCCGTCGGCGAGACTCACCGTGTAGCTGTTGTAGGTCCCCAGGTAGACCACCTCGGCGACGGTGCCGCGCACGGCGCTCAGGCCCTGACCGGGCTCGACCGTGTCGATGGTGATCTTCTCGGGCCGCACGGTCACCGTCACGTCGCCGTCGTGCCCGGGCACCAGCACCCGGCCGCCGCCGATCTTCAGCTCGCCGCCGCTCGCGGTGCCCGTGAGCAGGTTGGAGGTGCCGATGAAGCCGGCCACGAACGCGGTCGCGGGCCGCTCGTAGATCTCCCGCGGCCCGGCGAGCTGCTCGACCAGGCCGTCGTTCATGACGGCGATCCGGTCGCTCATGGTCAGCGCCTCGTTCTGGTCGTGGGTCACGTACACGAACGTGATGCCGACCTCGCGCTGGATGCGCTTGAGCTCGATCTGCATGGCCTGGCGCAGCTTGAGGTCGAGCGCGCCGAGCGGTTCGTCGAGCAGGAGCGCCCGCGGCCGGTTGACCAGCGCGCGGGCCAGCGCCACGCGCTGCTGCTGGCCGCCGGACATCTCGCGCGGGCGGCGCTTCTCCCTGCCGGTGAGGTCGACGATCTCCAGCATCTCGCCGACCCGCCGCTTGATCTCCTCCTGCGGCGTCTTGCGCTGCTTCAGCCCGAAGGCCACGTTGTCCCAGACGCTCATGTGCGGGAAGAGGGCGTAGGACTGGAAGACCATGTTGATGTCGCGTTTGTTGGGCGGGACGTCCGTGACGTCCTTGCCGTGCAGCCGCACCAGCCCCTTCGAGGGCGGTTCGAACCCCGCGATCATCCTCATGGTCGTGGTCTTGCCGCACCCTGACGGGCCGAGGAGGGAGAAGAACTCCCCCTCGGCGATGCCCAGGGTGATGCCTTTGACCGCCTGGACGACCTCGCCATGCGAGAGGTACTCCTTGACGACGTCCTCAAGCTCTATCGCATTCAGCTCAGTCATCCCAGCCGCTGTCCTATTCGCCGATGTAGTGCATGACGTGCTTGACCCGGGTGTAGTCGTGCAGGCCGAACACCGACAGGTCCTTGCCGTACCCGGAGTGCTTGAAGCCGCCGTGCGGCATCTCCGAGACGAACGGGATGTGCGTGTTGACCCAGACCACGCCGAAGTCGAGCCGGTTGGACATCCGCATGGCCCGGCCGTGGTCGGAGGTCCAGACCGAGCCGCTCAGGCCGTACTTCACGTCGTTGGCCTTGGCCAGCGCGTCGGCCTCGTCGGCGAACGTCTGGACGGTGATCACGGGGCCGAAGACCTCGTTCTGCACCATCTCGTCGTCCTGCTTGAGACCGTCGACGATCGTCGGCGCGAAGAAGTAGCCCTTCTCGCCGACCCGGTGGCCGCCGGTGAGGACCTTGGCGTGCGCCGGGGCCCGGTCGATGAAGCCCTGGACCCTGGAGAGCTGGTTCTCGTTGTTGAGCGGCCCGTAGAGCGCGTCCTCGTTGCCCAGGTCGCCGGTCACGGTGGCGGCGGCGGCCTCGGCGAGCGCGGCCACGAACTCGTCGTGCACGCTCTCGTGCACCAGCACCCGGCAGGCGGCGGTGCAGTCCTGGCCGGCGTTGTAGAGGCCGGCGGTGGCGATGTCGGAGGCGGCCTTGCGCAGGTCCTTGACGTCCTCGAACACCACGACCGGGGCCTTGCCACCGAGCTCCAGGTGCACACGCTTGAGGTCCTCGGCGGCGCTCTTGGCCACCGACATGCCCGCGCCGACCGAGCCGGTGATGGCGACCATGGAGGCGGTGGGGTGGCTCACCACGAGGGCGCCGGTCTCGCGGTCGCCGGTGACGACGTTGAAGACGCCCGCGGGCAGCACCGAGCCGAGGATCTCGGCCAGCTTGAGCGTGGAGGCCGGGGTGGTGTCGGACGGCTTGAGCACGACCGTGTTGCCGGCCGCCAGGGCCGGGGCGATCTTCCAGACCGCCATCATCATCGGGTAGTTCCACGGCGTGACCTGGCCGATCACGCCGATCGGCTCGTGCCGGATGACGCTGGTGTGCTCGGCGAGGAACTCGCCGGCCGTGGGGCCCTCCAGGGTGCGCGCCGCGCCCGCGAAGAAGCGGAAGTGGTCGGCGGCCACCGGGGTCTCGTCCTCGGCCATCCGGGCCCGCGGCTTGCCGGTGTTGAGGCACTCCGCCTCGTTGATCTCATCGGCCCGCGCGTCGATCGCGTCGGCGACCTTGAGCAGGAGGTTGGCCCGCTCACCCGGCGTGCTCCTGCCCCACGACTCGAACGCGGCGGCAGCGGCGGCGAAGGCGGCATCGACGTCCTCCGGGCCGGAGACAGGGGCCTGAAGGTAGGCCTCGCCTGTGCACGGGTCGATGATGTCGGAGAACTTGCCGCTCTTGGCGTCCACGAACTCACCATTGATGAAGTTCTGTAGACGGATCATGCGCCCTCCAAGTGGGTGGCTGAGATGCCGCGACTCTTACAGAGCAGGTGCATCTCGACAAGGGATTTCGTGGTGAAGATACCAAATTGCTACGAATTCGCTTGACAGGCCGCCAGGAACTGACAACATGTCGCACCAGGACGGCAACTCAGCGGGAACGCACCCGTAACGCCGGACCAGTAGGAGGATTCCGTCGATGACGACGCCGCCCCGCGTACGCCGCAACAACGCCAATGCCGGGCCGGTGGTGCTCGACGATCTGTCCAAGCAGATCATCGAGCAGCTCCAGTCCGACGGGCGCATGCCGTACGCGGCGATCGGGAAAGCGGTGGGCCTGTCGGAGGCCGCCGTGCGTCAGCGCGTCCAGCGGCTGCAGGACGCGGGCGTCATGCAGATCGTCGCGGTCACCGACCCGCTGACGCTCGGATTCCCGCGGCAGGCCATGATCGGCATCAACTGCGAGGGCGACCTGGAGGCCGTGGCCGACGAGCTGGCGGCCATCGACGAGATCGACTACGTGGTCCTCACGGCAGGCTCCTTCGACGTGATCGTCGAGGTGGTCTGCGAGGGAGACGGTCACCTGCTGGAGATCCTCAGCAAGATCCGCGCCATCCCCGCCGTGCGGGCCACGGAGTCGTTCGTCTATCTCAAGCTGCGTAAGCAGACCTACTCCTGGGGCACTCGCTAGCCCACCGTCTCCACGATGGGCAGGATCGGCGTGTCGGCCGTGCGCACCAGGCGCGGGCCCTCGGGACCGTACACCTCGCGGGGCTCCGGGAACGCCGTCAGCAGCGCCAGATAGAGCACGCCCGCGACGGCCAGGCCCACCGGCAGCGAGATGTCCACTCCCCCGGCCAGGTTACCCAGCGGGCCGACGAACTGGCCCGGCAGGTTCACGAACAGCAGCGCGAGGCCCGCGGAGACGAGCCAGGCGGACAGCCCGCGCCAGTTCCAGCCGTGCGCGAACCAGTAGCGGCCGCCGCGCTGGCGCCGGTTGAAGACCTGGAGCGCCTCGGGGTCGTACCAGCCCCTGCGGGTCACGTAGCCGAGCATCATGATCACCATCCACGGCGCCGTGCACGTGATGATCAGCGTGGCGAACGTGGAGATGCTCTGGGTGAGGTTCGCGGCGAAGCGGCCGATGAAGATGAACACGATCGACAGCGTGCCGATGAAGACCGTCGCCTGCACCCGGGAGAAGCGGGTGAAGACGCTGGAGAAGTCGAGCCCGGTGCCGTAGAGGGAGGTCGTGCCGGTGGACATGCCGCCGATCAGGGCGATCAGGCAGACCGGTACGAAGTACCAGCCGGGCGAGACGGCCAGCAGCCCGCCGACGTAGTTGGGGGCGGCCGGGTCCATGTAGTCGGCGGCCTTGGTCGCGATGATCGAGGCGGTGATCAGGCCGAACAGGAACGGCAGGATGGTGGCGAGCTGCGCCAGGAAGGCCGCGGCCATCACCCGGGACTTCGGCGTCGCGGCCGGGATGTACCTGGACCAGTCGCCCAGGAAGGCGCCGAACGACACGGGGTTCGACAACACGATCAGCGCCGCGCCGATGAACGACGGCCAGAACAGCGGGTCGCCGGCCGGGAGCGTACCGGGATAGGACGGGTCGAAGTCCCCGGCGAAGGCGAACGCCCCCAGGACGAACAGCAGCGACGCCGCCGCGACCGCGATCTTGTTGACGAACAGCATGAAGCGGAAGCCGTACACGCAGACGATCAGCACGAGGACGGCGAAGAGCGCGTACGCGACGCCGTACGACAGGTCGGTGTCGGGCAGCCCGGCCAGCAGGTGGGCGCCGCCGACCAGCGCGTCCCCCGACGACCACACCGAGATCGAGAAGAACGCGATCGCGGTCAGCAGCGACAGGAACGAGCCCACGACCCGGCCGTGCACGCCCAGGTGGGCGGAGGAGGAGACGGCGTTGTTGGTGCCGTTGAGCGGCCCGAACAGCGACAGCGGCGCCAGGATCAGCGCGCCGACCACGAGCCCGAGCACGGTCGCGGCCAGCCCCTGCCAGAACGACAGGCCGAACAGGATGGGGAAGGCGCCGAGCACGCAGGTGGCGAAGGTGTTCGCGCCTCCGAACGCCAGCCGGAACAGGTCGATCGGGCGCGCGTTGCGGTCCGCGTCGGGGATGCGCTCGACCCCGTACGTCTCGATCTCGGTGAGGCTCATGCTTGCTCCTGCAACGCCAGCAGGCTGACGAGGTCGTAGGCCACGTGGGAGGCGGCGACCGAGGTGATCTCCGCATGGTCGTACGCCGGGGCCACCTCGACGACGTCGGCCCCGACCAGGTTGTGGCCGGCCAGGCCGCGCAGGATCTCCAGCAGTTCCCGGCTGGTGAGCCCGCCCGCCTCCGGTGTCCCCGTGCCCGGGGCGTGGGCCGGGTCCAGCACGTCGATGTCGACGGACACGTACAGGGGCCGGTCGCCGATGCGCTGCCGCAGCACGTCGATCACCTCGTCGAGGCCGCGCCGCAGCACGTCGGCCGCCGTCAGGATGCCGAACCCGAGCCGCCGGTCGTCCTCGAGGTCCTTCTTGCCGTACAGCGGGCCCCTGATCCCGACGTGGCTGACGGCCTCGGTGTCCAGCAGGCCCTCCTCCACCGCCCGCCGGAACGGGGTGCCGTGCGTGTACTCGGCGCCGAAATAGGTGTCCCAGGTGTCGAGGTGGGCGTCGAAGTGCAGCAGCGCCACCGGGCCGTGCTTCCTGGCCACGGACCGCAGCAGCGGCAGCGCGATCGTGTGGTCGCCGCCGATCGCGACGAGCTTGGCGTCGATCGAGTCCGCCGCGCCCTCGATGCTCTCGATGGCCGCCCCGATGTCGAACGGGTTGGCCGCGATGTCACCGGCGTCGACCACCTGCACCCGCTCGAACGGCGAGACGTCCAGCCCCGGGTGGTACGGCCGCAGCAGCCGGGAGGCCTCCCGGACCGCGGCCGGGCCGAACCTGGCGCCGGGCCGGTAGGACACGCCGGTGTC
This sequence comes from Nonomuraea sp. NPDC003709, assembly GCF_040610775.1. Classification (NCBI taxonomy): domain Bacteria; kingdom Bacillati; phylum Actinomycetota; class Actinomycetes; order Streptosporangiales; family Streptosporangiaceae; genus Nonomuraea; species Nonomuraea sp. NPDC003709. Next base: position 46,731 of record NZ_JBEXMW010000036.1, on the reverse strand, counting down.
GAACGGCACGCCCACGACCGCCACGTCGGCCCGCTCGACCTGGTCGAGCCTGGGCAGGCGGGCGAAGGTGGCGAGCCCGGCGAAACGCGGGACCTGAGAGGAGTCGACAGGGCCAAGGTTCATGCGGCCCAGTGTTCGTCATGCCTCTGACCTGCGGCAATTGTAGAACCAACGAAGTCACACGGTGTGTGTTGTGGGTGGCCACAAGCAGGTCATCACCCGGGTTTGGCACCGGCCGAAAACCGAGCCGTATTCACCGGCATTTCATTCGGGCAAAGCGCCGTCGTATGATCTCGGCAGCAGCCTAGGAGGGACTCTCTATGGGGGAACCGGCTCACGCGGTTGGCACCGGGCTTGCGGAGCTGACTGACATGACGCTGCTCCAACTGACCGAACTCGACGACGCCACCCTCGACGGGCTGGTGAGCAAGATCCTCGGGCGAAGGGGGCCGTGGGATCGGCTGTGGCAGGAGGATGCCAACAACGGTGCCGTCCCGTGCGATGGCTGAACGAGTGTTCGGCCGCTGAGACGTACGAGATCTGCCACCGCCTGGTCGACGACGACCTCACCTCCGAGCTGCTGACCCGGCTCCGGGAGATCCAGCTCCACAGGAATCAACTGCTCGTGGAGGCCGTGCGGCGGCAGGTGCGCGGGACGGACGCCGATGCCGCGTTCCGCGCGCTGGCCGAGCTGCAGGAGAGCGATCCGCGGCTCATGGCGGAGCTGCTGGTGCTCCCCCAGGTGGGCTGCTGGGCGGTCGACTGCCTGCGGCGGCTGCGCGACGGCGAGGATCCGGACCTCGGCTATCTCGTCTCCTTCAGCGCCGGCGCGGCGCTGCGGGCCGGGCGGCGGCCGCCGCTGCGCCCCGGCGCGTTCGTCCCGGGGCTCGGCACGTTCGCGGAGTCCGGTCTCGTCCCGATCCCGACCCTGCACGCGCAGGCGGACGGGCTGGGGCTGGCGGTCAGGCTCGACGCGGTCGACCCGTACCTGGCGGGCTTCGGCAGGCGGGGCGAGGCGGACCCGGTGTGGTGGCAGCGCGAGCTCGGCCGCGCCTGGCAGGTGCTCTGCGAACGGCATCATTACGCCGCCGGGACGATCGCGGCGGTCTTCACCACGCTGGTGCCGCTGGAGGGCCGGGATCGAGCGCGGCCCGCCAGCGCGACGTCCGGCTGGGCGTACGGGGCGATAGCGCTCTCGCCGCCACCGGACCCGGTCGCGTTCGCGGAGAGCCTGGTCCACGAGGTGTGGCACCTGGTGCTCGGCGCGGTCGAGGACATGGTCGAGCTGACCGGCCCCGACGACGGACGCCGCTGGTACGCGCCCTGGCGCTCCGACCCGCGACCGCTCGGCGCGCTGCTGCAGGGCTGCTTCGCGAACTTCGCGATCACCGCGTTCTGGCGCGCCGAACGCCACGCGAACCCGCCCGTCGAACGCCACGCGAGCCCGGCCGTCGAGCGGGCGGAGGCGGAGTTCGCCTACCGCCGGGCCATCACGTTCGAGGCGCTGACCCGCGCGAGCGGCTCGGAGGGCCTGACCGGGCCGGGCGAGGTGCTGGTGAACGGGCTGCTGGGCCGGCTCGGCGAGTGGCTGCACGAGCCGGTGCCCGCCTCGGCCGAGCGGCGGGCGGCCGAGCTCCGGGACGGGCACCGTGCGCGCTGGCGGAGCGCCAATCCCGGGTTTTCGATCTAGACCGTCAGTCGTTCATGGGCTCGATGCCCAGGTTGACCCGGCCGTACTGGGCGGCCAGCCGGGCGTGCGGGTGGTCAGGCATGATCGAGCGCTGGTAGCCGTCGATCATCTTCTCCCGCAGGCTCTGGGCGCCGTCCTTGTCTCCGTCGGCGTTGCGGTCGAGGGACAGGTTGGCCATGGCGGCCAGGGTGTTGGGGTGGTCGGGGCCCCGCGTCGTGACGTTGCGCTCGAGCACGGTCTCGCCCAGCCTCCGGGCCTGCCCCACCTCGCCCAGCGCGGCCAGGTCGCTGGCCAGGTTGTACATGGCGATGAGGGTGTTGGGGTGGGTGTCGCCCAGGAGGGCCTTCATTCCCTCGGCCGCCCGCTCGCTCAGCCCGCGGGCGCCGCCCGGATTGTTCCTGACCCGCAGCACGATGGCCAGGTTGTTGTAGGCCGCCAGTGTGTTGGGGTGGTCGGGGCCGGCCACCTTCTCCAGGCTCAGCACCGTCTCCTCGCCCAGCCGCTGGGCGCCGGCCAGGTCTTCGGTGAGCCGGTAGTCGTTGATGAGGTTGGTGGCCGACTGCAGCGTCTGGCGGTGCTCCTGGCCGAGGGTCGACTTGTGCCGCTCCCAGGCCTTCACACCCTGGACGAAGGCGTCCTCGTAGAGGCCGACCCGGTTGAGTGCCACGCTGAAGTCGATGGCGACCAGGAGCCGGAACTGGTTCCATGGCTGGTTCTTGCGGTCGATGGCGTTGCTGATCCGCCGGATCAGGTCGAGGGACTCCTCGTAGCGCCCCAGCCCGCGCAGGTCGCGGGAGCGGCCGAACTGCGAGCTCAGCGTCGCGTGCTCGACCGGGCCGAAGATGCGCTGCCGCTCGGCCAGCGTCTCGTCGTCGTAGCGCAGGGCCTCCTGGAAGCGGCCCAGGCAGCGCAGGCTCACCGCCACGTTGCTGCGGATCCGCAGCGTGTCGGGGTGGTCGGGGCGCAGCTGCTGCTCGAAGAGCGGCAGCAGCCTCAGGTCGTTGTCCAGCGCGTCGGCGTAGCGGCCGAGCAGCCGCAGCCCGACGTCGTGCACGCGGGCGCAGCTCAGGTAGACGGCGTCCAGCTCGCCGAAGTTGTCGCGCAGCCGCTGGAGGGTGTCGGCGTGCAGGCGCAGGCTCTCCTCCCACTGGCCGGCGGTGCGCAGCGCGTTGCCGACCTGGACCGCCAGGGCCAGGGTCTGCTTGTCGTCCTGGCCGAACCGCTGCCGCCACAGCTCCAGCGTCGGCAGGCCGATCCGCAGACTCTCCTGGTGGCCGCCGCGGCGGTAGAGCTGCTCGACCTGGTTGATGATCAGCTTGCGGACCAGGCGGTCGGCGGACTCGACCGCCCGCGAGGGCACCAGGTGCTGCAGGGACCGCTGGTAGATCTGCTCGCTGTCCTCGCGGTCGACCGCCCCGGGATCGGAGGCGGCCAGCAGGAGGTGGGCGGCCTCCTGGAAGCGGGCCGCGGCCTCCGGGTCCTCGCGCACCATGCGGTCCCTGGTCACGGCCTGCACGACGCGGTGCAGCTGCACGACGTTGCGCACGCCGTCGAGCTTGAGCATGGAGTAGCGGCCCAGCTCCCTGGCCGCCCTGCGGAACTCGGTCACGCCGCTCAGCACCCGGTCGAGCGGCTGCGGCAGCTTGGAGGCCACGGCGGGCTGCACGAGCAGCTCCTCGGCGATCGGCTCGGCGGAGAGGCTGGCCAGCAGCTTGAACAGCGCGTCGGCCTCCGGCGAGATCTTGCTGCGCGAGACGCTCCACGTCGTGGCCACGGTCTGGGGGTATTTGATGTCGACCGAGCTGGCCAGCAGCGCGTGCGCGTTGTCGCGGAACAACTCCAGGTATTCGGAGATGCTGGTGCCGGTCTCGTTCAGATACGCGGCGGCGTGCTCGGCGGCCAGCGGGAGGTTTCCGAGCTGATTGGCCAGCTCCTTCGCGTCGGCCTCGGCTTCCACGGAGCCGGACCTACCCGGGTCGGCCAGGGCGGTCACCCGCCTATGAAAGAACTTGACCGTTTCGTCGGGAAGGAACTCCCCTACCTCGATCCCGTCGAGGTCCATCGCCCGCCGCCAGTGGCGGTCGCGCGTGGTGATGATGACGTGGCCGCCGCCGCTGGGCAGGTAGTGCTGCACCGAGTTGGCGCTCTCGACGTTGTCGTAGATCAGCAGCCATCGCTCGTAGAGCTCGCGATTGGCGAGGGCGGACAGGACCAGCCTGGCGGAGTAGTCGCGATCGTCGGGGCGGAAGCCGTCGAGGGACATCTTGCGGCCCAGCCCGATCAGCGAGTTGACGATGGTCTCCTCCTGCTCGGCCCTGATCCACCAGACGAGGTCGTAGTGCTCCGCGTGGCGATGCGCGTATTCGGCGGCGATCTCGGTCTTGCCGATGCCGCCCATGCCGTAGACCGGCTGGGGCGGCTGGCCGACCAGCGCGGTCGAGTGCTGCGCGAGCCGGCCGTGGAGCTCGGCGAGCTCACGCTCACGACCGGTGAAACAGCGGTTGCGGAACGGGATCTCCCGCCCCCAGAGGGTGGGGCGGCGCTCCTGCCGCGCGACGTCCTCCATCACGATCACCGCCACTGGTCGCTATTCGGCTTTCGCCACCGATCCTAATGCGATATCTGCCCGCCGCAGGTCGCGTCCGCACCCAGCGGAAAGAGCATTTCCCCCTGAAGCGGACCGCCCTTAACAGCGGTTTACTCCGTCACCTAAAGCGCTCTTTGCCGGGATTACTAACATATATTGATCTATGTCGGAGATGACGCCGCGCCACCATGCGGCCATTCACGGCTATTGACTGCGGCGGCCCTTTCATGGACCCTCTGAAGGGTTCCGCACCTCGCCGCCATGACCCGGAAGGCGGTGACGCGTGCACGCCGGTGGCATCGACCGCGACAACGAGGCCGCCTGGGATCTGCTGATCGGGGATCTCAACAATGGAGACTGCATCCCCTTTCTCGGCGCGGGAGCCAGCGCGGAGCGGCTCCCGCTCGGTGGTCAGCTCGCCGCGAAATGGGCCGGCAAGATCAACTACCCGTACGCGGATTCCGACAACCTGGCACGCGTGATGCAATACGCGACCACGATGGTCTATCGTGACGCAACCAGGACGAAACGCGAATTCTTGAGGGCCGAGTTCGCCAACGCGACCCCGCCTGACCGGACGGATCAATTCCCGGTGCACGCCGTGCTGGCCCGCTACCCTCTCCCCCTGTACATCACCACGAACTACGACGACTTCATGTTCCTGGCTCTGCAGCAGGCGAGGAAACAGCCCATCTGGGACTTGTGTCCGTGGTATGCGATGTCTTCCGACGACTGGACCGGGAGTCCTTTTCGTGAACCAGCCTTCACCCCGTGCGTGGAGCGGCCACTCGTGTTCCATCTGCACGGCCACCACAAGGAGCCGCACTCGATCGTGCTCATCGAGGACGACTACCTCGACTTCCTGGTCAGGCTGGCCCAGGACGGCAGGCACACCAACGCGTCGTCCGCTGCCCTCCGCGGCGGACACCCGATGACGCTGCTGCCCTTCCCGGTCCGCACCGCGCTGCGGACGAAGGCGCTGCTGTTCATCGGCTACGGCCTGCGCGACTGGACGTTCCACGTCATGTTCCGGACCCTGCTGCACGGCCTGCCCGGCACCATGCGCAGGGAGCACACGAGCATCCAGCTCAACCCGGACGACCACTCCGCCGAGGAGCGCCAATACCTCGCGCGCTATTTCCAGGCCCAGAGCATCCGCATCCTGTGGGAGACCCCGCGCTCGCTCAACGACAAGCTTGCCGCCGGACTCCGGGGGACGCCATGACCAGCAATCCCGAGCCGTACGTCGGCCCGCGCCCCTTCCGCCGCACGGAGTCCGCCCTGTTCCACGGCAGGTCGGAGGAGGCCCGCCACCTGCGGGACGCCTGGCTGTCCGAGCGGGTGGTGGTGCTCCACGGCCCCGCCGCCGTCGGCAAGACGTCCCTGCTGCACGCCGGGGTCCTCCCGCTGCTCGACGACGAGCCGCGCACGCTGACGCTGCCCGTCGGACGGCTGATCCACCAGCCCACCTGGCCCCTCGCGCACGCGTCCGGGCCGGGCGGCTACCGCTTCACCCTGATCAGCAGCTGGACCCCCGCCCGCCAGACCCCCGACCCCGGGCAGACGGTCGGCTCGGCGCTGGAGAGCATCCTCGCCGGCGCCGCACCGCACCGGGTACTGGCCGCGATCGACCACATGGAAGAGCTGTTCACGGCCTTCCCCGCCCGGCTGCCCGAGCGCGACCGCCTCATCGGCGAGCTGGCCCAGGCCCTGCGAGACCTGCCGCTCAACCTGCTGCTCCTGGTTCGCGACGACCAGCTCGCCACGCTGAGCGGCTACGAAGGGCTGCTGAGCCCCCAGCCGTTCGCCTATGTGCGCCTCGACGGCCTGGGGCAGGCGTCCGCGGTGGCCGCGGTGACGAGACCGGCCTCGCACAGCGGCCACCGCTACGCGCCCGGCGTGGCGGAGCGGCTGGTCGAGCGGCTGCGCAAGACGACCTACACCGACCGGCTGGGCGAGAGCGTCGAGATCGTCAGCGAGCGGGTCTCGCCGTTCGAGCTGCAGATCGCGTGCGCGGCGCTCTGGTCCGGCCTGGGCGACTACGACGACACGATCACCGCGGAGCTGCTCGCCCAGCTCGGCGACCTCGCCGGCATCCTCGCCGCCTATTTCGACCGCGCGGTCCGCGACGTGAGCCTGGAGACCGGCGTGTCCGAGCCGGAGCTGCGCGCCTGGATCGAGACGACCTTCATCACCGAGCGGGGCACGCGCGGCACCGCCTACCGAGGCCTGACGCAGACCGCCGACATGCCCAACGCCGTGGTGGACGCCCTGGTGGCCCGGCACATCCTCACGGAGGAGCAGCGCGCCAGGAGCCTGTGGTACCAGCTCGGCCAGGAACGCCTGGTCGAGGCCATCCGCACCGCCCACCACGTCACGCCTGCCCGCGACCGGCCGCAGGAGCACACGCCCGCCGACTTCCGTGCCGCCGCCGAGGCCGCGCTCGGTGAGGGCAACTTCATCTCGGCCCGCCGCTTCGCCGACGTGGCGGCCAGCCGCTCCTTGGAGCAGGGCGACGAGCGGCAGTTCGCCAACCTGCTGGCGTTCAAGGCGGAGGTGGCCAGGGTCGAGGGCGACCTGGAGGCCGCCAGGGAGACGCTGACCGCGGCGCGCTCGCAGTTCGAGAGCCAGCAGGACGCCCTGGCCACCGTACGGGTCCTGACGGCGCTCGCCGAGGTCTGCCTGTCGATGGGCAGCCCGGACGAGGCGGTGGACCTGGGCCGGCAGGCGGTGGCCAGGATGCCGGGAGACGTCCCGGCCCGCACGCTCCTGGCCCACGCGCTCTGGCGGGCCGGCTCGCCCGCGGACGCGGAGGCCGCCTACAACGACGCGCTCGACCTGGACCGCAACGCCGCCCGGGCACTCCACGGCCGGGGCCAGGTCCGGATCGCGCTCCGCGACTTCCGCGGCGCGCTGGCGGACCTGGACCGGGCGCTGGCGCTCGGCCTGCCCCGGTCGGAGGAGGACCTGGCCAGGGAGGCGCGCGAGCAGGCGCTGAGGCGGCTCGTCGGCCATCCGGAGAGCTGAACCGAGGCGCGCGAACAGGCGCCGGGGCGGCTATCCGGAGAGCTGAACCGAGGCACGCGAACAGGCGCTGGGGCGGCTATCCGGAGAGCTGAACCGTCGCGATCTCCCACGGCTTCAGCGCCAGGCGGAGCACGCCGTCCGCGACCGGGAGCCGGTCGCCGGGGCGGCCGCGCAGGTCGGCGTGGCGGGCCTCGGTGAAGGCGCCCTCGATGACGGCCTCCGTGGCGGCCGGCGTGAGGGCCACGACCCTGAGCTCCTGCCGGTCGTCACGCATCCGCAGCGAGGTCATCACCACGCCGTCGCCCGTCACCGACAGCCCGGACGCGGGATCGGGCAGCGCCGAGGCGCGGTCGCCCTGGCCCGGGACCACGAGCAGGTCGTGGCGGAAGGTCTCGGCCTGCGGCACGACCTCCTGCCAGGACTCCGCGTACGGCATCAGCGCCATGCTCACCGAGCGGATCCCGCGTGACTGGGCGGCCGGGGTCGGCAGCTGCGGCCCGGCCGGCTCGGGACGCAGGGCGTTGCGGTTGCGGGACAGGTAGGCGACCGAACGCAGGAGCGTCAGGGCCAGCTCGCCGTCCGCCACCTCGTACTCCGTCACGTGCTCCAGCAGCGCCGCCACGCCTCCGGCCGCCACCCACGAGGAGGCGGGGAAGGTGGGCAGCGGGGTCTCGCCGCAGCCGCCCTCCGAGGTGAGCCCGCGGGTGACCACGGCGAACTGGCCCTCGGCGTGCGACTCCGTCGCCGGGGCGGGCAACGGCACGTGCAGCCGAACCCGATGGTCCGCGCACCGGTTGTCGAACTCGACGCGCAGGCGTGCGTACGGCTCGCCGGCCCGCAGCTCGACGCGGGTCGTGACGACGATCTCCTCGGTCCGCGGGGCCCGCGAGGGAGCGGGCAGCTCGGGCGCGCCGTCGATCCCGTCACCCGATGCCGGCCACCGGTACGTACGCCGTACGTCCACCGCCGCCATGAGCGGACCCGAGCAGATCAGCTCCGTCTCGACGGACGACGGCTCGGACACGAGCAGGTCGTCGGCCGGAGGTGCGTGGTTGTAGGTGTCGCCGACGTCGCCGCCGTCCACGATGCGCCCGGCTCCCGTGACCGTCGTGCCGTCCGCGCTCACCAGCGTCAGCGTGCCGTCGCCGGCGATCGTGACCCGGAGCAGGCCGTTGTCCAGCACCTCCTCGTCGCCGCGCACCGGTGTCGGAGCCGGTCGGCCCGCACCGGCGGGCGACCCGTGCACCTGCTCGCGGGGCACCGGCCGGATGCTCGTGTGGCCAAGCGGCGGGACCTCCACCAGGGCGGCGACCGTGCGCCTGGGCTCGGCGAGTATGCGCACCCGCCGCACGCCGCCGGTCGCCGCGCGCAGGTCGTCCAGGTCGATCACGGCCGACGTCTCCCGCGCCACCGTGAACGTCAGCGTCTCGCCCTCCACCGACCAGGCCGTGATGTGCTGCCCGTACAGCTCGGTGCCGTGGACGAAGGTCAGCGCCGTGGCGGCGTCCATCTCCTCGTCCAGCAGCAGCGTGGGCGCGTACTCCAGCGGCTGCACCGGCACCGGCGCGCCCGAGGGGTCCACCAGCGGGTCGGTGCCGGCCACGTCCACGACCACGACGCCCCTGCGCGCGGCGGGGGTCGGATTGACGAGGAGCACCCCGTCGGAGGGCACCGATGCGGCCAGCCGGGCGGTCACCATGTCGCGGACGGCCTGGCCGAGGTGCTCGGCCTCGGCGATGCGCGCGGCCACCTGCTGGGCGGTGTCGTCCACGCCGCAGCCGGTCACCGAGTCGTGGCCGCTGGCGTCGACCAGCCGCCACCACGCCATGTCGAGGAAGCGGCCCGGCCACTCGGCGCCCCAGAGGGTGGCCAGCGGCTCGGCGTAGCGCTCGACCATCCGCTCGGCGCGGCCCATGGCCTGCTTGACGTGGGCCCGGACCGAGATGACACCGGGCAGGATGTTGGCGCGGGCGTGGGAGCGCAGCTCGCCTTCGACGCGCGGCAGCCCGTCCACCTCACCGGAATATTTCCCGATATATCCGGACAGGGTGTCCATCCGGGCGCCGATCGCCGCCACCATCTCCGGCAGCCCGCGCACCGGCGCCGAGTGGTCCGTGCCGTACATGGCCAGCAGCGCCCCCTCGGGCCCGTGCCACTCCCGCATGGTCGTGACGAACGCGGCCGCCCGCTCGGCCAGCCCGGCCGAGTCCGAGAACAGGTGCGCCCCGTTCCCGTAGCCGCCCGCGGGCAGGTACTGGGTGCGCAGCGCCGTCCCGTCCGGCGCGACCCAGGCGAAGGCGTCCGCGGTCACCGAGGACGGCACCCCGCGGTAGACGCACGCGTGCAGCAGCCCGGCCTTGCGCAGGATCTGCGGCATCTGCGCCGTGTGCCCGAACATGTCGGGCAGGTACCCCACCGGCATCGCCCCGCCGAGCTTGTCCGCCCGGCTCATGCCCAGTTCGAGGTTGCGCACGATGTTCTCGCCCGAGCACAGGAACTCGTCGAGCAGGATCTGCCACGGCCCCACCGCCAGCCGCCCCGACTCGACGAGCGCGGCGATGCGGTCGCGGTTCTCGGGCCGCACTTCCAGATAGTCGTCCACGCAGGCCAGCTGCCCGTCGAGGGTGAAGTGGTAGGCGGGCTCGCGCTCCATGGTGTCGAGCACCTCGTCGAGCAGCGCCACCAGCCGCAGCCGGAAGCGCTGGAACGGCTCGTACCACTCCCGGTCCCAGTGCGTGTGCGGTACGACGACAATCTCGGCGCTCATGCGCCCTCCTCCGTCGGTCGCATGAGCGCGACGCTACTGTGTTTGATTGGTCGCTCGCTCCGCTCGCTCATGGCCTCCCCTCCGATGGGCAGATCATGCTGTACGGCGTAACGAGCGGCGATCCGCTGGGCGGTCACGATGTCCTCCAGCCCGCCGCCCGCGTCGGTGAGGGGCGGCTTGCCATCGTTCACGAAAGCATGAAAGGCGGCCAGCTGTACCTCGAACGCCTCGGTCACGTCGCGGTATTCGGTGCGGCTCTCAGCGCCGGAGACCACGGTGAGCGTGGTGGGCGCGTTCATCAGGTAGGGCGAGGGGAAGACCAGCTCCAGCGAGCCCCTGTCGTGGTGGATGGCCACGGTCTCGCGGTAGGCCGGGTAGTCCTCCAGGTAGTGCCAGCGGATCGAGAACCGCCCCCGGACGGGAAGGGGCCCGGTGATCTCGATGGACCCCGGCGCGGGCCCCCACGCCTCAACGTACGAAATTTCCGCAGGAGACCCGGTAAAGCGCCTCAAGAGCGACAAATCATGGCATATCGATCCCAAGGCCACCCCGTACAGCGCCCGTACCTGCTCCGGCGCCGACTCCCCCAGCGCCCGCGAGACCAGATCGCGCTCGGCGGCCCGCAACGAGTCGAGCAGCCCCGGATCCACGTCCCGCGCCTGCGTCAGGTTCGCGAACGCCAGCTGCGACTCCCCGCTCGGATGCAGCACGGTCACCTCGACCGACCTGATCGCCTCCGGTCCGCCCAGCTCGGCCAGCAGTTCCTCGGCCCGGCGCACGGCCGGGTCGTACTGCTTCATGTAGCCCACCATCAGCCGCCCCTCGGGGAGGCCGGCCACCTCGGCCCTGGTCAGCGCGAGCGGCTTCTCGCACAGCACGGCGTACCCGCCGGCCAGCGCCCGGCCGACCGTCTCCCCGTGCGAGCCCGAGGCGAGGACCAGCACGGCCTCGAAACCCCCGGCCGAGAGCAGCTCAGCCACCGACGTGAAGCGCCCGGCGGCGCCCAGCCGGTCACCCACCGCGTCGGCGAGCGTCCGCGACAGGTCGCAGACCGCGACCACCTCGAACAGGTCGCGCCGCCTCGACAGCAACGGCACATAGACCGCCTGCGTGACGGCGCCGCATCCCACCAGCGCGATTCTCACAGTCCCAAGTCCTCCAGCATGCGGCGGTTGGCCGCCTGGTCGGCGATGTTCTGGGCGACGGTGCGGCGTCCGGGCAGGGTGTCCTGCTCGATGACGACCCATCCCGCGTAGTCGATCTCGTCCAGGACGCGCACCACGGCGGGTAGGTCCAGCTCGCCCTCACCGAGCGGGGCGAATCCGCCGCGCCCCATGAGCTCGCGCAGGTCCACGCCGTCGGCCAGGGCCTGGGCGAGGATCTTCGTGTCGCCGTCCTTGATGTGCACGTGCCCGACCCGGCCCGACCAGTCGCGCAGCGCGCTCACCGGCTCGCCCCCGGCCAGCAGCAGGTGGCCGGTGTCCAGGCAGAGCTGCACGTCGGTCAGCTCCAGCAGCCGCTCGACGTCGTCGGGGGTCTCGACGTAGGTGCCGAGGTGGTGGTGGAACACGGGCTCCAGCCCGCGCTCGCGGCACCGGTCGACCGCCCTCTGCACCCGGGCCGCGTAGCCCGCCCACTCGGACGCCGCCAATCCTGGAACGCTCCCACCCGGGCGCGCGAACCGCTCCGGCGACCCCGAGCAGGCCAGCGTGGGCCGGGGCCCGAACCCCTCGGGCGCCGGCGGCGCGGCGGCGAACACGTCGAGCGCGGCCTCCAGCGCGGGCAGCCCGGCGTCGTACGCCGCCGCGTCGCTGTAGGGCAGGTCCACCCAGCCGCCCGCGAGCAGCAGCCCGTTCCCGGCCAGCCGGTCGGCGAGCCCGGATCCGGTGCCCAGGTAGCCGATCGGCCCGGAGTCGATGCCCTCGTACCCGGCCTCGGACAGCGCCCGGACCATCTCGTCGGCGCTCAACGGTGGCGGCTCGGTGGCCAGCTCGAACACGCCGAAGCTCACGGGCGCGTTGGCGACTTTCACTCGCACAGTGCGATCACCTCGTTCTCGTAAGTTTCCAGGCGGTGGCGTCCGTCAAGGGCCCGCAGCAGGACGCGCTCCCCGCGTACGACCTGCCGGGTGCCGTCGGGGCGTACCAGGACCAGGCCGTCGGCGTCCAGGGCGAGCAGTTCGTCGCCCAGCCTGAGCAGCAGCGGCCCGTCGGGGCCGGTGGAGACGGCGGTGCGCCCGGCGCGCACGCCGTCCAGCACCGTGCTCGTGTCCTCGGCCAGCACCCATGTCGTCGGTCCGCCGGGCAGGCCGTCGGAGCCGTGGCGGTGGAAGTCGCTGCCGCCGATCGCGATCACGTCGTCGCGCCAGGCGTCCGCCCAGGCCAGCGGCGCGCCCCAGCGGCGGTCCCACCAGCCGGAGCTCCAGACCTCGGCGATCCGCGGCCGCCGGGTGATGGGCAGCAGCCAGGCGCAGTCGCCGCCGAGCGGGTGGTTGATCGAGATCAGCCCGCCCGCGCGCTCGGCGTGCTCGACCCAGGAGTCGGCGGGCTGCCGGAAGTCCACCCAGCCGACCTCCCCGAACACGTTCGCGTGGCCCCGGTCGGTGGTGACCTCCTGACCCGGGATGAGCGTGATCCCACGGTCGATCTTGCCCAGCCAGGGGTGGTGGCTGACGGTGTTGTGGTCGGTGACGGCCAGGAAGTCGAGGCCGCCCGCGTGGGCCAGCTCGGCCAGTTCGGCGATGGTCAGGCTGCCGTCGCTGTGCAGGGTGTGGGCGTGGAAGTCGCCCGCGAACCACCGCAGGCCGTCGACGGAGGGCACGTCCCGCCGGGGCGGGCGCTCCCCGTGCGGCGGCTCCTCGGCCACCGGCTCGGCGGGGGCGACGGCCGAGGTGGTGATCTCCAGCGAGTAGTCGAGGCCCTGCGGCGGGATGCGGTGCAGCCGCAGCCACACGTGCCACGTGCCCGCCTCAGGCTCGCCCGGCAGGTAGCCGGGCGTCGCCCAGTCCGGGGTGATCGTGTACTCGTCACGCGCGCCGCCCGACCAGCCGCGGAAGCCGCCGGGAGCGCCGCAGCCGAGGTCGATGACACCCTGCGACCGGTCGTACGCCAGCCGCACGGTCACGGCGGCGGTCCCCGCGGGCACCTCGAAGGGCACCTCGCGCAGGATCCGCTCCAGCCGGTCGTCCAGGCTCCAGTGACCCCTCACACCAATTCCCCGTCCCGGTAGACGAGGGCGCGGTCGCGCCGGGGCGTCGCGTAGCCGTCGTCGCCGATCTCGGGCTCGCTCCCCTCGGGCACGACGGCCTGCACGGTCACGTCGTTGACGTCGAGGGTCACCAGGTGGGACGCGCCGAGGTTCTCCACGATGGCCACCTTGCCGCCCAGCGCGCCCCCGCCGGGCTCGGGCGAGTAGGCCAGGTATTCGGGTCGCACGCCGTACACGATCTTCTCCCCGTCGGAGAGCCGTCCCTCGGCCGAGGCCGGGACCGCCACCTTGCACCCTGCCACCTCCAGCGTGTCACCTCGTACGACGCCGTCGAGCAGGTTCATGGGTGTCGAGCCGATGAATCCGGCCACGAACGTGTTCGCGGGCCGCTGGAAGACCTCGGCCGGCGTGCCGATCTGCCGGATGTGCCCGGCTTCCATGACGGCCATCCGGTCGGCCATGGCCAGGGCCTCCGCCTGGTCGTGGGTGACGAAGACGGTGGTGACGCCGAGCTCGCGCTGGAGCTTCTTCAGGAACGTACGCGCCTCCAGCCGCAGCCGGGCGTCCAGGTTGGACAGCGGCTCGTCGAACAGGAACGCCTGCGCCTGCGTGGCCATCACCCTGGCCAGCGCCACCCGCTGCTGCTGCCCGCCCGAGAGCTGGCCCGGCCGCCGATCCATGAGCTGTTCCAGCCCGAGCCGCGCCCCCACCTCGGCGGCCTTGTCGCGGCGGGCGCCCTTGGCGACCTTCTTGATGCGCAGCGGGTAGGCGATGTTGTCCGTGACGTCCATGTGCGGGAAGAGCGCGTAGTCCTGGAAGACCATGGCGACGTCCCGGCCGCCGGGCTGCACGCCCGTCACGTCCCGGTCGCCGATGACCACGGCCCCGCCGGTGGCGGTCTCCAGGCCGGCGATCGTGCGCAGCAGCGTGGTCTTGCCGCAGCCGGAGGGGCCGAGCAGGGCGAAGAACTCGCCGTCGGGGATGACCAGATCGAGCGAGTCGAGCGCCTTCACCCCGCCGGGATAGACCTTGGTCAGCCCGCGTAGTTCGATTCCGGCCATTAACGCTTGATCCCTCCGTGGAAGCGGAAGCCGTACTTCTTGCTGACGAACAGGTACATGAGCACCACGGGAATCGAGTACAGCAGGCCGAACGTGGACAACATGCTGAGGTTGGCCTGGCCGCCCTCGGTGTAGAGGGTGTACGTGATCACCGCCGCCGGATACTGCTCGACGTCCCTCAGCAGCAGATACGGCATCAGGAAGTTTCCCCACACGTTGGCCACGGCCCAGACCGCGACCGTCGCCAGACCAGGACGTACGAGCGGCACCACCACGTGCCGCACGATCTGCAGCGGCGTGGCCCCGAACACCCGCGCCGACTCCTCGTACGACTTCGGCGTCGAGTCCATGAAGTCCTTGAGCATGAAGATCGCCGCCGGCAGCAGCCCGCCGGTCAGGATGAGGATCAGCCCGAGCTGCGAGTCGATGAGGTTGAGCTCCACCGCGAGCTGGAACAACGGCACCATGGCCGCCGTCCCCGTGATGATCGACGACAGCAGCAGCAACGCGTAGAGCAGCGCGTCCCGGCCGGGCAGCCGCACCCGGCTCAGCGCGTACGCGGCCAGCCCGGCCATGATCACCACCAGGACGGCCGTGCCGACCGACAGCAGCACGGAGTTGTAGAGGGACGGCAGCGCGTACGGATGCTCGACGACCGCCTTGAAGTTCTCCAAGGTGAAGTCGGGCACCGTGACCTGGTACGTCGGGTTAGACGTGAAGGGCGCCGTCACCAGCCACAGCAGCGGGATCGTGAAGAAGGCCAGCAGCACCGCGATCAGCGTGTAGAAGCCGATCCGGCCCAGCACGAAACGCGTCATTTCTTGCTCCGGAGCAGCCGCAGGTAGAACACCGCCACGACCAGGTTGATGAGCAGGATGATCGTGGAGACCGCGGCGCCGTGGCCCAGCTCCCCGCTCTGCAGCGCGACCTTGTACACGTGCACGGCCAGCACTTCGGACTTGCCGTCGGGGCCGCCCGCGGTGAGCAGGAAGGGGGTGAAGTCGTTGAAGGTCCACAGGCTGATCAGCAGCAGGTTCGTCAGGATGTGGCCTCTGATGTGCGGGAACACCACATCCCTGAGCTGCTGCCAGCCGGAGGCCCCGGCCAGGCGGGCGCTCTCCAGGTGCGACGGGGGCACGTTCCCGAGCGCGGCGCCGTACAACATCATCGAGAAGGCCGTGCCGCGCCAGATGTTGAACACGATGATCGACAGCATGGGGTGGTCGAGCAGCCAGGCGAAGCCCTGGATGCCGAGCAGCGCGTTCAGCGTGCCCGCGTCGCGGTCGAGCAGCGCCACCCACAGGAACGACACGATCGCACTGGGCAGGATCCAGGCCAGGATGACCAGGCCCTCGACCACCCGCTTCACTGGCCCGCGCCGGTCGCGCAGCAACCAGGCGATCGTGAAGCCGAGCCCGACCTGCCCGATGACGGCCGAGCCCGCCACGAACTCGACCGTCAGCCAGGTGGAGCTCCAGAACTCCGGGTTGGAGACCGCGTCGATGAGGTTGGCCGGCCCGACGAACTGGGGCGCCGCCGCGGCGGCGCCGGTCAGGCGGTAGTTCGTGAGGCCGAGATAGAGCACCCAGAGCGCGGGGAAGACGAGGAAGACCGCGACGAGCAGCAGGGCGGGGGCCACGAAGGCCCCTGCCCGCAGCCTGCCCAGACCCGCCGCGTCCGAGCTGTAGCGGCCCGGCGCGGCGGCCTCGGTGGGCTCAGGAGGCGATGTTGCCAGGGCCACCGACGATTCCTTCGAGCTTCTTCTGGTAGTCGGCCGCCGCCTGGTCGGGCGCCGTGCCGCCCACCACCGCGGCCGTGGCCTCCTGCAGCGCCACCGACACCTGCGGGTAGACGGCCACCGGCGGCCGGTAGGCCGTCAGCGGCAGCACCTTCTCCGAGATGTACGTCAGCAGCGGCTCACCGGCGAGGATCTCCTTGTTGACGTCGGTGCGCGGCGTGATGCGCACGTTGCCGTCCTTGGTCTCCTCTTTCAGCCCCTCCGGAGAGAGCGTGAAGGTCGCCAGCTCGAAGGCCTCCTTCGGGTGCTTGCTGTTGGGGTTCACCGCACGCAGCGCGCCGCCCGACATGCTGACGAAGTCCTGGCCGCGGATGCCCTTGCCGGGCTCCATCGCGGGGATCATGGCATAGCCGACGACCTGGTCGCGGTCGGCCATCTTGGCCACGCCGGTCGCGGGGTTGACGACGCCGCGCCAGAAGTAGTCGCCCTCCATCAGGATGCCGATCTTGCCCGTGGCGAACTGCTGGAACGACTTGTCGCGGCCCTTGGCCTCCTGCTGGAGCTTGGGGTCGCCGAGGCCGCCGCCGTAGATCTTCTGGTAGAGGCCGAGCGCGTCCTTCAGCGGCTGGGAGGCGCCCGCCCACTTGCCGTCCTTCTGCACCTCGCCGCCCGCGCCCGCGAGCAGCGGCAGCACGCCCTGCATGGAGGTGGCCTCGCCCATCGCCGTGCCGGCGTTGATCTGGATCGGCACGGGCACGCCGGAGGACTTCAGCTTCGTCCCGGCGTCGAGGACCTCCTGCCAGCTCTTCGGCTGCCAGTCGGCCGGCAGCCCGGCCTTCTGGAAGAGCGTCTTGTTGAAGTAGAGCACCCGGCCGTCGGTGCCGACGGGCAGCGCGTACTTCTTGCCGTTGAACGTGGCCAGGCCCTGGACGGCCTCGGGGATCTGCGACCAGCCGTCCCAGCTGTCGGCGTCCGCGCCGACCAGGTCCGCCAGCGGCTTGAGGTAACCCGCCTCGGCGAACTCGCCCGCCCAGATGCCGTCGATGTCGATCACGTCGGCGCCCTTGCCTGACTTGAGGTCCAGGGAGAGCTTGGTCTTGTACTGCTCGTCGTCGACGCCGCTGGGGACGAACTTGACCTTGACGTTCTTGCCCTTCGCCTTCTGCGCCGCCTCGAACTTGGGGATCACCCAGTTCGCGATGAAGTTGGCGCCGGCGGCGTTCTTCCCGCCCGCGATGGCGTTCTGGGTGATCGTCAGCTCGATGGCGTCACCGCCTCCGCCGCCACCGGACGACTGGCCGCAGGCCGCGAGCCCCAGCCCGGCCGCGGTGATGACCGCGACCACACCTATCGACCGTTTCCGCAATGCCATCCAAACCCTCCGACAGGTCCGTAAGGAGGTAACGCCCTGGGCCAATATGTCATGACATCCATATGACGTAAAGGCCTGGCCAAATTTACGGAGAGTGCTCACACGCTGTGTCTTTGCTCATCGGGCCGGGAGCCAACCGTCCGAACAGGCGTGTTGTGAGTCGCCCGGGGGTTTGAGCTGAGGGACATTAGGTTACATAGCGGACATCCGAATGTCATGACAATATGCCATAGTGTCGAAGGTAAGCTCCATCCTGGAGGTGCTTTGTACGACCTGATCACGTTCGGGCGCTCCGGCGTCGACGTCTACCCGCTGCAGACCGGTGTCGGCCTGGCCGACGTCGAATCCTTCGGCAAGTTCCTCGGCGGCAGCCCCACCAACGTCGCCGTGGCCGCGGCGCGCCACGGGCTGCGCTCCGCCGTGATCACCGGCGTGGGAGCGGACCCCTTCGGAGAGTTCGTCCGCAGGGCGATCCGCGGGTTCGGAGTGGACGACGCCTTCGTGAGCACCGTCGAGGGCCCGCCGACCCCCGTGACGTTCTGCGAGATCTTCCCGCCCGACCACTTCCCGATCTACTTCTACCGCGGCGAGCACCCGCCTGACCTGCAGATCTCCCCGTCCCATCTCGACATTGGGGCCATCGCGGAGACGAGCCTGTTCTGGTTCTCGCTGACCGGGCTGAGCCAGGAGCCGAGCGCCGCCGCCCACGCCGCCGCGCTGTCGGCGCGCACGTCGGGCTGGACCGTGTTCGACCTCGACTGGCGGCCGTCGCTGTGGAAGTCGCGGGAGGCGGCCCACGAGGCCGCGCGGCGGACGCTCCCGTACGCGAACGTCGCGGTCGGCAACCTCGACGAGGTGGAGAACGCGGTCGGCGTGCGCGACCCGGAGGCCGCCGCGCAGGCGCTCCTGGACGCCGGGGTGAAGGTCGCGATCGTGAAAATGGGCCCTGAGGGGGTTCTCGCGCGTACCTCCGAGGAGAGCGTGGTGGCGGAACCGGTGGAGGTGAAGGTGGTCAACGGCATCGGAGCGGGTGACGCGTTCGGCGGGGCGATCTGCCTCGGGCTGCTGCGCGGCTGGCCGCTGGAGCGGACGGTGCGCTTCGCCAACGCGGCGGGCGCGTTCGTGGCCGCCCGGCTGGCCTGCGCCGACGCCATGCCGTCCACGGCCGAGGTGGAAGACCTGCTGAACGGAGCGGGCTCTTGAGCGACCTCACCCTGCCCAGGACCTCCGGCTACGAGCGGCTCACCCAGATCCGGGCCACCCGGCCGGAGGAGATCGCCGAGGCCGCGGCCCGGCGGCAGCGGCGCGGCCTGCCCGGCGAGGGCGAGCGACTGCTGATCATCGCCGCCGACCACACGGCCCGCGGCGCCCTGGGCGTACGCGACCGCCCGCTGGCCATGGCCAGCCGCGCCGACCTGCTCGACCGCCTCCAGGTGGCGCTCTCCCGCCCCGGCGTGGACGGCATCCTCGCCTCCCCCGACGTCATGGAGGACCTGCTCCTGCTCGGCGCCCTGGAGGGCAAGCTGGCCTTCGGCTCCATGAACCGGGGCGGCCTGCTGGGCTCGGTCTTCGAGGTGGACGACCGTTTCACCGGCTTCGACGCGGCCTCGATCGACGAGATGCGCCTGGACGGCGGCAAGATGCTGCTCCGCATCGACCCGGCCGACCCCGCCACGGTGGCCACCCTGGAGTCCTGCGCCCGGGCCGTCACCGACCTGGCCCGCCACCGCCTGCCGGCCATGGTGGAGCCCTTCTGGGCGCGGCGCTCCGAGTCCGGGGCGCTGCGCAACGACCTGTCCCCCGAGGCCGTGATCCGCGCGATCAGCATCGCCCAGGCGCTCGGCACCACCTCCGCCTACACCTGGCTCAAGATCCCGGCGGTGGCGGAGATGGAGCGCGTGATGGCCGCCACCACCCTGCCCGCACTGCTGCTCGGCGGCGACCCGCCGGACATCGACGCCGCCTACGCCGACTGGGACCGCGCCCTGAGCCTTCCCGGCGTACGCGGCCTCGTCGTGGGCCGAGCCCTGCTCTACCCTCCGGATGACGACGTAGCGAAAGCGGTGGACAACGCCGCGGCACTGGTACGGGAGACCCGCGCATGACATACGTTCCGTTCGGCAAGGCCGCGAACGGCCCCTGGTCCGTCGAGATCACCCCGTCCCTGGCGGGCTGGACGTACTCGGGCCTGCGCATCGTGGACCTGGCGGACACACCGGTCTCGTTCGACACCGGCGACGAGGAGACGCTGGTCCTCCCGCTGTCGGGATCCTGCACGGTCACCACCTCCGCCGCGACGTTCGAGCTGACGGGACGGCCTTCGGTCTTCAGCGGGCCGAGCGACTTCGCCTACGTGCCGATCGGCTCCCACGTCACCCTCCGGGGCACCGGGCGCATCGCCCTGCCCTCCGCCCTCGCCACCCGCGCCCTCGAGCCCCGCCACGTGCCCGCCGACCAGGTCTCGGTCGAGATCCGCGGCGCGGGCCAGGCCACCCGCCAGGTGAACAACTTCTGTGCCCCCGGCGCCTTCGACTGCGACAAGCTCATGGCCGTGGAGGTCATCACCCCGGGCGGCAACTGGTCGTCGTACCCGCCGCACAAACACGACACCGACAACCCCGGCGAGGCGGTCCTGGAGGAGATCTACTACTTCGAGGTGGCCGGCCAGGGCAACGCCTACCAGCGCGTCTACTCCTCCGAACGCGGCCACATCGACACCCTGGCCGAGGTCTCCTCGGGTGACGTCGTCCTCGTCCCGTACGGCTACCACGGCCCCGCCATGGCCGCCCCCGGCTACGACCTCTACTACCTGAACGTCCTGGCGGGCCCGGCGGAGGAACGCTCGATGGCCTTCTGCGACGACCCCCGCCACGCGTGGATCCGCTCCTCCTGGGAAAGCCAGCCCACAGACCCGAGACTGCCGTTCGGGAGGACTTCATGACCTATATGACCGTCGCCCAGGCCGTCGTGCGCTTCCTGGCCCAGCAGTGGAGCGAGCGCGACGGCGTGGAGCGCAGGTTCTTCGGCGGCTGCTCCGGCATCTTCGGCCACGGCAACGTGGCCGGGCTCGGCCAGGCGCTGGCCACCTCCACCGAGGACCTCCCCTACCACCTGAGCCGCAACGAGCAGGCCATGGTCCACACGGCCGCCGCCTACGCCCGGGCCAGCAACCGCCTGGCCACCCTGGCCTGCACCACCTCCATCGGCCCCGGCGCGACCAACATGATCACGGGCGCGGCGGGCGCGACGATCAACCGGCTGCCGGTGCTGCTGCTGCCCGGCGACATCTTCTCCACCCGCGTGGCGGGCCCGGTGCTGCAGGAGCTGGAGGACCAGCGCTCGTACGACATCTCGGTCAACGACTGCTTCAAGCCGGTCTCCCGCTACTGGGACCGGATCAACCGCCCCGAGCAGCTCCCGTCGGCGCTGCTGGCCGCCATGCGCGTGCTCACCGACCCGGCCGAGACCGGCGCGGTGACGCTGGCGCTGCCGCAGGACGTGCAGGCGGAGGCCCACGACTGGCCGGAGGAGCTGTTCGCGCGCCGCGTCTGGCACGTCCCCAGGCCGCGCCCCGAGCGGGCCGCCGTGTTCCGGGCGGCCCAGCTGGTCAAGTCGGCCGTGCGCCCGCTGATCGTCGCGGGCGGCGGGACGATCTACAGCGAGGCCACGGAGCAGCTGCGGATCTTCGCCGAGACGTACGGCATCCCGGTCGCCGAGACGCAGGCCGGCAAGGGCGCGCTCCCGTACGGGCACCCGCTCGCCGTGGGCGCGATCGGCGCCACCGGCACCACGGCCGCCAACGCGCTGGCCCGCGAGGCCGACCTGATCGTCGGCGTGGGCACCCGGTACAGCGACTTCACCACCGCCTCCCGGACGATCTTCGCTCCCGACGCCCGCTTCCTCAACCTCAACATCACCGCCTTCGACGCCGCCAAGCTGTCGGGACTGCAACTGGTCGGCGACGCCCGCGACGGGCTGGCGGACCTGGTCGAGGCGTTCGCGGGCTGGAGGGGCGCGCCGGAGGACTACCGCGCGCGGGCCGCCGAGCTGACCAGGGAGTGGGACGCGGCGGTGGACCGGGCCTACTCGCTGGAGGGCTCGCCGCTGCCCCAGTCCGCGGTGATCGGCGCGGTCAACGCCGCGGCGGCCGAGGACGGCGTGGTGGTGTGCGCGGCCGGTTCGATGCCCGGCGACCTGCACAAGCTCTGGCGGCCGAGCGGGCCCGGCAACTACCACGTCGAGTACGGCTACTCCTGCATGGGCTACGAGATCGCCGGCGGGCTGGGCGTCAAGATGGCGGTGCCGGAGCGCGAGGTGTTCGTCCTGGTGGGCGATGGCTCGTACCTGATGATGGCCCAGGAGCTGATCACGGCGATCTCCGAGGGGATCAAGCTGGTGGTCGTCCTGGTGGACAACTCCGGGTTCGCCTCCATCGGCCGCCTGTCGGAGAGCGTGGGCGCGGAGCGGCTCGGCACCTCGTACCGGCATCGCGACGGCGGGCCGCTGCCCGTCGACCTGGCCGCCAACGCGGCCAGCCTCGGCGCCACGGTGCTGCGCCCCGAGTCGGTCGCCGACCTGCGCAAGGCGCTCGAGGAGGCCCGCTCGGGGAACAGGACCACGGTGATCTACGTACGCACCGACCCGATGGCGGACGACGCCCCCTCCTCCGAGGCGTGGTGGGACGTGCCGGTCGCGGAGGTCGGCGGCACGACCGGCGCGGCGCGGGAGACGTACGAGGAGAACAAGCGCTCCCAGCGCCTCCACCTGACGCCGCCCGCCTGACCAGGGTTGCCCCCCATCCCCCCGGGGAAGGCCTCTGACCAGGCACGATAGGGGGCAGGGGATGGGGCCGTGGCGGCTGCTCGGGTGGGTCGCGCTGATCGCGGTGGTCGGCTTCTGCCTCAACCAGATCGCCACGGTGGTCATCTCGGTCATCGTCGGCGTGTTCATCACGGCGCTGCTGCTGCCCCCGGCCCGCTGGCTCAGGTCACGCGGGGTGAACCGCGCCCTGGCCACCGCGATCGTCTTCGTCGGCGGGATCGTGCTGGCCGGAGGGCTGATCGCGCTGCTGGTGCCGCCCACCATCGACAGCGTCGCGCAGCTGCGGGTCAGCCTCACCAGGGTGCTCGACAACCTGTACGACCTGACCTCCAGGTTCGGGGTCGACCCGCGCAAGCTCGCCGCGCAGGCCAAGGAGTACCTGACCGCCCAGGGCCGCCAGATCGCCACGGGCGCGCTGGCCGGGGTCAGGACCGCGGGCGAGATCGTGGTGGGGGCGGCGGTGGCGTTCGTCCTGTCGGTGTACTTCGTGCACGGCGGCGACCGGCTCTTCCACTGGCTCGTGGAGCTCGCGCCCGTTTCGGCCAGGGCCCGCATCACCGAGACCGGCGTCCTGATCTTCTCCGTGATCGGCCGCTACATCCGCGGGATCGCGATCGTGGGTGCGGTGGACGGGTTCTTCATCGGCCTCGCGCTGTGGATCCTGGGCGTGCCCATCGCGCTGCCGCTGGCGGTGCTGACGTTCGTGGGGGCGTTCCTGCCGATCGTGGGGGCGTTCACGGCGGGGCTGCTGGCCGCGGTGGTGGCGCTCGTGGCCAAGGGCTGGCTGGTGGCGCTGATCGTGGTCGGGGTGACCGTGGCGATTCAGCAGATCGAGGGGCACGTGCTGGCGCCGCAGGTCTACGGCAAGGCTCTCGACCTGCCCGGGGTGATCATCCTGGTGGCGATCGCGGTGGGCGGCCTGCTCTGGGGGATCATCGGCGCGTTCCTGGCCGCCCCGGTGACCGCGGTGATCGTGGCCCTGCTGCACAGGCCGCGGGCCGAGCCCGCCCCGGTCACTCTCGCTCCGCCGCGACCTCCTCCAGCGACTCCCGCGACCAGGTGAGCCGCCCGGCCCGCAGGTCGTCGATGACCGCGCGCAGCCACCGGGTCTCCGCGGCCGTCACCTCGCGCAGGTATTCGATCTCCAGCATGGTGATGCGCGGCAGGTCGGCATCGTCGGCCAGGCTCGCCTCCAGCCCGGCCAGCGTTTCGGCGACCGCCCGCTCGCGCCGCTCGAGCGCCGCCGCCAGGTCCTCCGGGGCGAGCATGAGCGCGTTCGCCAGCGCGGCCGGGAACTGCGGGAACTCCTGCCTGGGCGTGGCCAGCATCTCGTCCAGCCACTTGAGCAGCGCCGTCCCGCCTTCGGCGGTGAGCTCGTAGACCGTGCGCTCGGGGTACTGCTGGTCGCGCTCGGTCTCCCGGACGCTGATCAGGCCGGCCTCCAGCAGCCGGTCGATGGTCCGGTAGAGGCCGGCCCGCTGGCCCACGTTGACGACCAGGTCCTTGCCCCACTGCTTGAGCATGCGCTGGATCCCGTACGGATGCAGCGGCTGGTGGCGCAGCAGGGCCAGCACGGTCAGGGCGAGCGGCGAGCCACGATCGAGAGCCATGGGCCAATACTAGCCTCAAAATTACTAGTTGACGTGAAACTAGTTTCACTGCAACTATCAACCTCATGAGCGACATCGAACGCATCCACACCGACCACGCCGTCACCCGGCGCCTGGGCAACTGGACCACCGCGGGCCGCTTCGAGATCCGCACCCGCTACGGCCAGACCACCGTCGACCTGCGCTCCCCCGGCCTGCCCGCCGAGATCGAGCTGCGGCTCGACCTCGACCGCGGCGTGGTCAAGCTGCTGGTCCCCGAGGACGCCACCGTCGAGCACCAGGACCTGCGCTGGAGCGGCAGGGGCCAGGTCAAGGACCACCAGGTGCCCGCGGAGGGCTCCGCGCGGCGCATCCGCCTGGTCGGCAGGGCCGCCGGCAGCGAGATCCGCGTCCGCCGCGGCGGCGTCGCGATCATCACCGCGATGTTGTCCCCCGAGTACGTACGCGACGTCCGCCAGGCCCACCGGAACGGCACCCACCCGACCGTCGACGACCCCGCCCGCACCCTGGAGAATGCGTCGTGAAGCAGACCCCCGTCCTCATCGTCGGCGGCGGCTACGCCGGCCTCGCCTCGGCTCTCTTCCTCTCCCACCAGGGCGTGCCCTGCCTCCTGGTCGACCGCCACCCCGGCGTGTCGCTCCTGGGCCGGGCCCGGGGGATCAACCCGCGCACCCTCGAGATCTACCGGTCGCTCGGCCTCGACGAACGCGTGAAGGAGGCGGGCCGGCCCTTCGACGAGGAGGCCGGCGTGGCCCGCTGCGCGACGCTGGCGGGCGAGTGGCAGTGGCTGTTCGGCGACGAGTCCCCGCGGGCGCTGCCCGAGCTGACCGCGGGCGAGCTCTGCATGGCCGACCAGAGCACGGTCGAGCCCATCCTGATCGAGGCCGCCCGCGCCAAGGGCGCGGAGCTGTGGTTCGACACGCAGTGCCGGTCGATCGAGCCCGACGCCGACGGCGTGACGGCCGTGGTGGAGGACCGCGCCACCGGCGAGCGGCACACGATCAGGGCCCGGTACGTGATCGGCGCCGACGGCTACGGCGGCGCCACCAGGGAGCGGCTCGGCATCGCCCGCACCGGCCTCGGCCCCCTGCGGCACTTCGTGACCTACGTCATCAAGGCCGACCTGTCGGAGATCATCACCAAGCGGGCCCTGTTCTGGATCGTCGGCGAACCCGGCGGCACCGCCTCGGCGGCGTTCGTCTCCCACGCGCTGCGCGACCACTGGGGCCTGTCCCTGCTCTACGACCCGGACAAGGAGTCGCCCGACGACTTCACCGACGAGCGCTGCGTCGCCGCGGCCAAGGCGGTCATCGGCCGCGACGTACCGGTCGAGATCGTCAGCAAGGCGTCCTGGACGGAGGCGGTCGGCGTGGCCGACAGCTACCGCTCCGGCCGGGTCTTCCTCGTCGGGGACGCCGCGCACGTGTGGCCGCCCGCCCAGGGACTGGGGGCCAACTCGGCCGTCCAGGACGCGCACAACCTGGCCTGGAAGCTCGCCGCCGTGCTCGCGGGGCGGGCCTCGGACGCGCTGCTCGACACGTACGAGGCCGAGCGCCGCCCGGTGGCGCTGGAGCTGGCCGACGTGACCGTGCGCAGCCAGGCCGCCAGGTTCGGCTCCGGCCCGGAGGACGACCTGGTGGACCCGGTCACGTGCGTCCTCGGGCAGCGGTACGCGTCCACGGCGATGGCCGGGACCCCGCCCGAGTCGGTGTTCGGCGACGGGGTGTCACGGCACGCCCTTCCCGGCACCCGGGCCCCGCACCTCTGGCTCTCCCTCGACGGGCGGCGGATCGGCGTCCACGACCTGTTCCACGACTCGTTCGTGCTGCTGTGCGGGCCCGGCGGGGAGGAGTGGGCGCGGGTGGCGGTCGAGGGCGTGCGGGTGTACCGGGTGGGGTCGGAGCTGGTCGACGTCGAGGGGCACTGGGAGTCGCGGTACGGCTGCGACGCCGTCCTGGTGCGCCCGGACGGCTACGTGGCCTGGCGCTCGGACGATTCGGCGAGCGAGGACGACCCGGCGACCCGCCTGACAGCCACCCTCCACCAGATCCTCCACTGACCCCAGCTCTGCCCCCATGCCACCGACGAGCCGATCCCGGCCCGCGCGGGGAGCGGGAGGGTCAGAGGAGCAGCTCCAGCTCCAGCTCGTGCCGGATCGGGATGCCGTCGGCCTCGGCGGGAATGCCCGGCTTGAGGTCCCGCGCCCGGTCCACGCCGTTGCGGTGCAGGGCGATCAGGTCGAACCCGTACCGCTGGTAGAACCGCAGGGCGTGCGTGTTGTCGTTGGTGGTGACCAGCCAGAGCCTGGCCGCCCCGCCCTCGGCCGCGACGGCGCGCACCGCGTCCAGCAGCGCCGCCCCCACTCCCCTGCCGGGCACCACCGCGTCGATCGTGATGATCTCCACGGAGTCGCCACGCCGGGCGTACGTGATGATCCCGGCCGGCTCACCCTCGATCTCGGCGATGAAGCCCGGCTGCGCGGCCGCGTCGACCAGTTCCCCGCGGCCCAGGGCCACCACGGTCGAGCCGCCCCAGCTCTCGGTCAGCACCCGGGTCACGTACGCGAGATCTTGCGGCTCGATGGGACGCACGGATATCGCCATGTCCCTCATTATGAGATCTATGCGATGGGTAACGTTCGACTGCTTCGGAACACTTGTCGACTGGCGGCACGGCATCCGCACCAGCGCCGAGCTGATCGCGCCGGGTCAGGGGGCGCGGCTGCTGGAGGCGTACAACCGGCACGAGCACGTCGTGCAGGCCGAGTCCCCGACACTCCGCTACCGCCACGTGCTGGCCGAGGCGCTCCGCAGGGCCTGCGCCGACGAGAAGGTGGAGCTGAACGAGGACGACGCCCAGGTGCTGGGCACGACGATCCCGTACTGGCCGGTGTTCCCCGAGGTGGGCGCCGAACTGTCGGCGCTGCGCGGCGCGGGCTGGCGCCTGGCGCTGCTCACCAACTGCGACCGCGACTTCATCGCCGAGACCCGGCGGCGGCTGCCCGTGGCGTTCGACGCGGTGCTGACGTCAGAGGACGTGGGCGCGTACAAGCCCGCCAACGCGCACTTCGAGACGTTCAGGCGCTCGTACGAGCCCACTCAATGGGTGCATGTGGCGCAGAGCTACTTCCACGACATGGTCCCCGCCCACCGCCTCGGTATCCCGCGCGTGTGGATCAACCGCCAGGGCGAGCGGCCCGCCGACGAGAAGATCATCCAGCAGCGGCTGCCCGACCTCGGCGGGCTGCTCTCCGTGGTCGAGAACGCCTAACGGCGCTGCTCCAGCACGTCCGCGATGCCGGCCAGGAAGGAGTCCACGTCCGCGATGAGGTAGCCGGACCGGAACAGCACCGTCGAGAACTTCGCCGCCCGCACCTCCTTGGCCGTCACCGGGAAGTCGGTCGTCCCGCGCAGGGTGGCCACGATGCGGTCCAGGAAGGCGTCGATCTCGTCCTCGTTGTAGCCGGTGCCCATGCGACCCGGGCGGAAGGCCACCCGTTCGACGCGGGCCGCCTGGGTCTCGAACCACTCCTCGCGCAGCATCTCGCCGGTCGGCTCGGCCATGGCGAGGCGTACCGGCCGCTTGGCCTGGGTCTCCAGCGCCACCACGAACGCCTCCAGGGCGAAGTCGACCGCGGTCTCGACATATCCGCCACGCTTGGCTCGGAACGTGGCCCGTCGCACGTCGTCCGCGCTGACGGGCTCCACAGTGGGCATGCCCCTGCCCAGGGTCGACTCGATCCGCCCGATCAGGGCGTCGACTTCGGCGGGGTCATAGCCTGAACGCATACCCATGACGCGTGGAAAGCGATTCAAGCCCACTCCTCTTGAGAACGTGCTGGGGGCGTCTCTATTGTGGGGCTCTTTATGCTAGAGATGCGACCCGACATATAGCGTTACAAGACCATGCGTCTGTCCAAGGTCTCCTTCCGCTACCGAAGACGTGATCCTTTCGTCATCGAAGACGTCGACACCCAGCTCGCCCCCGGCGATGTGATCGAGCTGACCGGCGTGAACGGGGCAGGCAAGTCGACTCTGCTCCGCCTCCTTGCGGGCCTCACCCGGCCCACGACCGGCACGATCGCCGGGCGTCCCGAGGTGGTCGGCTTCGCTCCCGACCGCTTCCCGACTGCCCAGCCGTTCACGGTCACGGCCTATCTGCGCCACATGTCCCGGGTACGCGATGGCGCCCGCTGGGAGCCGTGGGCCGAGCGCCTGAACATGGGCCACCTCCTCACCGTCGCCCTGGGCGAGCTGTCGAAGGGCAGCGCGCACAAGGTCGGCCTGGTCCAGGCGCTGATGTCGGAGCCCGGGCTGCTGATCCTGGACGAGCCGTTCGCCGGGCTCGACGTGGACACCCGTGAAGCGCTCCCTTCGATCGCCGGCGAGGTGGCGGGCCGCGGCGGCATCGTCATCGTCAGCGACCACCAGGGCGGCCTGCGCTCGCTGCCCGGGATACGCCATTGGTCGCTGGTGGACGGCCGCCTCAAGGAGAGCACGACGGCGCCCGGCCTCGAACCGGTCGAGGACAGGGGGACGGTCGTGGCCGTCACGGTGCCCGCGTCCGACGTCCACGACTTCCTCGCCAGGATGCGCGGCGAGGGTTACCTGGCCCGCGAGATCGAGGAGTCCGGATGATCGCCCTGGCCACGTTCCGGCTGGCCGCCTACATCCGTTCGCACCGCATGTTCCAGGCGCTCCTTCTGGCCTTCGCCATGCTGGCGATCCTCTACGGCAGCCGGGCGCCGCGCGGCGGCGAGGCCGCGGCCCTCACGGACGGCGCCGTGCTGATCATCCCCATCCTGGCCTGGGCGACCAGGAGTCTCCTCGACACCGAGCCCGACCGGCAGCGCGAGCTGTCCGCGATCCAGGTGGGCGGGCGGGGCAGGGAGGTGGCGGCGGGGTTGATGGCGGCGTTCGTGACGTGTGTGGCGTTCGCGGCGCTCGGCATGGGCGCGGCGCTCCTGCTCGGCGTGAGCCAGGCTCCGTCGCGCGGCGTGCTGGCCGCCGCTCTCGTCCTGAACGCCCTGGCCGCGCTCACCGGCACCGCGCTGGGCGCCCTCACCAGCCGCGCGGTCATCAGCTCCCCCGCGCTTTCGATCATGGGGCTGCTGCTGGGGTTCCTGGCGATGCTGCTGCTCAGCTCCTCGCCCCTGCACTGGCTCACCGTCCCGCTCATCGCCTGGATGAAGGCGGCGAACGGGGGTCACCTCCTCGACCAGCTCCCCGAGCTCGGCGCCATCACCCTGGTGTGGTGCCTGATCGGCCTGGGGACGTACGTGTGGCTCCGGCGTAGGGTAGGTTAGTGAACACTCACTCACCCTAGAGGAGACGACGGTGAAAATGATCTGCCTGGGTGACAGCATCACCCGCGCACAGGTGAGCGCCGACTACGTGGCCATGCTCCGCTCCCGGCTGCCCGAGGCGACCGTGATCAACGCCGGGGTCAACTACGAGCCGTCGTCGGAGACGGTCAAGCGGCTCGACGACGTCGTGAGCCAGGATCCCGACGTGGTGACCGTACTGATCGGCACGAACGACGCGAACTCCACGCTCAGCGGGACACTCGCCAAGACCCTGCGCAAGCGCTGGAAACTCTCCACGGACCCCACCCCGGAGGCCTACGCCGCCAACCTCACCACCATCGCCCGCCGCCTCCAGGACGAGACGATGGCCCGCGTGGCGATGCTCTCCCTGCCCGTCATCGGCGAGGAGCTCGACTCGGTCTCGGTGCGGCGGGCCGCCGAGTACAGCGAGATCGTCCGGCGGGTCGCGGCGGCCGAGGGTGTCACGTACCTGCCGCTCAACGAGCGGATGACGGCTTACCTGGAGGAGCGGGGCCGGGCTCCCGGCATCCGCTACCAGGCGGAGGGGCGGCTGGCGCAGACCGCCGCGATGCAGCACTTCCTGCTCGGCCGCAGCCTGGACGCCATCTCCAAGGGCCGCGGCCTCCAGCTCACCACGGACAACATCCACCTGAACAGCAGGGGCGCCGCCATGATCGCCGACCTGATCGAGGGCTTCGCGGCCCGCTCGATCGCACCCCACTAGCCCGGTTCCGCCCGGGGAACTCGCGGCGGGTGGGTTATTCGGCGGCCGCGAGCTGGCCGCAGGCGCCGTCGATCTCGCGGCCGCGCGTGTCGCGTACCGTCACGGGCACGCCGTGGAACTCCAGCCGCTGCACGAACGCCCGCTCGTCCTCAGGCCGGGAAGCCGTCCACTTCGATCCCGGGGTCGGGTTGAGCGGGATCAGGTTGACGTGCACGAGCTTGTTCCGGACCAGCTTGCCGAGCAGGTCGGCCCGCCACTCCTGGTCGTTGATGTCCTTGATCAGCGCGTACTCGATCGAGACCCGCCGCTTGGTCTTCGCCGCGTACGCCCACGCCGCGTCGAGGACCTCGGCCACCTTCCACCGCGTGTTGATCGGCACCAGCGTGTCACGCAGCTCGTCGTCGGGCGCGTGCAGCGACAGCGCCAGCGTGACGGGCAGCCCCTCGTCGGCGAGCTTGCCGATCGCGGGCACCAGCCCGACGGTGGAGACGGTGACGCCCCGGGCCGAGATGCCCAGCCCGTGCGGCGCGGGCTCGACCAGCCGCCGCACCGCGCCGATGACCTGCTTGTAGTTGGCCAGCGGCTCTCCCATGCCCATGAACACGACGTTGTTCACCCGGCCGGGCCCGCCGGGCACCTCACCGGCCGCCAGCGCCCGGGCGCCCGCGACGACCTGCTCGACGATCTCGGCGGTGGACATGTTGCGGGTGAGGCCGGCCTGGCCGGTGGCGCAGAAGGGGCAGTTCATGCCGCAGCCGGCCTGCGAGGACACGCACATCGTGACCCGGTCGGGATAGCGCATGAGCACCGACTCGACCAGCGCCCCGTCGAACAGCCGCCACAGCGTCTTACGCGTGGTGCCCCGGTCGGTGGTCATCTCCCTCACCGAGGTCAGCAGGTCGGGCAGGAGCGCGGCCAGTTTCTCGCGGGAGGCCGCCGGCAGGTCGGTCATCGCGCCGACGTCGGTGGTGAGCCGCTCGAAGTAGTGGCGCGAGAGCTGGTCGGCGCGGAACGCCTTCTCGCCCAGCTCGGTGACCGCGGCCCGCCGGTCGGCCATCGACAGGTCGGCCAGGTGCCGTGCGGGCTTGGCCCGCCGGGGCGCGACGAAGGTGAGCTGGCCTGGGGGCTGGGACACGTTCCTGCCTTTGCTTTGAGTGGCTGTCAATCAGGGTAATGAACGTTCGGATCGGAGGTGGCATTCCTGGTTACGGTACGGCTCGCATCGTGGCTGCCACCGGATCTACAGTCATCACGTATGGCGATTTTTCGGTCGACATCTGGCGAGGGTGGCGCCGAGGTCGTTCTCGCCGCCGGTAACCCGTACGGCAGCCGGACGCTCGTGGTCGAGCGTGACGAGGACTCCTCGGTAGCTTACCTGTGCTCGCCCGACGGCACGGTGCACGGCGCCGTCTGGCTGGCCAACCATCGCCCCGCCCCGGCGGTGGTCGACCTGGCCCGCATCAACGCCGGCCTGCCGCCGCTGATGCCCAGGGCCAACACCCTCCACCCGGACGGCCGCAGGCCGCTCGGGCAGCTCACCGCGCTGTGGTTCGAGGAGGGGGACGGGGTCGCCCTGTACGAGGACGAGGAGCTGCTGGCGGTCATCCCCGGCTGGGCCGACATGAGCAGGGGCATGCCCGGCTACGCCCGCGACGCGGTGGGCGAGTCGCCGTTCGCGTGGGCGCTGTCGGAGGCGCTCGAAGGGCTGCTGCCCCGCCTCTCCAACGCCAGGTCCTACTGGGGCTGGCGGCACAGCGAGGGGTCGTGGCCGTCGTTCCAGCAGTTCGTGATGGGCCATCTGGACGGGGCGCTCGGTCCCGCGGGACGCTATTGGGACGCCAGCGGCGAGCGGCTGCCGACCGTCGGCATCACCGAACGGCCGCCGCATCAGGGCCGCGCCTACACCGTGCTGTCCACGGTGGGGATGAGCTGCCAGCGCATGCCCACGGTCGAGCAGTGGATCGACAAGCCGGGCGCGTACGCCAGGATCGAGCTGGCCGTGGCCACCCGCGAGGACCCGCGCGACGCGGCGCTGCTGCTGGTGTGGCTGTCGCAGTATCCGTGGCACTCGGTCACGTGGCTCGGCCACGGGCACACGGCGAAGTGGTATCACGAGCCTTCGACGTTCCCGTTGGGGCCGCGGTATTCGGGGGTCCTGATGCTGGCCAACGCACCCCACATGCCAGACATGTCGGGATTCGCGTTCGGGGGTGAGGCCGTACGGTGGCTCTGGCTCTCACCGGTCACCACCGAGACGCTGGAGGCGCAGCAGCGGTAGCTAGAAGAACAGCGTCATCAGCAGCCAGACCGGCACCAGCGTCGTCACCAGCGAGTCGAGCCGGTCCATCAGACCGCCGTGGCCGGGCAGGATCGTGCCCAGGTCCTTGATACCGAGATCCCGCTTGATCATCGACTCGATCAGGTCGCCCACGGTGGCCAGCACCGCCGCCAGCGCGCCGATCAGCGCGCCCTGCCAGATGGCGCCGTGCATCAGCCAGACCACGAGCCACGCGCCGACGGCCGTGCACGCGATCACCGACCCGGCGAGCCCTTCCCAGGTCTTCTTCGGGCTGATCGCCGTCATCTGGTGCCGGCCGAACAGCACGCCCGCGAAGTAGCCGCCGATGTCGCTGGCCACGGTCACCGCGATGAAGATCAGCACCCGGTGGTCGCCGTCGTGGAGCCGCAGCATCATGGGCACGAACGCCGCGAGCATGGCGGGATAGAACAGCGTGAGCACCGAAGCCGACGCGTCCCGTACGTAACCGTCGGTCCCGTCGCTGAACATGCGCCAGACCAGGAGCACCAACGCGAACACCGCGAACGTGGCCAGCAGCCACGTCGGCCCGCCCCAGTACGCGCCCGCATGCATCGCCACCAGGCCCGCGAGCACCGGCACGGCGGGCACCTTGATCCCACGGGTGGCGAAGGCCTTGATCAGCTCCATCGCGCCGACGCCCACGGCAGCGGCGACCACCGGGAGGAACAGCTCCTTGATCGTGTAGATCGTGCCGATGACCAGCGCGCCCAGCACCACACCGACCGCGATCGCGGCGGGCAGGTTCCTTCCGGTACGGCCGCCGCCGCTCGAGCTGGTGTCAGCCGTACGTTCTTCCACAGAGTTTCTCCAAGAGCCACGGCCCCCGCCACTCGGGGCGAGGGCCGTTCAAGACCCGCTACCTGCGGCGGCCAGCCCAATGCGACCACCGCAGGCCCAAGCCGCTACCCGCGACGACCGCCGCAGGCACGAACCCCTTACCCACGACAACCCGCCGCAGGCACGAACCCCTTACCCACGACAACCCGCCGCAGGCACGAACCGCCGCCTACGACGACCCGCGTAAGTGCAAACCACCGCCTGCGGCGACCCGCGGAAGTGCGAACCACCGCCTGCGACGACCCGCCATAGGTGCGAACCGCTGCCTGCGGCGGCCGGCCCAACGCGACCACCGTAGGCCTGCTGCCTGCGGCGGCCCATCGAACGCGGTCCGCCGTGCGGCGTGCCGCTCAGACTTCGAGCAGCTCGGCTTCCTTGTGCTTGAGCAGCTCGTCGATCTTCGCGACGTGCTTCTGGGTGAGGTCGTCGAGCTCCTTCTCGGCCCGCCTGACCTCGTCCTCCCCCGCCTCGCCATCCTTGATCATCTTGTCGAGGACTTCCTTGGCGGAGCGGCGGATGTTGCGCACCGACACCTTGGCGTGCTCGCCCTTGTTCCTGGCGACCTTGATGTACTCCTTGCGCCGCTCCTCGGAGAGCTCCGGGAACGTCACGCGGATCACCTGGCCGTCGTCGGTGGGGTTGACACCGAGGTCGGAATCGCGGATGGCCTTCTCGATGGCGCCCATCGAACTCTTGTCGAAAGGCTGGATGAGCACCATGCGCGCCTCCGGCACATGGAACGACGCCAGCTGCTGGATCGGCGTCGGCGTGCCGTAGTACTCGGCGTTGATCTTGTTGAACATCGAGGGGGTGACGCGGCCCGTACGGATGGTCGCGAAGTCCTCCTTCGCGACCGAGACGGCCTTGTCCATTTTTTCCTCGGCTTCGAGGAGGGTTTCGTCGATCACAGCGGCTCCCTGTCTTCTAGCTGGCGGTGTCGGGCTCGCTCCCTCATTTGCCTGCGGGACTCACCAGCGTGCCGATTTTCTCACCGCGTACCGCTCGCAGGATGTTGCCCTCGCCCATGAGGTCGAAGACCACGATCGGCAGGTCGTTGTCCTTGCACAGGCTGATCGCGGTGGCGTCCATGACAGCGAGGTCGCGGAGCAGCACCTCGCCGTAATCAAGATGGTCGAACCTGACCGCATCCGGATTTTTGCGTGGATCGGAGTCGTAGATCCCGTCCACCTGCGTTCCCTTGAGCAGCGCCTCCGCGCCGATCTCCAGGGCCCGCTGGGACGCCGCGGTGTCGGTGGAGAAGTACGGCGAGCCGAGCCCCGCGCCGAAGATGACCACGCGCCCCTTCTCGAGGTGCCTGATCGCGCGGCGCGGCAGGAACGGCTCGGCCACCTGCTGCATGGTGATGGCGGTCTGGACGCGCGTCTCGACGCCCCGCCGCTCGAGGAAGTCCTGTAGGGCCAGGCAGTTGATGACCGTGCCGAGCATGCCCATGTAGTCGGCTCTGGCGCGGTCGATGCCTCCTTGCGACAGGGTGGCGCCGCGGAACATGTTGCCGCCGCCGACCACGACCGCGACCTGTACGCCTTCCTTGACGGCCTCGGCGATCGAATCGGCCAGATGATCGACGATCACCGGATCGATGCCCAGCGGCTCGCTACCGGCGAACGCCTCTCCTGACAACTTCAGCATCACCCGCTTCCATCTGAGCGGGTTGTGCGGATTTTGAGATGAGGAAGCCGCCGTCCGTGTGGATTCGTGGGCTGGCTCCCGGTGGTCCTGCACGGCGGCGGCCTCCTTCGTTCGGTGAATCAAGTTCAGGCTGTCGGCTTGCTTCTTGCCTTGGCCGGGCGGCCCGCCTTGAGCGGCGAGCCTGCCTGGCCGGTTGCTTGCCTAAGCCTAAGCCTGACCGACCTTGAAGCGGACAAAGGCCTGGACCTCGACGCCGTTCTCCTCGGCGTACTTGCCCACGCTCTTCTTGTTGTCCTTGACGAAGGCCTGCTGGAGGAGGGTGAAGTCCTTGTACCAGCCGTTCACACGGCCCTCGACGATCTTGGAGATGGCAGCCTCGGGCTTGCCCTCCTCGCGGGTCATCTCCTCGAAGAGCTTGCGCTCCTTCTCGACCACGTCGGCCGGGACGGAGGCGGCCTTGAGGTACTGCGGGGCCATCGCGGCGGCGTGCTGCGCGATGTCCTTGGCGACCTCGGCGTTCGGCTTGTCGAGCTGGATCAGCACGCCGACGGCCGGCGGCAGCGCCGGGTCGGTCTTGTGCATGTAAGCACCGATGTAGCCGCCCTCGAGGACCGCGAACCGGCGGATCTCGATCTTCTCGCCGAGCGCGGCGTTGGCGACGTCGAGGTGCTCCTTGACGCTCTTGCCGTCGAAGGACGACTCGAGCAGCGACGCCACGTCGGCGGGCTTGGTCTCGAGGATGTGCTCGACAACCTGGGCGGCCAGCTCCTGGAAGCGCTCGCCCTTGGCCACGAAGTCGGTCTCGCAGTTGAGCTCGAGCAGCGCGGCAGCGGAGTCGCCATCCTGCTTGAGCGCGACCAGGCCGTTGGAGGCGGTGCGGGCCTCGCGCTTACCTACGTCCTTGGCGCCCTTGAGGCGCAGGAGCTCGATGGCGCGGTCGAAGTCACCCTCGGACTCCTCGAGCGCCTTCTTGCAGTCCATCATGCCGGCAGCGGTGATTTCGCGAAGCCGCTTGACATCGGCCATGTTCACGGAAGCCATTGCTTTTCCTTGTGGGATTTCGTCGTCGTCGTGGATCAGGTGGGCGGGCAACGGCACGCCTGCTCACCCTTGGTTCGTACGGCGGGCGCTTGCCGTACGGAAGCCTTTGTCTTGCGTCAGCCTCTGTCTTGCGTTTCGGGGCCCGGCTCGCCTGGCATACTGCCCAGCCTCGCCCTGGCTTACCATCCTGGACCATCACCAGCCAGCACCGACGCCACCCGGCCGGCCCGCCGCCCGGTTCGGGCGAACCCGCCCTCTCCGGCCCGGCCGACCACCCTGGCCCGCTGAACTACCCGGTCCAACCCGGCCCGGCCATCCGCCCCGGTCACCCGGAACGGCCCGGCTCACCACCGGCCCGGCCTGCGACCCAACCCTGGATCGCAACCCGGACCTCGGCTCACAACCCCAGCCCGCGACCCAGACCTCAGGCCCCGGCCCGAACCTCGGCACAGGGCCTCGGCCCCGGGCCTTGAACCGCGACCTCACAGGCCCGGCCCTGGACCACGGCCCTTGAACCGCGACCTCACAGGCCCGGCCCTGGACCGCGACCCAGGCCTTTGACCTACGGCCCAGATCCCGGCTCACAGCCTCAGCCTCGGCATCGGCCCTGAACCTTGAGCCTCGATCTCAGCCCGGCTCTTGGTCCTTGCCTGACTGGGAAGCGTCCTCGCCTGGCGATCACTCACCCGGCGAGGCCGCGGCCCCTCGCTCAACCGTTCACTTGTCTTCGTGGCCCGTTCCTTGCCCGGTCACGGCAGGACCAGGGACATCCCTCGTCCTGCCGTTCCGTTCGCCGGAGCAAGGCGCGCGCCCTGCCTGGTGGACTCTTCACCCACCCGACCGGGACGGGCCCGTACCTGGGAAACCCCGGGTACCTGAGCGCTGACGTCAGGCCTGCGGCTCGGCGTCAGCCTCAGGAGCAGCCTCCGCCGCGGGGGCGGCCTCAGGAGCAGCCTCGGCCGCGGGGGCGGGCGCCTCAGCCTCGGCCGGCGCCTCGGCAGCGGCTTCGCCGGTGCCCTGCTCGATGAGCTCGCGCTCCCACTCGGCCAGCGGCTCGGCGGCGGCAGGCTTCTCGTCACCGCGGGCGGCGCCGGAGCGAGCCATCAGACCGGCCGCGACACCGTCGGCGACGACCCTGGTCAGCAGACCGACGGCGCGAATGGCGTCGTCGTTGCCCGGGATCGGGTAGTCGACCTCGTCGGGGTCGCAGTTGGTGTCGAGGATCGCGACCACAGGGATGCCAAGCTTCTTGGCCTCGCTGATCGCGATGTGCTCCTTCTTGGTGTCGACGACCCACACGGCGCTGGGCACGCGGCCCATGTCACGGATACCGCCGAGCGTGCGCTCGAGCTTGTCCTTCTCGCGACGGCGCATGAGGAGCTCCTTCTTGGTGAGCCCCGAGCCCGCGACGTTGTCGAAGTCGAGCTCCTCGAGCTCCTTCAGCCGCTGAAGCCTCTTGTGCACGGTGGAGAAGTTGGTGAGCATGCCGCCCAGCCAGCGCTGGTTGACGTACGGCATCCCGACTCGGGCAGCCTGCTCGGAGATGGCCTCCTGAGCCTGCTTCTTGGTGCCGATGAACAGGATGGTGCCGCCGTGGGCGACGGTCTCCTTGACGAAGTCGTATGCGCGGTCGATGTAAGAGAGCGACTTCTGCAGGTCAATGATGTAGATGCCGTTGCGCTCGGTGAAGATGAATCGCTTCATCTTCGGGTTCCAGCGCCGGGTCTGGTGACCGAAGTGAACGCCGCTCTCAAGCAGCTGTCGCATGGTGACGACGGGGGCCATGTGCTGGTCCTCCAGGTCTTGGCGCCCTGCGGAAGGGCGCGGTTCTCGGTTGTGCCGCAGCAGCGCGTCGTCTGCCGCCCTGATGCCCCGAAACCCCGCCAGCCGGGCCCATGGCCCGGACCGATGGCGCGGTCCGCAGTGGGGCATGCGAAGTCGGCCTGTGGTCACAGGCCACCGAAAAGTCTACCTCCCGCACCAGCCCAGCCTGACCGTCAACGGTCAATCAGACATCCAGCTCTCTATCCTCACACCCACCCCCATCGTGATCACTCAGTCATCCAGGCACCAAACACCATCAACATCTGACATGCACCGCGCCAACACCGGCCGCTTCCTGCAACTCGACCAACGCCCGGCAGCTCACCCCCACAAACCGCCCGACCAAACCCGCACCTCAGCCGCGGACCAGAGCACGATTCCGCACGTCAACCACCGCCTCAACCAGGCCCTCCGCCCAACCCTTGCCGGCTCCACATCAGCCGGCCGCATCGTGATCCTCGGTAGGCAGCCCCGGCGTCGGCCTCTTCGCGACCGGGAAAAGGTTCAGTTGCGCTTCGGCGATCCTGGCCCCGCTCGGCGCGGCCTTCTCATCGCGATTGGCAATGAGGTACGGCTCGACCAGCTTCTCGATCGACTCGTTGAGCTGAGCCAGCTCCTCCGGGTCGACCCTGATCCGCATC
This sequence comes from Nonomuraea sp. NPDC003709, assembly GCF_040610775.1. Lineage (NCBI taxonomy): Bacteria > Bacillati > Actinomycetota > Actinomycetes > Streptosporangiales > Streptosporangiaceae > Nonomuraea > Nonomuraea sp. NPDC003709. The sequence continues at coordinate 8,488 of NZ_JBEXMW010000036.1, read as the reverse complement.
CGGTTGAACCGGGTGACATCCCGCCACTCATCAGGCTCAGCCTCAACGGCCGCCATAGCGCGATCCGCCTCTTCATGCGCTTCCCGGCGGAACGCCAGCATCAGAGCCACCTTGGCATCCCGTACGTCCGGCTGATCGCCCGGCTTGACTCCGACGCTGATCGGCTTGTTCACGCTCTTCCACAGCCGTTCCCTGCCATCACCACGCGGCGGCGCGTCCTCCACGAACCCGTACTTGGCCAGCATGCGCAGGTGATAGCTCGCGGCACTGGGCGTGATCCCCGCGATCTCCGCCACTTCAGTGGCAGTGGCACTGCCCTCGAGACCCAGCCGATTGAGGATCATCAGGCGCGCCGGGTGGGCCAGCGCCCGCATCGCCCTGGGATCACTGAGCCCCTCACTCATGCCGCCAAGATTACCCGTCCCAAGGTATGAAGCATTGCCTTCATAACTATGAAGGGATATCTTCACAGTTATGAAGCGTTCCCTTCACAACTCCACCACGCCCCCGCACCAGCCAGAACGCCCGTCAATCACCCCAAACCACGCCCACCCAAGCACCGCCCACAACCCACCAATACGTCCAACACCCCGTCCCCCACCCTCACAACACCAACGCCGAAGTCACTCCCACCATCCGCGATCAACCCACCGATCCGACGCCCCCGGGCGCACGGCCTGGGCACCCCACAACCGACGACGACCCAGACCGAATCCCCCGCAACCCATAACCAGCCAAAGGCCCGACGGCCAGGCCAAACCCCCGCTCAGCCCAGCACCACCAAACGCCAACCCCGCACATCAGCCCAAACGCCACTGACCCACCCGGCCCTCACCGCCGCGCACCCAGTAACAGCCACGACACCGGTGCCCAAGCCCGACCCCAATCAGCTCAGTCCATCCCTCCAGCCGGCCACGTCCGAGGCTGCAGGCGCCATGACCGAGACCGCCACGTCATTGACCGAGGATCGAATGCCTGACCGCAACCTCACTAACGAAAACCGCGCCCCTCACGACAACCACGCCGCCGGTGCGCGCCACATCCCCCAGCGCCACACCCCCGACCCCAAGCACGCGGCCCGTGACGGCACCTCCGGCTCGAATCACCCCAACCACGATGACCGCAGCTCACACGCGCCCATCCCACTCAGAAAACAGCGCGACTACCGCTTCCTCTGGGCCGCCCGAACGATCTCCGTCACCGGCTCGGAGGTCTCCAAGCTGGCCATCCCCCTGACCGCGGTAACCCTGCTGGCCGCCTCCCCCTCCCAGATGGGCCTGCTGACGGCCGCCGCCTCGGTGCCCGCCCTCGTGTTCGGCCTCCAGTCAGGCGCCATCGCGGACCGGCTCACCCGGCACCGGCCCCTCATGATCGCCTGCGAACTCGTCTCATGCGCAGCCGCCGCCACAGTCCCCCTGGCCTGGCTCCTCGACCTCCTCAGCGTCGCATGGCTGATCACCGTGGCCCTGGTGATCGGCACAGCCGGCGTACTCTTCAGGGCAGCGAACTTCCCCTACGTGGCAGCAGTCGCCGCCCCTCCCCAGCGAACCGAGGCGATGGCCGGCTTGAACGCCTCCTACTCGGTGGCGTCGGTCAGCGGCCCCGGCCTGGCCGGTCTCCTGGTTCAGCTCTTCACGGCCCCGCTGGCCGTGTTGGCGGAGGCATTGTCGTTCCTGACCTCAGCCCTCTTGCTCCGCGCCATCCGCACCCCGGAGAGGAACGAGCCGGCAACCTCCCGAGGCATGTGGAACGACGTCATGGAGGGCCTGCGGACCAGCGTCACCCATCCCGTACTCCGCGCTCTCCTGAGCGCAGGCGTCACAATCAACTTCTTCGCCATGGCGTACACGGCCATCTACATGCTCTACATGGTGAACACGCTCAACATCCCCAAGCCCCTGCTAGGTGCCCTCATCGCCCTGAGCGGCATCGGCGGCATGCTGGGCGCCTGGATCACGGCCCGCCTGTCCAAGCGCTACGGCGAGAACCGCATCCTGCTCGTCTCGGTGCTCTTCTTCCCCATCGAAATCCTCGCGGTAGGCCTGCTGACCGGCCCCCTTTGGTGGAAACTCTCGCTGCTCGCCCTAACCGGAACGATCACAGGCGGCATCGTCGTAGCCTTCGCCACCTGCATGGGCGCCATCACCCTGCGCGAAACCTCCCCAGAGCTCCGCGGCCGGGTGAACGCCACCATGACCTTCGCAGTGCAAGGCGTCCTGGCCCTCGGCGGCATAACCGGCGGCATCCTCGCCGAATTCATCGGCCTACGCCCGGTCATCCTCATTTGCGCAGCAGGCATCGCCCTGAGCGCCATCTGGATCTGGACATCTCCCCTACGCCCTCACCGCCAACCACGCCCCACCCGCCTGGCGAAACCCAGCAGCGAGCCGCCCCCATCCCAAACCATGAACTCCTTGATCGCTTGCAAACGCTACGCTCCTCACTAACCCGCCACCCCTCAGACGAGCCCAACCCGAGCCCCGAAACCAACAGATGGCGGGCGAAAGTGCGGTCGAGTCAGAGGCGTTTGATCACTTCAAACCCCCGAAGAAGACCCGCAGATCCTTCGCCAGCATCTCCGGTGCCTCCATGGCCGGGAAGTGTCCGCCCCTCTCATACTCCGTCCAGTGGGCCTCGGCAGGCGGGTTGACGAGCTTGCGGACGGTGGGATCGGCGCTGAACACCGCGAAACCCTGCGGCACGGCCGGCGGCGCACCCCACTCGGAAGAGTGGGCCTGTTCGTACAGGAATCGAGCGGCGGAGATGCCAGAGCCGGTGAACCAGTAGAGGCTGGCGATCGTGAGAAGCTGATCCCGGTCGTAGGGCAGGTCGGTCGACCGCTCGAAGCTCTCTGCGATCCAACCGAGCTGCCCGGCGGGCGAGTCGTTGAGCAGGTAGCCGATGTTCTGGGGGCGGGTGTTCTGGATCGCCAGGTAACCGGAGCCGTCGGCGCGGAACTCGGCCATCCGCTCCAGGGCCGCCTGGTCGACCTGGTCCGCCGGGTCGAGCCTGTCGGCCATGCCGGGAAGGAACGTGGCCGTGGCCGCCGCCGTGTACGGATCGGTCACCGCATGAACGCCCACGACATGCTCGCCATCAAGGCCCGCCACCGCACCGGAGACGCCGGCGCCGATGTCGCCGCCGTGGACGCCGTATCGGTCGTAGCCGAGCCGCCGCATCAGCTCTATCCAGGCCCGAGCGGTACGAGCCATCGCCCAGCCCGTCTCGCCCACCGGCGTGGAGAAGGCGAAGCCGGGCAGTGATGGGACCACCACGTGAAAGTCCTGCCGCAGGTGCTCGATCAGCATGGTGAACTCGGCGAACGCGCTGGGGTAGCCGTGAGTGAGCACCAGCGGCAGAGCGTCGGGGTTGCCGGATCGGACGTGCAGGAAGTGGATCCGCTGCCCATCGATCTCGGTGGTGAACTGCGGGTACTCGTTGAGCCGCGCCTCGGCAGCGCGCCAGTCGTAACTCTCGGCCCAATACGCAACCAGCTCCTTCAGAAACTCCAGCGGCACCCCGCGACTCCACCCGATACCGGGCAGTTCGTCCGGCCAGCGAGTCCGGGCCAACCGGACTTTCAGGTCATCGACGTCGGGCTGTGAGACAGCGATGGTGAACGGCCGAATCTCCATCTGACGCTCCTTGTCGGCTTGAGTGTTGGCCACGCTAGGAGCCAATGCGGCACATTTCCTTCCGCAATCCGCCGACGAATTCAGCACCTGCGATCCACCCAGCAACGGCCACCTCGGCAAAGCCCCGCCGGTTCCCCACTCACGCGCCCCAACCAGACCGCCCGGCGCGTGTCCCCTCCCACTGACCTGCCCAAGGCCAGAACCGGCAGCCTCATCATCGCAGCGCTTCATCCCGCCCCAAGCCGCCATCGAGCCAGTTATCCACAACCCATAAACACCTCGCCCGCTCCATCCCCAGAACCCCGTTCGCCTCCCAACCACCCCGGCGCGCTCAACCAAACTCGCGCCATGACCTCTCTCCCTCCCACCCCGGCAACCCACCCACCAGCATCAACAACCACCCTCACGGTCCAAAGAAGGCCCACCCACTCCCCAGAGCCCGACACCCACCACCCCATCAGCGCCCCCACCCTGGGCAGCCTCCACCAAACACTCCACCCCAACAGAACGCCTTACCCACCCAAGGCAACACAGAGCACCCCACCACCGCCCACCCACCAGTTCCCCAAACCGGCCCAAAAAGCCGCATCATCTCCACCCAACCACCCCCTCAATCCACCTCGAGAAGACGAACCACCCCACACTCACCAAGCCCCCACACCCAGCCAAGAACCCACACCACCCCGCACTGGCCAGGCCCCCACACCCAGGCGAAAAGCCATGCCACCCCACCCTCGCCAAACCCCCACTGGCCAAGCCCTCACACCCAGGCAAAAGGCCACACCACCCCGTACTGACCAGGCCCCCACACCCGGGCAAAGAGCCATGCCACCCCACCCTCGCCATGCCCTCGCGGCAGCCCAGAGCACCCTGACAACACTGCTCTTCGCTGCCGCCGCGATCCTTCTTCTCCCCGCTCCCCCGGCGAGAGCATCTCCACCCACATGGCGCTGGCCACTGGACGGACACCCCCACGTGCTGCGCCGCTTCACCCCACCGCCCGAGCCCTGGCTTGCCGGACACCGCGGCATCGACCTGGCCGCTGCCCCATCCACCCCAGTCCTGGCAGCCGGCACCGGCACAATCCGCTTCGCCGGCCCCGTAGCCGGAAAAGGTGTGGTCACCGTCGAGCACGAGGGCGGCCTCCGTACGACGTACCTCCCTGTCAAAGCGTCCGTACGGCGAGGCGAACCCGTCGCCCCGGGATCCAGGCTTGGCGTCGTAGAAGCCTCATCAGGCCACTGCCGGGAATCTTGCCTGCACTGGGGCCTCCGACGCGGCACCCATTACCTCGACCCCCTCCTGCTCCTGGGCCAGGCGACCATCCGCCTCCTCCCTTTCTGGCACGACGACGAGAACTCGCTCCCGCCCGTGCATGAGCACTCTCTACGGGATGTCGACGAGCACGAACATTTCCTCCAACCGCCAGCCGGAGAGACCACCAGACCGCTCACCACACAGCCACAAAGATCCCCAGCCATCCTCGGCCCTGCACCACCAGCAACGCCAAGGGCCCTGGCCGCCACCCCACCCACCCTCACCTTGATCAAGTACGGGACCCACAGCCTGCCCCGGCACACCCCATCGCCAAGCCGTCACGACAGCACACCAAGCCAACGCCACCCCCTGGCAGCAGCCGGCTCCTTCACTCCCACCACCTCACGCCGGAGACACCACCCCGATCTCTCCACCCCGGCGCTCGACTTCCTGGCTCGCTCGGCCTCGACCACCACCACGACATCGGCTATTGGCCTCGGCACCCTGCTAGGGATAGGACTCCTGATCACAGCCCTGCGCAGCCACAGACGTACTCGAACAGACCACCGTCCCCGAAGAAGGGGCCAGCACCGCGCTACTACGGGAGAAGAGCAAGAGCCCGCGAACACCGGCGCCCGGCACCGTGGGGAGAACCACCCAGCGCCCAGCCGCCTCACAACCACCAACGCGAAGTCCGGCCGCCACCGCAAATCCGCAACCGACAGAAATTAGAAGATCACCCGGCGACGCACCCAGCCAACCGACCATCGACGTCCCCGCGTACTTGATCACCGCGGTCTCTCATCAGGCCCTCGGATGAGCCTGACGATAAGCCGCCCGCAGCCGCTCGATCGAGACATGCGTATAGATCTGCGTGGTGTTCAGAGACGCATGGCCAAGCAACTCCTGAACACTCCGTAGATCTGCACCACCCTCAAGCAAGTGAGTCGCCGCACTGTGCCGCAACCCATGCGGCCCCATGTCCGGAGCCCCCTCCACCTGAGCCAGCCGCGCATGCACGACCCGCCGAATAGTCCCCGCATCGATGCGGCCTCCCCGTACCCCAAGGAAAAGCGCAGCCCCTGACCGCGCCCGAACCCACAACGGCCGCCCGTGAATGCACCATTTGTCCACCGCCCGAAGAGCCGGCAGCCCAAAGGGCACAGACCGTTCCTTGCGCCCTTTGCCCAGGACCCGGATGACATGCCGATCCCGATCCACGTCATCGACGTCGAGCCCGCACAACTCACTCACCCGCACACCGGTGGCGTACAGCAACTCAAGAAGGGCTTGATCTCGAAGTTCCTTCGGCTCCCCAGCCGAGGGCACCTCCAGGACGGCCTGCGCCTGCTCCGGAGCGAGAACAGCAGGCAACGGCCGAGCCGCCTTCGCGCTGCCCAGCAACAACCCCGGATCGGCCGCAAGCCAGCCGCGGCGGTAGCAGTAGGCGGTAAAGGTACGAACGCAAGCGGTCCGCCGCGCCAGCGTGGCCCGAGCCTTGCCGGCCCGATACTGCTCAGCCAGCCACTCACGAAGCACCCCGATATCAAGTCCTTCCAGCCGCCCATCCACATGATCAAGCAAGGAGTTCACGTCACTCAGATAGGCCCGCACCGTGTGCTGCGAAAGATCCCGCTCAATCCGCAGATGCCGCCCGAACTCCCCCACCACTTCTTCACGACCGACACCCCCACTCATCCCAGAACCCCCCACTCCGATCCCTCCCACTGCCAAGCCACGACAGGCAGGAAAAACTTCACCGCCCCACTCAAGCTCAACCCCATCCCAGGAACAACTCATAACCACCGGAGTCAGAACAACACCTCACCTCTCAACCAGAAACCAACCCCGCCCGTGGTCAACCAGCACCTGGTTTGCCCTGTCTCAGGTCAATTCGCGTCACGTTCGCCAGCCCCGGTCGTGCCCAGAACCCGATTGCGCGCCAGGCCAGGCCCTCGACCGGGGCCCGCAGTTGTCCATCCCGTCCCGCCCGAGCTAGCGGCACCTCGGAGACCCGTTCAAAGTCGGCCAGGTTGCAGGTTCTCGTCGGTGCCGTGGTGAACGGCTCCGGGGCCCTCCACCCTGGCATGGACCACCTCCGCTCAACCCGGGGCGCGCCAGCGACTCCACCGAAGTCGGGGCACACCAAGGCGTCCATCAAAGTCGGGGCGGTTCACGCTGCCTTCCCGCGTTGAGCCGACCCAGCACCATGGAGTGGAGTCACCGCCTGGCCGCGCATCTTCCCCCTGGACCCTTTCGGCCATGACAGTAGTAGGCGCGGTGCCGCCTCAACTTGATCGTGGTTTGCACCATAGGACCAAGCGAACTCGAACGACCGCTCACGAGCGTGGAGTTGGAAGTTCAAGAGCGAGGGGCGGGAAATGGTGACGGCCATCGCTTGATCCTTCGAGGGCCTAAGTCGAGACCGAAGGAGAGCAAAGCGATGGCCGCAGACATCAGTCTGCCCCGCGAGCGGTGGTGCGCGAGGGGGATCTGTAACCGGTGACCCCGACTTTGTCGCAGACCGTGATCAACGCTCTGACCAGCACAGACAAAGCCCTTCACATCCCTGATTTCACTGACATCTTCGTCGTTCCGCTGACATTCACCAGTTGAACGGCCGACATTTAAGCGTGGAGAAAACCTCCCTCAGCCCCGCTGCATCCACCGACTCCTGGACGCCGGGCGCACTCTCCGGCGGATCAGCGGACACGCGGTCTGAGGATGTGGTTGAGGCCGCGAGGGAACGCAGCGATGGGTGCCGGCAAAGACTGAGAGCGCTTCAGAAACGACGGACTCTGGAGCACCTATGCGCTCCTCGAAAACAAGAACGCCGGGCGGGGCGGGACTCGAATGCGTGGCGGCGGCCCGGGCGCGGGGTTACGTCCCGCGGAGGCCGGCTTGCAGGAGCATGTTCGCCTGCCTCCACGTCTCAGCGGCGGTGACTTATGGGCATCGCCCGAACGGACACCCTCGCCTCGTACCAAACGCCGGCCAGACAATTGTCCCCACCCACCGCCCAGCCCACTGCATAGACGAACTCGGCGGTCTTGTCCGGGCCGGAGCCGTCCATCAGATGGCGACACACCGTCCAGCCCACCGCCGACCATCGACCGCCCGCCGTCCAGCCCGCCGTCCAGCCCATGTCCAGCCGACCGCCGACCGCCGACCGCCGACCGCCGACCGCCGACCGCCGACCGCCGACCGCCGACCGCCGACCAGAGCATCGCGGGCCGCTACCCACGTGACAAGCCGTTCTCCAGTTCCCAAGGCTCTGTCGTGTCGGACGTCATCCCCGTACATCACGGCTGGCTGTCGGCGCATGGCTGGGCGGCCTGACAGGCCACTCCCAGCCCGAGCTGGCGGGCCATTCCCTGCCCGAGGGCCCTGTACCGATCGGGCAGCGGTTTCTCGGGCCATAGCGGCCGTCGCATTGGCTCGGTCCGGGGAGCCTTCAGAGGTGGATTGTTTGTGCCTCAGCGCCAACCATGCTGCTTGGGAACTAGGGCCTGTTTCAGAAGTGGATCATCTGGGTCCACTTCCGAGATGATCTTTGCGTGGGTCGGGGAGATTTGACCGCGGCGCAGTGGGCGATG
>NZ_JBEXMW010000035.1:0-107094 GCF_040610775.1 Nonomuraea sp. NPDC003709 | reverse complement strand
GAGGAGATCATGCGGGACGTGTGCGCCGACTTCGAGACCGAGCTGCGCGAGTTCAACGGCGAGAACAATCACGTCCACCTGCTGGTGAACTTCCCGCCCAAGATCGCCTTGTCCAAACTCGTCAACTCGTTGAAGGGCGTTTCCTCACGCAGGATGCGCCAGGAGTTTCCCGAGCTGGCCCGTCACTATTACCGGGCGACCAAGCTGTGGTCGGGCTCGTACTTCGCCGGGTCGGTGGGCGGCGCACCGATCAGCGTCCTGCGCCAGTACATCGAGCAGCAAAACCGTCCCGGTTAAGGCACGTTCAGGCCCCAGAAGGCCTTCCCGCGCGGGCCTTCACCCCCAGCCTGAAGGCCGGAGCACTGGCCCGCATTCCGGTAGCCACGGTCGATCTCGTGCTCGTGCCGGGCGCGGGTCCGCTCGGCGCCGTCGGGGGTCGTCCACCAGAGGCCGCCGTCGAACCGCAGCCACTCCAGGGCCGGGTCGGCGGCGAACCGGGTGCGGTAGCGGTCGATGCCGAGCAGGCGCAGGAGATGGTACGGGCCGGACCGCGCGCCCGCCGAGTTGAGCCAGGACAACGAGCGACCCGACGCCCCGCTGGCCAGCTCCGCCTCGGTGACCAGGACGACCTCGGCGCCCGCCGCGAGCTCCCCACGAACCTCCTGGCCGAGCGGAAGTGACCGCTACATCGTCGCCTCCGACACCGAGCGGCGGACCGACCCCTTGTCGTCGGAGGTGACGCCCAACCGCATGATCATCTGCGGGTACTCGTCCGAGCAGAGCTCGTGGCGCAGGAACTCGCGCAGCAGATCCATCTCCAGCGCCTGCGTGTGGAAGGCGGCGCTGACACCGTAGGCGGCGGCCTCCAGCAGGACGTGCTGCAGCGCCTGCCCGGCGTCGATCCACTCCTGGCGGCCGTCGCCCCGCGTGGTGAGCAGCGCCACGACTCCGGCACACGTCTCGGTCCGCTGGTCGGCCTGGCTGCCCCAGTCGTGCCCCCAGGAGTAGTCGCGCTGGGGGAAGTCCGGGTCCGTGCGTACCGCTTGGCGGGGGTAGCCCTCGGCGGGCACTCCGTCCTTGCGGCTGCTGCCCGGCGGCCGGGCCCAGCGGACCACCTCCAGGCCGAAGCGGCGGTCCTGTGCCTGGATGCCCTGCGCGGCCTGGGTGAGGGCGGCGATGACCCTGACCGCGTCCGGGGAGCGGACGGGGGTCAGCCTGGCGCCCTCCTCCATGGCCGCGCGGGTCAGCCGTTCGATCAGCCTGTCGGGCACCGGCACGTCGGCGAAGCCGGCGCGGTGGGTGCGGCGCCGCTCGATCTCCTTGCCGAGCGTCTTGAGGGACTCGTCGGGGGCCATTTCGGCGCCCGGCCGGAGCCTGGCGAGCAGCGAGGGGCGGTCCGGGTCCGGCAGCGTACGCACCACGGGCTCCCAGCCTTCGCAGCGCATGGCAGTACGGAGGGTGTAGAGCGCAGCGCCGCAGCTGATCAGCAGCTCGCGGCCGGAGGTGTCGCTGACGCGCAGTTTTCTGTCCGGGTCCGCCCGCAGGCTGATCTCCTCCCCCGAGGTCGTGAAGATCCAGGGCTGCGTGTTGTGTATGGACGGCGCCCAGCGCGCGGCCTCCAGCGCGGTGTCGATCGCGTGCTTCGCCGATAGGACAGCCATGGCTTCCACCTCCGTCGGGCCCTCTGTCCAGCCCATCACACCCTCCGCTTCCGGGTCAGGGCCGAAGGTCCCCGGCCGCCAGGGCCGTCAGGCCCTCTATCGGCGGTGACGAAGGGACTTTCGCCTCTAACGCGGAGGTGGCACCAGCAGGGAAGTTAAGGGTATGCAGCTCGATTCGTCCGGACTTCAGGTGCTCTCCCGCGAGGAGTGTCTCGGCCTGCTGTCCACGACCCCCATCGGCCGGATCGTGTTCACCGAACATGCCCTGCCGGCCGTGCAGCCGGTCAACTTCCACCTCGACGGCCGCTCCATCGTGATCCGGACCTCGATCGGGTCGAAACTGGCGGCCGCCACGCGGCACGCCGTGGTGGCCTTCGAGGCCGACGAGTTCGATTCCGAGCTGCGTACGGGCTGGTCCGTCACCGCGGTCGGGCAGGCGCGGGCCGTGACGGACCCGGACGAGATCCACCGGCTGGCGGCGCTGCCGTTGACCACCTGGGTGCCGGGGAACCGGGACCACTACATCGTGGTCGACGCCCAGGAGGTGTCCGGCCGGCGCATCACCCCCTGAGGGCGCTTGAGGGCGCTGCTGTTCGCGCGTTTGACGAATCCAGGAAAAAGCGCGGGATTCATAGCAAGCCATCAGGCAACAGTAATAGCAACATCACTGTCTGTAATCGGGGTGAAGTAATGCGCAAAGTGATCATTCTGACTGTGGCCGTGGCCGCCGCTGCCGCGCTGACGATGGCTGGCCTGGCGGTCCTTCGAGGCGACTCGCGTTCGGCCAAAGCCCGCTAAGCGGACCTGGGGCCAGGACCCCGAAGTCCCGCAGTTCGCGTCGCGGACTGCGGGAAGGTCTCGAGCTGTGGGAAGGTCGCGGGCTGCGGGAAGGCGGTCACTTCCGCATCGCGCACGGCATGCTCCAGCCCTTGAACCAGTGGGCCAGGTACCGCTGCATCTGGAACATCTCGGCATGCCGGGTGTCGCGCATCCTGACGGCGAAGCCGGTGGTCTCGGTGTGCGTTGCCCGCCCGGACATCAGCAGTTGCTGGGACATCGACACCGCGGCCATGTGATGCGGAATCATGTCGAGCAGGAACGCATTGTCCAGCGCGTCGCCCGACAGCTCGGACAGATCGCGGATCATCGGCTGGTAGCCGGTCACCGTCCCCGAACGCCCTGGATACCACTTGTCCAGCCAGGCCCTCATCGTGGCGATGTCGGCGCTCCGCCGGGCGATGATCGAGGCTCCGAGAGCACGCATCTGCGGCCGGTCCGAGCGCCGCAGTTGCCGGGCCGCCGTCACGGCTTCTTGATCGTGAGCCACCATACGGGCCAGATAGCCGGCCTCGTCGGTGACGTTCATGCTGCGCGTCGACCCGTACGCCCCGGTCAGGCTCCGCTCCGTCGGCGTGGCGTTGCGCTGCTCGACGATGGCCTGCTGGGCGATGCCGGTGGCCGTTGCGGCAAGGCCGGTCACCGCGACGGCCGCCAGTGCGGACCCGGCCGCGATCCCCGCCACTGCCGAACGTTTCATCTCGGCTCCCCGTGTTCGATTCCCCTTCCCGTCTATGCTCCGGGGTGACTCACCGCGTCCGACAGGGCCTTACGCCCCATACGATCAGGACCAACGTCCTTCCGGCGGAGCCGATCTCACAGGGGGATCCGCCAGCACAGCCGTGTCCCGCCCGCTTCGGGCGTCGTGAGCTCCGCGCCGCCGCCCAGCCGGGTGGCGCGTTCCTCGATGTTGCGCAGGCCGCTGCGGCGCCCCGTCTCCCCCACGCCGACGCCGTTGTCCGTGACCACGAGCACGAGCCCGCCGCCCGCGGCCTCGACGAGGACGTCGACACGCGTCGCGCGGGAGTGGCGGACCACGTTGGACAGGGCCTCGCGCAACACGGCCAGCAGATGATCGGCGACCGGCTCGGGCACCAGCGCGTCGATCTGACCTTCCATGCGCAGGCCCGGCATGAAGCCCAGATGGCCCGAGGCGCCCTCCACCAGCTCCACGATCCGGCCCCGCAGGCTGGGAACGGGCTGCTCACCGGAGCCCTGCAGCGCGAAGATGGACGAGCGGATCTGCCGGATCGTCCCGTCCAGCTCGTCGATCGCGTGCTGGACCCGCTTGGCCGCCTCCGGCCGCTCCACCAGCCGGATCGTGCTCATCAACGTCATCGCGGTGGCGAACAGCCGCTGGATGACCACATCATGGAGATCTTTGGCGATGCGATCGCGATCTTCCAGCAGGCCGAGCCGCTCGGCGTCCCTGCGCGACTCGGCCAGCTCCAGCGCGATCGCCGCCTGACCGGCGAACGACTGCAGCACCTGCTCGTCCGCCCCGCTGAACGGCAACCGCCCGCTCCGCTTGGCCAGCACCAGCACCCCGCGCACGTCCGGTGCGCTGCCGAACGGCACCATCATCACCGGCCCGTAACCCAGCCGCCGCAACGGTGAGCCGGGGCGCGGGCCGCTCTGCATGTCCGGGTCGGACATCGCCTCGCCCTGGACGAACACGTCCCCCGCGAGCGTCTCCGACACCACGAAGACGGCCCCCAGCAGCTCCTGCGCGCCCTCGCCCTCCGCGAACTCCACGATCAGCGACTGCCTCGACGGCTCCGGCAGGAGCACCTCGACCAGGTCCGCATCGGTCATCGCGAGGGCGGAGTCGGCCACCAGGCTCAGCGCCTGACGCGGGTCGGTGCCGGACAGCAGGCGCGTGGTGACGTCGGACGACGCCTGCAGCCAGGTCTCCCGCCGCCGGGACTCCTCGTACATGCGGGCGTTGTCCACGGCGACGCCGGCCGCGGTGGCCAGCGCCACGACGATGGCCTCGTCCTCCTCGTCGAACTCGCCGCCGCCGCGCTTCTCGGTCAGGTAAAGGTTTCCGAAAACTTCCTCGCGCACCCGGATCGGGACGCCGAGGAAGGTGCCCATCGGCGGATGCCCCTGGGGGAAGCCGTACGACTCCGGGTGGTCGGCGATGCGGCCCAGCCTGAGCGGCCGCGCGTCCTTGATCAGCAGGCCCAGCAGGCCCAGGCCGTGCGGCCAGTGCTCGATCCTGGCGATCTCCTCCTCGGTCAGCCCGACCGGGATGAACTGGATGAGCGTGTTCTCGTGGCCGATCACGCCCAGCGCGCCGTAGCTGGCGTCCACGAGCTTGGTCGCGGTCCCCACGATGCGGCGCAGCACGGTCTCCAGATCGAGCTCGCTGCCCACCGACACCACGGCCTCGAGCAGTACGTGCACCCGATCCCGGGTGGCCAGCACGGCATTGAGCCGTACCTGCAGCTCGGCCAGCAGCTCGTCGAGCCGCACCTGCGGCATCACCGGATGATGCTCGCTCTCCACATCTTCAAGTGTCGCACCAGGCCGGCGGCGGTGTCTCTCGCAGTGCTCCCGGCATCGGATAGCGTCGTATATGTGATTCGTGTGTTCCTCGTCGACGATCACGAGGTCGTCCGGCGGGGCGTCGCCGCGTTGCTGGGATCCGAGGACGACATCGAGGTCATCGGAGAGGCCGGCACGGCCGAGTCCGCGATCGCCCGCATCGCCGCGCTGAAGCCCGACGTGGCGGTGCTGGACGTACGGCTGCCGGACGGCAGCGGCGTGGACGTGTGCCGCGAGGTGCGCTCGAGGGTGCCGGGGCTGGCGTGCCTGATGTTGACGTCGTTCGCCGATGACGACGCGCTGTTCGCGGCGGTGATGGCCGGGGCGGCCGGCTACGTGCTCAAGCAGATCCACGGCTCCGACCTCGTCGGCGCGGTCCGCACGATCGCCGCGGGGCAATCGCTGCTCGACCCGCAGACCACCGCAGCCATGCTGCAGCGCCTGCGCGACCAGGCCGCCAGGAAGGATCCCCTCGCCGCGCTGTCGGACCAGGAGCGGCACATCCTCGACCTGATCGGTGAGGGGCTGACCAACCGGCAGATCGGCGAGCAGTTGTTCCTGGCGGAGAAGACGGTCAAGAACTACGTGTCCAACCTGCTGGCCAAGCTCAACATGCAGCGCCGCACCCAGGCCGCCGCGCTGGCGGCGCGCCTGCGGGACGACCGTCCCGAATAACCCGCCGGCGGCCGGGGGGACAGCGTTCAGGGCGCGTCTCCCACGGCGGAGGCCGGGGGAAGGACGGGTTCGAGGTGGAACATCCCGGTGACCACCTCATGGGACCCTTCGGCGGGGCGGAGCCGTCCGGCGACGGCCAGCAGCACGTCATGAGCCGTGACCAGGCCGATCAGCCCGCCGCCGTCGACCACCGGCACGGCGTCGCATCCGGCGTCCAGCATCGCCGCCGCGACCCGGGTCAGCGGGGTGTCCAGGCGGACCACCGGCCTGCGCTCGCACCCGAGCAACATCCGTACCTGACGGCTGGACTGCTCCTCCGGACCGCCCGACCAGGACGCCGCCACCTGCTCACGCGTCAGGATGCCGAACACGTGCCGCCCCTCGACGACCGGCAGGTGGTGAACGTCGGCGCGGCGCATCAGCTCCCAGGCCATCAACGGCGACTCGTCCGGCTTGACCGCCACCAGGACCCGGCTCATCACCTGCTCGGCGGCCAGCATTTCGACGGTCATGACCCCTCCTCTCTCCCACCTCCACCTTTACGACGGCGGGCCCGCCGCGCCCGGGGACGAAGTCCCGAATGGGGGTGACATTGGTCCCCATCTCGCGTCATTCAGGCGAGTGTCGCGTCGGCGAGCAGCTGGGCGAATCGACGAGGAGAGCCGGCCTGGGACCACATCGTCCGCTGCCGGGCCGCACCCGTCCCCCGGCGGGCCAGCCGGTGGAGCAGCAGGGCGATCGGTTCGGGCTCGGGCAGGCGCGGCAAGAGGAGCTCCAGCAGGTCGCGGTGGGTCAGGGCCCGCGACGTGTACGGATCGAGGGCCGGCGCGTCCAGGCCGAGGCGGGCAGCGGCGGCCAGCTCGGCGACGATCTGCCGGTCACTCAGCGCCTTGATCGGCACATTTCTTGTCATGTCGGCGATGGCCAGGGCGACGAGCGCCCGCGCCATGGCGGCCAGCAGCACGGTGTCCTCGACCGAGAGGCAGGTGTCCATGACCCGCAGCTCCACGGTCGGGTAGCGCGGTGACAGCCGGGCGTGGAAGTACACGCTCCGTTCGTCCAGGGCCCGGCCGCGGCGGATCAGGTGGCACACGGTGGCGTCGTAGTCGGCCGCCGACCGCCACGCCAGGGGAGGCGCCGCCGTCGGCCAGCGGCTCCACTGCCGGTAGCGGCGGCTGGCCCAGCCCGTGTCCCCGCCGCCGGCGATGGGAGAGTTGGCGCTGAGCGCCAGCAGCGTGGCCAGATAGGGCCGGAGCCGGGTCAGGATCTGCACTCCCAGCTCGCGGGAGGAGATGCCGACGTGTACGTGGCAGCCGCAGGTGCCCGAGCCCGCGACCAGGGCTCCATGGCGGGCCGCCAGCGCCCGATAACGGTCGTCGGCCGTGAGAGCGGACAGACCGGGCATGTTTCGCGGGGGAATCCCGCACGCGACGAGATGGCAGCCCCGTTCCCGCGCCGCGCGTGCGGCGAGCGTCCGGTGGCGCGACAGTTCCTCGGCCACCTGCGCCAAGTCCGTGCACACGCCGGTGACCGTTTCGAGCTGGTAGCGCATGGCCTCGGCTTTGACGTGCGGATCGCCGCCGAGCAGCGCCAGGACCGCCGGCGCGGCCAGGGCCGGGCCGCCTTCGGCATGATCCAGCAGCAGGAACTCCTCCTCCACGCCCACCGTCAGCATCCGGACCACAGGGGTGGCGGTGCCATCCGCTCTCATCGCAGCCTCCCCGGAAGCAACCTGCGTACGGGGCGATCGATCCCTTCCCTACCGCACCACGGCGACGGCGCAGCGGGCGTGGTGCAGCATCGCGTGGCTGACCGAGCCCAGCAGCGCCGAGCGGATGACTCCGCGCCCGTGCGAGCCGACCACCACCAGCGCGGCCTTGGCCGAAGCAGTCACCAGAGCGTCGACCGGGTGGGCGCGCCGCACGTCCTCGACCACCTCCACCCCTGGGTACGCCTCCCGGAATCGGGCGATCCTGGCGGCGACGACCTGGTTGGCGGCCGCGGTGACGTCGTCGGGGTCGTAGTTGACCTGTGGGGCGTACAACTGCACCGGCGGCTGCCAGGCGTGGAGCGCGCGCAGCGGGCTGCCGCGCAGCTCGGCCTGGCGGAAGGCGAACTCGAGCGCGGGCTCGCACTCCGGCGAGTCGTCGACGCCGACCACCACCTCACCGCGTACGGACTCCTGCTCGGGCCGCACCACGACCACCGGGCAGTGCGCCTGACCGGCCACGTGCAAGCTCACGGAGCCGAGCAGGGCCCCCTCGAACCCGCCCAGCCCCCGGCTGCCGATGACGATCTCGGTCGCGTCCTTGGCCTGCTCCCGCAGGGCCACCGCCGCGGGCCCCTCGACGACCTCGGTCGACACCTCGACGTCCAGCTGGCGCTCCCCCGCCAGCTCGGCCGCCTCGGTCACCATCGTCTGCGCCATGCGGTCGAGCACGTCCGGCTCGGGAGCGGCGTGGAACCTCGAAAAGCGGTACGAATCGCGGTTCACGGCGTGCACGACGCGCAGCGGCTCGTGCCTGCGCTTCGCGTCATCGACCGCCCAGGCCACCGCCGCGTACGACGCCCGCGATCCGTCGACACCTGCAATGATCATGTCGGGTCCCCCCTCTCCCCCATCGCACCGCACGCGACCTCGCCGCCCCAGGGCCATAAGTCCCTCATGCACAGGGCCAACGACCCGGCGTCCGACGGCCGCGAAAGGGCTCGTCAAATGGCCTTTTCGGGGCCTGGCGCGCTGCCGGCCGGCTCGCGCGCGAAGAGCCCGCCGAGGGCGGCGGCGAGGACGGGCAGCACGACGACCACGGCCGCGATCGTCGGCCTCGTACGGCCCAGGCCGGCGACCGGAGCGCGCCGATGGGCGGCGTGATCGCTGATCACGCCGCCCATCGCCGGTCAGGTGAGGAAGCTGCCGTAGGGGCCGTTCAGCATGGCGTTCTTCTGTGTCTGGTTGAAGATGCAGTTCGGGTAGGAGTAGAAGGTCGCCGACATGCACGTCCCGTCGGTGGAGGTGGCGTCGGGCAGGCCGAACGCGTGCCCCAGCTCGTGCACCATTCCGCCGTACCACCGGTTCATCGCGCCGTTGATCCCCGCGGCGCCGTCGGCGTCGTGTCCGCTGAGGATCACCCACCCGTTGCCGCCGCCACCACCGGCGCCGTCGCCTTCGGCGCTGATCTCGCCGACGTTGACCCAGCGGTTGTCCGGCGCGCCGAGACCGAGCTTACGGCGCAGCTCGGCCTGCATGTTGCACACCGTCCACCAGTACTTCTCCCCGCAGTTGGGGGTGTTCTCGTACCAGGTCCGCGGCTGGTCGCCGTTGACGACCTCGACGACCGGGTTGTTCAGCGTGAACGTCTTGCCCAGCTGCTGCTTGAAGAAGCGCTGCGCCTCCTGCATGACCTTCGCGATGCCGTCCGGGTAGCGCTGGTCGTAGGCCACGTCCGAAGGCTTGAGCCAGTAGACCCGCACGGTCCGCGACGGCGGCGGGCCCGACGTCGGGGTCACGGTCGGGGTCACGGTCGGGGTCACCGTGGGAGTCACGGTGGGGGTGGGGGTCACGGTGCCCGTGCAAGTGACGCCGTTGAGGGTGAAACTGGCCGGCACCGGATTGGTGGAGTTGTTCCACGTGCCGTTGAATCCGAACGAGGCGCTGCCGTTCGTCGGCAGGGAGCCGTTCCAGCCGGCGTTGGCGGCGGTCACCGCGCTGCCGTTCTGCGTCACGACGGCGTTCCAGGCCTGGCTGACCGTCTGCGAGGCGGCGAAGCTCCAGCGCAGGGTCCAGCTCGTGAGTGGATCACCGAGGTTCTTGATCGCGACGTTGGCGCTGAAGCCGCCGGCCCATTGCGAGCCCAGGGTGTAGGTGACCTGGCAGCCGGCCGCGGCCGCGTGCGCCGTGATCGTGCTCGCCACCGCGGCGCCGGCCATGCAGACGGCCAGGGCCCCGGCGATGAGGCCCCTGCGTAATCCTCGTAAGTGCATCCGCTTTCTCCGTGTGAGGGGGAGCCCGAAAAATGTGAACCTTAACAACGAGCACGGTGATGATCCATACCGAGCCTGTCAATGAGCGTCGGCGGGAGGCTGCTACGGACGTGGGGAAATGCTTTTGGGACTCTGAAAGTTTCAGGCCGACAGATGTTCGCGCAGCAGCGCGAAGAACGTGTCGCCGCGGACGATCTCGAACGGATCCCCCAGGAGCCCCGCGAGCTCGGCGATGTCGGCCGGCGTCCAGTTCCAGGCGTTGACCGCGCCGGCGATGAACAGCGGCGCTCCCCCGTCCCATCCCTCGATCCGCCGCACCAGCGTGTCCCGGTACTCCTGCGCCTTGCCCTGCGGCGAGAAGTTCCCGATCACGGGCAGGCCCGCCGGGTGGATCAGCAGGTCGCCGGTCTCCCACGACTGGATGATGCCGCGCACCGGGGTGTCGCGCCGGTAGGCGGCGACGATGCGCTCGTCGAAGGCCACCCAGCCGTCGCCCTCGGGCTTGCGGTGGTTGTAGGCGTAGACGAGATCCATGCCGGTACGGCGCAGGAAACGGCCGGTGAGCCGCGTGTACGCGGCCAGCGCCGCCGCGGGCCAGGACCCCGGGTAGGTGTAGCCGGCGCCGGACGGGCCGGCCACGAGCAGGTCGTTGGCGGTGGCCGTGCGCTGGTAGTACGCCAGCAGCGCGGGCCCGATGTCGGCCAGCAGCGGGCTGACCGTCCAGTTGACCGGCACGCCGCCGCGCTTGGGGTCGTCCCAGATCTCGCGCATCCGGCGCTGGCAGTACTGGATGTTGTCGCCCTCGCCGACCGTGAGCGTGAGATAGACGCGAGCGCGTAACCTGGCCGGCGGTCGCGGGCGTACCCGGTCGGAGATCCTGGCGGAGACCCCGGCGTGGACGGTGGCGTTCATGTAGTAGTCGGCGGGGACCACCTCGACGCCGTGCTGGGAGGCCCGGTCGACGCCGCCCCACTCGCCCGCCACGTCGTTGGAGAACCAGCCCGCGTACGGCGTGGCGGGCTCCACCCGGCCGAAGATCTCGTCGAGCAGCTCACCGGTGGCGCCGCTGGGCGGCAGCCAGCAGACCATGGCCCGGGTGGCCACCGCGTAGTCGCGGAAGTAGGGGAACGGCTCGACCCGGGTGGGCGCGGTCGTCGCGGCCGTGACCAGGTACTGGTTCCACAGGTCCACCTCGACCAGCAGTTGCCGGGCGCCGACCGGGGCGGTGAAACGGTAGATGAAGTAGTTGCCGCCGTCGGCGAAACGGTTGTCGTCGCCGCCGATGGCGGAGTTGAGGCCGTCGAAGAGGTAGGGGGCCTCGGCCTCCGTGCCGGGGGTGAACGCCGCGATCTGCGTCCCGTCCGCGGTCACCTTCACCGAGCCCACGGACGCGCCCCAGCCGTCGTCGCCGAGCGAGTCCTGGAAGCGCAGGTAGACGCCGTCCTGGGCGGTCGGCAGCTCCTGGCTCAGGTCGAACGTGCGCACCGCCCGGTTGGAGGAGTCGCGGACGCGCTCGGTCTCCCGCGCGAGCTCGCGCCACCGCACGCCGTCCACCCGCACGGTCCTGGTGGGCGGGAGCCCGGCGAGCAGGGTGTGGGTGCAGCGGGGGAACAGGTGGTCGAGCTGCCAGCGGTACGTGGCCAGGACGTCGGCGGGGTCGAAGCGGCCGCGCAGGTCCACGACGGTACGCAGGCCGTGCGCGGCGGCCTGCTCGGCGGTCGCGGCGACGGCGTCCTCCAGACCGGCCAAGGTGGTGGCGACGTTGACGGAGTCGGGGACGTCCGGGTCGTGCAGGATCGCGCCGCGCACCTCGGCGCGGTAGCGGGCGACCAGGTCGAGGGGGCGGTCGTGACGGGTGACCGCCGCGCCGGTGCTGGACAGCCAGCGCTGGTCGTGTCCGGCGGCGTCGTAGTTGAAGTAGAGGCGCGGCCGGCGGCGGTTGACGACGCCCTGGAGGGTGGTCAGGAGCAGCTGGTCGTCGCCGTGGAGGGTGGTGAGGTCGGCGAAGTCGAGGTGGGTGGGACGGCCGAAGTTCGGCAGGAAGGTGGGGAGGGTTCGCGCCGCGGCGGGGCCCTGGACGGTGGGGAAGGTTCGCGCGGCGGCGGGGTCCCGGAAGGTGAGGCCGAGGCCGCCGGCCGCCAGGACCACGCCGTTCGCCCGCAGGAAACTGCGTCGTGACACCATCAACGATCTCCGCTCCTCGTGGGGGGACAAGGATTGACACCGCTGTCAACTGCCCTCGAACGTAACAACGTGACGTGATGTTGTCCATGGTGTAAACCACCTCAGCGCTCTCCGAACACCGCCCGCCCGAGCGGCGGGACGGCTCCGCAGGCGCGGAAGAACCACCGGGTCGCCGACCGCTTCAGCGGGCTGTGCTCGAGCGCGGCGTCGGTGTTGCGGACGACCTCTCGGACGGTGTCGAACCCGTGGCGCAGCATGTCCGCCTCGTAGGCGCGCAACGCCTGCGCCAACGGCTGCTCGCCGCGGTCGGCCGCGGTGAGCGCGGCGCAGAGCCGGTGCGCGTCGCGCAGCGCCGCGTTGCCGCCGAGCCCGCCGACCGGGGGCATGTGGTGGACGGCGTCCCCGAGCCCGGTGACGTTGCCCGTCTCCCACGGTTGGAGCGGCTCGGCGGCGCTGAACTCGGTCTGGTAGAGGGTGTCCGGGGTCGAGTCGGCGAGCAGCCGGCGCAGGTCGGGATGCCAGCCGGCGGTCCGCCGGGCCAGCATCTCCCGCACCGCGGCCGGGTCGGCCTGGGCCTCCGGCGTGAAGTCCGCCGGGAGGGAGTCCCGGTGCGCGATGAACGCCCACAGCACGTAGTCGTCGTCGTGCGCGTCCGCCAGCAGCCGCTCCGGCTCCAGCCCGAGCGCGCGTACCCGGTCGCCGAGCCTGGCGATGATCGCCGCCGGATCCTCGCGCCTGCGGAAGATCGCGGTGAACAGGAAGTCCCCGCGTGGCCAGAAGACGTTCATGCCGGCGAGCAGCCGCTCCGGCAGCCATCGCCGGTTGTCCTCCGTGAGGAAGAGCTTGCCGGCGACGGCCGTCGCCGGCAGCGTGGTGCGGCCGGCCGCGGGATGGAGCTGCGCCCACACCCGGGAGTTGACGCCGTCGGCCGCGACGAGCACGTCGGCGGTCGCGGTGGTGCCGTCGGCGAACTTCGCCGTGACCGTCCCGCCGTCCGCCCGGGCGAAGCCGGTGAACTCCTTGCCGAAGCGGACGACGTCGTCCAGGCCGGCCAGCAGCAGCTTGCGCAGGGTGATGCGGCTGACCGCGTGCCGGCCGGTCGCGGGGTCCAGCGGGTCGGGGTCCCGGCCGTCCTGGCCGATGCGGACGAGCGTGCGCATCCGTTCGTCGAGGAAGCTGATCCCGGGCCCCGGGTCGCCCGCGGTGGCCACCAGCACCTCCCACAGGGCGGGTGGCAGGCAGGCGTGCAGGGCGACGCTCCCGGCCGGATCGATGTTCAGCCGGAAGCCCTGGAGGCGCGAGTCGGCCGTGCGGTCCCGTTCGTACACGGTGACGTCCACGCCGGCTCGCTTCAGGCCCTGCGCCAGGCAGAGCCCACCGATCCCGCCGCCGATGACGGCGACGTGCAAACGCCGAGGGGGCATGAGTTTCTCACCTTTCTGGTAGCGGGCGCGTCAGGGCTGCCCGGCGGGGTTCACGAGCTCCGCGAGCAGGCGGTCGTGCCAGGTCAGCTCCATCTCGAGCTGCATCAGGGTGTAGTCGAAGGCGACGGCCTCCAGCCTGGTCAGGTGCGGGTCGGCCTCGGCGCGCAGGTTGCGCCAGAAGTCGAGCTGCGCGGCGAAGGCGTCGCGCCGTCGCCGGACGGCCGTGCGCAGCTCGTCGGGGCCGATCTCGCCGCTGTGCAGGAGCACCAGCTGGATCGCGGCCGGCCGGAACTTCGTGTCCTCGAGGACGGACCTGATCAGCGAGACCAGCTCGGTCCGGCCCTTGCCGGTGATGCCGTAGACCGTGCGGGCGGGCAGGTTGCCTTCCTGCTCGGTGCGGACCACCTCGACGACGCCTTCGTCCGCCATCCGGCGCAACGCGCCGTACAACGAGCCGGGCTTGACGTCCGCCCACAGCTCCACCCGGTCCAGCTGAGCGGCGGCCCGGATCTTGTGCCCGTGCATGGGGCCGCCGTCGGCCAGGGCGCCGAGAATGAAAAGGCGTGTTGCTCGCATATGAGTACTCAAACACGAGCACCCACCGCGCCGCAAGTCGGTCAGCGACGGTCGAGGAGGCCCGACTCGCAGGCGAGGGTGACGGCGGGCGCGAGCCCGAAGGTGAGGGTGACGGTGGGCGCGAGCCCGAAGGCGGCGGGCGACCTGATCGCCCGCGCCCCTCTGCGACCGCCACTGACCGGGCGGTCTGTCCTTACAGCCCCTGGACCAGGGCCACGATCACCGAGGTCAGCGCGACCGGTCCCATCACGGCCACCGTCACCACGGTCGCGTTGCGGCCGGGCAGCAGGCGGGCGAGGGTGCGCGCGGCGACCTGCCGCACCACACCCGCGCCGGGCAGCACGAACAGCCCCAGCGTGAACGCGCCGGCGGCCAGGGACTCCGCGTGGCTGGTGCCCAACCGGCCGGACAGGTGCAGGAGGCTCGCGACGACGGTGCCGAACGCCAGCGACAGGAACAGGTGGCCCACCGCGACGAGCGCGGCCCTGCCGAACGGCGGCCGGGTCTCGGCGAAGAAGTGATCGCCGGCGCGCAACGCCAGCGAGAGGGCCGCCGCCACCAGACCCACGGCGACCGGCATGACGACGGTCGCCGCCACCAGCGTCACGAGCACCAGCACCCCGACGAACCCGCTGCCGGCCAGGAACCGCTTGAGCTCGAAGGGCTCCGCGGGAGGCGGAGCCGGGCGGGGCTCCCGCGGCCGGTCGTCGTGGACGGTCGGAGCCGGGGCGGGCACGTAGGGCGGCGGCCGCTCCTCCTTGCGGCTCGGGGCGTATTCGACCGGCGGGAGCAGGTCGGCGACGATGTCCATGGTCAGCGTGCCGCTCGCGATCCGCTTGGTCCTGTCCGGGCGGCCCGCCGGATCGAGCGCCCTGGCCAGCCGCAGCAGCTCCCCCGCGCCGGGCCGCGCCGCCGGATCGACCTGCATCGCCCGGCTCAGCCAGCCCCGCAGCCACGCCGGCGCCTTGTCGATCTGCGCCCGCCCTTCCATGGTGTTGAAGCAGATCGCCTCGAACGTCCCCGTCCCGAACGGCGGCAGCCCCGTGGCCGCGAAGAACACCGTCGAGGCCAGCGCGTGCACGTCGGCCGCCTGGGTGATCTGCGAGTCACGGATGATCTCGGGCGCCAGGTAGCCCGGCGTGCCGACGAACATCCCGGTCTGCGTCAGCCGGGCCGCGTCCACCAGATGCGCGATGCCGAAGTCGATGACCAGCGGCTCGCCGTCGACCAGCATGACGTTGGACGGCTTGAGGTCGCGATGGATCACGTCGGCCGCGTGGATGTCCACCAGCGCCTGGCACAGCCCATGGGCGAGCTTGACGACCTCGCGCGCCTCCAGCGGGCCGTCGGTGAGCACGGTGTCCTCCAGCGTGCGGCCCGCGGCGAAGCGGGTCACCACGTAGGGCCGGTTGCCCGCCAGCTCGGCGTCGATCACCTCGGCCACGTAGCGGCTGCGCACCCGCCGCATCGTCTCCACCTCGCGGAGCAGCCGGTCACGCGACTTGAGGTCGGCGGCCACGTGCGGGTGCAGCACCTTGATCGCGACCTCGCGGCCCCCGCCGTCCAGACCGAGGTGGGCCACCCCCATGCCGCCCTCGCCGATCTTCCCGATCACCCGGTACGGGCCGAGATGCTCGTGCGTCTGCGTGCTCATTCCCGACGTCATCCTCCGTTTTCCCCTGGTACGCCGCGCTTCCGTGCGCCGGCCCGGCCATTCTCCCGCAGCGTTTCCCCCGAGATGCACAGTAAGCGAAGATCGGCCCGAGCGCGGCGCTCCTGGAGGTTTCAGGTGGAGGCGCGGTGAATGACGTGCGGGGACAACGAGGCCGGCGTCAGGCGCGGCTTGCGGCCCGACAGGTTGGCCACGACCGCGTCGGCCAGGGAGCGGCCCACCTTCTCCAGGTCGAAGGCGATCGTGCTGAGCGGCGGGTCGGCCGCCTGGGCGAGAGGAATGTCGTCGGTGCCGATGACCGCCAGATCGCCGGGGGCGGTGAGCCCGGCGCGGCGCATGCCCATGAGGAGGGCGATCGCGACCTCGTCGTTGTAGGCGCACACGGCGGTCACGGACTCTCGCCGCCAGCGCCTGGCGGCGCGGGCCATGGCGGCGCTGTCGAGCTTGGTGTCGAGCGCCGTCGGCGGGTCGACGCCGGCGTGCGCGCAGGCCTCGGCCACCCCGGCCAGCCGGTCGTCGGCGATCCTGCGGAGCAGCGGGTGCTCGGGCATGGCGTAGCCGAGGCGGCGATGGCCCAGGTCGATGAGGTGCTCGGCCTGGAGGCGGCCCATGAGCCGCATGGTGGGGTGGGCCTCGACCTCGGTGGTGAAGACGAGGTCCGCGCCCGCCCGGCGCAGGGCCTGCGCGGTCTCGTCGTCGAGCGGGTCGAGGCTGGCGACCACCGAGGCGTCGATCGCCGCGCAGACGTCGGGCAGCGGCCGCCCCGGCGCTCCGGCCAGGTGGGTGACCAGGGTCAGGCCGGAATCGGCCAGGGAGGCGGCGAACTGCTCGACGAAGCGGTTGATGCCGGGGCCGATCGACAGGTGCGGGATGGACAGCAGGACGACGTCGCTGCGTCCCGCGGCCAGGGAGCGGGCCGAGCCGCGCGGGCGGTAGTCGAGCTGCTTGACCGCGTCCAGGACGCGGCGCCTGGTCTCCTCCGGGATCGACTGCCCCGGGGTGTCGTTGAGCACGTAGCTCACGGTCGCGGCGGAGACGCCGGCTGCTCGGGCGACATCGGCGCTGGTGACCCGCTTCGCTGGGCGTCTCATGTCGGCATCGTAGGAGATTCCGGCCACCTGTGTGACGGGCGCCTCCGTTGCGTACTTGTTACGGGGAGACGTCTTGCGAGCTGTGCGGCGGTCAACGGTAGGTTACTGATGCGCTTAAGTAATGAGCTGCACTTTTCGGCCCTTACTGCTTGGGAACGGTGTTCATGGCCACTCCCCCCTCCCTCGGACCGCTCGAAACCCGGACCCCCGACGATCTGCCGAGGGCGAGTGCGAGCTACATCTTCTGGATGATGGCCGCCAACTTCGGCATCTCCATGGCCTTCGTGGTCCCGCTGTCGTTCTCGCTGGCGGTGCGGATCGACGAGCTCGCCCCCGGGCACGAGGAGGTGCTCGGGTACGTCACGGGCACCGCCCAGACCATCTATCTCGTGCTCAGTCCCCTGCTCGGCGTCTGGAGCGACCGGACCCGCAGCCGCCTCGGCCGCCGCCGCCCCTTCCTGCTCGCCGGCCTGGTCCTGGGCCTGGCGGCGCTGGTCGGCATCGCGGTCGCGCCGAGCCTGCTGCTCGTGGGAGCCGGCTGGATCCTCGCGATGCTGGGCTGGGCGACCGCCTCGCAGGCGATCCTCAACGTGCAGGCCGACCGCATCCCCGAGGCCCAGCGCGGCAAGATCGGCGGCCTCACCGGGCTGACCGGCCAGATCGCCCCCATCGTCGGCATCGGGATCACCACCGCCGTGACGGGCAACACGTTCCTCGTCTTCGTCCTGCCCGGCGTCGTCGGCGCGGTGCTGCTCGGGGTCTTCCTCGTCGTGGGCAAGGAGGACGACACGCGCGGCGCCGTGCACACCACGCCGGTGTCGGTGCGGACGCTGGCGTCCAGCTACGTGTTCAACCCCCGCAAGTACCCGGACTTCGGCTGGAACTGGCTGGGGCGCCTGATGTTCTTCATGGGGTTGTACTGCAACACGACGTTCACCACGTTCTTCTACGCCCAGCGCCTGGACCTGCCGGTGCGGGAGGTCGCCGGGGCGGCGGCCGTCATCGGGGTCCTCGGCGTCGCCGCGGCGGCCCTCGGCGCGATCGGCGGCGGCTTCCTGTCGGACAAGCTGCGCCGGCGCAAACTGTTCGCCCTCGTCGGCGCGCTGTTCTTCGTGGCGGGCGCGCTGGTGGAGGCCTTCGCGTACTCCTTCCCGGTGCTGATGATCGGGTCCGTGCTGATGCAGCTCGCGATCGCGTTCTTCAGCGCGGTCGACCAGGCGATCGTGCTCGCGGTGCTGCCGAGCCGGGAGGAGGCCGGGCGGTACATGGCCGTGGTGTCGTTCGCCCACAAGCTCCCGAGCGCGATCGCGCCGCTCATCGCCCCGTTCGTCATCGGCATCGGCGCGAGCGGCGGCGACAAGAACTACACGCTGCTCTACCTCACCGGCGCGGTGCTGGCGCTCATCGGCGGGTCGCTGGTGTTCACGCGGGTGCGGTCGGTGCGATGAGGGCGAGCGAGCACGCGCCGTACGACCTGCGGATCGCGAGTGGCGGTGACCGGTTTCCGGTCGCCGAGGAGCGGCCGGCGCTGTCCTGGAAGCCGCCGCTGACGTGGAGCGGGCAGGACGGCTACGACCTTCAGCTCCGCGTCGACGGCGTCGAGCGGAGCGTGGAGAACCTCGTCTCCGCCCGGCACCTGTTCGTCGAGTGGCCGCTGCCGCCGCTGCGCAGCCGGCAGTCCGTGGCCTGGCGGGTCCGAACGCGTCGCGGCGGGCGGTCCTCGGACTGGTCACCCTGGCACGCGTTCGAGTCGGGCCTGCTGGACCGGGACTGGTCGGCGCGCTGGATCTCCCCGCAGGAGGACGGCGAAGAATCCCGCCCGGCCTACGTCCTCGCCGGCAGCGTGGACCTGCGCGGCGACATCGCCCAGGCCCGGCTCTACGCCACGGCGCTCGGCGTCTACGAGGCGTTCGTCAACGGCACGCGGGTGGGGACGACGGAGCTGTCGCCTGGCTCCACCTCGTACGGGGACACGCTGTACGCCCAGGCCGCGGACGTCACGGCGCTGCTGCGCGGCGGCGGCAACGACCTGGAGATCCTGCTGTCGGACGGCTGGTACCGGGGCAGCGCCGGCACCTGGCGCAAGCGCGACTCCTGGGGCACGACCACCGCGGCACGGCTCCAGCTCCACGTCCGCTACGCCGACGGCACCGA
Organism: Nonomuraea sp. NPDC003709; assembly: GCF_040610775.1. Taxonomy (NCBI): domain Bacteria; kingdom Bacillati; phylum Actinomycetota; class Actinomycetes; order Streptosporangiales; family Streptosporangiaceae; genus Nonomuraea; species Nonomuraea sp. NPDC003709. The sequence continues at coordinate 88,289 of NZ_JBEXMW010000035.1, read as the reverse complement.
GGCGGTCGCCGTCACGGACGCGGACTGGACCTCGCGCCGCGGCGCCGTCCTCGCGGCCGACCTGATGAACGGCCAGACGACCGACTTCACGTCTCCGCCCGGCGCCGCCCGGCCCGTCCTGGTGGACGCGGTCACCGCGCCGCCGATCAGCTGGTCACCGGCCCCGCCGGTGCGCCGGGTTGAGCGGATCGCCCCGCGTTCGGTGACCCGGCACGGCGACGGCGCGTGGATCGTGGACTTCGGCCAGAACGCCTCCGGCTGGATCGCCCTCGCCGACCTTGGCCCGGCCGGCACCCGTACCGTGATCGACTACGGCGAGCACCTGGACGCGACCGGGGACCTGACGACGACTCATCTGGACAGCCGGCGGCCGGGCGAGGCCGCGATCCCGTTCGTGCAGCGCGACGAGGTCGTCTCCGCGGGACGGCCCGGCGAGGTGTTCGAGCCCCGGCACACCGTGCACGGCTTCCGGTACGCGCGCGTCTCCCGCGCCGTGGACCCGGCGAGCATCGTCATGCGGGTCGTGCACACCGATCTGCGCCCGACGGCGACATTCGCCTGCAGCGACGACGATCTCAACCGGCTGCACGAGGTGGCGCGCTGGAGCTTCCGCGGCAACGCCGTGGACCTCCCGACGGACTGCCCCACGCGCGAGCGCCTGGGCTGGACGGGCGACTACCAGATCTTCGCGCCGACCGCGGCGCGCCTGTATGACGTCGACGGCTTCAGCCGCAAGTGGCTGCGCTCCGTCCGCGACGACCAGCTCGACGACGGCCGCGTGGTGAACTCCGCACCCGACGCCAACCGGCTGAAGGTCCACGACGAGCCCATGACGAACGGGATCACCGGCTCGGCGGGATGGGGCGACGCGATCGTCCTGGTCCCATGGGTGCTCTACACGACCTACGGGGACACGGCCGCCCTCGCCGAGAACTGGCCGGCGATGCGCCGGTGGGTCGAATGGGCGCTGGCGACCGCGCGCGACGCCCGGCATCCCTCCCGCGTCGAACGCTCGGCCGAGCCGCTCGCGCACGAGGAGTTCGTCTGGGACGGCTCCTTCCACTGGGGGGAATGGCTGGAGCCGAAGAAGCGCGCGGCGGACGGGTCCCTCGTCGATCCCGTGATGAGCGATCCCATGGCGTGGTACCTGGCGGACAAGGGCGAGGTGGGCACCGCGTACCTGTTCCGCTCCGTCCGTACCCTCGCCGACGTGGCGCAGGTGCTGGGGCACGCCGGCGACGCGGCCCGCTACCGCGAGACGGCGGAACGGGTACGCCGGGCCTGGCAGACGGAGTTCCTGGACGCCGAGGGCCGGACGAAGGCCGGCACGCAGGCGAGCTACGTGCGTGCCCTGGCCTTCGAGCTCGTGCCCGAGGAGCTGCGCGAGCGGGCGGCCCGGCACCTCGTCGGCCTGATCGACGCGGCCGGCGGCCACCTCGGCACGGGCTTCCTCTCGACGGCGGACCTGCTGCCCGTCCTGGCCGACTCCGGCCACCCCGGCGTCGCCTACCGGGTGCTGTACCAGCGCTCGTCCCCCTCGTGGCTGGGCATGCTCGACCGGGGCGCGACGACCATCTGGGAGGACTGGGACGGGGTGTCCGAGGACGGCACGGCCACGGCGTCGCTCAACCACTACAGCAAGGGCGCGGTCATCCGCTTCCTGCACACCCACACCCTCGGACTTCGGCAGGCGCCGGGCTCGGCCGGCTGGGAGTCCTTCGAGGTCGCGCCGGTGCTCGACGAGGCGATCACCTGGGCCACGGGCACCTTCGACGGCCCGCGGGGGCGGATCGCCGCCGGCTGGCGCGCCGAGGACGGCCACCTGACCATCGCGGTCGACGTGCCCGGGGGCTCCGAGGCGCGGATCCGCTTCCCGGACGGCAGCACGTTCCACACCGGCCCGGGGAGTTTCTCCCGACGACGTCCCATCAACTGAAGGAGTTCATTCATGTCCATTGCCGATGTGTCGGGCAAGTCCCTGGCCGAGCTCGTCTCCCTGCGAGGGCGGCGTGCGGTCGTGACCGGCGGCGGTCGCGGGCTGGGCAGGGCGATCGCGCTGCGCCTGGCCGAGGCCGGCGCCGACCTGCTGATCGGCGACATCGACGAAGAGCTCGCCGTGACCGCCGCCAAGCAGCTCGCCGAGCGCCACGGAGTACGCGCGGTGGGCGCCGCCATGGACGTCACCGACGCGGCGTCCGTGGCCGCGGCGGCCGACCTCGCGGTCGCCGAGCTCGGCGGCCTGGAGATCTGGGTGAACAATGCCGGGATCTTCCCGAGTGTCCCGCTGCTGGAGATGAGCGAGGAGACCTGGGACCAGGTGTTCGCGGTCAATGCCCGCGGCGTCTTCGTCGGCGCGCGTGAGGCGGCACGGCGGATGGCGGCGGCGGGCACCGGCGGCTCCATCGTGAACATCATCTCGACCGCGGGTTTCCGCGCGAGCGCGCCCGGCCTGGCCGCCTACGTCGGTTCCAAGCACGCCGCTCGCGGTCTCACGCGCGAGCTGGCCCTCGAACTCGCTCCGCTGGGCATCCGCGTGCTCGGGGTGGCGCCGAGCTACGTCCCCACGGAGGGCAACATGATGGCGGCGGCGGCCATGCCGGCCACCGTGCCGGCCGGCGACCTCCCGCCGACCGACCTCATGCTGAACGGCCCGATCGGCCGGATCGGCGTCCCCGACGACATCGCGCGCGTCGTCCTGTTCTGCGCGTCGGACCTGTCCGCCTTCATGACCGGCAGCACGCTGCTGGCCGACGGCGGCGACACCGCCTGACGCGCGTTCAGCCGCCTTCGACGGGTACCGGGATCCGCGCCTCCACCTTGAACGACGCGCGATCGGCCCGGTACACGTCGCGCGCGAACTCGATGCAGCGCCCCTCGGCCGTGTAGGTGCGGCGGGTCAGGAGGATCCCGCTGGAGGCGCTGCGGACCCGCAGCCGGGCGCAGGAGGCGTCGTCGATGACGATGGACTCGATGACGGCGGAGGCGTCGGCCGGCACGACGCGATAGTGGGCGCGCAGGATGTGCCAGAGCGAGCCGGTGAGGGGCCGCTCCAGCAGGCCGGGCGTGATCGCGCTGGGGAAGTAGGTGGTCTCCAGCGCGATCGGCTCGTCGTCGGCGAAGCGCAGCCGGTGCAGGGCGTGCACGGTCTCGTCACCGGCCAGGTCGAGCGCCTCCCGGGCCGAAGGCGTCGGGGGGCGCTCCTCGGCCCAGATGAGCTGCGCCGACGGCCGCCGCCCGGCCAGGATGATCTCGTCGGAGAAGCTGCCGATGTGGAACGGCACCCGCGGCTCGGCCACGAACGTGCCCCGCGGCGGCCGCCGGTAGACGTATCCCTCCTTCTCCAGCAGCGCCAGGGCCTGCCGGGCGGTCATCCGGCTGACGCCGAAGGTCTCGCTGAGCTCCCGTTCCGACGGCATGAGGGTGTGCGGGCCGAGCTTCTCGCCGGTGATCCGGTCGCGCAGCTCCGCGGCGATCGTCACGTAACGCGGTGAGCCCATGCTTGACACTCTAGCCCACTTGGACCATACCTTGCGGTCTACACCACATGGTATATACCAAGAATGCATATCCTCGCGATCGACCAGGGCACGTCAGGGACCAAGGCCATCGTCGTGGACGCCGGTGGCGCCGTCCTGGCGATCGCCGAGGAGGCCCTGCGCCCGCGTTACCTGGCGGGCGGCGGAGTCGAGCAGGACCCGCGTGCCCTGCTCGACTCCGTTCTGACCGCCGGGCGGCGTGCGGCGGCCGCGGCGGGCGTGCCGCTGGACGCAGTCGCCCTGGCCAACCAGGGCGAGACCGTGCTGGCCTGGGATCCCGTCACCGGCGAACCGCTCACGCCCGCCATCGTCTGGCAGGACCGCCGTGCCGAGCCGCTGTGCGCCGCGCGGGCCGGGCATGCCGGCCGGGTGGCCGCGCTGACCGGCCTCGTGCTCGACCCGTACTTCTCGGCGCCGAAGATGCGCTGGATCCGCGAGGAGCTGACCACCGAGGGCGTCGTGACGACCACCGACACCTGGCTGGTGCACCGGCTGTGCGGCGCTTTCGTCACCGACGCCTCCACCGCCAGCCGCTCCCTCCTGCTCGGGCTGGAGGACGCGCGGTGGAACGGCGAGCTGCTGGAGCTGTTCGGGCTCGGCTCCGAACGGCTCCCCGAGATCGTCGCCTGCGACGCCGTCGTCGGCACGACCACCGCTTTCGGCCCGGAGGTCCCGGTGACCGGGCTGATCGTCGATCAGCAGGCGGCGCTGCTGGCCGAGGCGTGCCTGGAGGTGGGCACCGCCAAGTGCACGTACGGCACGGGCGCCTTCCTGCTCGCCCAGCTCGGGACGTCCCCGGCGCGCTCGGCGTCAGGCCTGGCCACGTCGATCGCCTGGCGGCTGCGCGGCGAGACGCGCTACTGCGTGGATGGCCAGGTCTACACGGCGGCCTCGGCCGTGCGCTGGCTCGCCGACCTCGGCCTCGTCTCAGGCGCGGACCAGCTCGACGCCGTCGCGGCGCCCTCCGGCGACGGGGTGCTGTGCGTGCCCGCGCTCGCCGGGCTGGCCGCGCCGTGGTGGGACGCCGGCGCCACCGCCTCGTTCACCGGCATGACGCTCAGCACCGGCCGCGGGCACCTCGTACGGGCGCTGCTGGAAGGGATCGCCGCGCAGGTCGCCGAGCTGACCGCGCTGGTGGGGGCGGATCTCGGCGCGCCGCTGTCCCGGCTGCGCGTGGACGGCGGGCTGACCCGCTCGCGCGTCCTCATGCAGGCGCAGGCCGACCTCGCCCAGCTCCCCGTGGAGGTCTACCCGTCGCCGCACGCGACCCCCCTCGGCGCCGCCGCCTGCGCGCTGATGGCCCTCGACCCCGCCATGGACGCCGCCGCGGCGGTCGGCGGCTGGCGGCCGTCGGCCGTCTACGAGCCCGCCTGGCCCGCGGACCGAGCCGCCGCGTACCTGGAGCGGTGGCAGGCCGCCGCCCGGGCCACTCTGTCGTCGAAGGAGAATTCGTGAACACGTACGACGTGGCCGTGATCGGCGGCGGCATCGTCGGCGCGGCCATCGCGCGCCTGCTGGGCGGCACCGCGCTGTCGGTGGCGCTGGTGGAGGCGCGCGACGACGTGGGCGACGGCACCAGCAAGGCCAACACCGCCATCCTGCACACCGGCTTCGACGCCAAGCCCGGCACCCTGGAGTCCCGCCTGGTCGCCCGCGGCTACGACCTGCTCGGCCGGTACGCCGAGGCCACCGGCATCCCGGTCGAGCGCACCGGGGCACTGCTCGTGGCCTGGACGCCGGAACAGCTCGACGCCCTGCCCGAGCTGCGGGCCAAGGCCGAGCGCAACGGCTACACCGCCTGCGAGATCGTCGACGCCGCCGAGGTCTACCGCAGGGTCCCCGCCCTCGGCGCGGGCGCGCTCGGCGGGCTCACGGTGCCCGGCGAGTCCATCATCTGCACCTGGACCACGAACCTCGCCCTGGCCACCGACGCCGTCAACCGCGGCGTGACGCTGCTGCGCGGCCACCGCGTCACCGCGGTCCACCCCGGGCCGGACGCCACTCGGCTGGTCACCACGGGGGGCGAGCTCTCCGCCCGCTGGGTGGTCAACGCCGCAGGGCTGGGCGCCGACGCGCTCGACGCCCTCTTCGGCCACGACCGCTTCACCGTAACGCCGCGCCGCGGCGAGCTGCTGGTCTTCGACAAGCTCGCACGGCCGCTGGCGCCCTGCATCGTGCTGCCGGTGCCGTCGTCCGCCGGCAAGGGCGTGCTCGTCAGCCCCACCATCTACGGCAACGTCATGGTCGGCCCGACCGCCGAGGACCTGACCGACCGGTCCGCCACCGGCACCTCCGAGGCGGGGCTGGAGTTCCTGCGCGAGAAGGGCGCCGAGCTCATGCCCCGGCTGATGGCGGAGGAGGTCACCGCGACCTACGCGGGCCTGCGCGCCTCGATCGGACGCGACGACTACCTGATCGACCTCGACGCCGGGCAGCGCTATCTCCTGGTCGGCGGCATCCGCTCCACCGGCCTGACCGCCGGCATGGCGATCGCGGAGCACGTCGCGGACCTGCTCAAGGGCCACCTCGACCTGGCCGAGCGCACCGCGCTGCCCGCGCCGCCTCACATGCCCAACCTGGGCGAGGCCTTCCCGCGCCCCTACCAGGACGCCGCCGCGATCGCCGCCGACCCCGAGTACGGCAGGGTGGTGTGCTTCTGCGAGCGGGTGACGAAGGGCGAGATCCGCGACGCCCTGGCCTCGGTGATCCCGCCCGCCGGTGTGGAGGGCCTGCGCCGCCGCACCAGAGCCATGAACGGACGCTGCCAGGGTTTCTACTGCGGAGCCCGGGTCCTCGAGATCTTCGAAGGGGGAGCACTGTGACTGAGCGCGTACGGGTGGCCGTGATCGGTGGAGGTCCGGCCGGGCTCACCGCCGCCGCCACGCTCGCCCCGTCCGTGGACGGCGACGTCCTGGTCCTGGAACGCGAGCCGGAGACCGGCGGCATCCCCCGGCACAGCGACCACCCCGGCTACGGCCTGCGCGACCTGCGCAGATTCATCTCCGGACCCGCGTACGCGCGCCAGCTGACCCGCCACGCCCGCGACGCCGGAGCCCGGCTGGAGACCGAGGCCATGGTCACCGGCTGGGCCGGACCGCGGACCCTGGAGGTGACCTCGCCGAACGGCCGCCGCCTCGTCCAGGCCGACGCGGTGGTCCTGGCGACCGGCGCCCGGGAGCGGCCCCGCCCGGCCCGGCTCATCCCCGGCGACCGTCCCGACGGCGTCTACACCACCGGCCAGCTGCAGAACCTCGTCCACCTGCACCATCGCGAGGTCGGGCGGCGCGCCGTGGTCGTCGGCGCCGAGCTGGTCAGCTGGTCGGCGGTCCTGACCCTGCGCGAGGCGGGCTGCCGCACGGTGCTGATGACCAGCGAGTACGACCGGCCCGAAGCCTACGCGGCCTTCCACCTCCCGGGACGGCTGGCCTTCGGCGTGCTCGTCCGGGCCCGCACCCGGGTCGTCGCCGTCAACGGCAAGGGCCGCGTGACCTCGGTCGACATCGAGGACCTCGGCACCGGGCGACGCCGCCGCGTCCCCTGCGACACGGTGATCACCACCGGCGACTGGATCCCCGACCACGAGCTGGCCCGGACGGGCGGCCTGGAGATGGACGCGGCCACGCTCGGGCCGCGCGTGGACACCTCCCTGGCGACGAGCCTGCCCGGGGTGTTCGCGGCCGGGAACCTCCTGCACCCGGTCGACACCGCCGACGTCGCCGCGCTCGACGGCCGCCACGTGGCCGCGGCCGTCCTGCGGCACCTGGCCGGGGACCCCGCCCCCGCCGACGGGGTGCCGCTGGTGGCCGAGGCGCCTCTGCGCTGGGTCGCGCCGCAGCTCGTCCGCCCCGGCGGGCCGCCGCCCTCCCGTGGCAGGCTCCTGCTGTGGGCGGACGCCTTCCGGACGCTTCCGCGGGTCACCGCCACCCAGGACGGACGCGTCCTCGGCCGTACCCGGCTCCCGTGGCCGGCCGCTCCCGGCCGGGTCTTCCGCGTCCCCTTCTCCCTGGTGGCGAGCGCCGACCCCGCGGGCGGCCCGGTGCGCCTCGCCTTGGAGTAAGCAGCCGGCCCTGGAGTGACCGCTATCCCTGTGGTTTGCGGCCGGCGAGCGACCTCCAGCGGGCCCGCAACGCGTGGGCGGCGGCCTTGGGCCTGCGGTCGCGGGTGAAGACGCCCTTCTTGTTGCCGTCCACGCGGTGGATGCCGTGGGAGGTCTGGAAGTCGGCGAAGTTCCACACGTGCTCGCCGACGAACGCCTCGATCCGGTCGAACACGCGGTGGTTCATCTCGAGGTAGGCCTGCTGGTACTCCTCGGTCCACGGCGTGTCCCACACCGAGTGCAGGCCGGGCATGGTGTCGGCGCCGTACTCGCTCATCATGATCGGCTTGCCGAACCTGCCGGCCCAGCCGCGCAGGTCGTGCTCCAGGTAGGTCTCGGCCGTGGCGAGGTCGCCGGTGGCGACGTACCAGCCGTAGTAGCGGTTGATGCACAGCACGTCGAAGAGGTCGGCGATGCGGTCGTTGTCGTGCGTGGCGAAGAGCACCGCCGCGTAGCTCACCGGGCGGGTGGGGTCGAGCTCGCGGGTGAGCTCCACCAGCGGCTCGAAGTACTCGCGCGCGCCTTCCTCGTTGGAGGCCGGCTCGTTGGCGATGCACCACATGACGACGCTGGGATGGTTCTTGTCGCGGGCGACCAGCTCGCGGATCGCCTGGGCGTGCGCCTCGCGGGTGGCCTCGCCGAACGTGTCCGGCGAGAAGGTGGGCCGGGGCGGGGCGCCGGTGAGCCCGGACGCGACGGCGAGGTTGAGGCCCACGGCGGCGGTCTCGTCGATGACGACGATGCCGTGCCGGTCGGCGAACTCCATCACCTCCTCCGCGTACGGGTAGTGCGAGGTGCGGAAGGAGTTGGCGCCGATCCAGTCCATGAGCTGGAAGTCGTGCACGAGATGGGCGTTGTCGTGGCCCTTGCCGCGCACCGGCGTGTCCTCGTGCTTGCCGAAGCCGGTGAAGTAGAACGGCTCGCCGTTGATGAGGAACTCGGTGCCGCGCACCTCCACCGTCCGCACGCCGAACGGCTCGGGGTAGCTGTCGACGACCTGCTCACCGTCCAGGATCTCGGCGACCAGGTCGTAGAGGTAGGCCGCGCCGGGCCGCCACAGCCGCACGTCCTCGATGCGCAGGATGCCGTTCGCGCCGTCGGCCGTGGCGACCTGGGCGCCGGTGGCGTCCAGGACGCGGACGCGGACCCGGGCGGGCGCGCTGGTCCGGACCGTGTACTCCACCGTCCCGTCCATGGCGGTGACGACGGTGATGTCCTCGACGTGGACGGCGGGACGGCTGCAGAGCCACACCGAGCGGGCCAGGCCCGCGTAGTTGTAGAAGTCGTGCAGGTACGTCTGCCGGCGCCGCCCGTCGGCCGTGACGGTGATCGTACCGGGCGGGATCGTCGTGTCGGTCAGCTCGTTGTTCACCCCGATGGTGAGGCGGAACTCCTGCCCGGCGCGTACGTGCTCGGTGATGTCGGCCTCGAAGGGCGTGTAGCCGCCCACGTGCTCGGCCACGAGGACGTCGCCGACGTAGACCCGGCCCTGGTGGGTGGCGGCGTCGACGCGCAGGACGACGCGCTCGCCGGCCCAGCCGCGCGGCACCCGCACCTGCCGCTGGTACCAGGCCCAGCCCACATGGTCGCGGATCGCGCTGTCGGTGAACAGGTCGTTGTAGCTGGCCGGGACCGCCGCCTCCAGCGTGGTGTCGAGCGGGCCGGGGCCGCCGTCGAGGGCGAACCGCCAGAGCCCGTCGAGACCGACCAGCTCACGGGTGGGGGTGGAGCGCGGCTTCAGCATCAGATCTCCCCTCGGCGGGCGACCCCGCCCAGCCAGGCCAGGCTCGGCTTGGGGTGGCGCTCGAACGTCGTGCGGTCGACGGCGATGAGGCCGAAGGTCGGCTCCCAGTGGCCCCACTCGAAGTTGTCTAGGGCGGTCCAGTGGAGGTAGCCGCGCACGTCGATGCCGTCGTCCATGGCGTCAAACAGGTGGCCGAGGGCCTCGGAGGTGTAGGTGATCCGCCGCGTGTCGTCCGGGGTGGCGATGCCGTTCTCGGTGACGAGGATCGGCGTGCGGCCGGTCGTCTCCCAGGCGTGCCGGACGGCGATGCCGATGGCGTCGGGCCGGTAGGCGTTGCCGGTCATCGTGTTGTCCGGGTGTTGCGGGTGCGGGACGACGCCGTTCTCGTCGACGGCCTGGCTGGAGTAGGACTGCACGCCGATGAAGTCGTCGCCGCGGGCGGCCTCCAGGTAGAGGTCCTCACGGACGTGACGCACCTCGCGCAGTTTGTCCTCGTTGCCCGGGGTCGGGGTGAGCGCCTGGCAGGCCACCGTCCAGCCGACGGCCGCCCCGGTGTGCTGCTTCAGAATCGCGCGGGCCGCGTGGTGCGCCTCGGCCAGCCGTTCGCCGATCTCCGGGTCGGGGTCGGGGAGCACCGGCCGCGCGGCGCCCTCGACGGTGGGACTCATCCACTCCTCGGTCGACCGCTGGGTGGCCCGCGCGTCCCGGGCCATCCCGATCATGAGGGCGAGCATGTTGGGCTCGTTCATCGTGCACACCCACTCGACGCCGTCGAGGATGCTCGTGGCCTCCCGCACGTACGTCTGGAAACGCTGGGTGGCGTCCTCGGCGAGCCAGCTGAACCAGCGCGGGTTCGTGAAGTGGTGCAGGGTGATGACAGGGGTGAGACCCAGGTCGAGGGCGGTGTCGATCATCCGGCGGTAGTGGGCGAGTTCGGCTCGGCTGAACTCCCCGGGGACCGGCTCGATGCGGGCCCACTCGATGCCGAAGCGGTAGGCGTTGAGCCCGGCCTCGGCCAGCAGGCGCATGTCCTCGGCGAAGCGGTGGTAGCTGTCGACCGCGTCGCCGCTGCGCTGCATGCCGGGCATCTGCTGCTCGAGGGCCCACCAGTCGCTGTTGACGTTGTTGCCTTCCACCTGGTGCGGCGCGGTCGCCGCACCCCAGAGGAAACCGGAGGGGAGCTGGGGCATGGTGGAGTTCCTTGCTCGAGACCATGGGTGTCGGCGACACGCTAGCATGAAAACCGAATCGCGATACTAATTTGGAGGGGCGTCCATGATGGCATCCGGCAACCGCGGTCCGTACGCGAAGACGGCGGCGGTGCGCAGGCGCGTCCTCGAGGCCTGCGTGGACGCGTTCGGCGAGACCGGCTTCTACGGCGCCACCATGAAGGACATCGCCAAGCGCGCCGGCATCAGCCACACCGGGCTGCTGCACCACTTCCCCCGCAAGGAAGACCTGCTCCTCGGGGTGCTGGAGCTGCGTGACGAACGCGGCACCGAGTTCCTGGAGGCGGCCAAGGTGCTGGACCCGGCCGCCGACCCCGTCGAGACCCTGAAAGGCATGATCGCCGTCATCGTCGACAACGAGCTCCAGCCGGGGCTCATGGAGCTGCACTGCGTCGTGTCGGGCGAGGCGACCTCTCCCGACCATCCCGCGCACGCCTACTACGCCGACCGCTACCGCAATCTGCGCCGCTTCTACGCCGACACCTTCACCGCCCTGGCCGAACGCGACGGGCTGCGCCCGGCGATCGACCCCGAGACGCTGGCCACCATGACCATCTCCCTCATCAACGGCCTGCAGGCGCAGTGGCTCTTCGACCGCGACTCCGTGAAGGTCGAATCCGCCATCCGCGAGTTCTTCCTCTCGGTCATTCCAGGGCTGCCCCGCGCGGCCCTGTCGTGAGCAGACTTATTTAACGGCTGAAACTTTCAGGTGATCCCTCGCCTCCCCCGGGCCGGTCGTCGCAGGCAGGGGCATGGATCGGCACTTCGCGCGGGCCGGGCGTGATCTCCCCTGCTTCTCCGGCCTTCGGCGGCTCTATAGCGTGTGGGGCGCTTCCCGCCCCGGATGGCCGGGGCCCGACCACGAGGTAGGTCATGAGAAGAAGGCTTCTCGCCCTCGGCGCCGCCGTGCTCGCGGCCGTCGCGTCGGTCTTGGTGTACGTCCAGTCCGCGTCCGCGGCCGCGGGCCTGCACGTCAGCGGCACGAAGATCGTCGAGGCCAACGGCCGGGAATTCATCATGCGGGGCGTCAATCACCCCCACGTCTGGTACACCAGCCAGACCGGCTCGTTCGCCAACATCAAGGCGCTCGGCGCCAACACCGTGCGCGTCGTGCTCGGCAGCGGCAAGCGGTGGGGCCCGTCCACCGACGTCGCCAACGTCATCTCCCTGTGCAAGCAGAACAAGCTGATCTGCGTACTGGAGGTGCACGACACCACCGGGTACGGCGAGGAGGGCGCCGCCGCCTCGCTCGACGAGGCGGCCGACTACTGGATCAGCCAGAAGAGCGCGCTCGTCGGCCAGGAGAACTACGTCGTCATCAACATCGGCAACGAGCCGATCGGCAACACCAACGCCGCCCAGTGGACCGCCGCCACCGCGAACGCGATCAAGAAGATGCGCAGCAACGGCTTCGAGCACCTGCTCATGGTCGACGCCCCCAACTGGGGCCAGGACTGGCAGTACGTCATGCGCGACAACGCCCAGACGATCCTGAACGCCGACACCCAGCACAACACCGTGCTGTCGATCCACATGTACGCCGTCTTCAACACCGCCGCCGGCATCGTCGACTACCTCAACCGGTTCCAGGCGAACGGGTGGCCGCTGGTCATCGGCGAGTTCGGCTGGCGCTTCAGTTCCAGCGAGGTCGACCACGAGACGATCCTGGCCGAGGCGCAGTCGCGCGGCCTCGGCTATCTCGGCTGGTCCTGGAGCGGCAACACCGACCCGATCCTCGACATGGCGACCGGCTTCAACCCGAGCCAGCTCACCACGTGGGGCCAGCGGATCTTCAACGGCGCCAACGGCATCAAGGCGACCGCCAAGGAGGCCACGATCTACGGCGGCTCGTCCGGCACTCCGTCACCCACCCCCACGCCCACCCCCACGCCCACGCCTCCCTCCGGCGCCTGCTCGGCCACCTACCAGGTGACCGGCCAGTGGGGCGGCGGCTTCCAGGCCGAGGTCCGGGTCACCGCGGGCAGCTCGGCGATCAGCGGCTGGACGGTGACGTGGGCCTTCGCCAACGGCCAGACCGTCACCAACGCCTGGAACGCGACGGTCAGCAGCAGCGGGTCCAACGTGACCGCCCGCAACATGAGCTACAACGGCAGCCTCGGCGCCGGAGCCGGCACGACCTTCGGGTTCCTGGGCTCGTGGAACGGCAGCAACAGCGTCCCCACGCCGTCCTGCGCCGCCCGCTGACGGAACGACGGCCCGGGCCGGACGCGCCGGCCCGGGCCCGGCTTTCTTTGGCACCCGAAGTAAGGGAGACCGAGTGGCCGGGAGGCCGAGAACCCGCGGGATCGTGCTCAACCGCATCCGGGCGGCGCGCACCATCAGCCGGATCGAGCTCGCCGCCGAGTCCGGGGTCACGCCCGCGACCATCACCCAGGTCGTCCGCGAGCTCATGGACCACGGGCTGGTCGTCGAGGTCGGGCGCGGGGCGTCCACCGGCGGCAAACCCCGGACGCTGCTGCAGCTCAACCCGCGGGCCCGGTACGCGGTGGGCGTCCTGTTCGAACGCAACACCTGCGTCGTCGTCCTCGCCGACCTGACGGGCCGGCCGGTCGCGCGGACCTCGTTCCCCGGCACGGCCCTGCTGCCTCCCGGGCAGGGCCTCACGCTGGTGGCCTCGCGCGTGAACGCCCTGCTCGGCACCGCCGGGGTCGATCGCGGGAAGGTGCTCGGGGTGGGGCTGGCGACGTACGGGCCGCAGGACCGGCGGGCGGGCGTGCTGCTGACCCACCAGCCGACCGCCGAATGGTTCGGATACCCGGTCGCGCCGCGCCTGTCCGAGATCCTGGGCCTGCCGGTGCTGCTCGACAACGACGCGGCGGCCGCGGCGATCGGAGAGTACTGGCTGGGAGCGGTGGACACACCCGCGTTCGGCTGCGTCTACATGGCCAGCGGCATCGGCGGGGGCGTCGTCGTGAAAGGCGAGCTGTACCGGGGCAGCTCCTCCAACGGCGTCGAGATCGGCCACATCACGGTCGACCTGGACGGGGGGCCGTGCGGCTGCGGCAACTACGGCTGCCTCGGCAACTACGCCGACCCGACCGCGGTGATCAAGCAGGCGCTGGAGACATCGAGCCTCGGCCGGCGGCTGGGGCTCGACCCCGCCGACACCGACGTCATGGCCGCGTTCGGCCGCATCGCGACCGCGGCGCTGGCCGGAGATCCGGAGGCGCGTACGCTCATCGAGCGCTCCGCCCGCCACCTGGGCACCGCCGCCGTCACCATGGCGAGCCTGTTCGACCTCGACACGATCGTGCTCGCCGGGCCCAGCCTCGCCGCGGCGGGCCCGATCTACCAGTCGGTCGTCCAGGAGGAGGTGCGGCGGCGCACCTTCGCCCGGCGCGCGCACCCGGTGCGGGTGGTCTCCTCGGTCAGCGGCTCGGACGCGGCCGCGATCGGCGGGGCCGTGCTCGTCCTGCAGGGCGAGCTGGCCGTCCTGGAGCTGGCTCATCTTGATTAATATGATTACTTTTTGTTGCAGGCGGCCCGGCCATGGCATGATTCCGGCATGGAGGAGATCGGAAGGGCCGGCGCCCACGACCGCGTGGTCGTCAGTCTCGGCACGGCCATCGTCAACGGCGTCATCGCCCCCGACGAGGACCTCGACGTGGTGGCGCTGCAGGAGCGGTTCGGGGTGAGCCGGACGGCGGTGCGGGAGGCGCTGCGCGTGCTCGCCGCCAAGGGTCTGGTGGGCGCGCGGCCCCGGCGCGGCACGTTCGTCGCGCCGCGCGAGCAGTGGTCGCTGCTCGACGCCGACGTGCTGCGCTGGCGCTTCGCCGCCCAGGTCGACGAGGTGTTCCTCGACGAGCTGGGCGAGGTGCGCCTGACGATCGAGCCCGCGGTGGCGCGCATGGCCGCGCTACGGCGTACCGACCGGGACCTGGCCGCGCTCGAGGACGCCCTGACCGCCATGCGCGAGGCCGCCGGCCGGCCTACCGGCGACCAGGTCGAGGCCGACCTGGCCTTCCACCACGCCCTGTTGCGCGCGGCGCACAACGAGCTGATGGCCCGGATGGCGACCGCGATCGAGGCCGGGTTGCGGCTGCGCGACCAGTTCGTGCACGCGAACCTCACCAGCGAGTCCGCCGACAAGCACGCCGAGGTCCTGCTGGCCGTCCGCCGGCAGCGCCCGAAGGCGGCCGAGACCGCGATGCGAGCGCTCATCGAGCGCTCGATCGCGGACGTCGACATCGCCAAGAAGATCCACGCCGAACAGGGCGGTCACCGGCACTAGCCGGCGGGGTTCCAGCCGTCGCCGCCGGCCAGGTACTTCTGGGGGGTGTAGTTCGCCGCCTGCGCGTCGCTGAGCTGCGGGCGGTTGGCGTTGGTGGTCGCGCCGGCGCCGTTGTTCCGATATTCGAGGAAGCGGGCGTTCTTCCAGGAGTTCGATGACATGTCCGTCCACGGCTGCGCGGTCGCGATCGTCGCGCTCAGCGTCGACTCCCGGTAGAGCACCTGCGCGTCGGGCCGCCACGGCCGGCCGAGGGTGGTCGTGTTGTTCGTGGCGCCGCTGATGCGCGACTTGTAGAACAGGAAGCCGTACGTCTTGGCCGCCGCCGTGCTGGCCGCGGTGACGGGGCCGCCCGTGCTGCGCTTCTCGTAGATGTCGCAGCTGTGGAAGACGATCGTGCCGCCCCCGAAGACGAAGTCGACGGTCCCTTCCACGTAGGAGTTCTTGACGTACGCGCGGGCCGAGTCGTTGACGAGGAAGGTGTCCTGGTCGCCCAGGATGCGGACGTTCGTCAGCGTGGTGCGGTCGCCGTCCAGCCGCAGCGCGACGGCCTGCGCGCCGCTGGGGACGGTGCTCTCGTCGAGGTCGTTGGAGATCGTCAGGTTGGTGGCGGCGGCGTCACGTGCCGAGATCAGCGCGGTGTAGCTGCCGGAGGTGCCGTGGGTGTAGGCCGAGTGGTTGTTCACGATGAGGGTGTCCGACGGGGACGAGCCCAGACCCTGCAGCGTCACGTACGGCTTGTTGACGACGACGATCTCCCGGTAGGTGCCCGGCTTGATGGTGATCACCACCTGGCTGCTGTTGCCGGCCGGCACCGCGTCGATCGCTGCCTGCACGGTCCGGTAGCGGCCGGTGCCGTCGGACGCCACCGTCGGAGTGGCCGATCCGGAGATGGAGTTGAAGGTCCACTGCATGCGGGCGACGTCGGAGCAGGTCTCCTGGACGATGGGGTTGTTGCCCGCCGTGGAGCCGTCCTTGTTGCTCACGCACAGCCCGGTCGCGACGCTCTTCACCAGGTACTTGCCGGACGCGGCAGAGGAAGGGGTGAAGGTCCACTGCTGGTTGGTCTTGCTGCCGTCGCCGCAACCCCACTGCTGCAACTGCGTACCGGAGACCGTCGAAGCCCCGGGCACGTCGACGCACCGGCCGCTGCCGCCGTTGACCAGATTGAACGCGCTCCCCCGCGCCACCGCCCTGAACTGCTGATCGGGCGCGGAGGCGGCGCAGGCGGTCTGGACGAGCAGGGCGCCGTTGTCGGCCGAAGCGCCCGTCACATCGACGCACTTGCCGCTCGACCCCGACGCCAGCGTGTAGACGCCGCCGTCGGCCGGGACCGCGGCGGCCGAGCTCACTCCGGTGGAGAGGGTCAGGACGGTGACGGGCACCGCCAGGACGACCGCGATCTTCGCGGCGCGTGACGGTGCCTGGATGCCGTGGCGCATGATCGGTCCTTTCCTGAGGTGGGGGTGCCCCGGGCCGGCTCTGGCGCCGGCCCGGGGTGTCGATCACAGGCCGATGTTGGCCTGCGGGCCCGCGTAGGTGCGAAGGAGCGCCGGGACCTGCGCCGCGGGGTCCAGCGTGTAGGAGTAGAAGGAGGACGGTGTGAAGGCGGAGCCGCCGGTCTCCCGCTGGCCCGTCGAGTTGACCACGATGCTGCCGCTCTGGCGGAGCTCGGCGGCGTCGTCCCTGTAGTAGGGGTCCTTGACGTTGTCGTAGTAGCTGTTCTCGAGCACCATCTTGGTGGCGCCGCGCGAGTAGTTGCCGTAGCCGGTGATGTTCTGCAGGTAGTTGTTGTACAGGTGGGCGTAGGCGACGTTGTCGGTGCTGGGGTTGCGCTGGTTGTTGTCGTGGATCCAGTTGTGGTGGATCGTCATCCGCGCCGTGACGTTGTCGGTCCAGCCGATGCCGAACGCCTTGTTGTTCTCCGACAGGACGTTCCAGGACACGGTCAGGTAGCTGGTGTCCTTGCGGCTGTCGATCAGCCCGTCGTTCATCCGGGTGATCGTGTTGTGGTCGATCCAGATGTGGTGGGCGGTGTCCATCTGGATGCCGTCGTAGTCGTACAGCTTGTCGTCGGGGTCGTCGTCGGCCATCCGGGTGTCGCGGATGGTCAGGTTCCGGATGATGACGTTGCTGACGCCGGTGCCGAGGAAGAAGCCGCCGTTGACGATGTGGCCCCTGGTGCCGACGCCGACGATGGTCTTGTTGGAGGCGACCTTGATCTCGGTGCCGTACGGCGTGACGGTGATGGCGCCGTTGACCTTGATGACGTACGGGTCGGCGGCGGTCGCGTACTTGACCAGGTCGGCATAGGTGGTGACGGTCACCGTGGGGCCGGCCGCGCCTCCGGTGGTGGTCGACAGGCCGCTGCCGCTGGTGGCGGCGAACCCGTCGGCGTTGTTGGACCAGACCCGGTCGCCGGACGAGGCGGAGTTGAAGGTCCACTGCATGCGGGCGACGTCGGAGCAGGTCTCCTGGACGATGGGGTTGTTGCCCGCCGTGGAGCCGTCCTTGTTGCTCACGCACAGCCCGGTCGCGACGCTCTTCACCAGGTACTTGCCGGACGCGGCGGAGGAAGGCGTGAAGGTCCACTGCTGGTTGGTCTTGCTGCCGTCGCCGCAACCCCACTGCTGCAACTGCGTACCGGAGACCGTGGACCCGCCCGGCACGTCGACACACCGGGTGCTGCCACTGTTGACCAGATTGAACGCGCTCCCCCGTGCCACCGCCTTGAACTGCTGATCGGCGGCGGTGGGGACGCAGGCGGTCTGGACGAGCAGGGCGCCGTTGTCGGCCGAGGCGCCCGTCACATCGACGCACTTGCCGCTCGACCCCGACGCCAGGGTGTACACGGCCCCGTCGGCCGGGGCCGCCGCCTGCGCCGGTCCCGCGGACGTCACCAGCGCGGTGGCGGTGACCAGGACGGCGGCCATGGGGACGCCGATCGATCGGGTGCGGCCTTTGATGGTTGTGAGCAGATTCATTGATCGCATCCTCGAAGGTCGAGAGGAATCTCCGCATCGGACGAATCAGCGCGCTTCACTAAATCGCCGCCCTCCGCGTCAGTGCGCTGAGGTTACGACCGGGTTTCTGATTACGTCAATCCATGAAACAAACAGGAGGAAGCTGGTCGAGCCCCCGTTTTCAGAGCCCCTGACGGCCGGTCAGCCCACCCTTGCGGCGTTTTTCGCTGGTCATTGCATGACCCCGGGGCAAAGGGCGACAAGCCGTCATCCGAAAAATTTCGATGATTCGGCGGCGTGCCCATCTGAAACTTTCCGCGGCCACCCGGCGGCCTGGTCCGTAACCCGGTGCGCGTACTCTGGCATGTCACCCGTCGTCCATCCAGGGAGCACCGCTTGCGCAGCAATCCGGCCGATTTACGCCTGAGGGCGGCGACCGCGGTCTACCCCGCGGGCGTGCTGGCCCCATCGCCCCGTACCCTCATCGACGTTCTCGACGAGACCGCGCGCCGCCACCCGCACGCGCCGGCGATCGACGACGGCACCGTGGTCCTCGACTACCTGTCGCTGCGCGCCGAGGTGGACCGGCTGGTCGCCGGGCTCGCCGAGGCCGGGGTCGGTCGCGGCTCCCGCGTCGGCGTGCGCCTCGCGTCGGGGACCGCCGAGCTGTACGTGTCCATCCTCGCCGTGCTCGCCGCCGGCGCCGCCTACGTGCCCGTCGACGCCGACGACCCGGCCGAGCGCGCGGAGACCGTCTTCACCGAGGCCGGCGTGGACGCGATCGTCTCCGGGGAGCTCACGGTGACCGGCACCCCGGGCCGGGCGCCCGCGCCGCCGGAGCCCGGCGACGACGCGTGGATCATCTTCACCTCCGGCTCGACCGGCAAGCCGAAGGGCGTCGCGGTGACGCACCGGTCCGCCGCCGCGTTCGTGGACGCGGAAGCGGGGCTGTTCCTGCAGGAGCGGCCGCTGGGCCCCGGTGATCGGGTGCTGGCCGGGCTCTCGGTGGCCTTCGACGCCTCCTGCGAGGAGATGTGGCTGGCGTGGCGGCACGGCGCCTGCCTCGTGCCCGCGCCCAGAGCCCTGGTGCGCACCGGGATGGACCTGGGCCCGTGGCTGGCCGCCCACCGGATCACGGCCGTCTCGACCGTGCCCACGCTGGCCGCGCTCTGGCCGGCCGAGCACCTCGACGGCATCCGGCTGCTCATCTTCGGCGGCGAGGCCTGCCCGCCCGAGCTGGCCGAGCGGCTGGCCGTGCCGGGGCGCGAGGTGTGGAACACGTACGGGCCCACCGAGGCCACCGTGGTGGCCACGGCGGCGCGGCTCACCGGCGAGGGCCCGGTCCGCATCGGCCTGCCCCTCGACGGGTGGGACCTCGCGGTCGTGGACGGCACGGGCGAGCCGGTGGCCATGGGCGAGACCGGCGAGCTGGTGATCGGCGGCGTCGGCCTGGCCCGCTACCTGGACCCTGCCAAGGACGCCGAGAAGTACGCGCCGCTGCCCTCGCTGGGCTGGCAGCGCGCCTACCGCAGCGGCGACCTCGTACGCGCCGAACCCGACGGGCTCATCTTCGCCGGCCGGGCCGACGACCAGGTGAAGCTGGGCGGCCGCCGGATCGAGCTGGGCGAGGTGGACGCGGCGCTGCAGGCGCTGCCCGGGGTCGCGGGCGCGGCCGCCGCCGTCCGCACCGCCGGCGGCGGCCACCAGGTGCTCGTCGGCTACCTCGTCACCGAGCCCGGCTTCGACCTGGCCCAGGCGCGCGAACGGCTCGCGGACACGCTGCCCGCGGCCCTGGTGCCGCGCCTGGCGCCGGTCGACTCGCTGCCCACGAGGACCTCGGGGAAGATCGACCGGGCCGCGCTGCCGTGGCCGCTGACCGAGCCGGCCGCCGCGGAGGTCGCGCTGAGCCCGGCCGAGGCGAGGCTGGCCGGGCACTGGACCGCCGTCCTCGGCGTGCCGCCGAGCGGCCCCGACGCCGACTTCTTCACCGACGGCGGCACCAGCCTGGCCGCGGCCCGACTGGTGTCGGTCCTGCGCGCCGACCATCCCGACGTGGCCGTGGGCGACGTGTACGCCCAGCCGACGCTCGGCGGGCTGGCCCGGCTGCTGGGCGGCAGAGGCGAGGCCGAGCCGGATCGGCCGCCGGTGACCCCGATGCGCAGGCGGTCCGCGCTGGCCCAGTCCGCGCTCATGGTCGTGCTGCTGAGCGCCGGCGCGGCGCGCTGGATCGTGCTGCTCGCCGCGCTCGGCAACCTGCTCGCGCCGTCGTGGGCTCCCCTGTTGTCGTGGTGGTGGGTGGCGCTGGGCGCGCTGCTGTTCGTCAGCCCCGCGGGGCGGATGGGCCTGTCCGCGGGCGTGGCCCGGCTGGTGCTGCGCGGCGTGCGGCCCGGCGCCTATCCGCGCGGCGGCGGCGTGCACCTGCGGGTGTGGTTCGCCGAGCGGTTCGCGGAGCGGCTCGGCGTGCCCGACCTGGCCGGGGCCCCGTACATGGCGTGGTACGCCCGGCTGCTCGGCGCCCAGGTGGGCGCCGACGCCGACCTGCACTCGCCGCCGCCCGTCACGGGGCTGCTCAAGCTCGGCAGAGGCGCCTCGGTCGAGCAGGAGGTCGATCTCAGCGGCTACTGGTACGACGGCGACCTGCTGCGCGTCGGCGAGATCAGGATCGGCGCGGGCGCGACCGTCGGCTCCCGCTCGACGCTGCTGCCCGGCACCAGGATCGGGAAGAACGCCCAGATCGCTCCCGGATCGGCGGTCGCCGGCACCGTGCCGGCGGGCCAGCACTGGGCCGGCGCGCCGGCGTTCCGGCAGGGCAAGTCCCGCCGGTCGCGCCCGGCGGAGCGGCCCGCCCGCTCCCGGTTCTGGGCCGCTGTGTACGGGGTGAGCGCCATGGTGCTCAGCCTGCTCCCCGCCGTCGCGGCCGCGGCCGGGCTCGCGGTCCTGGCCGCGTTCGCCGGGGACGCGCGCACGATCGGCGCGGCCCTGGCCGCCGCCCTGCCGGGCGTGCCGGTCGCGACCCTCGCGGGCATGGCGGCCTTCGCCCTGGTCACGCTGGTCAGCGTGCGGCTGCTCGGGCTCGGCCTGCACGCGGGCCGTCACCCGGTGCACAGCCGCCAGGCGTGGCAGGCGTGGGCGACGGGGCGGCTGATGGCCTCGGCGCGGGTCTGGCTGTTCCCCCTGTACGCCAGCGTCCTGACGCCCGTGTGGCTGCGGGCGCTCGGCATGAAGGTGGGCCGCGGTGTCGAGCTGTCCACGGTGCTGGCGCTGCCCACGATGACCTCCGTCGGCGACGGCGCGTTCCTGGCCGACGACACGATGGTGGCCCCGTACGAGCTGGACGGCGGGTGGATGCGCATCGCCTCCGCGCGGATCGGCAAGCGGGCCTTCCTCGGCAACTCGGGGATGACCGCGCCCGGCCGCAAGGTGCCCAAGGACGGCCTGGTCGGCGTGCTGTCGGCGACACCGAAGAAGGCCAGGTCCGGCTCCTCGTACGTGGGCATGCCGCCCATGGAGCTGCGCCGCACCGCCGAGGACGCCGACCGCAGCCGCACCTACGACCCGCCCGCCCGGTACAAGGCGGCCAGGGCGCTGGTCGAGGCGTTCCGCGTGGTGCCGGCGATGTGCGCGGTCGCGCTCGCCGTCCTGGTGGCCGCCGCCTTCGAGTGGCTCGCGGCGAGCTACGGCTTCGCGGTGACGCTCGCGCTGGGCGGCGTGGTGCTGCTGGCCGCGGGTGTGGCCGCCGCCCTGGTCGCGACGGCCGCCAAATGGGCGCTGGTCGGCCGGATCCGGGCGGGCAGCCGGCCGCTGTGGAGTTCGTTCGTGTGGCGCAACGAGCTGGCGGACAACTTCGTGGAGGTGCTGGCGGCGCCCTGGTTCGCGCAGCCGTGGCTGGGGACCGCGCCGCTGAACGTGTGGCTGCGTTCACTCGGGGCTCACATCGGGCATGGTGTCACATGTGACACATACTGGCTGCCCGAGGCGGATCTGGTGACATTGGGTGATGGCGCCTGCGTCAACCGGGGCTGCGTCCTGCAGACCCACCTGTTCCACGACCGGGTCATGAACATGGACACGGTGACCCTCGACGCGGGCGCGACGCTGGGTCCGCACGGTGTGGTGCTGCCCGCCGCGCGGGTGGGCGCCGACGCCACGATCGGGCCGGCCTCGCTCGTCATGCGGGGGGAGTCGGTGCCCGGCCGTACGCGATGGTTCGGCAACCCCATCTCGGCGTGGCGATGACACCGTACTTCCCCGGGCACGGCGACCACCGCTACATGGTGTCGCACTATGACCTGGCGCTGAAGTACCGGTTGGCGAACAACCGGCTCGACGGCACGGCCCAGCTGACGGTGACGGCCGCCGAACCCCTCGGCGTGCTCGACCTGGACCTCGGCCGCTTCCGGGTCGAAGGCGTCACCGTGGACGGCGTTCCCACCCGCCACACGCACGGCCAGGGCAAGCTGCGGGTGACGCTGCCCTGGTCGCTGGCCGCGGGCGCCGTCGCCGGTGTCGAGGTCCGCTACGGGGGCAGGCCGGTGCCGGTGGCGAGCCCGTGGGGCGGGCTGGGCTGGGAGGAGCTGTCCGACGGCGCGCTGGTCGCCGGGCAGCCCATCGGCGCGCCGTCCTGGTTCCCGTGCAACGACCGGCCCGGGGACAAGGCGACGTACCGGATCTCCGTGACGACCGCGTCGCCGTACGTGGTCATCGCGAACGGAGCGCTCACTGACCAGCGCCGCGCGGGCGGGAACACGACCTGGGTCTACGTTCAGCCCGAGCCGATGGCGAGCTACCTGGCCAGCGTGCAGATCGGGCGCTACCGGCTCGCGGAGGTCGCGGGCACCCGGGTGGCCCATCCGACGCGCCTGGCCACCCGCGTCCGGCACGACTTCGGGCGGCAGGGCGAGATGATGGCGGTCTTCACCGACCGGTTCGGGCCCTATCCGTTCGGCGGCTACGTCGTCGTCGTGGTCGACGACGAGCTGGACATCCCGGTCGAGGCGCAGGGCATGTCGATCTTCGGCAGGAACCACGTGGACGGGCGGCGCGGGTTCGAGCGGCTGGTCGCGCACGAGCTGGCGCACCAGTGGTTCGGCAACAGCCTCACGTTGTCCCGCTGGAGCGACATCTGGCTGCAGGAGGGCTTCGCCACCTACGCCGAATGGCTCTGGTCGGAGGCCTCGGGCGGACAGCCCGCCGCCGCCCACGCCCGGCGCTGGCACCAGCGCCTCACCGCCCTCCCGCAGGACTTCATCCTGACCGACCCCGGTGTGGGCACGCTGTTCGACGACCGCGTGTACAAGCGGGGTGCGCTGACCGTGCACGCGCTGCGCCGGGCGCTGGGCGACGAGGTCTTCTTCCCCATGCTGCGCGACTGGACGGCGGGGCGCCGGCACGCGAACGTCACCACCCAGGACTTCGCCGCGCACGTCCAGCGGCACGCCGCCCAGCCGGTGGTGCCGCTGCTGTCGGCCTGGCTCCACGACAAGCCCCTGCCCCCGCTCCCCTGACGAAGCGCCCTAATACTGGTTCATCCTGGCGTCCATGGCGAGACCCGCGTCGATCACCTTCGCCGGAACTCCCTTGATGCCCATCTGGTCCTTGGCGATCCGTCCGAGCGTCGGCAGGCTCTTGCGGTCCGGCCAGGTCTCGGGCTTCCACAGCGACGAGCGCAGGAACGCCTTCGCGCAGTGCATGTACAGCTCTTCGACGTCGACGAGGACCGCCAGGTGCGGCCGCTTGCCCTGGACCACCAGGTCGTCGAAGAAGGGCGCGTCCGACACGAGCGTGGCGCGGCCGTTCACCCGCAGCGTCTCGTTCATCCCCGGCACGATGAACAGCAGCCGACGTGGGGGTTGTCCAGCACGTTGCGGAAACTGTCGAGCCGGTGGTTGCCGGGACGGTCGGCGAGCACCAGCCGGTGGTCGTCGAGGACCAGCACCGACCCGGCGGGGTCCCCTCGGGGGGAGACGTCGCAGGTCCCGTCCGAGTTCGAGGTCGCCAGCAGGACGAACGGCGAGTGGGCGATGATCGTGCGCGCGTGCTCGTCGATCCGGGCGATGTCCTTGTCCCAGATGGTCTGCGGCGGCTCTTTCACGATCTCCCGGAGCTCGGCCTCGGTCGTCACCGTACGGATCTCAGAAGGATTTCCCATCATCCAAAGATAAGGTAAGGCTAACCTTCACAACAGGAGATCACGCCATCGAGGTGCGGCAAGACCGATGATCAGGCTGCGCTCTACAGCCTGTAGAGTGAGCGCGATAATCGGACGAAAGGGTGGATCGTGCTGCGCTGGTTTCGACTCGTGGCGGTGGCCGAGGCGTGCTCGTGGGCGGGGCTGCTGGTCGGGATGTTCTTCAAGCACGTGACCGAGACCGGCGAGCTCGGCGTGAAGGTGTTCGGGCCGATCCACGGCGCGCTGTTCGTGCTGTACGCGGCCGGGGTGATGCTCTCGGCGCGGGAGGCGGGCTGGAGCCGGGGCGCCGTGGTGCTGGGGCTGGCGTGCGCGGTGCCGCCGTTCACCTCGGTGTGGTTCGAGCGGCGGATGGCGGCGCGTACGGCGGCCGGGCAGCTCGCCTGACCCCGACGGCGGGCCCGTCACGCACCCTGGCGCGGTGCACCTCAGTGGCCCGCGTGGCCGTCGCCGCCCGCCGTCTCGTCACGGCGGAGGGAGTGGTGGGTGGGGCCGTGCGGGTCCGGACAGTGCTGTACGAGCCGACGCAGGGCGCCGTCCTCGTCGAAGGCGTGGCTGCCGGGCGAGGCGTGGTCGACCTGCAAGGTGGTGTGCATGATGCCGGGCCCCTCCCGCAGCAGGCACTCGGCCGCCAGGCGCGCGGCGTGGCAGTCGGCGCCGGGGGTGACCAGCACGTGAGCCGACAGGGCCGCGTATCCGGAGGTGACCTCCCAGATGTGCAGGTCGTGGACTTCGACCACGGTGTCCAGGGCGGCGATCTGGCGGCCGACCTCGGCGGGGTTCACCTCGGCCGGGGCGGCCTCCATGAACACCCGTCCGGCGGCCCGCACCAGGCCCCAGCCCGCCTTGAGCATCAGGGCGGCGACGACCAACGCGGCGATGGCGTCGGCGCGGGCCCAGCCCGTGAGCCAGACGACCACGCCGGCCAGCGTGGTGGCGATGAAGGCGTACAGGTCGTTGAGGATGTGCTGGAAGGCGCCCTCGACGTTGAGGCTTGAGCGGTCGGCCCTGGACAGCAGCCAGGTGGCGGCCACGTTGACGGCGATGCCGGCCAGCCCGGTGACCACCACGAACAGGCCCTCGACGTGGGGCGGCTCGATCAGGCGGCGGACGCCCTCGACGGTGAAGTAGGCCGCGAGCAGCAGCAGGGTGATGCCGTTGGCCTGGGCGGAGATGATCTCGGCCCGTTTGAGGCCGTAGGTGAAGCCGTCGCGCGGCGGACGGGCCGCGATGCGCATCGCGGCCAGCGCCAGCACGATCGCCATCGCGTCGGTGAGCATGTGGCCGGCATCGGAGATCAGCGCCAGCGATCCGGCGATCACCCCGATCACGACCTCGACGGCCATGAAGCCGACGATCAGAGCGAGCGCGCCGCCGAGATGGCGCCGGTCCGCGTGCGCGCCGACGCCGTGCCCGTGACCGTGACCGTGGTGCCCGTGGTGATCAGACATGCGCCTTCCTCTCCTCACTTCTACACATGAACATCTGATCAGGCGTTTAAACCGAATGTAGCTTGTCAATTACTCTCCGTGGAGGTTAGGTCGCCCAGAAAGGAACCGCGATGACCACGCACCCCGACCACCACCATCACGACGAAGCGGCCTGCACGGCCGACCCGGACGAGCCGGCGGACGAGAGCACAGCCTGCTGCCACGACGATCACGACCAGGAGTAGCCCACTCGGGTGTGCCCGCTGCCGCGCCGGCGGGCACACCCGGCCCGTTTCCAGCGCCCACGGCGAAAGGTTCGGTGACGGCCCGCCATGCATGTCACACACGAAGAGCACGACCACGGCCCTCATCTCCCGCACAGCCACGCGTCGGTCGGCGGCGCGCCCGTCCCGCTGCCGGTTCAGGGGAACGTGCCCGGCCAGTTCGCGCTGCTGACCGCCCCCATGGTGCACCACCAGGTCTTCACCGTGGTACGCCTGCGTTCGGGCTACGACCTGGCCGAAGTGGACACCTTCCTGGCGCACGTGGAGACCACGCTCAGCCTGCTCTGGCAGGACAACACCCGCCTGCGCGAACGGCTGTCCACGCCGCCCACCGGCGTCGAGGGAGAAACGATCGCGGCCGCCCAGCGGGAGGCCCTGCGGATCCTGGCAGCGGCCCACGAGGACGCCGAACGGCTGCGCGGCGAGGCCGCGGCGGCGGCCGACACGCTGGCCCAGGCCGCCCGCCAGGCCATCGAGGAGCGGCTCGACAGCGTGATCACCGACCACGGGCGACAGTTGCACCACACCCTGCGCGCCCTGCTGGACGACCTCACCACACCCTCGCCCGAGGGGACGGCTGCCGTCCACACCCATGACGACCCCGCCGCGCCCGAGTGACGCCGGTCCCCAGCCGGGAGCCGTCCCCTTTCCGAACCGCTGCCACCACGCCAGAGCACCGCTGTCACCTCGCCAGAGCACCGCTGTCACCTCGCCAGAAAGGCTGCGCCATGTTCGTGCCGCTCGAAGGCCCGGCACCATCGGTGGCCGCGCAGGAGTCGATGCCGGGCTGGGCGACCTGGGCCGCCGTGGCCCTGGTCGCGCTGTCCACGCTCACCGGCGCCTACCTGGCCCGGCGCAACACCGCGAGCGTCAGTGTCTGGCTGGCCGTCGCCTCGGCCCTGATGCTCGTCACCGCCCTGATCGACCTGCTGCCCGATGCCTGGGAGGAGGCCGAGGCCACCGGCGTGCCGCTGTGGGTGGTGGGGCTGGCCGGGGTGTTCGGGTTCGTGGTCATCACGTACTTCACCCGCAAGGGGTGCGGCCACAGCCATGACGATGGCGGTCCCGGCGGCCGTCACGCGCCCGGCGTGCACCGGCGGGTGAGGCGGGCCGTGAGCGCCGCCGTCTACGGCGGGGTGGGGACCGCCGCCGCGCTGTCCCTGCACCGCATGATCGAGGGCGCCACCCTGGCGCTGGCCGCCTCCGCCGTCGTGGTGGCCGCCCTGGTGATCCACTCGGCCAGTGAGGGGCTCGCGCTGACCGCCCTGCTCGACCTGGCGCGCAAACGGCTCGCACCGTGGCTGACGGTCTCCTGTCTGGCCCCGGCGGCCGGCGTCGTGGTGGCCACCGTGGCGCCTCTGCCGCCCCAGAGCGTGCCGATCCTGCTCGGCATGATCACCGGGGTGCTCCTGCGTACCGCGCTGATCGGCCTGACGATAGCCCGCGACAGCCGGCGGCTCTCGCGGCGGCACCTGGTCCTCGCGGCCGCCGCCGTGGCGGCCGTGGGCGGTCTGCTGGTTTCGGCTCAGGCTCTGCTCGCGGCCGGCCGTCCCGAGGGGGCCGCGCCCGTCGCCGCCGGGCCGCTGCCGCGCCCGAGCCCGGCACCGCTCTCCCGGCAGCTGACCCCGGCCGAGCTGCGCGTCGCGGTCGCGACCGGACGGATCGGCCTGGAGTCCCTGCTGTCCCGCAGGGACGCGACCACCATCGGGGCCGACGCCGCAGCGCTGCTCCGCGTCCTGCCGGGGCATGCCCCCGACGAGATCACCGAGACTCTGCGGAAGGCGAAGATCGACGGTGGCGCCACCATCGGGGACCTCACCCTGCGCCAGCGCCACCTCCTCCTCGCCGCCCTCAGCGACGCGATGCCGAGCCGATGACCCGCAGGGGAGGCGCCCGCACCGCGCGGCCGCGGGCGCGCTCAAGGATCGGCTCGCCGAGTCGGCGGGCTTGTGCGTGCGCCTGGCCTCACCGTTCCGGGCCGCGGTGGTGGGCGCCGAGCACGTGCGTCACGGGCTTGGGACGTGCCGCGCCTGCCGTACGGCCAGGAGGGCGAGCGGGAGCAGCGGGACGAGCAGGTGGACGGCCCCGGCCAGCTGCTGGTCGGTGAGGAGGTCCGGCCCGTCGTCGGGGCCCACCAGGTAGAACCAGTCGGCCGCGACCGGCGGGCCGAGCAGCAGGAACGCGCCCACGGCGAGCTGCACCAGCAGCACGCCGCCCAGCAGCCCGGCACGCAGCGGCCGGGAGACGGGGCGCGGCATCGGGTCCACGCCGGCCAGCACCCAGAAGACCAGCAGCCCGCCGCCCAGGAACAGGGCCATGGTGAGCAGGTGGGCGGCGTGACCGGCCAGCGACCAGACCAGCCAGCCGGTGCGGTACAGCAGCGGGAACGCCACGATGTACGCCGCCGGCAGCAGGGCGAGGAAGGTCAACCTGCGTCTCTGGAGCCAGGCGCCGAGATCGCCGTACTGGGAGGACTCCGTGGTGGCCCGGGCGGCGAGGGTGAGCGGGGCCCCGAGGCAGAGCAGGAGCGGAGCCACGACGGCCAGCACGACGTGCTGCAGGGCCTGGACCGACAGCATCGCCCGCGCGTAACCGCCGATCCCGGAGAGCAGGACCAGCGCCAGGAGCGCCAGGCCGGCGTGCCAGGCGAGCGTGCGGCCGAGCGGCCAGTCCCCCACGCGGCGCACGCCGACCAGGTATCCGACGGCGGGCAGGGCCAGGCAGAGCAGGATCAGCGTGTCCGGGCGGAGCTCGGTGAGCAGCGCGCCGGGCGTGAAGGGCGGCAGGTCGTACTCCAGCAGCCGCTCGTGCGCGTCGCCGGCGCCCGGCGGCGGGGGCGGCGGCGGGGTGCGGGACAGGCCGACGGCCAGACCCATGGCCGCCATCATCACGATCATCTCGCCCGCCGCCAGCCGGACGAAGACGTGGCGCGCGCTCCGGTCGGCGACGTGCGCGACCGTACGGCTCCGGTGGGTCCAGCCGAACAGGCCGAGCAGCGCGAGCGCGGCGGTCTTGGCCAGCAGGAACTGCCCGTACTCGGTCTGCCAGAGGTCGGACACGACGTTCAGCCGCACCCACGCCCCCATCACCCCGGAGACGGCCACCGCCGCGAAACAGCACAAGGCGATCGTGCTGAACCGGGACAACACGGCCCGCAGGTCACCGGAGCGGCGGAAGTGGATGAGGACGGCGCCCAGCCCGCCGACCCACAACGACACGGCGATCAGGTGAGCCGTCAGCGCGGAGACCGCGACGTCGTGGTCGGCGGCCGAGGCGGCGTGCCCGACGTAGGCGGGGGGCAGCAGCCCGAACGCGGCGACCGCGAGCGCGACCCACCCGGGCAGGCGCGGCAGCCGGGTGGCCAGGACGACCATGGTGATGGCGCCCAGCACCGGCAGCAGAGCCCGCGCCTGCGGGATGGTCAGGCCGTAGCGCAGCAGGCCGGGATCGGCGATCAGGTCCGTGACGGGCAGCGGCAGCACGTACGACATGGTCAGCGGGTAGCTCAGGGCGGCGGTGACCGCCCACCCCAGCGCCCACCACCGGGCCGCCCGCAGGCAGGCCGCCTTCTCGGGCGAGCCGGCCGGCGCGAGGACGACGGCGGCCAGCAACGTTCCCAGGGTGGCCACCGCGCACAGGTCGTAGCCGAGCTTGACCAGCGGCAGGGCCCACTCGGTGACCGGGCCGGCGGTGGGCAGACCGGCGATCACCGGCTCCGCCTCAGCACCCCCGAACCGCAGGGCCGCGACCAGCACCACGGCCCCCGCCGCCACCACCGAACCGGCGTAGATCCGCGTCGCTGCCCTCATATTCATCGGATACGCGGAGGGGCGCGGACCGGTTCATTGGCAGGGTTTGCCGGACATGTGCCGCATTGCAACTCTTGACAGTAAAGATGCCGATATTAGGGTGATGATCAGGTTGCCGGTCTAGACCGCGCAGAGAAAGGCGCGCCCCCCGACCCCTCATGGGTATAGACCAGTGGAGACTTCCTTGAGCAGACGCAAGATCACCCCTGCGGCGTGCCTCGCGCTGGCCGCGACCCTGTGTGCGGGGGCGCTCCTGCCCGTCCCCGCGGCCCATGCCGCTCCCGTCTCGCCCTTGCCCTCGGTGTCGCCCACGCCGCAGTCGCTGACCGGCGCCGGCGCCGCCGCCGTCGTCACCGGCCGGGTGCTCGTGGTCGCCGACGGCCAGACCGACCCCGCCGCCCGCGACCGCCTCGTACGGGAGCTCAAGGCACACGGCGCCGGCCGGGTGGACACGGTCGCCCCCGACAAGATCCCCGCGGGCACGTCCGGCCTGCTCAAGGTCCGCCTCGGCCCCGCGGCCCGTCCGGACATCGCGCAGGCGCTCGGCGGCGCGGTCGTCCCCGGCCAGGCCGAGGGGTACGCGTTGCGGGTCTCGGGCGGCACGCCGCGCCAGATCGCGCTCGGCGGCAAGGACGCCGCGGGCCAGTTCTACGCCGTGCAGACGCTGCGCCAGCTGTTCGTCCCGTCCGGCGGCGGCTGGCAGGTGGCGGGGGTCCAGGTCAGCGACTTCCCGTCCATGCCGCTGCGCGGCACCATCGAAGGCTTCTACGGCGCGCCGTGGACCCACGCCGAACGCCTCGACCAGATGGACTTCTACGGCGACGTCAAGGCCAACACCTATATCTACGCTCCCAAGGACGATCCCTACCACCGCGACAAGTGGCGCGACCCCTACCCGGCGGACAAGCTCGCCGCGCTGGGCGAGCTGGTGGCCCGGGCCGGCGCCAACCACGTCCGCTTCACCTTCGCGCTCTCCCCCGGCGTGTCGATCTGCTACTCCGACCGCGCGGACCGCGACATCCTCAAGCGGAAGCTGCAGGCGCTCTACGACCTGGGCGCCAGGGCGTTCTCCATCCCGCTGGACGACATCAGCTACACCCGCTGGAACTGCGCGGCGGACGAGACGGCGTACGGCGCGGCCGGACGCACCGCCGCTGCCAAGGCCCAGGTCGACCTGCTCAACGACCTGCAGCGCGACTTCATCGCCACCCACGACGGCGCCCAGCCGCTGCAGATGGTGCCCACCGAGTACGGCGACCTGACCGACACCACGTACAAGCAGACCATGCGGGCCTCCCTCGATCCCGCGGTCGAGGTGATGTGGACCGGCACCGACACCGTGCCGCCGGAGATCACCAACGCGCAGGCCGAGAAGGCGGCGCAGCTGTTCGGGCGCAAGGTCTTCGTCTGGGACAACTACCCGGTCAACGACTACGGCAACACCAGCGGCCGGCTGCTGCTGGCGCCCTACGACAAGCGTGAGGGCGGCCTGGCCGCGCACCTGTCCGGCATCGTGGCCAACCCGATGAACCAGCCGTACGCGAGCAAGGTCGCGGTCTTCGGCGCCGCGGGCTTCACCTGGAACGACAAGGCGTACGACGCGAGGAGGAGCTGGCCGCGCGCCATGGCCTATCTCGCCGGCGGCGACCAGGCGGCCACCGCGGCCCTGCTGGTCTTCGGCGACCTGGAGCACATGGCCCCGACCTTCGGCGGCACCCCCTGGCAGACCCAGGCGCCCGAGCTCGCCGCGCGGGTGGCCGCGTTCTGGCAGGCGTGGGACGCCGGGCGGCGCACCCAGGCGATCACCGCGCTGCGGCCGTACGCGAAGGCCATCGCCACGGCGCCGGCCACCATCCGCGGCGGAGCGGTGCAGCAGGGCTTCACCGACGACGCCGCGTCCTGGCTGGATGCCACCGAGCTGTGGGGCCGGGCGATGGTGGACCTGCTCGACGCGCTCCAGGCCCGGGAGGCCGGGGACGAGGCCAAGGCGGCCGCGTTGCTCGCCGGGTCGCGCGAGCTGCAGCGGCAGGCCCGCGCCGTCCGGGTCAGCCCGCCACGCAACCGCTGGGGCGCGGCCCAGCCGCAGGTCGGCGACGGGGTGCTCGACGTCTTCCTGGCCGCGGCCGACGCCCGGCTCCAGCGGTGAGGGGCCGGCGGGTCAGCCGAACTCCTCGACGTACTCCTCCGGCGGCCCCAGCTCGGGGCGGTCGCGCAGCTCCAGGGTCGCGCCGAGCCGTTCGAGCTCGAGGACCATCACGGTGTTGCGGCCCTCGCGGAGCAGCGGCGCCGGGCAGTACAGCGTGACCTGCGGCCCGATGTCCCAGTAGCGGCCGAGCAGGAACCCGTTGACCCAGACGAGGCCCTGCCGGGATCCCGGCAGGGCGAGGAAGGTGTCCGCGGGCGTCTCGACGTCCACCGTCGCGACGGCGAACCCGGCCGTCCCGGACCCGCGACCGGCGTGCCCGGCCTGCTCGGACCCGCGACCGGCGTGCTCGGCCTGCTCGGGCACGGGACCCGCGTGCCCGGACGCCGGGCCCGCGTGCTCGGCCTGCGCGCCCATGCCGGCGTCGAGCGCGCGGGTCAGCTCGGCGGTGGACCACTCCTGCAGGGCGATCGGCGTGCTCTCCCAGCCCTGCACGATCCGCCGGTCCACGAGGACCGGGCCGATCAGGCCCTTGTGCCGGCCGATGCCGGGCCCGTAGTTCACCCGGCCGAGGCTCTCGACCAGGACCTCCAGGTGGACGGCGGCGCCGGTGCCGCGTACCGGCAGCTCCCGCTGGTCGGAGCCGGTGACCCCGAGGAAGGCGCCGTCGGCGAAGACCAGGGCCCGGTCGCGTACATCGGTGAGGACAAGCCGGTGCTCGCCCGCCGGGATCCGCGGCCGCGCGCTGTGCAGGACCATGCCCGCGTCCAGCCCGAGCCGCTCGAACGAGGCCGGGCGCGGCCCGGTCGAGGTGGACGCCGGCACGGCACGCAGACCTGCCAGCAGGCCCGCGCGGTGGACGAGCGGGACGGACGCCGGCGGCAGCGTCGGCGTCCGCGCGGGCATCCGCACGGGCCCGCGCGCGCCGAGCGCCTCCCGCACGGCGAAGAACTTGGCGGTCAGCGTGCCGTCCTCGGCGACCGGCGCGTCGGAGTCGTAGCTGGTCACGGTGGGCTGCAAGCGGCCCTCGTGCTCGTTGGCGCCTGCCCAGAGCCCGAAGTTGGTCCCGCCGTGCGCCATGTAGATGCTCACGCTGCCGCCGTCGGCGACGATCTGCTTGAGCGCGTCCACGACGCCACCGGGGTCGCGGACGTGATGGCGCTCGCCCCAGTGGTCGAACCAGCCGTTCCAGAACTCGGCGACGACGAACGGCTCCTCCGGCCGCCGCGCCGCGAGCAGCCGCCGGGCGGCGTCGGGCTTGGAGCCCAGGGTGGCGGCCGCCAGGGTCCCCGGCAGGGTGCCGCCGTCCAGCATCAGCTCGGTGGGCCCGTCGGCGGTGAACAGCAGCTCCCCGATGCCGCGCTCGATCAGGGCCGCGCGGTTCCAGCGCAGGTACGCCTGGTCGTCGCCGAAGCTGCCGAACTCGTTCTCCACCTGCACCGCCACGACCGGCCCGCCCTCGGCGGCCTGGAGCGCGGCGATGCGCGGGACCAGCTCGTCGAACCAGCGGCCGACCGCCGAGGTGAACGCGGGGTCGGAGCTGCGGATCGCGACGTCGCGGCCGGTGAGCCAGCTCGGCAGGCCGCCGTTCGACCACTCCGCGCAGATGTACGGGCCGGGCCGGACGACGACGTCGAGCCCCTCCTCCCCCACCGTGCGGATGAACCGCTCGACATCCCGCCAGCCGTCGAAGCGCGGCTCCTCGTCCTCGCGCGGCTGGTGGAAGTTCCACGCCACGTAGGTGTCCACCGTGTTGAGCCCGAGGTCGGCGAGCCGGCGGATGCGGTCGCGCCAGAGGTCGGGGTGGACGCGGAAGTAGTGCAGCCCCCCGGACAGGATCCGATGGGGGACGCCGCGCCGGTACAGGCGGCGCCCGCGCCAGGTGAGCGCGCTCTCAGCGGTCGGGGTCGTGGTCGTGGTCGTCGTCGGGGCCGGCGAGAGGTCCGGCGCGGGCAGCTCGATCACGGTGGGAGAGCCTATGTTATCGATGCCATACGTAACAAGAGCGGTAGGATCAGCTGACGACGTCGCGGGCAGGCCGCAAGAGGGGAGCGCCATGACGAAGGCCACCGAGCAACCCACTGGTCGGCCCACGAGGCAGCCGAGCATGGCTGACGTGGCCAGAGCCGCCGGGGTGTCGGCGCAGACCGTCTCGCGCGCGCTGCGCGACTCACCGAACGTCAACCCGGAGACCAGGAAGCGCGTGATCGCCGCCGTGGAGCGGCTCGGCTACCGCTTCAACAACGCCGCCCGGGTGCTCTCCTCCGGGCGCACCTACACCGTCGGGCTCGTGCTACTGCAGTCCGGCGGCTACTACTCGCGCTCGGCGGTGACCGCCGGCGTCGAGGCGGCCGCGGGCGCGGCGGGCTACGCGGTGAGCATCGCGACCATCGCCAGGCTCGACACCGGCCTGATGGAGCGGTCCCTGTCCAAGCTCGCCGACCAGGGGGTGGACGGCATCGTGATCGCCGTGCCGCTCATCTCGGTGACGCAGAAGATGGAGGACATCACCCGCGACATCCCCACCGTCACGCTCGACGGCTCCCGCACCGCGAGCGCCCGGGTGCTCGGGATCGACCAGAAGGAGGCGGGCCGCGTCGCCACGCAGCACCTGCTCGACCTCGGGCACCGCCAGGTGTGGCACGTGTCGGGCCCCGACGAGTGGATCGAGGCGCGCCAGCGGCGGCAGGGCTGGCAGGAGTGCCTGGCCGCGGCCGGGATCCAGGCGCCGCCCCCGCTGGAGGGCGACTGGTCGCCCGACTCGGGATACCGGCAGGGGCAGGTCCTCGCGATGATCCCGGACGTGACCGCGGTCTTCGCCGCCAGCGACGAGATGGCCTTCGGGGTGATCCGCGCGCTGCGCGAGCACGGCCGGTCGGTGCCCGCCGACGTGTCCATCGTGAGCGTCGACGACATCGCCCTGGCGGCCTACTGCCACCCGCCGCTGACGACCGTGCGGCAGGACTTCTACCGCTCCGGCGCGGCGGCCGTGGCCCTGCTGCTGGCCGGCGAGGCCGCCGACACCCTCGCCACCGCGTCGCTGTCGGTGCGCGACTCGACGGCGCCGCCGCGTCACCACTGAGTCATGTCGCGCTTGTCCGCAAAGTGCCTCTTGCGCCTTCATGTTATCGATGCCACTGTAACAACGTCCGGACCCAGCCGAGAGATCCAGATCCCCGGCCGGCGGCGCGGCGCCCCGTCGTCGTGACCTCCGGCGCGGCCGGACCCCGGACTCGTTCCTCCGCCTCACCCAGGTGGGCAGTCGTCCACGGGAAGGACTCCAGAACCATGAGGAGATCACTCGTCCTCGCGAGCGCCGCGATCTCGGCGCTCGGACTGCTCACCGGCTGCTCGGCCGACGGGGACGGCTCGGGCTCCGGCAAGACGACCCTGAGCGTCGCCGCCCTCGAAGGCGGTTACGGCCGGGACATGTACGCCCAGGTCATCCAGGCGTACAAGGCCTCCCACCCCGGCGTCGAGGTGCAGTTACAGATCTCGAAGAGCATCGAGGACGAGATCACGCCGAACATGAAGGCCGGGCGCTTCCCGGACGTCGTGGTGCTCGGCCAGGGCCGCAAGGCCGCGCTCACCGAGACGCTCATCAAGGACAAGGCCCTCGAGGACCTGACGCCCGTGCTGAAGGCGAAGGTCCCCGGCGAGGACAAGACCGTGGGCGACAAGCTCATCGGGGGCATCGTCGGCAACCTCAACACCAACCCGTACGGCACCGGCCAGACGTACACGATGCCGATGTACTACGCGCCGAGCGGGCTCTTCTACAACAAGGGGCTGTTCGCCCAGAAGGGCTGGAAGGTCCCGGCCACCTGGGACGAGCTGTTCGCGCTCGGCGAGAAGGCCAAGCAGGAGAAGATCTCGCTGTTCACGTACCCGACCGCCGGGTACCTCGACGCGTACTTCTTCGCCCTCCTC
This sequence comes from Nonomuraea sp. NPDC003709, assembly GCF_040610775.1. Classification (NCBI taxonomy): domain Bacteria; kingdom Bacillati; phylum Actinomycetota; class Actinomycetes; order Streptosporangiales; family Streptosporangiaceae; genus Nonomuraea; species Nonomuraea sp. NPDC003709. The sequence goes on along the minus strand of NZ_JBEXMW010000035.1, from coordinate 52,689 downwards.
GCCGACGTCGGCGGGGAGCAGTTCTACACCGACGTCATGACGTACAAGCAGGGCGTGTGGCAGACGCCGCAGGCCCGGCAGGCGCTCGACCTCACCACCCGGCTGCTGAAGTACGCCGCGCCGACCACGGTCGGGTACGCCAACGAGCAGGACTTCACCAAGAACCAGCAGTCGATCCTCGACAACAAGACCCTGTTCATGCCGAACGGAACCTGGGTCGTCGGCGAGATGAAGGACGCCCCGCGCGCCGCCGGCTTCCAGTGGGGCCTGACGCCGCTGCCGCCGGTCACCGTGGGCGGCAAGCGCTTCGTCACGACGTCGGTGGAGTCGGTCTGGGTTCCCGCCGCCGCCAAGAACAAGGACGCGGCGAAGGAGTTCGTCGCCTACCTGTACTCCGACGAGGCGGCGAAGATCTTCGCCGGGTCGAACGCGATCCAGCCGATCAAGGGCATCGCGAGCAGCCTGTCCGGGGAGAACGCCGAGTTCTACAAGGTCTACGAGGAGACGACGGTCGAGGCGCTCGTCGGCGGGTTCGCGAGCACCGCGCCCGTCGAGGGCGTCGACATCAAGGCCGCCCTCTTCGACACCGCCAACAGCATCATCAGCGGCGACAAGACCGAGGACCAGTGGCAGGCCGCACTCAACGACGCCAGCGAGAAACTGCGCCAGGCAGGTGGGTGAGGTGACCACGCGGCGGCGCGGCGACGGCCTCTTCGTACTCGCCTGCCTCCTGCCCGCGCTCGTGCTCTTCGCCGTGTTCATGATCGTCCCGACCCTGAACGTGTTCCGGATGTCCCTCTTCACCTGGAGCGGGTTCTCCCCGGACATGCGCTTCGTCGGATTGGGCAACTTCGCCCGGCTGCTCGAGGACGCGCAGTTCGTCCGCGCGTTCCAGAACACCGTCGCGCTCCTGGTCGTCGTGACCGTCGTGACGATGGGCACGGGCCTGTTCCTCGCGGCGATCATGACCCGGCAACGGCTGCGGGGCCGGACGGTGTACCGGTTCGTCCTGTACGTACCGAGCGTGCTGTCTGTGGTCGTGATCGCGGCGATCTTCTCCGCGATCTTCGACCAGAAGAACGGCCTGCTCAACGGCACCCTGCGGCTGCTGTCGCTCGACGGTCTGCAGCAGATCTGGCTCGGCGACCAGCAGCTCGTCATCTGGTCCGTCGCGATCGCGATGGTCTGGCAGTCGCTCGGCTACTACATGGTCCTCTACATGTCCGGCATGGCGAGCATCCCGGAGGAGATCTACGAGGCCTCCGCGCTCGACGGCGCGTCCGCGGGGCGGCAGTTCTTCGCCATCACGCTGCCGCTCATCTGGCAGAACCTCCGCACGACGCTGACGTTCTTCGTCATGAGCGCGGTCAATCTCAGCTTCGTCCTGGTCCGCGCGATGACCGGCGGCGGGCCCGACGGCTCCTCCGAGGTCCTGCTGAGCTACATGTACAAGCAGGCGTACACGAACTCGTCGTACGGCTACGGCATGGCCATCGGCGTCGTCGTCTTCGCCTTCTCGTTCCTCGTGTCGCTGCTGGTCAGCCGCGCGACGCGGCGCCAGCCCCGCCAGTTCTGAGGACCGCCACCATGACCACGATCAAGCGCGCCGGAAGACCGCTGACCTACGTGCTCGTCACCGCGATCGCCCTGGCCATCGCGGTGCCGGTCGGCTGGGTGCTGCTCGCCTCGCTCAAGGAGAAGGACGAGTTCTACGGCAGCCCCTGGACGCTGCCGGAGGGCCTGCACGTCCAGAACTACGCCGACGCGTTCGTCACCGCGCGCATGGGCCAGTACTTCTTCACCTCGGTGCTGGTCACGGTGCTCGGGCTGGTGTTCGTCGTGGCCGTCTCCGTCCCGGCGGCCTACGTCATCGCCCGGTACGAGTTCCGCGGCCGCGGCCTCGTCGAGGTCGCGATGCTGGCCGGGCTGTTCGTCAACGTCAACTACATCGTCGTGCCGATCTTCCTCATGCTCGTCGGCTGGGACCGCGCGCTCGCCGACGTGTTCCCCGACGGCTTCTTCATCGACAACCCCGGGGTCCTCTCGCTCGTCTACGCGGCCACGTCGATCCCGTTCACCATCTACCTGCTCACCGCGTACTTCCGGTCGATCCCGGCCGACTACGAGGAGGCCGCGGCCCTGGACGGGGCCTCCCGCTTCCAGGTCATGGTCAGGGTGATGCTGCCGATGGCGCGGCCGGCGCTCACCACCGTGATCCTGTTCAACTTCCTGGCCTACTGGAACGACTTCATCATCGCGCTCACCCTGCTGCCCGGCGAGGGCAAGACGCTGCAGGTGGGCCTGCTCAACCTGATGACCGCGCAGAAGGCGGCGGCCGACTACGGGCGGCTGTACGCCGGCATGGTCATCGTGATCGTCCCCGTCCTCATCTTCTACGCGCTGATCCAGCGCCGGCTGATCGAAGGCATGGCATCCGGCGGTGTGAAGGGCTGACCGGCCCGTTTCCCAGAGAGGAAACCTTCATGAAGGATTCGACGCGCAGCGTGCTGCTCGTCACCGCTCGCACGCTCGTCGCAGCCGTCTGCGTCGCCGTCGTCGTCGCCGCCCGTACGACGGCCGGGTGGGGCAGCCTCGCGATCATGCTCGCGGCACTCGTGGGGCTGCTGGCCGTGCTGGCCTCGTACAACCGGCGGTTCCGGTGACCCTTCGGACACTGGCGGCGGTACGGCCGAGCGAGCGCCAGCTCGCGTGGCAGGCGATGGAGTTCTACGGGTTCATCCACTTCGGCATGAACACGATGACGGACCGGGAGTGGGGCGAGGGGCACGACGACCCGGCCGCCTTCGACCCGGAAGGGCTCGACGCCGACCAGTGGGTCAGGGCGCTCAAGGCCGCCGGGATGACCGGCGTGATCCTCACCTGCAAGCACCACGACGGCTTCTGCCTGTGGCCGAGCGACGTCACCGCGTACTCGGTCGCCGCGTCGCCCTGGCGCGGCGGCCGCGGCGACGTGGTCGCGGAGGTCTCGGAGGCGGCGCGGCGGCACGGCCTGCGGTTCGGGATCTACCTGTCGCCCTGGGACCGCACCGAGGCCTCCTACGGCAGCGGGAGCGCGTACGACGACTTCTACGTCGCGCAGCTCACCGAGCTGCTCACCCGGTACGGGCCGGTGTTCACGGTGTGGCTGGACGGCGCGAACGGCGAGGGCCCGAACGGCAGGCGCCAGGTGTACGACTGGGAGCGGTACTACGCCGTGGTCCGCGAGCTGCAGCCGGACGCGGTTATCAGCGTGTGCGGCCCCGACGTCCGCTGGTGCGGCAACGAGGCCGGCAGCACCCGCCGCGACGAGTGGAGCGTCGTCCCGCGGGCTCTGCTGGACGCCGAGCGGATCGCGGACCGCTCGCAGCAGGCGGACGACGGCACGTTCGCCCGGCTGGTCCGCAGCGACGATCTCGACCTCGGCAGCCGCGCCGCCCTGGCGGGGCGCGAGGACGACCTGGTCTGGTACCCGGCGGAGGTGAACACCTCGATCCGGCCCGGATGGTTCCACCACCCGGCCGAGGACACCCTGGTCCGGCCCGCGGACGAGCTGTTCGGCATCTACCTGCGTGCCGTCGGCGGCAACTCCTGCTTCCTGCTCAACGTCCCGCCCGCCCGTGACGGGCTGCTGCGGGAGGCCGACGTGGCGGTGCTGGAGCAGCTCGGGCGGCGTGTCGAGGACTTCCGGGCGCGACGCGTGCAGGCGACCGTGACGGTGTCGTCCGGTACGGCGGGCGACGTCGCGACCGCGTGGCCCGGAGGGGGCCGCACGCCGTGGCGGCCGGACGACGCCGACCCCCAGCCCGGCGTGCGGCTCGTGTTCGCGCGACCCCGACGGGTCGAGGCGATCGTGGTGGGCGAGGACATCGCGCACGGGCAGCGCATCGAGCACGTCGTGGTCCGGGGCCGCCGGGACGGCCGGTGGACGACGCTCGCGGAGGCGAACGCGGTGGGTTACCAGCGCATCCTGACGTTCACGCCGGCCGAGGTGGACGCCGTGCTGGTCGAGGTGCCGCAGGCGCGGGACACCCCCGTCGTCGCCCACGTGACCGCGATCGGAGCAGCGTCATGAAGGCCGTCCTCGTGAAGAGCGCCACCGGGAACGCCGCCGGGAAGAGCGCCCTCAAGAACGCCGCCGGAAAGGGCGCCCCCAAGAGCACCGCCGGAAAGGGCACCGCTCGTCGCCGGTCACCCCGCGCGGCCGTCCTCGTCGCCGCCGTGGTGGCCGCCCTCGCCGCGCTGGTGCTCGGCGGCGTGGCGCTCGCCCAGCGTACGGACGAGGTCGCCGCCCTCGACGGGCACGCCGTCACCCGCGACGAGCTGCTCTTCCACATGCGTCGCCTGACGCCTCAGGTGGAGAACGAGCTACGCAACCAGTATCGGCTTCAGGGCGCGATCGACTGGAACGCGAAGGCCGGCGACAAGACCGCGCTCCAGCGGCTCGCGGCCCGCGCGCTGGACGAGATCCGGCGGGACAGGACGGCGCTCGTCCTGGCGAAGGAGCAGCACCTGACCGGCTCCGTCGACCACGCGGACTTCCTCGCCGAACTGGCCGCCGAGAACGAGCGGCGTGCCGACGCCATCGCCAGGGGCCAGGTGGTCTACGGCCTGGCGGAGTTCTCCCCCGAGGAGTACTACTCGCACCGGCTCACCGGGCTCACGACGGGCCTGAAGCAGCGGCTCAGCGCGAACGGCCCGCTCCGGGTGACCGACGCCGAGGTCCGGCGGGCGTTCGACGCCGACCGGGACTCCTGGAGCGCCAACGCGACCACGTACACGTACGCGACGCTCGTGGTGCCGGTGCCCGACGGCGCCCCTGCCGACCACACGGCCGGCCCCACCGCCGGCTACGCGGCCGGGCTCCAGCGGCGCGTGGCCGCCGCCGGCCGGCTGGCGGAGCTCGCGGACCGCGAGCCCGGCGCCAGGCTCACGACCGCCACGCAGCGGGGCGGCGGCTCGGCCGCCCACGACCAGGAGCTCATGGCCGTGCTGGGCAAGCTCGCGCCGGGCCAGATCTCCGGCCCGGTCCCGGGCACCGGCCAGATCACGTACTACCAGCTCAACGGCAAGACCGTCGACGAGGACGCGGCGTTCGCCGAGTACTCGCGGCGGATCCGGCAGTCGCTCATCGAGGAGAAATTCGACCAGTTCCTCCAGCGCCGGGTGGCCAGCAGTGTCTTCAAGGTCGACACGGCGGCGGTGGACGCCATCAACGCAGAGGATGTTCAACAGTGAAACCTGTCGGTACCGCACCCCCCGCCGCATTACCCGCGCCCGCCCGCCGGCGGCCCGTGGCCCGGGCGCTCCGCGTGGGCCTCACCGCCCTGCTCGCCGCGCTGCTCGCGGGGTCGCTCGCGCCCGCCGCGAGCGCCGCCGCAGCCGCCGCCGCAACCCCGGACCGCTCCCCCGCCGCCGCCAAGAAGGCGGACTTCCCGGGCAACACGCCGAACCCGACGGGCGGCAAGGACTACTTCATCGACGCCACGACCGGCCGCGACAGCGCGGCCGGGACCTCGCCGCAGACCGCCTGGCGCACCCTGGCCAAGGCGAACGCGACGACGTTCAAGCCAGGCGACCGGATCCTGCTCAAGGCCGGCGAGCAGTGGAACAACGAGCAGCTGTGGCCGAAGGGCTCGGGCAGCGCGGGCAAGCCGATCGCCATCTCGGCCTACGGCGACTCGAAGGCCCGCCGGCCGTACATCGCGACGAACGGCCGGGTGCCGAGCCCCTTCCGGGCGGACGGCACGAAGAACCCCGACACGGTCGGCCGGACCGGCGCCATCGTGCTGCGCAACCAGCAGTACTTCGAGATCGACAATGTCGAGCTGTCCAACGACGACAACTTCGCCACCGACATCACCACGGGGACCTACGTCCGCGACGGCATCATGGTCTCCATCAACGCCGACCTGCTGGCGGCCGGCGCGGACAGCGTCATGGACCACTTCCGCATCTCCAACGTGTACGTCCACGACCTCGACGGCCCGAGCACCTGGCAGAAGATCCACTACGGCGGCGTCAACTTCCAGGTCTTCGGCGGCAAGAGCTACAAGGCGTACGGCACCGGCGGCTACTACTTCAAGGACGTCCGGATCGAGAACAACACCTTCGTGAAGGTCGAGCTGCACGCCGTGCAGTTCTCGTTCAACTGGTTCGCCGCCGACGGAGCCGACGCCGGCCAGTACGACGAGAGCGGGAAGTTCCACGAGGGCTGGGAGCAGCTCTGGGTGCGGACCCGCGACCTGTACAGCCGTGACGTCTACATCGGCCACAACTACGCGGAGAGCGTCGGCCAGGGCGCGTTCCAGTTCGCCAACGCCAAGAACATGACGGTCGAGTACAACGAGGTCAACGGCTTCCTCAAGCGCTACAACGCGGTGTCCTGCGGGCTCTACCTGTGGGCGGGGGCCGACTCGGTCATGCAGTTCAACGAGGTCTACGGCGGCCCGGACAACGAGTACGACGGCACCCCGTGGGACCTGGAGTACACGAACTTCAACGTCACCTACCAGTTCAACTACTCGCACGACAACGCCGCGGGCTGGATGGCGTACATGGGCAACAGCTCCAACTCGGTCGCCCGCTACAACCTGAGCGTCAACGACAACGGCGTGCTGGTGAAGAACATGTTGTCGACGAACTACTCGCCGACCTACTTCACGAACAACACCTTCGTGTACGACGGCGCGGACCTCGACTCCATGCACGACGAGACGTTCCTGAGCAGGGTCTACTTCCTCAACAACATCTTCTACAACACCTCCACGACGAGGCCGACGCCCTGGTACCGCCGCACGGGCGCCCTGCGCCAGGCGGTGTTCGCCAACAACGACTACTACGAGGCCGGCGGCACCCACTCCACCCAGGAACCGGCCGACCGGGCCGGCCTGCGCGCCGACCCGAGGTTCGTCGGCGACCCGGCGAAGTACGTCACCGGAGCGGGCGTGGACCGGATCCGGACGGCCGCCGCGCACTTCAAGCTCCGCGACGACTCCCCGCTCATCGACGCCGGCCGCTACAACCCCCACCTGGGCACCGAGGACTTCCTGGGCACCCACATCTACTACGGCGACGCGCCGGACATCGGCATGGCGGAGAGCCCGATCGGCGTGAAGGTCACCAACCCGGTCGACGACGACCCCATTGAGAACGAGCCCGGCGACGGCCGGGTCAACCTCGCCCTCGGCAAACCGGTCACCGCCGGCTCGACCCACCCCGGCCAGAACGGCACGCTCGTCGCCGACAACCTGACCGACGGCAACCCGGCGACCCGCTGGGCCGCGGCCGACGACGCCACCTACCCGATCACGCTCGACATCGACTTCGGCACGGCCACCACCTTCGACGAGGTCTACCTGGACGAGTACACCGACTCGGGCACCAACCCGCGGGTCCAGACGTTCGACCTGCGGCGGTGGGACGCCGGGACCGGCTCCTGGGTGACGTTCGCCAGTCGCGCCGACGGCATCGGGCACGACCGGTCCGTGACCGGCTTCGGCAGCGTCACGACCTCCCGGCTCCGGGTGTCGCTCACCGGGAAGGTGCCGAGTGAGGTGTACACCCCGACGATGACCGAGATCGCCGTCTATCGCGCCGCCTAGCGATACGGGCGGGTGGCTGCCACGGCCGCCGCCCGCCCGCCGTTCACGGGAATGCCCTCCCTGACATAAGCCACAAACCCGGATACCTTGCCCGACCTGCAACAACACTCCGAACAACCACCGACAACCGAGCATCAAACCCGGCAGACCACAACACCGGGAGCACCATGAGAACTGGAACGAGAGCAGCCCTCGCCGTCATCACCGGCGCCCTCACCACGACCGCCACGTTCCTCATCACCGCCGCCCTGAGCCCCGTCCCGACCCCTGCCCAGCCCGGCCTCCAGCCGTCCCGGCCCCACTGCGCCGGCCGCCACGGCACCTGGCACGCCACCAAACGGACGTGCCGCCGCGACCCCGTCGGCCGGTCCCGTGAGCTCAGCCCGGCCCGGCCGGGGTCAGCCGCGCAGCAGCGGTAGGAGCCGGTCGCCCTGGCGTCTGATCTCCGGCAGGTAGGGGGTGTCGGAGAGGACGAAGTGGGTGATGCCGAGGGCCTGGTAGTCGCGCAAGGATTTCGCCACGTCCTCGGCCGAGCCGACCAGCCAGGTGCTGCCCGCGCCGCCGCCCCCGTACCTGCCGGGGGCGGTGTAGAGGTTGCCGTCGAGCACCTCTCCCCGCGCGGCCAGGTCGAGCAGCCGCCGCTGGCCGACGGCGGCGCGCCAGTTCGGGTCGCGCGAGATGCCGCCTCCGGCCATCTTCCCGACCCTGGCCTCGGCGTCGGCCCAGGCCTGTTCGGTGGTGTCCCGCACCAGCGTGGTGACCCGCAGCCCGAACTCCAGCGGAGGGTGCTCGCGCCCGAGCCCGTCGCTGAGCCGCCGGAGCCGCTCGATCCGCTCGGCGACGTCGTCAAGCGGCTCGCCCCAGAAGAGCTGGACGTCGGCCTCGGTGGCGGCCACCCTCTCGGCGGCCTCGGAGGCGCCGCCGAAGTAGAGCCGGGGGTGCCGACGTTCGCCCCGGACGACGGTGCGCGGCGCCACGGTGGAGCCGGTGACGCTGAAGTGCTCGCCGTGGTAGGTGACGTTCTCCTCGGTCCACAGCTTGCGCACGATCCGCATGAACTCCTTGGTACGGGCGTAGCGGTGCGCCTGGTCGCCCTCGCTGTCGCCGTACGCCGCCAGGTCGTCCTTGCCCGACACGATGTTGACCAGCACCCGTCCCCCGGAGAGATGGTCCAGGGTCGCGGCGGCGGAGGCGAAGTTGGCGGGCCGCCAGTAGCCGGGCCGGACCGCGATCAGCGGCTGGAACGTCGTCGTCCGAGCGGCCAGCGCGGTGGCGACCGTGAAGGTGTCGGGCCGTCCCCAGCCGGCGCCGATGAGCGCCCCGCTCCACCCGTGCTCCTCGACGGCCCTGGCGTGGCCGCTGAGGGTCTCCAGGCTGTTGTGGTCCGCGACGACGTCGTCGCCGCGATGCCCCGGCTGGGCCTGGTTGGGGATGTACCAGAGGAACTGAAGGCTCATAAAACCCATTATTCCCGTAGGTAAAGCCTAAAACATCCGCGAAAGTTTCACCCAGGGTTGACTGGCCGAGTCAACAAGCGCAAAGTGTCATTTAGTTTGGATGTCAGCCAAACTAACCATGAAGGGATCCAGCATGCGCAAGATCGTGCGTTCCGCCGTCCCCGTTTGCGTACTGGCGATGGTCGCCGTCCTCTTCGCCCCGCCCGCGCTGGCCGCCACCTGGTCCTCCACCGACCGATGGGGCACCTGGTCCAACGGCGGCTACACGCTCTACAACAACATCTGGGGCAGCGGCGCCGGCCCGCAGACCATCTGGGCGAACTCCTACAGCAACTGGGGCGTGTGGGCCAACCACCCCAACACCGGCGGGGTGAAGTCGTACCCGAACGCCACCAGGTACGTCGGCAAACGCATCAGCGCCCTCGGCAGCGCCACCAGCAGCTTCAACGTCACCGTGCCGAACGGCGGCTCGTACACGACGGCGTACGACATCTGGGACTCGGCCAACGCGTACGAGATCATGCTCTGGATGAACAAGCACGGCGCCGTCGGCCCGATCGGCTCCCGCCAGACCGGCGCCACGGTGGGCGGTCACAGCTGGGACGTCTACCGCGGCAGCAACGGCGCCAACCAGGTCTTCTCGTTCGTCAGGACCGGCAACACCAACTCCGGCACCGTGGACGTCAAGGCGGTGCTCAACTGGCTGCGCACCAACGGCTGGATGGGTGACGTGACGCTCGGCAACGTGCAGTTCGGCTACGAGATCACCTCCTCCAGCGGCGGGATGGACTTCGTCACCAACAGCTTCTCGGTGTCCGCCGGCTGACCGCTCCTAGGCCTGGGGGTGGTCGTCCCCTCGGTAGACGGCCATCAGCAGCGGGCGGGTCAGGTCCGCCATCTCGGCGGGTGAGCGCGGGCAGTCGTGCTGGAGCCAGTCGGTGGCGACGCCGATGAGTGCGCCCGCCGTGAACGCGGCGGGCACGTCGTGCGGGGTCCGGGCCGTGAAGTCGGTCGGGGTGTCGTCCCCGGTGGCCTTGCGGCGCGCGCCGACGTAGGCCGCGACGGTGGCGTGGCGGCGCACGTGGTCGATGACGCGCGCGCTGCCCTGGGGACCGAGCACGCTGCGGTAGAGGCCGGCGTGCTCGTCGAGGTGGGCGAAGAAGGTCAGCAGCGTGTCGGGGGCGTCGTCCGGGACATCCCGGACGCCGGGGTCGGGGATGGCCTCGATCAGGTCGTCGATCATCGTGGTGCACGCCGCCTCGGCCAGTTCGTGCACGTCACGGTAGTGGTCGTAGAACGTGGAGCGGCTCACCCCGGCGCGTTCGGCGACATCGGCGACGCTGATCCTGGACAGGTCGCCGTCCTGGACGAGGTCGATCAGCGTGCGTTGCAGGGCCGCTTGCGTGCGGCGCACCCGCGGGTCGCTCAGGTCGCTCTTTCTGTCTCTGGTGAGGGCCACGCCTCAGTGTACTGTGCCCTACATCTGTAGGTTAGCCTACAGATGTAGGGAAATTTGGGAATGGCACGCTGATTGGGGACAACCGTGACCGCTGACTCCGCTGAGACGCTCCAGATCACCCGCACCTGCCCGTACGCACCGCCCGAGCAGCACCTTCGCCTCCTGCGTGAGCAGCCGGTCACCGAGGTCGCGCTGCCGGGCGGTTCGAGCGCCTGGGTCGCCGCCCGCTATGAGGACATCCGTACGGTCCTGAGCGACCCGCGTTTCAGCGCCGACCGCCGCCATCCCAACGCCCCCAGGCTGAGCGGCGAGATGGCGCCCGGCGACTCGCCGCTGCCCAAGATGATGCTGGAGATGGACCCGCCCGAGCACGGTCCGGCGCGGCGCGCCGTGATCGGGGAGTTCACCCTCAGGCGCATCGCGGCCCTGCGGCCGCGCATCCAGCAGATCGTGGACGAGCACCTCGACGCCATGCTGGACGGTCCCCGCCCGGTCGACCTGGTGCGGGCGTTCGCCCTGCCGGTGCCCTCGCTGGTGATCTGCGAGCTGCTCGGCGTGCCGTACGGGGAGCACGACTTCTTCCAGACGCACTCGGCGCAGCTGCTCAACCGCGCCGCCACGCCGCAGGAGCGCCACCACGCCTCCTTCGAGCTGGCCGTCTACCTGGACAAGCTGATCAGGGCCAAGGAGGAGGACCCGACCGACGACCTGCTCGGCCGCCAGGTGGTCAAGCAGCGCGAGAGCGGCGAGGTGGACCACGGTGCGCTGCTCAGCCTGGCGTTCCTGCTGCTCATCGCCGGGCACGAGACCACGGCCAACATGATCTCGCTGGGCACGTACATGCTGCTGCGCCACCCCGACACGCTCGCCGCGCTGCGCGAGGACCCGAGCAAGACGCCGGGCGCGGTCGAGGAGCTGCTGCGGCACTTCACCATCGCCGAGTTCGCGATCATGCGGGTGGCCACCGAGGACGTGGAGCTCGGCGGCACGGTCATCCCGGCGGGGGCGGGCGTGCTCACGCTGGCCAACGCCGGCAACCGCGATCCGGAGGCGTTCGCGGACCCCGACGCGTTCGACATCGAGCGCGACGCCCGCAGCCACCTGGCCTTCGGTTACGGCCCGCACCAGTGCCTGGGCCAGAACCTCGCCCGCGTGGAGCTGGAGATCGTCTTCGACTCGCTGTTCAGGCGGATCCCGGACCTGCGGCTGGCCGTGCCCGCCGAGCAGCTCTCGTTCAAGGACGAGGCCAGCGTCTACGGGATGCACGAGCTGCCCGTCACATGGTGACGCAGAACCGTTGAACCAAGTTCATGAATCGGCCCGTACCTCCCAGGAGTAAGCAATCACCTAACCAAGGGCCGATTCATGAACAAGCGCACCCTCGCTCTTCCTGGCCTGGCTATCACCACCGCACTGGTCGCCGCTCCCGTGCCACCGGCCGCCGCGCAGACCAGCACTCCCGTCTATCTGGCCGCCAGCCTCGCCGGCAAGAACGAAGTGCCCGCACCCGGCACCAAGGTCGGCGATGACGACGGCGGCGCCCTCGCGGTCTTCCGCATCCACGGAAACCGCGTCGACTATGCCGTCCGCTGGAGCAACGTCAACGCCCCCAGCGGCTTCCACATCCACAAGGGCAACGCCGGCCAGAACGGCGAGGTCAAGATCCCCTTCATCACCACCGCCCTGCCGGCCCAGCTCCACGCCATCAAGGGCACCGTCATCGTCAAGGACCTCAACCTCCTCGGCCGCATCCTCAACAACCCCCAGGGCTGGTACGCCAACCTCCACAACGCCGACTTCGCCGGCGGCGCCGTACGGGCCCAGCTCCAGCGCATCCGCCCCGTCGCCCTGGAGAGCATCCTGGCCCACGGCTTCGGCCGCACCCTGACCACCCGCGCCGACGGCAAGCAGGAGATCCCCGCCCCCGGCACCAAGGTCGGCGACCACAACGGCCGCGCCGCCTGGCTCGTCCAGCCCGAAGGCGACCGCGTCTGGTTCGCCGCCACCTGGAAACACGTCGACACCCCCACCGCCGCCCACGTCCACCGCGCCCCCAAGGGCAAGAACGGCCCCGTCGTCGTCCCCTTCTTCGAGGCCAAGGACGGCCTGCCACCCAGCGTCAACGGCCTCGCCGGCAGCTCCAAGACCGACACCGCCACCGCCCGCCGCATCTGGAAGAACCCCAAGAACTGGTACGCCAACCTGCACAACGCCAAATTCCCCGGCGGCGCGGTCCGCGGCCAGCTCTACAAGGGCGACTGGTAGCGGGGGTCTCCTCGGCCCGGCGCGGGTGCGCCGGGCCGAGGAGGCGGTCCGGCTGGGGTGGTCGGTCCCGCGCGGCTGACGGGCCGGCTCGGGTCTACGCGTCCTGTTCCGCGGCGTCGGGTACGGCGACCGGATGCAGGCGGACCTGCGTGATCGCGTGGCGTTCGACCCCGAGGACCTCGATGCGCCAGCCGGCCACGGTCACCGACTCGCCCGGTGCGGTCGGCACCCGTCCGAGCTCGGCCAGGACCAGGCCCGCGACGGTGGTGTAGTCGCCCTCCGGCTGCCCCTCCAGGTGCACGTCCACGTCCGGCAGGTCGTGCACCGGGAAGCCGCCGGGCATCGTCAGCGTCCCGTCGTCGCCGCGCTGGACGGTCTCCAGATCGCTGTCGGTCTCGTCGTAGATCTCGCCGACCACCTCTTCCAGGAGGTCCTCCAGGGTGACGATGCCGTCCACGGCGCCGCGTTCGTCGACGACGAGGGCGAACTGCTGGCGTTCGGCCTTGAAGCGGCGCAGCGCGTCGGAGACGTGCAGGCTCTCGGGAAGGACCAGGGCGGGCCGGGCGACGTCCGCGGCGGCCTCGGCGTCCTGGGTGAGCAGGTCGCGCAGGTTGGCGATGCCGAGGGTGTCGTCCAGGTTGCGCCCCCGGACGACCGGCGCGCGCGAGTGCCCGGATGCCGCGAGTTCGGCCGCGGCCTGCCGGAGCGGGGTGCCGGCCTCGATCGTGAACACCTGGCGCGGGGGCACCAGGACCTCGCGCAGCACCCGTTCGGTGATCTCGACGGCGCCGGAGATGATCAGCCGCTGCTCCGGGGTGAAGCCGCGGTGGACGCTGACCAGATCGCGGATCTCCTCCGGGCTCATCTCCTCCCGGTGCAGGTCGGGGTCCCCGCCCATCAACCGGACCGTCAGGTCGGTGGACCTGCCCAGCGCCCAGATGACCGGCCGCGACATGCTCCCCAGCACGCTCAGCGGACGGGCGACCAGCAGCGCCCAGGTCTCCGCGCGCTGCATCGCCACCCGCTTGGGCGCCAGCTCGCCGAACACCAAGGTGAAGAACGTCAGCACCAGGGTGACGAGGATGATCGCCACCGGACCGGCCGCGCCGCCGAGGAAGGACAGCAGCGGCACCAGGGGTTCGGACAGGGTCACCGCCGCGGTGGCCGAAGCGAGGAATCCGGCCAGGGTGATGCCGATCTGGATGGTCGCCAGGAACTGGTTCGGGTCGCGGGCCAGCTTGGCCAGCACCCGTCCTCCGCTGCTGTGCTGCTCCAGGCGGCGCAGCTGGCCCTCCCGCAGGGAGACCAGCGCGAGCTCGCTTCCCGCGAACACCGCATTGATCACGATGAGGACCGCGACCAGGGCGAGTTGCACCCAATAACCATCCACGAAAGGGGTTCCTCCAGACGCCATGACACTTGCTGTATTGCGCAACTATAAAACAAGTGTGGCGTCTATGGCGTTCTGCGGCCTCTGTCCCGGAATCTCCGGCGGGTGATGGCCAGCAACGTGCCGCCGTACAGACCGACCACCGCCAGCAGCCAGAGGTAGCTCGTGGCAGGCAGCGCGACCAGCCCGAACGCGCTCGCCAGCGGCGAGAGCGGCAACAGCAGGCCGACCGCGGCGAGCGCGCCCGTGGCCAGCCCGAGCGGGCGCGACACCCCGCTGATGGGGCGCAGCAGCAGCATGATGACGGCCTGGGTGAGCATGTTCTCGATGAACCAGCCGGTGTGGAAGGCCGGCGCCCCCTCCACGCCGAGCACCCAGGTCAGGACGGCGAACGTGACGAGGTCCGCCACGGCGTTCAAGGCCCCGAACCCGACGACGAAGCGCAGGATGGCACGCGGCCGGAGCCGGAGAGGGCGGCGCAGGACGGCCGGGTCGGCCCGGTCGAAGGCGAGGGCGAGCTGCGCGGCGTCGAAGCACAGGTTCTGCACCAGCACCTGGACGGGCAGCATCGGCAGGAACGGCAGCGCCAGCCCGGCCGCGAGCATCGCGATCACGTTCCCGACGTTGGACGACAGCGCGATGCGCAGGTAGGTGACGATGTTGCCGGTGCTGCGCCGCCCGGCGGCGACCGCGTGATCGACCGCGGCGAGATCCTTGGCCGCCAGCACGACGTCGGCCGCCTCCCGGGTGACGTCCACCGCGCCCCTCGGGCAGATGCCGACGTCCGCGGCGCGCATGGCGGCCAGGTCGTTGACGCCGTCGCCGAGGAAGCCGACGGTGTGGCCGGAGGCGCGCAGCGCGTGTACGACCCGTGCCTTCTGCTCCGGGGTGCAGCGGGCGACCACCGTCGCCCGGCCGACGGCCTCGGCCAGCTCGGCGTCGGACAGGTCCGCCAGCTCGCCCGCGTTGACCACCGCGCCCACGCTCAGGCCCAGGTCCCGGCAGGTACGGGCGGCGGTCGCCGGATGGTCGCCGGTCAGCACCTTGGGAGTGATCCCGCGGCGGGAGAGCGCCGCCAGGGCCCCGGGCGCCTCCGGCGACGGCTCGTCGGCCAGCGTGACGAAGCCGGCGAAGGAGAGCCCGCGCTCCTCGCCCAGGCGGTGGACGGCAGGGCGGTCGGCCGTGGCGACCGCGAGCACCCGCAGCCCTTCCTCGGCCAGCCGGTCGGCCAGGCGGACGGCCCGCAGGCGATCCGGCGGGCTGAGCGTGCAACGTTCCAGCACCGGCTCCACGGCGCCCTTGACCACGACGCGGTGCGCGCCGCCGTCGTGCACGAGCGCGCACGAGACGCGGCTCACCGGATCGAACGGCGAGGCGTCCACGCCCTCGACGTCCCCATGGTCGGGCGCGCCGAGCAGGATCGCCTCGTCCAGGGCGTCGGGCACCGGCGGGTCGGCCAGGTGCAGCGTCCAGAAGCTGTTGATCGCGGCCCAGCGCAGCACCTCGGGATCCGGACCGCCGTCCGGGCCGATGGAGTCCCGGAGCACGGGACGGTCCCGGGTGAGCGTGCCGGTCTTGTCCATGCACAGCACGTCGATCGCGCCCACGTCGTGCAGCGCGGCCAGCCGCTTGACGATCACGCCGCTGCGCGCCAGCAACGCCGATCCCCTGGCCAGGGCGGTGGTCACGACGACGGGCAGCATCTCGGGCGTGAGCCCGACGGCCACCGCCACCGCGAACGGCAGCGCCTCCAGCCCCCGGCCGCGCAGGACCGCGTTGGCCACCAGCGCCACCGGCGGGATGATCACCATGAGCCGGACCAGCGTCCAGGAGATGCCGTTCACCGAACGGTCGAACGCCGACAACCTGCGCGCCGGCGCGGCGGAGGAGCCCGCGAGCATCGTGTCCGCGCCAGTGGCCGCCACCACCGCCAGCGCGCTCCCCGAGACGACGCTGCCGCCCTGCCGGCACAGGTGGTCGTCACCCTCGGGCAGGTCGAGCGCCCGCTTGGGAACCGGGGCCGACTCCCCGGTCAGCGGCGCCTGGTGCACCGTCAGACCCCTGGCACGCAGCAGCCGGACGTCGGCCGGCACCAGGTCGCCCGGCCCCAGCTTGATCACGTCGCCCGGTACGAGCTGATCGACCGGGATCTCCCGCTCCCACGGCTCGGCGTCCTCCGACGCACGCCGCCGGACCGTGGCCGTGGTGGCCACCAGCTCCCGCAGCGCCGCGGTCGAGCGGTCGGCCCGGTATTCGCCGTTGGAGCGGAGCACGCAACTGGCCACGACCAGGAGCACGATGACGCCCGCCGTGCCCCAGGACGCGATCAGGGCCGACACCACCCCCAGCGCGAGCAGCACCATCGTGAACGGGTCCCGCAGGCTGCGCGCCAGTCGCCGCGGCCAGGACACGGGACGACGATCGGGAAGGACGTTCTCACCGTGGCGGAGCAGCCGGGACTCGGCCTCCGCCTCCACCAGGCCACGCGGCCCGCTGTCCAGCAGCCGCAGCACCTGCAGCCTGCTCAGGGCCGCGACCTCGTCCCCGGCCGGCCGGGACGGCGTGCTCGGCGCCTCAGGCGCCCAGACCACGGGCCTGCCCCCCCGGGCGGCCCGCCCGCTCGGCAAGGCGTCCCACCAGCACCTGGACCGTGGCGACGATGTCCTGATCGTCGATCAGGTAGACCACCCGGCGCCCCTCGCGCCTCGACCGCACCAGTCCGGCCAGCTTCAGCTTGGCCAGGTGCTGGCTGACCGCGGGAAGCGCGCCGCCCACCCGCTCGGCCAGCCCGGTCACGTCGCATTCGCCCTGTGCCAGCGCCCAGACGATGTGCAACCGCGGAGGCGACGACAGCAGCCCGAAAGCGGCCGCGGCTTCGGCCAGCACGTCGGCGGGCGGGTCGCCGACCTCCCCCATCGCCACCGTCACTCCTCCTCCGGACATAGCCGCCCAGTCTAGGGCGTCACGGCTTGGCCTGCCCGTCCTCCCGAATACCCGCGCGCAGCCTGGCCGCCTGCTCCTCCAGCCGCCGCGCCTGCTCCTCCAGCGTCGGGCCGGAGGGCGGCGGCTCGGCCGGTTCGTCGTCGCGGAGCTTGCCGGCCTCGGCCTTGAAGATCCGCAGGGACCGGCCGACGGCGCGGGCCGTCTCCGGGAGCTTCTTCGCGCCGAAGAGCAGCACGAAGACCAGGGCGATGATGAGGATTTCAGCCCATCCGAGATCCTGCATGAGGAGTCCTAACGTTGCTCGGATGCGCAAGTATAGGAGTGTCCGGGCGCATCGAAGACGCCACCTGCCGGTCGAGCGCCGCCGCCTCTGGATCGCATGATCACCAGATGGTTGACAGAGATCTAATGACAAGGTCATTCTGTTCGGCGGCCCACCCCCAAAGGGTCCTAAAAAACTCAACAATCGGCAGGCGTGACAATGACGTCAGATGCACCACCCTTGGCATCTGTTCTGCACCTTTACCAGGAGCAGTTGTACGCGGCCCCCGAAAGGGTCGCTGTTTCGGCCGGGCAAGAACACCTCACTTACCGGCAGTTAGATCGCCTGGCCAACGGCATCGCCGCCCAGCTGCGTCATCTCACGATGACCGGACAGCGGTGGGTCGCCGTGCTCGCCGGCCGTTCCATCCGGCTGGTCGCGGGGCAGCTCGGCGCGATGAAGGCGGGCGTCGCCTTCGCGCCGATCGACCCGGCCACGCCCGTGGAGCGGATCCACGCCATGCTGGCGGGAGCCGCGGCCGTGATCACGGCGCCGGAGTGGAGATCGCTGGTCCCCGACGGCATCCCGGTGATCGACACCCCCGCCGAGGCGGACGCCTCACCCCCGCCCGACGTCGAGCCCGACGACCTCGCCTACGTCGTCCACACCTCCGGCTCGACGGGGACGCCCAAGGGCGTGCTCGTCCCCCACCGCGCGCTGACCAACCTGATCGGGTGGTCCCACGAGACCTTCGGCCTCGGTGGCCGTGCCTCGCTGCTCACCAGCCCCAACTTCGACCCGTCGGTCTGGGAGATCTGGATGTGCCTGACCGCGGGCACCACGATGGTCATCCCCACCGAGGAGATCCGGCTCTCGCTGCCCGCGCTCCGCGACTGGATCGTGGATCAGGAGCTGACCACCTGCTACGCGCCCACTCCCATCGCGGAGGGCCTGCTCGGCCTGTCCTGGCCGGAGCAGACCAAGCTCGCGACGCTGAGCACCGGCGGTGATCGCCTCACCACCTACCCGAGGCCCGGGCTGCCCTTCCGCCTCATCAACCTGTACGGCCCGGCGGAATGCGCCGTCAACGCCATCGCCGGCGAGGTGCCCGTCCACGACGGCCAGAGCCGCCCGCCCGCGCTCGGCTCGCCGCTGCCCGGCGTCACCGTCCGCCTCCTGAACGAGGAGATGCGGCCGGTCGACGAGGGCGAGATCCACCTCGGCGGCGTGTGCGTCGGCCTGGGCTACCTCGACCGGCCCGACCTCACCGCCGAGCGATTCGTCCGCGATCGCGACGGGCAGTTGCTCTACCGCACCGGCGACCTGGCCCGCCGCAACCGGGCCGGCGAGATCGAGTTCCTGGGACGCCTCGACGACCAGGTCAAGATCCGCGGCAACCGGGTGGAGCTCGGCGAGGTCGAGACCGTGCTCGGCCGTCACGAGCGGGTGCGTGCCGCCACCACCGCCATCCGCGGCCACGAGCTGGTCGCCTACGTCGTGGGCACGGCGACCGAGCAGGAGGCCCGCGCCCACCTGCGCAGGTTCCTGCCCGACTACATGATCCCCACGGCCTGGGTCTTCCTGGACGAGCTCCCGCTGACCGGCAACGGCAAGGTGGACCGGGCCGCGTTGCCCGACCCGGTCCGCGCGCCCCGCTCGATCACGCCGCCCGCCACCCCCACGGAGGCGCTGCTCGCCGAGATCTGGCAGGACGTCCTGGGCGCCGGGCCGATCGGCGCCGACGACGACTTCCTGGCGCTGGGCGGCCAGTCGCTGCTGGCGATGCGCATCGCCGCCCGCGCCTTCGAGAAGCTGGGCAAGCCGGTCGAGCCCCGGATGCTCTTCGAACATCTCACGCTCGCCGCCCTCGCCCACGCGATCGACGACCTGCCGGAGGCGACGGCCGTCACCGCGGCCCAGGGCGGGCTCACGCCCGCGCAGCGCCGCCTCTGGTTCATCGACCAGGTCGCGCCCGGCTCGCAGTACAACGTGCCCATCCTGTTCGCCCTGGACGGCCCCCTCGACACCGGGCGCCTGGAGAACGCGATCAACGAGATCGTGCGCAGGCATCCGCCCCTGCGCACCCGCTACGAAGAGCGCGACGGCGAGCCGGTGCCCGTGATCGGCGAAGCGGCGCCTGTACGGATCAAGGTCATGGACGCCACCCCGCGTGGCGCGCACGCCCTGGCGCTGCACCACGCGCGCGACCCCTTCGACCTGCACGACGGTCCCGTGCTGCGGGCGCTGCTGCTCCGGCTCGGCGACGACCGGCACCGGCTGCTGGTGACCGTCCACCACATCGCCTTCGACGGCTGGTCGGCCGGGGTCTTCCTGGACGAGCTGGCGCGGCTCTACGCCGGGGAGAGCCTGCCTGCGGCGGCCTGGCCATACCGGCGCGGGCAGAGCCTGGACGGCCTGCCGTACTGGAGGAAGGTCCTGGACTCGCCGCCCGAACGGCTGGGGCTGCCCGCGGACGGGCCGGGACCGGCCCCGGGGTCGGCCCCGGGATCGGCAGGGTCGTCCCGGCGAGGCGGCCGGGTCCGGGCCACGCTGCCGGACGGGCTGCTCGCCGAGCTGGAGTCGCTGGGCAGGCGCGCCCAGGCCAGCCCGTTCATGGTGCTGTTCGCGGCCTTCCAGGCGCTGCTGCACCGCTACAGCGGCCAGGACGACATCGTGACGGGCGTGCCGTTCTCCGGCAGGGAGACGCCGGGTGCGGACTCGATGATCGGCTTCTACGTGGAGACGCTGCCGATCAGGACCCGTCTGGACGGCGATCCGACCTTCGAGCGGCTGCTGGCACAGGTGCGGGCGACGGTCCTGGCCACGCCTTCGGACGTGCCGCTCGAGGAGATCGTACGAGAGCTGTGCCCCGACGGCCGGCCGCCCTTCGACGTGATGTTCGCGATGCAGGAGCCGGCGGACGCCAGGCGGGGCGACGGGGTGACCTTCCGGATCCTCGAGGAGGTCGAGAACGGCGGCGCCAAGGCCGACCTGGTGCTCTACGCCGAAGGGCGGGAGATGAGCCTGGAGTTCGCCACCGACCTGTTCGAGCGCGCCACCGCGGAGCGGCTGCTGGGCCACTACGTGCGCGTCCTGGAGCAGGTGGCGGCCGACCCGGCGGCGCCGCTCGCCGCGCTGCTCGCCCGCGAGCACGAGCCCCCTGGCCGGGGGCCCGACCAGTGCCTGCACCGGCTCTTCGAGCAGCAGGCCGACAGGACGCCCGACGCGGTCGCCGTCGAGTTCGAGGGCGCCGCCCTCACGTACGCCGAGCTCGACCGGCGGGCCAACAGGCTGGCCCACCTGCTGCGCGGGCTCGGGGTCGGCCCGGAGGTGCCGGTCGCCCTGCACGTACGGCGCTCGCTCGACCTGCCCGTGGCCCTGCTGGGGATCCTGAAGTCGGGCGGCGCGTACGTACCGCTCGACCCCTCCTACCCCGAGGGACGCCTCACCCAGGTGCTCGGCCGCGTCGACACCCCGGTCCTGGTGACGCACCGGGCGCTGGCCGGCGGCCTGCCGCACGAGCGGCCCGTGCACGTCGACACCGACCTCGACGGACAGCCCGAACACCGGCCGGACAGCGGCGTCACCCCGGACGACCTGGCCTACATCCTGTTCACCTCGGGCTCGACCGGACAGCCCAAGGGCGTGGCGATGCCGCACCGCCCGGTCGCCAACCTCATGGCCTGGCACAGCGGCGCCTACCGGAGCCTGCAGTTCACCGCGCTCGGCTTCGACGTCTCGGTGCAGGAGATCTTCAGCACCTGGGCGTACGGCGGGACCCTGATCATGGTCAGGGACGAGGTCCGGCGCGACCCGGCCGCCCTGCTCGACCACATCGCCCGGACCCGCGTGGAGCGGATCTTCCTCCCCTTCGTGGCACTGCAGTCGCTGGCCGGCGCCGGGGTCGAGCCGCCCGCCACGCTGCGCGAGGTGATCACCGCGGGCGAGCAGCTCCAGGTCACCCCGCAGCTCGAGCGGTTCGTCAAGCCGTGGATGACGCTGCACAACCAGTACGGGCCGACCGAGGGCGCGATCATCGACATCGCCCACACGCTCACCGGTCCTCCGGCGGACTGGCCCCGGCTGCCGCCCATCGGCAAGGCGGTCACCGGCGTCCAGGCGCTGATCCTGAACCGCCTGGGCCACGAGGCGCCCGACGGCGTCCCCGGCGAGCTGCACCTCGGCGGCGCCTGCCTGGCCAGGGGCTACCACGGCCAGCCCGAGCTGACGCGCGAACGTTTCATCACCTGGCGGGACGGGCGCCGGCTCTACCGGACCGGGGATCTGGCCCGCCGCAACGAGGCCGGGGAGATCGAGTTCCTGGGCCGAGCGGACGACCAGGTCAAGATCCGCGGTTACCGGGTCGAGCCCGGCGAGATCGCCGCGGTGCTGGCCGGGCATCCGGCCGTGCGGGAGGCGTTCGTCATGGCTCTGGAGGGCAGGCTGGTGGCCTACGTGGTCGCCGACGGGACCCCCGAGCTGCGTCCCTACCTGGCCGGACGGCTGCCCGAGTACATGGTGCCGAGCACGTTCGTCGCGCTGGACGCCCTGCCGGTGAACCCTTCGGGCAAGGTGGACCGGCACGCCCTGCCGGACCCCGGCCAGAGCGTGCGGACCGTCGCGGCGCCGCTCACCCCGGTGGAGCAGACCATCGCCGCCATCTGGCAGGAGGTGCTGGGCGGGGCGGTCGGGCGGCACGACAACCTCTTCGAGCTGGGCGGCCACTCGCTCAACGCGACCCGGATCGCCTCCCGGTTGCACGAGGCGCTGGACGTGCGGGTGCCACTGCGGACGCTCTTCGCCCACCCGACCGTCGCCGAGCTCGCCGCCCAGCTCACGTCGCCGGACGTGGAGGCGGCGGCCGAGCTCTATCTCATGGTCGCCGCGTATTCAGATGACGAGGCCGAGGCCCTGCTGCGGTCGATGGAAGGTGACGAATGAGCCTGTCAGACCAGCAGCGCCAGCTCCTGGAAGCGTTACGCAAGAAGAAGCAGGCGCAGGCCGGGCCGCTCAGGCCCGCCCGGCTGCCGATGTCCTTCACCCAGCTCCGCGCCTGGTACCTGGACCGGATGGCCCCGGGTGCCGCGCACTACCTCATCCCGCTCGCCTTCCGCGTCGAAGGCCCGCTCGACCGCGACGCGCTGCACCGCGCGTTGAACGCCCTGGTGGCCAGGCACGAGAGCCTGCGCACCACGTTCGCCATGGACGAGGACGGCCCGTACCAGATCGTGGCCCGCTCACTGGCGATCGACCTGGCGGACGCCGCCGACGGCTCGCCGATGGACCTGACCACCGGCCCGCTCATCCGCGCGCACCTGGAGCGCGAAGGCGCGGACCGGCACGTCCTGCACCTCACGCTCCACCACATCGTCGCCGACGCCTGGTCGCTGGACGTGCTGCGCCGGGAGCTGGGCGCGCTCTACGACGGCAGGGAGCTGCCGGCGTTGTCCCGGCAGTACCCCGACTACGCGATCTGGCAGCGGGAGAACGACTACGGCCGGGATCTGGACTTCTGGCGGGAGACGCTGGCGGGCGCGCCGCCGATCAGCGAGCTGCCGGCGGACCTGCCCCGGCCGGCCGTCCAGACGTACGTGGGCGCGGAGCTGCCCTTCTCCCTCGACCTCCCGCGCGAGGAGTTCAAGGCGTACTGCCGGAGCCTGGGCGCCACCCCCTACATGGTGCTGTTCGCGGCCTATCTGGTGGTGCTCTCCCGGCGCTCGGGCCGGCGGGACCTGGTGGTGGGAACGCCCATCGCCAACCGGGACAGGGTCGAGTTCGAGGGCCTGATCGGGTTCTTCACCAACACCCTGGCCATCCGCGCCGACCTGTCGGGCGATCCGTCGTTCGCCGAGGTGGTCGAGCGGGTCAAGGACGCGGTGCTCGACGCGCACGACCACCAGGGGATGCCCTTCGAGCGGCTGGTGGAGGAGCTCAACCCGGAGCGCCGCCTGGACCGCAGCCCGGTGTTCCAGACGATGTTCAACATGCTGCCCGAAGCCACCGCGGCGCTGGAGCTGGACGGGCTGACGGTCACCCCCGTGGAGATCGCCGAGCACACGGCCAAGTTCGACCTGACCGTGGGCGTCCGCGAGACCCTGGACGGGCTCGTGGAGTACAACACGGACCTGTTCCACGCGGGGACGATCCGCGATCTCGTGGCAGACCTCCGGCGAGTACTCTCGGCGGCCATGGCCGGGGACGAGGCGCCCGGGGAGATGCCGCGTCACCAGATCTCCCAGCTCGTCACCCGGGCCTGGCGCGAAGCGCTGGGCAGCGACGCCTTCGGCCCCGACGACAACTTCTTCGACGTGGGCGGCCACTCGCTGCTGGTCCTGCAGGTGCACGAGCGCCTGCGCAAGCGGTTCAGCCTGACGGTCACCGACCTGTTCAGGTTCCCGACGATCACCTCGCTGACGGCCTACCTGAGCCCTGACGCGCCGGCGCCCGCGGCGGTCGCGAGCACCGCGCCCGCCGGCGGCGCGCTCGCCATCGTCGGCATGGCCTGCCGCTTCCCCGGCGCCACCGGGCCGGAGGAGTTCTGGGCGGCGATCCGCGACGGCGTCGAAGCCGTACAGGACTTCACCGACGAGGAGCTGCTCGCCGACGGCGAGGACCCCGACCGGCTGGCGGACCCCGCCTACGTCAGGTCGGGGACGGTGCTGGACGGCATCGACCTGTTCGACGCCACGCTGTTCGAGTTCACGCCGCGTGAGGCCGAGATCCTCGACCCGCAGCAGCGCCTGTTCCTGGAGACCGCCTGGGAGGCGCTGGAGGACGCGGGCTGCGACCCCGCCCGCCACCCGGGGCGCATCGGCGTCTTCGCCGGTTCGGCGATGAGCAGCTACTACATCGAGAATCTGCTGGCCGCGCCCGACGTGCTCAGGGCCGTGGGCGAGTACCAGGTCATGCTCGGCAACGACAAGGACTCCCTGCCGACCAGGACCTCGTACAAGCTCGACCTGCGCGGGCCGAGCGTCAGCGTCAACAGCGCCTGCTCCACCTCGCTGGTCGCGCTCCACCTGGCCAGGCAGAGCCTGATCGCGGGCGACTGCGACCTCGCGCTGGCCGGGGCGGTGCGGGTCAACGCCTGGAGCCGCCGCGGCTACCTCTACCAGAGCGGCGGCATCGGCTCGCCGGACGGCCACTGCCGGCCCTTCGACGCCGAGGCCCAGGGCACGATCGGCGCCAGCGGCGTGGGCATCGTCGTGCTGAAGCGGCTGGAGGACGCCCTCGCCGCGGGCGATCCCATCCACGCCGTCGTACGCGGCTCCGCGGTCAACAACGACGGCACCAGGAAGATCGGCTACACCGCGCCGGCCGTGGACGGGCAGGCCGAGGTCATCACCGCGGCGCTGGCCTCGGCCGGCGTGGACCCCGGCACGATCGGCTACGTCGAGGCGCACGGCACGGGCACCGCGCTCGGCGATCCCATCGAGGTCGCGGCGCTCTCCCAGGTCTTCACCGGGGATCGGCCGATCGCGCTGGGCTCGGTCAAGTCCAACATCGGCCACGCCGACGCCGCCGCCGGGATGGCCGGGCTGATCAAGACCGTGCTGGCGCTCAAGCACCGTACGCTGCCGCCCACGGTCAACTTCGCGACGCCCAACCCGCGCATCGACTTCAGCCCGTTCTACGTGCCCACCGCCGGCGCGGAATGGCCGCAGGACCAGGGACCGCGCAGGGCGGGCGTCAGCGCGTTCGGGATGGGCGGCACCAACGCCCACGTGGTGCTGGAGGAGGCGCCCGAACAGCCCGCCGCCCCGCCGGCGGCCGGCCCGCACCTCCTCGTCATGTCGGCCGCCGGCGACTCGGCGCTGGCGGAGACGGCCACGCGGCTGCGCGCCCACCTGGCCGCGCATCCGGACGCGGACCTGGGCGAGGTCGCCGCCACCCTCCGGCACGGCCGCCGCCAGCTGCGGCACCGCGGCATCCTGGTCGCCGAGGACCACCGGTCGGCACAGGACGCCGAGCTCGTCGCGGGCGAGTCACGCCCGCGCGAGATCGCCTTCCTCTTCCCCGGCCAGGGCGCGCAACGCCGTGGGATGGGCGCGGGCCTGTATCGATCGGAGAGCGTCTTCCGCGCCACCGTCGACGCCTGCTCCGGCCTCCTCGAACCGCACCTCGGCCTCGACCTGCGCGAGGTCCTGTACGGCGAGGCCGGCGATCTCGACCAGACCTGGCTCACCCAGCCCGCGCTCTTCGTCACCGAGTACGCGCTCGCCCGCGCACTGATCGAGCGCGGGGTCCGCCCGGCGATGATGGCCGGGCACAGCATCGGCGAGTACGTCGCCGCCTGCCTGGCCGGGGTCTTCACCCTGGAGGACACGCTGCGCCTGGTCGCCGCCCGCGGCCGCCTGGTGCAGAGCCTGCCCCCCGGCTCGATGCTGGCCGTGCCGCTGCCCGAGTCCGAGGTCGGCGACCTGCTCGGCGAGGACATTTCGCTGGCCGCGGTCAACGCCCCCGAGCTGTGCGTCCTGGCCGGCCCCGAGCAGGCCGTCGCCGAGCTGGAGCGGCGGCTGGCGGGGCAGGGCGTCGCCTGCCGTGCGCTGCGCACCTCCCACGCCTTCCACTCCGCCATGCTGGATCCGGTGCTCGACGCCTTCGCCGCCGAGGTCGCCTCGGTGCAGCTGGGGGCGCCGGACCTGCCGTACCTGTCCAACGTCACGGGCGGCTGGGTGTCCGGCGCCGAGACCAAGGACCCCGCCTACTGGGTGCGCCACCTGCGGGAGACCGTGCGGTTCGCCGACTGCGCCGGCGCCCTGGTGGCCGCCGACGCCGCGGTGATCGAGGCGGGGCCGGGCCGTACGCTGACCACCCTGGTCCGCCGCCAGGGAGGCCAGGCGGCGGTCGCCCCGTTCACCGAGCCGGACAGCGGGCAGTCCGCCCTGCTGGAAGGCATCGGACGGCTGTGGGTGAGCGGTGCCGGCATCGACTGGACGGCGTTCGGCCCGCCGGGCAGGCGGGTGCCGCTGCCCACGTACCCGTTCGAGCGGCGGCGCTACTGGATCGGGCCGCGCGCCCGGCGCTTCGAGATCGCGGCGGCGGCTTCGGCACCGCTGACGGCGGCGGAGCCGGTGGCGCAGGCTCGGGCGGTCCAGGAGCTCGACGCGGTCGCCGCCGCCTGGCAGGACGTGCTCGGCATCGTGCCCGCCGGCCCGCAGGACGACTTCTTCGGCCTGGGCGGCGACTCCCTCGTGGCCACCCAGCTCGCCTCCCGCCTCGGCCTGCCGATCGAGGCGATCTTCGAGCATCCGACGCTGGCCGGCCAGCGGGCGCTCGTCGCCGCGGCGCCCGCCCCCGCGCTGGTCCCGGCCGTCGCTTCGGTGGGAGCCCGCGAGGTGATCCCCGTCGTCGAGGATCCCGGTCCCGCACCCGTCTCGTTCATCCAGCGGCGCATGTGGTTCATCGACCAGGTGCACGGCTCGGCCGCGTACGCCGTGGCCACGGCGCTGGACCTGCGGGGCGAGCTGGACGTGGAGCGGCTGCACGGCGCCCTGCGCGAGCTGGTTCGGCGGCACGAGTCGCTGCGGACCGTCTTCCGCGCCCCGGACGGCGAACCGGTGCAGGTGGTGCTGCCCGCAGGGGAGGTGCCGCTGCCGGTCGAGGACTGCGACGACGCCGAACGGGCGCTGAGCGAGGCCGCGGCCGAGCCGTTCGACCTGGCGCACGGCCCGCTGTTCCGGGCCCGGCTGCTGCGGCTCGCCCCGGATCACCACGTCCTGTCGCTCGGCTTCCACCACATCGTCGTGGACGGCTGGTCGATCACCCTGCTGCGGACCGAGCTGGTCGCGCTGTACAACGGCGAGACGCTCCCCGAGCAGCCGGTCAGGTACCGCGACTACGCGCGCTGGCAGCGGGAGCAGGTCGCCGATCTCGGCTTCTGGAAGGAGCGGCTGCGCGGCATCCCGCACAGCCTGGACCTGCCCACGGACCGGCCGCGCCCGCCGATGCAGACCTTCGAGGGGGCGGTCGCCACCCATGTGCTCCCCGCGGAGCTGGCCGGGGGGCTGCGGAAGCTGAGCCAGGAGCGCGGCGCCACGCTCTACATGACGCTGCTGGCCGCGCTCCACACGCTGCTGTACCGCTACAGCGGCCAGGAGGACATCTGCGTCGGCTCGCCGGTGGCCGGGCGCACCCGCCCCGAGTTCGAGGGCATCGCGGGCTGCTTCATCAACACCCTCGTCATGCGGGCCGCGATGGACGGCTCGATGCCGTACACGCAGCTCCTGGCGCAGGTGCGCGAGTACGCCCTGGGCGCGTACGCCCATCAGGACGTGCCGTTCGAGCAGCTGGTGGAGGAGCTCAACCCGCCCAGGGACCTGTCGCGCAACCCGCTCTTCCAGGTGCTGTTCAACCTGCTCAACCTGCCCCAGAGCGACCTGGACATGAACGGGCCGGCCGTGGAGGAGCTGGCCGTGGAGACCGGCACCGCCCAGGTGGACCTGGTGCTCTACGTCTACGAGCAGGGCGACGAGCTGCTGTGCCGGCTGGAGTACAACACCGCGCTCTACGACGCCGGCACCGCCGGGCGGCTGCTGCGGCACTACGAGACCCTGCTCTCCGCGATCGCCGCGGCGCCCGGGACCGCGCTGTCCGGCCTGGACCTCCTCACCGGCGAGGAGCTGGAGGAGCAGCTGGCCTGCCAGGACGTCGAGGTGCCCGACCTGTGCATCCACGAACTGGTGGAGGCCCAGGCCGACCGGACGCCCGACGCCGTGGCCGTCACCTTCGAGGGCGTCTCGCTGACGTACCGGGAGCTGGACGAGCGGGCCAACCGGGTCGCCCGGCGCCTGCGGGCGGCGGGGACGGGACCCGAGACGCTGGTGGGCGTCGCGCTGGAGCGGTCGGCCACGATGCTGGTCAGCCTGCTCGGCGTGCTGAAGGCGGGTGGCGCGTACGTGCCGCTCGACCCGATGTACCCGCAGGAGCGCCAGGACTACATCCTGGATCACTCCGGCATCGGCGTCCTGGTCACCGAGCGCGAGCTGGCCGGCCGCTACACCAGCTACAAGGGCGAGCTGATCCTCACCGACGAGGGGTTCCCGGAAGAGAGCCCGGAACGGCTGCCCGCGCAGGCCACCCGGCAGAACCCCTGCTATGTCCTGTACACCTCGGGTTCCACCGGGCGGCCCAAGGGCGTGCGCGTCCAGCACTCCTCGGTCGTCAACTTCCTCACCTCGATGAGCCGCGAGCCCGGCCTGACCGGCCAGGACACGCTCCTGGCCGTCACGACGTCCGCGTTCGACATCTCGGTGCTGGAGCTGTTCCTGCCGCTCACGGTCGGCGCCCGCGTGCTGATCGCGAGCCGCGAGGCGGCCTACGACCCGGTGAGCCTGGCCGCCCTGCTGGAGGACGCGACGGTCATGCAGGCCACCCCGGCCACCTGGCGGCTGCTGCTGTCGGCGGGTTGGGAGGGCAAGCCGGGGCTGAAGGCGCTGTGCGGCGGCGAGGCGCTGCCCGCCGACCTGGCCACCGGCCTGCGCGGGCGCGTGGCCGAGCTGTGGAACATGTACGGGCCGACGGAGACCACGATCTGGTCCACCCTCACCCGCGTCACCGACGGGCCGATCACGATCGGCCACCCGATCGCCAACACCCGGATCCACCTGCTCGACACCGCGATGCAGCTGGTTCCCACCGGCGTGGTCGGCGAGCTCTACATCGGCGGGGCGGGCCTGGCCCGCGACTACCTCCACCAACCCGAGCTGACGGCCGAACGCTTCGTCACCTGGCAGGACGGCAGCCGGCTGTACCGGACCGGTGACCTGGCCCGCCGCCGGGCCGACGGCTCGATCGAGTTCCTCGGCCGGGCGGACGGGCAGGTGAAGGTCCGCGGCTACCGGATCGAACTGGGCGAGATCGAGTCGCTCCTGCTGGCGCATCCGGCGGTCCGCGAGGCGGCCGTGGTGGTGCGCGGCTCGGACGAGGACAAGAGCATCGCCGCCTACCTGGCCGCCGATTCCGACCATGACTGGCGCGAATATCTGCGGCGCAAGCTGCCCGACTACATGATCCCTTCGGCGTTCGTGCCGCTGGAGGCGCTGCCGCTCACCCCCAACGGCAAGGTGGACCGCAAGGCGTTGCCAGAGCCGGTGGGCCAGGCACGCGCGGAGGGCGCGGCGGCGCGGACTCCGGCCGAGGTCAAGCTGGTCGAGCTCTGGTCGCAGATCCTGGGCGTGAAGGGGATCGGGATCGACGACGACTTCTTCGCGCTGGGCGGCGACTCCTTCAAGGCCGTGCGCGCCGTACGGGACTCGGGGATCCAGGCGACCGTGCTGGACCTCTTCAAGAACCCCACGATCCGAGCATTCGCCACGCTCGACGGCTCATCGCACGACATCGGCCTCCTGCATGAACTGACCCCTCCGCGTCCGGCGGCCTCGCTGACCCTGGTCTGCGTGCCGTTCGCGGGCGCCGGCGCGATCACGTACCAGCCGCTGGCCGCGGCCCTGCCCGAGCACATCACCATGCTCGCGCTGGAGCCGCCCGGCCACGACACCGGCAACCCCGGCGAACCCATGCTGCCCTTCCACGAGCTCGTCGAGGGCTGCGTCAAGGAGATCAAGGAGAAGGTCGACGGGCCACTCGCGCTCTACGGCCACTGCATGGGCGGCGCGCTCACCGTCGAGCTGGCCCGCAGGCTGGAGGAGGAGGGCGTCGAGCCGGAGAAGGTGGTGATCGGCGGGCACTTCCCGGCGCCCCGCCTGCCGGGCAAGGCCTTCGCCTGGTTCCGCAGGACCTTCCCGATGGAGCGGTGGACCTCCAAGCGGCAGGCGCTGGAGTTCCTGCGGGCCATGGGCTTCTTCACCGAGGCGCTGGCCCCTCAGGAGCGCGACTTCATCATGGGCGTCTTCCTCCACGACACCCAGGAGGGTGAGGACTACTACACCGAGCTCTACCAGGCGCCCATCAAGAAGCTGTCGGCGCCGCTGGTGTGCGTGGTCGGCGAGAACGACCGCGCCACCGAGCTGCACGAGGAGCGTTTCCGCGAGTGGGAGGCCTTCTCCGACTCGGTGTCGCTGGAGGTCATCCCCAAGGCCGGGCACTACTTCCAGAAGCACCAGGCAACCGAGCTGGCCGGGATCCTCGGCGGCGACGACCGGACAGCGGCTCCGCTGCCGCCCCGCTACCAGCAGGCCAGCCTGAAGACGTTCTCCCTGGTGGCCTTCGGCCAGCTGGTGTCGCTGATCGGCACCGGGCTGACCACGTTCGGCCTGGGCCTGTGGGCCTACCAGCAGACCCGGTCGGTCTCGATGTTCGCCCTCGTCTCGGTCATGGCCCTGCTGCCCGCCGTCGTGCTGGCGCCGATCGCCGGCGCGGTGGCGGACCGCTTCAACCGCAGACTCGTCATGATCACCGCCGACTCGGCGGCGGGGTGCGCCTCCGTCTCGCTGGCCGCCCTGCTCTGGACGGGCGGGCTCCAACTCTGGCACGTCTACCTCATCGTCGCCGTCGGCGCGGTGTCGACGGCCTTCCACCAGCCCGCCTACATGGCGGCCGTGGCCCAGTTGGTGCCCAAACGCTATTACGGCAGGGCCAACGGCCTGACCCAGCTGGGGCAGGCGGCGGGAACCGTACTGGCGCCACTGCTCGGCGGCGCGCTCGTGGCCGCCGTCGGGCTGAGCGGCATCGTCCTGATCGACCTGTCCACCTTCGCCTTCGCGGTCGTCGTGACCTTGGCGGTCCGGTTCCCGGACACGCTGTTCAAGAAGCGGGAGGAGCCGTTCTGGCAGGAGGTGACCGGCGGCTGGCGCTACATCAGCCGCAGGCACGGACTGCTGGCGATCATCCTGTTCACGGCGTTCCTGAACTTCCCGTTCGCGATGGTCGAGGTCCTGTCCACGCCGCTGCTGCTCAGCCTCACCGACACCGGCGGCCTGGGCGTGGCGCTCTCGATGACCGGCATCGGGCTCCTGCTGGGCAGCCTGATCATGACGGTGACCGGCGGCCTGGCGCGGCGCACCAACGGCATCCTCGGCTCCTTCATGGCGCTGGGCGTCGCCTTCGCCGTCATCGGGATCGCGCCCCACCCGGCGCTGCCCGCGATCGGGCTCTTCCTCATCGGGCTGCTCACCGCGTTCCTGAACGCGCACTGGTTCTCCATCGTGCAGCAGAAGGTCGGGCTCGACCTGCAGGGCCGGGTCATCGCCACCAACCTGATGCTCAGCTGGGCGCTGGTCCCGGTCGGGTTCCTCCTGGCCGGACCGCTGGTGGAGCAGGTCTTCAACCCCATCGCCGGCGCCGCGCACGGCCGGGGGATCGCCCTGCTCACCATCGTGGCGGGCGCGGTGACCGTCCTGATCGGGCTGGCGGCCTTCCGCTACCGGCCGGTCCGCTTCCTGGAGGACGAGCTGCCCGACGCGACCCCCGACGCGGTGGCCATCTCCGACAAGGACCTGATCCAGCGGGAGGCCGACAGACAGCTCGTCGCGTGACCCCTCCTCTCCCCCGGTACGGCGTGTGCCGGGGGAGAGCCGGCCGTCTGAGCGCGGTCAGCTCGGTGCCGGAAGCTCGACCAGGCCCGTGAACTCGGGGCTGGGCCGGACCTTGATCTCCCGCCACAGCAGCTCCGTGAACGCGTGCACAGCGCGGACCGCCTCGACCAGGTTGCCCTCGGCGAGGTGGATGCGGACGACCAGGCGCTGGGAGCTCTCGCGCAGCGGCTCGTACTCGACGGCGGCCAGCGCGAGGTCCAGTGCGCGGCCGTAGGCGCCCTGGGCGAGCTGCCGTTCGGCCATGGCCTCCAGGGTGTGCAACTGGAGCTGACGGACGCGCTCGCGGACGGCGACGACCCACTCGTCGTACCAGCCGGGCAGCAGCACGCCGCGCGGCGGCACCCACGAGCCGTCGTCCTCGGCCTGCGCCGGTCGCCGCACGTGCAGCCGCCGGCTCAGCGCCTGCAACTCGTCGACGTCGACCGAGACCCGCGGGTCCAGCCGCATGGCCGGGCCGCCCGTGACGATCAGCCCCGGGCAGGCCCGGCCGGCCCGCCAGAGGGTGGTGCGGAGGTCGGCCTGCGCGCGGGCCTCGCTGGAGTCGGGCCACAGGCTGCCTGCGGCGAAGTCACGCGTCGCGGTGCCGTGCAGGCCGAGAAAGGCGACCAGCCGCCGAGCGCTGTGCGGGAGCTCGCCCCACCGTGCACCGCCCGTTTCAGCGCATGCCGACACCTCGAAGGTGCCCAGCAGACGCAGGCTCACCGACCCCTCCGGCCGTGCATCGTACGCCGCGACAGCAGAAGTGCTGTCCATCGGGCGCCCCTCCTCTGCACGAACAGATCCCCCTGGGTTTTATGTCGTCCGCAGATGATCTGTCAATAGGGCGTAACTTTTCGCGAGCCAGACGGTCATGAGCTGGGCTTTTGAGCTCCATTCAGGCGACCGATAAAATCCGTTGAAACTGCTGAAAATCCCATTCGCCGTTTATTCCGAGCGATATCGAAAAGCACGTGACTCAGCCGTATTTGGTCAGTTCCGGGTGGCGGCGCAGCGCCTCGTAGGTCTTGCGGTCGGGGGCGTAGGCGTCGGCGCGCGACCCGTCCTCGCCGCGTTCGCGGAAGACCTCGCGAAGCCTGTCGACCAGCGGGTCCCACTGCGTGTAGACCGGCTTGAGCTTGTTGAGCGCCTGGATGACGGAGATGACGTCCGGGCCCCGGTACCACGGCGGATGCTCGAGCTCCTTGCGCACCTCGGCGAAGACCGCCCTCTCCTGGTCGCGCAGCGTCATCATGGCGGGGATCAGGCTCCGGAGCTTGGCGTTGCGCTCCTCCACCGCTTCGGCGTCAGGAGCGGGCGCGGGCGGAGGTCCCACCGTCTCCTTCTGCGCGGGCGCGGACGCGGGCGCCAGTGCCGCTTTGAGTTTGCGCAGCTCGCCGCGGATCTCCGTCTGCCTGTCGCCGATCCTGCGCAGCATCTCGGCCACCGCCGCCACGTCGGTGAACTGCTCGGAGGCGGCCGTGATGGCTCTGGCGGCCTTGTCGAGCCTGAGGTTGTCGGCCTTCAGGCCCGCCTGGGCCTCCTCGAAGGCCCCGGCCGCGGCGCGGGCCTTGAGCTGGGCGACCCGGTCGCCCACCACGATCGTCTCGAACGCCTCCCGCTCCTTGGCCAGCTCGGCCGGCCAGTCGTAGCGCACGCCGCCCTCGGCCTGGCCCTGCGGCCGGACCACCGCCTGCACGGCGTCGGACGCGCCGTCGTTGTGGCTCGCGTACTCGGCGAGCGCGCGGCTCATCTCCTCCCTGTCCCCGCCGCCGGCGGCGATCCTGCGGCCGAGGCGCTGCCAGTCCTGGAAGCTCGCGATCCGGCCGCGGAAGGCGTGGTTCCACCTGCCGGGTTCCCGGGAGATCGACACGATGGTCGCGAAGTCGTCGTCCGACAGCTTCATCCCGATCACCTCGGTGCGCGACTGCAGCAGCTTGCTGCCGCCGGTGGCCAGTTTGAGCGAGCCGGCGACGGGCGACTGGTCGGCGGCGGAGGCCAGCGCGCGGGCCGAGGCCCCCAGGTCGGTCTCCGAGGTCGTGGTGCTGACGTCACCCGTGGCCTTGTTGCCGGGACCGACGGCGGCGGTGACGGCCTGCTCGGTCCGGTACTCGAGCTGCGGGCCCGACGCCACTCCGGCCGTGAGCGCGCCACCCGTCGCCCCGGAGAACAGCTTGTGCGTGCCCGTCTCGTCGACGACCGTCTTCTCCGCGAAGGAATGGGTGGTCGAGATCGACGCCTCCAGCCCCCCGACGCCCACCTTGGGGGTCAGCGTGCTCGACCAGCCGGTGCCGGACTCCGTACCGGCCACCCGGGTGGGGTCGGCGGCGGCCAGGGCGGTCAGTTCGGCCGCGCCGTCGACCGCGAGGATCCGGTCGAACCTGGTCTGGTAGTCCGGGTCGCCGGGGTTCAGGCGGAAGGTGACCGCCCTGGCCTCCGACGTCGTCTTGCCGTAGCTGAGACCGGCGCTCACGGCTCCCGACGAGCCGGACGCGCCGATGGACTTCGCGGTCTCCGACACCACCTCGACCGTGACGAGCACGGCCCCGCCCCTGCGCGCCACCGTGCGCTTGAGCGACCTGCTCCTGCTGTAGGAGACCTCGGCGCCGACCGGCGATCTGCCCGCGCCGGTCACGCCGAGCGAGCCGCCGACGCCCTTCCTGGCCTCCAGGCTCGCCTGGTCGCCCTCGCCGAGCTTGGCCGCCTCGGCGGCCGACAGCGGGGCCGCCAGGGTGGTCAGCAGCTGCCGCGCGTCGTCGACGCTGCCGCGCGCGACGAGGTTGACGATCCGCAGCTCCTGCTCCGCGCCGCCCGACCCGTCGCGGGCCAGGTCCCCGAGGTAGCGCTTGGTCTCCTCCTGGCTGAACCGGTGGACGAACGTCCCGGTCACCGACCCCGTGACCGACAGCGACGCGTTCGCCGTGCCCTTCCGTCCCGCTCCGCCGCCCACCCCGCCGCCCACCGTGCCGGTCGCGCCGATCGTGACGGTCACCATGAGCTGGTACGCCGGCGGCTCCGTCGCCTCCACCCGCGTGGCCTTCACCACCACGCGGGCGTTGCCGGCGACGGACCTGGTGGTGGTGAAGCCGTTGCCGTACGCGGTGGTCCGCTGGGCGCTCGCGGCCCCCTGCCCGCCGAACCCCTCGGGACCGGCGACGACCCCGGCGCTCGCCTGGCGGCCGGTCCGGGTCCCCTGCTGGAGCCTGCCCTCCTCGTCGAACGTCCCCGTGCTGGTGTCCTTGCTCCGGGTGAGGGTCAGGCTGCCCTCGTTCCGTGCCACCGTCGTCCCTGTCGTGCTCTTGGAGGTGGCCTCAGGGCCCCCCTTGGAGGGAGCCTGGACCCCGGGCGCGGGGGCCGCGGACGCTTTCGGCGCCGTACCAGGGGGCGGGGTCGGCACGGGGGTAGTGGGAGCTTTCGGTGTGGTGGCGGGTGCCGGGGTTTTGGCCGGTTGGGGGGCGGGGGCCTGCTGAGGAGCTTCCGGTTTCGGGCTGGCCTTGGGCGCCTTCGGCTGGGCCTGGGCCTGCTGGAGGATCCCGTCGTCCGCATCGGCCGGGATCGGGAGGGTCACGATCCTGCGCCGCGGCGGCGCCGGGGGCGGGGCCGGGGCCGGCTGTGGGCGCGCCGGGCGGCGCTGCTCGACGACCGGTTCGGGCCTCGACGGCTTGGGCGGGAGCTTCTTGATGGCCTCCAGCGCCGGGGAGAGGTTCGCGGGGACGTGCTCGCGGAGCGGGTCCTTGGCCCGGCCGGTGCCGACGGTGGCGCCGGCCAGCCCGAGCTTGGCCGCGCAGTGCGGGCAGATCAGGGAGCTGGCGCCGACCGCTATCAGCTTGAGCTTGTGCTTGGCCGCGTGGGCGACCAGCCTCGCCTCCGCGTCCTTGCGCGCCTGCTCCGCCGTGCGCTTGCGCTTCGGCTCGTCCGGCTCCGACGCCTCCTCTTCGGCGGTCCCGCCCTCATGCTGGTCGACGAGATGCGGCCCCGGCTGGGACACCGGAGCGGTCTTCGGCACCACCCCCGACAGAGGAACCGGCTCGGACTTCGGCACCACTCCCGACTGCGGCACCGGTTCGGACTCGGGCTCGTGGGCGTGCGCGAGCGCCGACCCGGGCGTGGGCACCGGGCCGGGAGTCGCTGAAGGGGCCGCCGCCGGTGAAGGGGCGGGCTTGGCGGCCGGGGCCGGTTCGGCGGGTTCGGCCGGTACGACCTTGAGATCGGGAGCCTCCGGCTGCTGTTTCTTCAGGCGGACGGCCTTGACCCACGTCTCCCCCGGCCCCAGGTCGACGAGCTTGCGGCGGCTGCCTTTGGTGGTGGTGACGAGCTCGTGCAGGTTGCCTTCCTCGTCCACGGCGTAGCCGACGGTGACGGTGACGTCCCCCCGGATGGAGCCCTCGGCCGCCTCGCGACGCTCCTCAGGGGTGCGCTGGTCCACCGGCAGCGGCTTGCCCTCCTTCTCCGCCTTGGCTGCCTTCGCCTCCTGGCCCGCCTCCCACCGGACGAGGCTCTTCCGGACGACCCCCTCCATCAGCTCGGTCGCCCGCAGGTCGGCGGCGTCCTGGTACTCCCGCAGCCGGGCGAACGCCGCGACGTCCTCCGGGCTCGCGGGGCCGCCCGTCTCCTCCGCCATGGCCAGCCCGACCGACGCGCTGCCGCCGACGGCCACGTGACCGCTCTCTGGGCCGCTCTCTGGGCCGCTCTCTGGCCCGCTCTCGCGCGCCACCGCGTCGGCCGCCGCGTGGGCCGCGGCCTCGAGCCCGGCGTGGCGGGTCGGCCGCGGGCCCGCGCCGCCGCGCTGCTGGATCACGTGGGCCAGCTCGTGGGCGAGCAGGTGCCTGCCGTCGGGGGTGTGCGGCGCGAACCTGCCGGGGCCGAAGACGATCCGCTCGCCGACCGTGTACGCGCGGGCGCCCAGCTCGCGCGCCGATCTCCCGGCCGAGCCGTCGGAGTGCACCCTGACCTGGCTGAGGTCCTGCCCGAACCGCTGTTCCATGGCCGTTCGCGTCACCCGGTCCAGCGGCTCGCCCCTGCGCGCCAGCTCCCTGCGGGCCGCGGCGGGGACGGGCGCCGAGGCCCGCGCGGGTTCGGCACGTCGGTCGCCGGCCGCCATGGTCACAGTCCGTGCGTGAGCGGCAGCGCGAACGACGTCCGCCAACCGGTGACCGCGTCGCCCTCGACGACGGCCAGCGGCGCGTAGTGGTAGGCCACACCGTGCGGGCCGCGGCCCTGGGGGTGGTGCCAGATGACGTCGCCCAGCGTGCGGCGCGCGGGGAAGACCCAGTAGTCGCCCGTACGGTAGCGGTGCGGGTTGCCGCGCTCGCCGGTGAGGAAGCGCACCTCGACGCCCCGCTCCAGCGGGATCCACCCCGTATCCTTCCTGGCCGCCTGCGCCTCGGTCACCGGAACGGCCCCGTCGGGGGACTTGCCGGGCGGCGTGTGGTCCCAGCGCCGCAGGTACGGGTGGCGGCGCCGGTCGATCGCGGGCGGCGGCGCGTCCAGGGTCACGGTCGACAGGTCCACGTCCACGTCCACCACCTGGCGCAGCGGCGCGGCCGGACGCGGCCAGCCCAGCTCGCGGCGCAGCGAGACGGCGTCGTCCACGGCCTCCACCCACTGGCCGACCTCCAGCGCGGTGTGCCGGTCGCGGCCCAGGCTGCTCACCTGGACCACGGGCCCGTCGCTCGCCAGGATCGGATAGATCACCGAGCCGTTGTCCCGCGACCAGGCGAAGCTCGCCCCTTCCCGGGCGGTGCCGCCACTGCGGATCTCCACCCGGTAGAGCTGGTTCTCCCCGGTGTACCCCGCGTCGGACGGCGCGGTGCACGGGTCGTCGTCGGCCTCGTGCGGGCGCGTGGCGCGCACCTGGAGCACTCCCCGGTGCTCCGCCGACTCGGCGGCGGCGATCCAGTCGGCGACCCAGGTCTCCACCGACACGTCGCCGGTCGGCACGGGCACGGCGCGCACCTGCCAGACCACCTGCGCGCGGCTGCTGGTGTCGGGGTGGTGCGGGCCGAGCGCGGGCTCGTGCAGCGTGGGGTCCTCCACCTCGGTGACGTGCCGCTCCCAGACCTTCAGGTAGACCAGGTACCTGCCCTTGGGCAGCCGGTCGGCGCCCGCGACGTCCAGCACGGCGTGCGGCTGCCTGGCGTAGGTGGTCTCGGCCGGGTTCTCGACGCCGATGCCGTTCACGTAATAGCGGCCCGCCCCGATGGTGAAGTCCGCCACGGCCGGGTCGCCGACGGCGAAGCCCAGTCCGGGGCCCGCCGGCCCGGCGTGGGGGCCCATCAGGTCGGCCAGCGCGCCGCGCAGCTGGTGCAGCAGGAGCGCGGTCTGCTCGTTGCGGTTGGCGTCCAGGCCGACCCTGCCCTGCAGGTCGAAGACCGCGGAGTAGCCGCGCTCCGGCGAGAAGGTGATGTTGGAGAAGTCTCCGTGCACAGCGGTCTCCCTAGGTGGCGTTGATGACGGCTGCATCGACACCGAGGGGGACGAACCCGTCCAGGTGGTCGACGAGGTTGGCGAGTCTGCGCGCCTCGAACAGGTCGTGGAAGGCGCCCATCTCGGCGCCGTCCTCCGCTCCTGTGCGGATGGCGTCGGCACAGGTCTCGTGCAGCCGGCAGTAGCCGGGCGTGCCGTACCTGACGCTGGTGAACCTGGGCCGCAGCCGGTTGTCCGAATCGGGCGGGCACCGGTAGCGGGGCGGGCCGCCGTGGCAGGCGTAGGAGACGTAGGAGTAGCGCGCGCAGCCGGCGTCGCGCCTGGCCACGTGCACGCAGCCGGTCACGATGCTGTCCTCGGCGAGCCTGAGCAGGTAGACGCGCACCTGGCCGAGCACGGTGCAGCGGCGCAGGGTCAGGTCGGCGTAGGCGTTCCTGTCGTCGACGCCCGTCACGGCGGCCGGCTCGCGGCCGGTCGCGTCGATGATCGAGTCGTACGCCTCGACGATGAGCGGCTCCCCCGCGGTCTCGTCCTGGTCGACGAGGATCGTGCCGACGATCGACCGTTCGACGCGCAGGCGGGCGGTGGTGCGGCGCAGCTCGATCGACGGCTCCTCGCCGTGGCGGGGCTCGCACCGGTCGTCCAGCTCCCAGCCGGGCACGAGGGTGCAGTGCCTGATCGTCACCTCGCCGACCTGCCCGGTGATGTCGACGCTGCGGCCCGAGATCACGAGCCCGTCGAGGAGCAGGCGCGGGCGGCGCGCGGACGGCGGCGGGCAGTCGGCGGCGCCGCCCGGCGGCGGGGTCTTGGAGCGGGCGCGCACCGAGAGCGCGTCGAACCTGTTGGCCCGCTGGTTGAGCAGCCTGATGACCGGCCGCTGGTACGGCGCCGCCCGCAGCTCCAGCCGGTCGTCCAGGTCCAGCTCGACGCAGAGCGCCTCGGTGTAGTCGGCCGAGTCGACGATCTCCACGAGCGCGTCGTGCAGCGACGGGTCGGCCTCCTTGTCCTCCTGCCACTGCCGGAGCGCGGCGGTGATCGAGCCGAACCCGTCACCGCCGACGACGTACCGGCGGCGCTCGCCGACAGGGGCGGTCGCCCTGGCGTAGGCGCCGCCGCCCATGCGCTCGCTGAAGCCGTAGCACCAGCTCACCCACACCCCCTCCTCCGGCGCCTCGTCCGGCGGGAAGGCGATCCTGCCCAGCACCGGGTCCACGACCACCTGGCCCGGCTGGGGCCGGTAGCGCCAGTCGCTCAGGTCGGCGCCGACGATCCGGTTCGCGGGGACGGGGTTGTCCAGGCTGTCGCGCCAGATCCGCAGGGCGCGGCCCGGGCCGTAGTACTCGGTCACGGCCGCGGCGAACTCCTCGCGGCCGATCGGCTGCGGCAGGTCGGCGGGTCCCGACAGGTGGGCGGCCTTCGGCCCCGTCCCCTGCGGGGCGAACAGCTGGGTGTCGATGCCCAGCACGTTGACCAGGTAGCGGCTGTAGCGCTGGTCGACGCAGAACGCCGGTGCCCGGGTGACGGGGAAGGACAGCAGCCGCCACACGTACAGCGCCAGGCTGGGGATGTTGGGCAGGCCCCGGGTCAGCTCGCTGTTGATCCGGCGCACGTCGGGCAGCCTGGGGGCGGTGTCGAAGGGGCCGCCGACGCGCTCGCAGGCGACGAGGTCGCGCACGTCGAAGGTGGCCGGCCGGTCCGGCCGCAGGTGCCGGAGGTGCTGGTCGCGCACCAGCATCCGGTACGTCTCCACCGCCCGCGCGGGCCGGCCCGCGACGTCGAAGGCGAGCTGTTCCAGCGCGGCGGCGGTGCCCTTGCGACGGCGTACGGCCACCGCGTCCGCCACCTCGGCGCGGGAGACGCCCTCCCTGTCGATGCCGACCAGGGCAGCGATGTACGGCACGATCCACTCGTCGCAGGTCTCGACGAACCAGTTGGCGTACCAGGTGTCGAGGTCGTCCTCGATGACGCGTACCTGCTCCTCGATGACCCGCAGCAGCGCCCGCAGCGGGTGGCCCCGCTCCTCGTCCCTGCTGCGGTGGATGGCGGGCAGCAGCGCGGCCAGCTCGTCGCGGGTCATCGGGCCACCTCCACGTGCAGGACGACGAACCCGTCCAGGCCAGGTGTGATCAGGACGAGCTCGGCGGGGTCGATGTGGACGCCGTCGGCCCTGGTCCTGGCCGGTCTCGCGGGTATCCGTTCGGCCACGCCGGTGACCGCGGCGGCCTCGGGGGCGGTCGTGCCGAGGGTTGCGCCCAGCCGTACGACGTCGGCGAACGCGACGCCGGGCACGCGCTGCAGCTCCGCGGCGACCTCGGACAGGTACAGGCTGCGCCCGAGAGCGCGCGCGTCGAACCCGAAAGCCGCCTCCAGGGCCGCGCGAGCCTGCGGGCCGACCAGGTCGGGGGCGCGGTCGGCGTCGATCCACACGTTCGCCTCCAGGACGACGTTCCACAGCGTGCGCGGCGCCGCGGCGACCGGCACGCCGGGGTCGCCGTAGCGGCGGCAGGCCGCGAGCAGGCCGCGCAGCAGGTCGGAGTCCGGCTCGATCGGCGCGTCGTCCACGCCCGCCACCGTCACGTGGACCAGTTCCCTGCCGCCCGCGCTCAGGCGGGTCGCCGCGGCCTTGCCGACACCCGCGCGGGCCAGGATGAAGTCCGCGTAGTCGCGCAGGCCCACCAGCCGGTCCATGGCCAGCGTGGGCAGCGGCGCCCGGCCGCGCAGCGCCGGGTCCGCGTCGTGGTCGGTGCCGCCGCTCGCGCGCAGCGGGTTGGTCACCGCGCTGACGCCCAGCGGTTTGGTCTGCAGCTGGCTGAGCTGCCCGGCGCGCACGTTGCCCGCCCTGCCGATGCCCACGCGGTAGGTGAAGGCCACGTTGCCGGTGCCGGTGGGCAGCCGCGATCCGCGCCTGCCGTCGCCGAACTCGACGGTCGCGCCGCCCGCGGCGTCCACGCTCAGCTGGTAGGCCCGCTCGGACGGCCCCGCCCAGGCCAGCTCGGGGACCTCGTGCCAGGCGATCCCGCCGACCCTGACGATCAGCTCCGCCTCGGCGCCGTCGGCGTCGTGGGTGGCGATGTACGTCAGCGGCTGCTGGCCCAGGGTGAAGCGCTGGCCGGCCGCGCCGGCGTCGCCGCTGCCCGCCGCGGGTTCGAGCTTCGTCTCGCCGTTCGTGGCGCGTACGACGTTGGCCCAGACGGTGACGGTGGAGCGGCGGTAGCTGCCGCGCAGCGGGGCCGCGAGGTCCAGCACGGTGTGATCCGGCACGCTCCCCGACGAGGAGACCCGCCGGGTGCCGATGACCCGCGCGACCTCGCCGCTCGGCGGGGTGAGCGGGCCCGCGTCCTGCGGCATCCCGGACACGACGATCGTACGGCCGGTCGGCAGGTCCTCGATCACCACGCCGAGGTCGATCGAGCCGCCCTCGACGGGCCCCGTGATGGGCTCGTCGGCCAGGGCGAGAGGCTCGGCCTGGACGTAGAAGGTGTAGCCGCGCAGCTCGGACAGGGAGCGCCCGGCGTCGCCGTGCTCCTCGGGGAACCAGGGCGCCACCAGCACGAGCGCGGTCACCCTGCCGGAGATGCCGTAGCGGGCCAGGCCCAGCGTGCGCACCTCTTTCACGAGGTTGACGTGCACGAGGCCGTCGCCGGAGACCACCACGATCCAGCTGCCCGGGAGGATGCGCGGGTAGTCGGCGTCGAGCGGGAGCAACGTGCGCGCGCCCGCGTCGGAGTCGTACAGGCCCTCGTCGAGCTCCCAGTCGGGGTCGTCCGCGGCGACCTCGCCGATCACCCCGCCGGATGTCGCGGGCGGGAGCGGGGCGGCGGAGCCGAACGTGGCCGCCTTGGCCCGCAGGACCTCCAGCCGGACGAACTCCGCCTCCTCGTCGCCGTCCTCGGCCACCCCGGCCGGGGACAGCTGGAGCCTGGCGGCGGTCACCTGCGCGTCCAGATCGGTCTCCGCCGACTCGACGATCCTCAGCAGGGGCGATCCGTCGGTGAAGTGGAAGAGCAGGCGGTCGTTGGGTGCGAGCCCGGTCGCGATCCCTTCGACGTGCACCACCCGCAGGGAGGCCACGCGGCAGCGGGTCAGCCGCGTCGGGCGGCGCAGCCTGGGCGGCAGCGCGCCCCACGACGAGCGGGCCACCAGCTCCTCGGCCGTCTCGAAGATCTGCGGCTTGGCGCCGGGGTCGGGCACGCTCTGCACCCTGGCGCCCGCGGACACCCGCACGAGCGGGTCGGCGGGGTCGGGGTCGAGGGTGTAGGCCAGCCAGGCGCTCGCCGCCAGCCCGGGCCGGGGCCGGTAGCCGACGAGCGCGGCCAGCTCCACCAGCGAGCGCCGCTCCTTGGCCGTCGCGAGGTAGCCCTCGTCGGCGATGCGTTCCTGGTAGAAGGTCAGCACGTCGCCGACGCAGGCCCACGCGTCCAGCAGCGCCAGCGCGGGGTCGTCGGGGGCGCGCGTGGTGAGCCTGGCCAGCTCGGGATGGTCGGCGGAGGCCAGCCTCCCGATCATCCTGGCCAGGAACGCCGCCCGGGTGCCCACGCGGACGCTCAGGCTCGACCGCCCCGGCGGGTTGGCCATCACCTTTCCGGGCGGCAACGGTGTCCCCGAAGCGCACCGCCCGCAACATCCCGCCGCTTCACCGCAGCTCATACCGGCTCACCGCCCTCCCACGAGATCCAGCGTCAACGTCCCGGCCGAGGGGATCTCCAGCGGGCCGAACGCGAGCGCGCCGCCGGGAGGCACGGGCGGCCCGGTGGAGACCGTGCGGGCCAGCCGGACGACACTCGCCGACACCACTCCCGGCACGGCCATGGCCTCGGCCAGGATCCGGCTCACGTACAGGCCGGTGCCGAAGGTGAGGCGGTCGGGGTCGAACATGCCGCCCGGCGCGTCGCCGAGCCGGG
This sequence comes from Nonomuraea sp. NPDC003709, assembly GCF_040610775.1. Lineage (NCBI taxonomy): Bacteria > Bacillati > Actinomycetota > Actinomycetes > Streptosporangiales > Streptosporangiaceae > Nonomuraea > Nonomuraea sp. NPDC003709. The sequence continues at coordinate 9,514 of NZ_JBEXMW010000035.1, read as the reverse complement.
CCCGCAGCGCGACGGTGACGGCCGAGCGGGGCGCGTTCGCCGCCAGGCAGACGCGCAGCCCGAGGTCGACCGCGACCAGCCGGGGCGGGTCGGCCCGCAGGTCGTGCCCGATCCGCCGGACCTGCTCCAGCCGGGTCCGCACCGCTTCCAGAGGGAACTCCTCGCCGCAGCGGCCGCGCAGGGGGTCGATCGCCACGTCGGCCTCGTACCAGCCGCCGGTCCAGGCCAGGTCGGTGGCCGCGCTCTGGACTCCGGGCTGGGCGGCGGCGATCGTGGTGTAGTCCTCGGCGGTGACCGCCCGTATCAGGCGGTGCCGGTAGGCGGTGGGGCCGACCAGGCGGGCTTCGGCGACCGGTTCGGGGTCGATGCCGCCCGTGGCTGCCAGCGGGTTGCGTACGCCGGTCACGGGCACCGCGATGGGGCACGAGGCCACCAGGTGGGCCACCGCCTCGGGGCCGACGTTGCCGGCCGTCCCGTTGCCGACCCGCAGGCGCAGCTCGAAGCGCTGGCCGGGGCGGACCCCGCGGCCGTACTTTCCGTCGCCGAAGCGCAGGTGCGAGCTGCCCTCGTCGTCCACCTCGACGACGACGTGCCGGTCCTCGGGGCCGCTGCCGATCAGGTCGGCCCGCACCGTCCACGTCTCGCCGTCGGAGGTGAGCCACAGCTGGGCCGGCGCCGTACGCGGGTCCTGGGTGAGCGCGGCGGCGGCGGGACCCGCGGCGACCGGCTCGGCGGGGTCGAGCCCCGCGCCGGCGCCCCAGGTGGCGGCCACCTCGGCCGCGTCGGCGGCGTCCAGCGGCCGGCCGAGGTGGGCCTGGGCGGTCAGCCTGGCCAGCCTGGCGAGCAGGCGGGGCCGGGGCGCGGTGCCGGTGGGGATGCGGGCCAGCGTCAGGGCCTGGCCCGCCGCGACGATCTCGGGAGCGGGGTAGGGCGCCCGGCGGGTGAGGGGCGCGTGCGGCAGCACGGGCTCGAAGCGCACCCGTACGGGGTCGCGCTCCGGGCGGCCGAGCCCTTCGCACCGCACGGGACCGGGCTCCCCTTCGGGCACGGTCAGCGTGCCGGTCACTGTGGCGCCGTGGTCGACGAGGACCACGTTCGCCCTGGCCACGCTCACGTCCTCGAACAGGCAGCACTCCTCGCCGCCGATGGCGGCCAGGCACAGGTCGAACGTCAGGGCGTCGGCGCACGCCCAGCTCACCCGGAGCAACGGCTGGTCGTAGACCGGGTCGTCGAGCTCCTCGACCTCGGTCAGCCGGACGGCCTGGCGGTGGGTGACGTCCGCGTCGCCCGGCACCCCGGTCAGCGGGCCGCGTACCTCCTCGAAGATCACCACGTCGCCGGGGCACAGGCCGAGCAGCCGCTCGGACCGCTCCTCGTCGCACCAGCCGTCCACCAGCGTCGCGGCCGTCGCGCCGCGTGGCAGGCAGCACTCCTCGCCGCCCCAGGTCCACAGCCGGATGCGGTTACGGGCGGGGCTGACGGCCACGTCGTGCTCCAGCACGGGCTCGTACACCTGGTAGCCGCCGCCGGGCGCCAGACGGCGCAGCTCGCCCTCCGAGACCATCGGGCGGCCGCCGAGCGCCGGGACCGCCGTCACGAACCGGTAGCTGCCCGCGTACAGGACCCCCGGCTCCTCGACCTCCAGGTGCACCCAGGTGCGCGCGTTGCAGCCGTCGTGCATCCGGTAGTCGACCAGCCGCAGGTGCCGCCGCACCGACGTGCGCAGCCGGGCCGTGCCCAGGTACGCCTCGGTGGCCACCGCGTCCTGGCGGTAGGAGAGCTGGTCGCCGACGTAGGCGAGCAGCTCGACCAGCGTGACGCCCAGATCGGGGATCTGCCGGTCGGTCCAGGCGGGGGAGGTCAGCGCGAGCCGGTCCAGGATGAGCCGCCGGAAGCTCGCGTAGTCCTTGGCCAGGTAGTCGATGACCGCCCGGTCCTCCTCGCCCGGCGGGCAGGGCGCCGTCGCGCCGCAGTCGCTCTCCTCGCCGCAGTCGCCGGTGAAGGTGAAGGCGGCCCGGGCGTACCGGGGGTCGAGGTCCTGCGCGCAGGCCAGCTCCACCTCGTACGGCGAGCGGTCCCCGAGCCGGTCGAGGTGGACGACCAGCTCGTCGTAGCGACCGGCCCGCGCGGCGACCACCTCGACGTGGACGGCCCGCACCACGCGCCCAGGACCGGTGATGGCGACGTCGTCCGCCTCCGGCACGGGCTCGGGAGCCTTGCCGAACAGCAGCAGCCGCAGCGTGCGCGCCTCGTTGTCGACCCGCACGCCCGCGATGCCGCCCCATCCGCAGGCGCGGTCCCGTTCCCGCCGCGCGCGGGGCGGGCAGCCCTCGTCGGCCGTCATGGCCCGGTCCTCCGTTCGACGGTGACCGAGTTGAGCTCCCCGGTCAGCAGCAGCACGTACGCCACCGACACCAGCAGCGTCCCCTCCTCGGCCCGCACGTCCACGCGCTCGACCCGCAGGTCGTCGGGCAGCCACTGCTGCAGGGCGGCCTGGAGGGTGTACTCGACGGCCCCGGCCAGTTCGGGGCTGTTGGGGGCGAAGACCAGCCGCAGGACGCCGGTGCCGAAGTCGGGCCGGTTGACCCGCTCCCCCGGGATCGTGAACAGCAGCTGCTCGACCATGTCGCGCACGTGGTCCTCGTCCGTGGTGGTGGCCGACCTGCCGTGCGCGTCGACATGGAAGGGGAAGTCGAGGTGAGTGCTCATGATCCCGCCGCCCTGAGCTGCGTCGAGGTGATGATCGGCGTGCCCTGGGGGGCCTTGGCCGCCGACTGGCTGACACCGGCGCCGGGCCCCGCGGGCTCCAGGACGACCGGCTTGCCGAGCACGAAGACCCGGGTGGAGGCGGCCAGCGCGAAGTCGACGGTGACGCAGGGGCTCGGCGGGGTCGCGCCCGACAGCGAGCAGCCCGCCACCGCGACCACGTCACCGACGGTCACCACCGGCGCGCCCCCGGCCAGCACCACGGTCTGGCCGGGGACGATCGTGGCCTTGCCCTGATGCAGGCAGGTCACCTGCGAGGCGACGGTCAGGAGGAAACCCGGCATCGTCGGCACCCCTCTCAGGCCGGCTTCACGACGAGCGCGCCGTTGTTGATGTTGACGAGCCCGACGAGGTTGATGGCCGGCGCGGTGATGGTCACGCCCGAGGTGTCGACCGTGATGGCCGCCGACTGGGACTGCAGCAGCACGCCGCTGCCCTTCATCGGGGCCACCGGCGTGTCGGACAGGGCGATCTTGCTCTTGCCGATGGTCTCGATGAGGAGCGCGGGCGCCGCCGGGGGCAGCAGCTTGGCGGTGGCGGGCGCCTCTTCCCGGCTCCCCCAGAAGAAGCCCACCCAGATGGGGCTGTCAGGGCTGCCCTGCTCGAACTCCACCCAGACCCCGGCGCCGGGCGGCGGCACGGCGAAGAAGCCCATCTGCAGCCCGGCCAGCGGCACGCACGGCATCGCCCACGTCGACGGCAGCACGCCGAGCACGTCGGGCACGCTGACCAGCAGCCGTCCCTTGCCGAGAGGGTCGATGTTGTTCAGCACCGAGCCCCGGTACTTGCCGTAGAAACGTCTGGTGCCCGGCGGCTCGGCGTCCTCGCGCTCGGCGGGGCCGAAGAAGCCGGGAGACTCGACATAGCCGAGCTCGTCCATGTTCATGGCAGGTCCTTAGGAGAGGGGCAGGAACGCGTTGCGGGTCAGGGTGAACTGCTGGGTGTATCCGCCGCGCTTGATGTCGTGGGTGACGCTCTTGACGAAGTAGGTGCCGTCGTAGCCGAGGCTCGCGCCGCGCACCGTGACGGGACGGCGGGCGCGCAGCGGCTGGCCGTAGCGCAGCACGTCCAGCGTGCCCTGCCCGCTGATCACCTCGTAGCCGTCGGCGGCCCTGGCCAGCGCGACCAACCCCGCCTCCAGGGGGGACAGCTTGGCCAGGCCCCTGACCACCGACGTCTTCAGCGGCAGCGGTTTGCGGGCGCCCATCGGCGGGTTGACCGGGGTGATGTCCGGGATGGGCACGGGGACGGGGAACTTGGTGACCGGCTCCTGGACCAGCGCCACGTACTGCGTCGCGGAGAACCCGTCGAAGGTGAACGTCAGCGTCTCGACGTTGGTGGTCGCGTCGGCGTTGGCCCACAGGGTGGGCTGTGGCGATCCGGCCTTGACCAGCGGCCCCCAGTACGCGTAGTTGACGCCGGGGTCCGGCCCCGGCTCGACGTAGAACTGGTAGCCGACCTGCGCCGCGAGCGCCTTGACGTAGGCCAGGTCGGTGCCCTGCTGCGCGGGGATCGACTCCATCGGGTTCGGGGTGATCAGCTTGACGCTCGGCACGATCTTCGGGACGAGCCCGTACATCGGGTATTTGGCGCAGATCAGGGCGACCCGCACCTCCGGCGGCAGACCTATGTACGGCACGCCGGTGAAGTCGACGACGTCCATCATCCGGGAGACGTCCTCGCCGGTGAGCGTGAGCCGCGCCTGGCCGGGCTCGGCGGACGGCGTCACCTCGTGCCGGGTGACGACACCGTCCATCAGCACGGTGGCCTGGCCCCTGATCGTCACGACGATCTGCGCCCTGGCCGGCGGGTCGAGCGCCCCCGAGGGCAGCAGCTCGCGGAACAGCAGCGACCGCTTGCCCATGCCGAACGACAGCCGGAACCCGCCCGGCTGGCCCACGCCCTCGCTCACCTGCACCGACAGCAGCGCGTCCACGACCTCGCGCGGCACCCGCTCGGCCCGCACCGCGCCGAGCCTGAGCGACAGCAGCAGCTCAGAAGCCATGCGGGCTCCCGATGGTCGCGGTGGGCAGCGCGACGTCGAGCCGCCGTCCCGGGCGCGCGGTGAGGTCGGCGGGGTCGAGCACCGGGTTGGCGTCCGCGATCTGCCAGAAGCGCTCGGGGTCGTCGAGGTGCAGCGCGGCGATCCGGTCCAGGCGGTCGCCGTCGCGCACCACGTGCACGGCGATCACGGTGAGCGTGCGCCGGTCCGGCAGGAACCTGCGGCGGACGTACGGGATCGGCTCGCCGCCCTCCGGCCGGTGGGTGGCGATCTCGATCCCCTGGTAGCGACTGGTCGCGGTGAACATCAGGTGCCTCCTGGCGGGCCGTCGAGGCCGAGAGTGCGCAGCTGGTCGGACGGGTGCAGCGCGGCGAGCTGCTCGCGGCGCCGCTGGTGGCCGATGAACAGGCCGCTCCCCCGGTGGGTGAACCCCAGGTCGTCGACGGTGAGGATGCGCATCGACAGCGACACCTTGGCCCTGATCGGGTTGAGGTTGGAGTCGAACGCCTCCTCCGTGACGGTGAACTCGGTGAGCCTGACCGGCACCACGCGCTCGCGGCTCCACACGAAGACCGTCAGCGGCGACTCGACGGGGACGATCTCGAAGGCGCCCTTGCGGGCCGCCTCGTCCTGCGCGACCAGGGCGTCGGCCGTCGGGTTCACCAGCAGGTCCAGCGTGGCCAGGACGGGCAGCAGGCCGTACGCGGCGACGGCGTCGTTGCCCGGCGCGAAGGGGTCTTCGAGCTGCGTCGTCGCGTCGAGCTCCGCCTCGAGCTTGATGGTCTCGTGCGCGGGCCCGCGCAGCCGCAGCGCCTCGCTGCGGTCGCCGGGTTCGGCGCCCACACCCTGGGGCTGGAGCGTGCGGGTGATGGTGTCCGGGTTGTACTGCAGGGTGATGACCCTGAGCACCGCGCCGTTGGCGGGGTCGAGCAGGACGAGCCCGCCCCTCGGCACCACGGGCGTCCCCGGTGCGAACTGCGCGCTCACCGCTGCCCGCCTTCCGCCAGTCCCTGGATCCCGCCGACGACGGCCTGTGCCAGCCCCGGCGTGGAGCCGTCGGCGGCATCCACGCTCAACCGCCGCCGGGCGGCCTGTCGAGTGGGCCCGCCCGCCAGATCCCGCCGGACGGCCTCGGTCAGAGCGTCGATGAGCTCCTGCCGGGAGAGGCCCGCCGACTCCAGCACGACCCTGTCGATGTGCAGCACGATGCGCGTCACCGGCCCACCCGCTCGGGGTGCGGGATCGTCAGCGGCAGGCCCAGTTTGCGGAACTCCGCCCGCGCCGCCGTGAGCACCGTCGCGGTGTCGACGGGCTCGCCGGCGTCCGCGGCGAGGAACGCGGCGCCGAGCGCGATCGCCTGTACGGCGGCGCCCGTGACCGGCAGGTCCACCAGCGCGTCGAGGTCGAGGCCGCCGAGCGGCACGCCCGCGGGAAAGGCCGCCGACCACAGCCGTCTGCGCTCCTCCCGTCCCGGCATCGGGAAGTCGACGACGAACCGCAGCCGCCGCAGGAAGGCCGGGTCCAGCGCGGCACGCAGGTTGGTGGCCAGCACCGCCACCCCCTCGTATGCCTCCATCCGCTGGAGCAGGTAGCTGACCTCGATGTTGGCGTAGCGGTCGTGGCTGTCACGCACCTCGCTGCGGCGCCCGAACAGCGCGTCGGCCTCGTCGAACAGCAGCAGCGCGCCGCCGTCCTCCGCCGCGTCGAAGACCCTGCGCAGGTTCTTCTCGGTCTCCCCGATGTACTTGTTGACCACGGCCGACAGGTCGACGCGGTAGAGGTCCTGGCCGAGCTCGTGGGCGAGCACCTCGGCCGCGAACGTCTTGCCCGTCCCGCTGGGGCCGCTGAACAGCGCGGTGACCCCGTTGCCGCGTGCCCGGCGCTCCCCGTACCCCCAGGTGGACATGACCGTGGCGCGGTGCCGCACCTGCGCGACGAGCCCGCGCAGCAGGTCCGTCTGCTCTCCGGGCAGCACCAGGTCCTCCCACCTGGCCTGCGGCATCGTGCGCTGGGCCAGGGCCTCCAGCCTCGGCCTGGCCGAGCTGCGGCAGGCCGCCCACAGGCGCGCCCGCCCGTCGGGGGCGTCGAGCACGGGCCGCAGGGCGGTGGCGATGCGGTGGACGGCGGGCACGCTCAGCCGGAACTGGCCGGCCAGCGTGCGCGGCGCCCCCTCCAGGGGCAGCCCGGTCGCGGCCGCCCACAGCTCGGCCTGCTCGGCGAGGGTCGGCCGGCCGACGTCGATCACCGACGTGGCCCGGTCGGTGACCGGCCACACCTCGCGCGTGGCCAGCAGGACGAGCCCGCCCACCTGGGACAGGAAGCGCCGCAGCGCCGCGGCCGTGGCGGGGTCGGCCAGGTCGGTGTCCACGGCGTCGAGCAGCAGCGCCATCGGCAGCAGCAGGCTTTCGCGCTGCCACAGCCTGGCCACCAGGTCCTGGTCCGCCCCCGCCGCCACGAGCGCGCCGACCGGCAGGTGGTACAGCTCGCGGTTGAGCAGCGCCATGGCCCGTACGGCGACCAGCTCGCAGCTCGGCTCGTCGCCGCCGAGCAGCTGGATCACCGGGAAGCGGCCGTCGGGCGTGTCGGTCAGCGCCGCGCCGACCAGGGCGTCCGCCGCGGCCTGCGACGAGCGGGGCAGCCCGAGGCCCGCCGCCGGGTCGGGGCGGTGCTCGACCAGCCCCGTCAGCCGCTCGTCGAGCCGGTTGAGCCCTCTGATCAGGTCCACGATCCGGTCGTCGGCCCGCAGCGGCACGACGGCCAGCGGCTGAGCACCCGCGCCCACGGGCTCCACCAGCCGCCAGAACCGCAGGCCCCGCTCGGGCGAGAGCACGTCCCAGCGGGCGTCGTCGAACAGGCGCAGCGCCAGGGCGAAGGTGGGGGCGGGATCGCCCTGTGCCGCGGCGATCAGCGCGGTGATGCCGGGCTCGATCGCGGGGGCGGCGCACAGCAGCAGCACGTCCCGTTCGAAGTCGCTCAGCCCCAGCCGCTCGGCGATCTGCACCAGGGCGGGCGCCCCGAGGCCCGCCATCGCCCGAGCCGCGGCCTCCCGCGCGCCCGCCATCGCCTGCGCCGGGGTTTGCGGAGCATCCGCCATCGATCGGGCCGCGGTCTCCCTCTCTGGCGTGTCGCCGGTGCGGGGGGCCTCGCGGGAGCGGTCACGGGTCCTGCGCCAGCCCTTCCTCGTCTCCAGCGGCTCCGGCTCAGACCGCTGGGCGGGCCTCGGGGGTTGCGGGGTGAGGCCGGCGAGCCGGACGGCCAGCCAGTCGAGGGACGCCTTCAGGTAGGCGCCGTTGGCCTGCTCCCAGGCGGGCGCGTCGGTCATGGGATCACCACCTCTGCCGTGGGGCCGGTCTTGAAGGCGCCCGTGGCCCGGTCGACGATGTCGGTGTCGACGCCGTCCACGCGGACGCGGACCTTGTACGTGCCGGGCGGGATCGCGGCGACGACCGAGAGCGTGCCGGTGCCGGCGGTCAGCAGGGGCACCGGCAGGTGCAGGCCGCCCACGAGGACGGCCGCCTGCTGGCCGACCAGCACCGGATCGGCGACGGTCGCGGTCACCGTGGTCCTGGCCGGGGTGCCGCCGGCCGGGGTGGCGGCGAGGGCGATGATCTCGGGGGCGACGGCCAGGGGGACCTCGTTGGTGGGCACCCCGCCGGACGCGGGCGTCAGGGAGATCGCCCACGGTCCCGCGGGCAGCCCGGTGGCGGGCAGCGCGACGGCGACCTCGTCGGTTCCCGGAGACGGGAGGTGGACCTCGGCCGTGGCCGGCACCCGCAGATGACGCAGGTGGGCCATGAGGGCGCCTGCGGGGAGGTTGCGGACGCTCAGCGTGACGGTCTCGCCGGGCAGCGCGACCGGGCTCCCCGGCACGACGTACCGGATGCCGGTGAGCGCGGGGAAAGGCGAGGCGGCGTCCGGGTGGGCGACCGGCGACCTGCCGTCGGGGCCGCGCTTGAGCACGGGCAGCGGCGCGGCGCCGGGCGCGGGGTTGTCGATGAGCACCGCCGAGACCTGGTAGGACGCCGAGACCCGGTACGGCGTGGCGAACGCGGTCCACATCTTCGCGATGTCGTCCTGGCTCAGCGACTCGAAGCTGACCTTCACGTTCTCGAGCTGCAGGTGCAGGTCGCTGCCGGGCAGCGGGATCGCCGTGGCGGCCCGGATCTCCTCCCCCGGCAGGATCGGGGTGTCGTGCAGGGCCAGCATCGCGGCGCCGAGCAGCTCGTGGGCGGTGCCCTCGTCGGTGCTGTAGGCGGCCAGCAGGTAGTGCAGGACCAGCGGGAGCAGCGGCCTGGGCGACTCCCCGGGCGGCGCGCCCGGCGGGTCGGCGTTGCGGAAGGAGGGGTGCATGTCGGTGCGGTACAGGAACAGGTTCACGTGGTCGCCGTTGACCTCGTCGGGCGCGCGGTCCGGCGGCACGATGGTCACCTGCGGGCCGCCGAGCCGGTTGAAGATCCTGGCGCGCAGCGCGGCGGTCACGGCGGCGATGGCGAGGGAGTTGCTCATGCCAGCTCCCCCTTGCTCCGGCCGCGCAGGTACGCCTGGAGCACCGAGGCGTGGTCCTTGCGCGGCGGCTTGGCCTGCGGGGCGGCCTGGGCCTGCGGGGCGCGTACCTCGAGCCGCCCGATCGAGATCTCGACCACCGACGGCGCGGGGGCGTCCTGTGCCGCCTGGCCGGGCGAGGGCCGAGGTGGGAGGGCCTTTGTAGCTCTTTTGGATGTTCTTTGTACGCGGGGCTCCCAATCT